>JAINCQ010000020.1:0-90839 GCA_036574205.1 Elusimicrobiota bacterium | reverse complement strand
TCACGACCACGAACTAAATAGCCTTTCAGATACGGCGCTTCTTTATATATCCACTGGTATATGCTTTCGTGGCTTATTACACACTTGCCTCCGTTAAGCATTTTAAGACGACCAGATATAATTTCTGGCGACCAACCTTTCATAAGCATATTCTCAACATCTAATCTTAAGGCATAGGTTTTGAGCCTTTTCTTCTTGTGGCTTTTCTTAAGCCTCTTTTCCGCTTTCTCTTGTGCTTTGTGCGGTAAGTAATGCCCTTTACGTGAACTATTCCTTCTCAAGCTTATGTGATAACGTGCTGGGGCTGCGATTTTGGAATTTTCGCTATTTCCCTGAATTTTAACCCTCGCATTCGTAAAACTAACAGTTTGTCACGCTCATACTTGTTTAAGTGTTTGTATTTCAAATCTAGCTCTTATTATACGGCAGATATGTTCTTTTGTTGCACTAGCGTTTTGAACTCGTGAACTCATACAAGGTATTGTTTTTCTGATTTAATTATGATATCATATTAATAAGGCCTTTAGGCTGTGAGTTCTAACGGAATAAGATATTATCCGTTTTTATTAAAAGTGGCTCAAAAAGCCACTTTTTTATTATGAGGACTGATTTATGAATAGCTTTGAAATAGAAGAAAAACTGTTGCCGCTATTTGAAGGATCTGGCTTTGAGATAATTGATATAAAAATTCATAGAGCCAGAAGTCTTGTTATTCAGATATTTATAGACAAAGAGCAGGGAAATGTTGGAATAGATGATTGCGAAAAATGGTCTGAAAAAATTGGATCCTTTATAGATATAAATTCTTTGATTGATACCCCCTATATTCTTGAGGTTTCATCCCCTGGAATAGATAGATTAATAAAAAAACCTAAAGATTTTGAGAGATTTAAGGGAAGAGATGTGAAGATAATATTGAAACAACCTATTGATGGAACAAGAACTTATTATTCAAAAATAGTGGATTTTAAAGATAATATAGTTTATTTTGAAGATGGTTTGAAATTTAATTTAAATGATATAAACGAAGTAAGGCTTAATCCTGATGATAACGAAATTTTTAAAAAAATAAATTGATAAGGAGAGATATATGGATAAATTATTTAAAAGCAAAAATGAATTTATGGCAATAATAGAGCAGCTTGAAAAAGATAAAAACATTAAAAAAGAGGAGATATTTAAAACCATATCCGATTCTATAGTCACAGCTTTGAGAAAATATTATGGTAAGGTTGTTCAGATAGAGGCTGAGGTTGATCCAAATACGGCGGAGATGAAGGCTTATTTTGTTAAAACTGTAGTTGATGATATAGCTATAGAAGAACTTGAAATATCTCTTGATGACGCAAAAAAATACAAGCCAGATGCTAAAGTAGGAGAAAATATAAGAATTCCAGTAGAGGTTGAGGATTTTTCGCGAATAGCGTCTCAAATAGCCAAGCAGACATTATTGCAGAAGATAAGAATATCTGAAAGGGATAAAACTTATAATGAATTTGCCCCAAGAATTGGAGAAATAGTAACAGGACTTGTTACACATATAAATAACAGGGATTTACTTGTAAATCTTGGAAAGGCTGAGGCAGTACTTCCGTTTTCAGAGCAAATAAGAAGAGAAAGATATAGTGTGAATGATAGGGTAAAAGCCATAATTCAAAGAGTTGAAAAAACAAAAACTCCTCAGATAATACTTTCAAGAGCTTCTATAGAGTTTATGAAGGCAATACTGCAAAATGAAATTCCAGAGATTTATGAAGGTATTGTCGAAATAGTACAGATTGTTAGGGAGCCCGGGGTAAGATCAAAGGTTATAGTCAAAAGTAATTCACCTAAAATAGATCCAGTTGGAGCATGTGTTGGGGTAAAGGGTTCAAGGATAAAGGCAATTATGGCTGAGTTGTCAAATGAAAAGATAGATCTTATACCTTATTCTGAAGATATAGTTCAGATAATTGCCAAAGCTTTCTCTCCCGCAAAGGTCAGTTCTGTTTCAATAGATAAGAGCAATAAAATTGCAATAATTGTTGTCCCAGACGATCAGGTAGAATTGGCGTTTGGAAGAGATGGAATTAATAAGATGCTTGTTGAGAAATTGACGGAATATAGCTTTGAGATAAAATCAGAAACTGAAAAACAGAACGAATCTACTCAGTCTTTTAAAAAACAGGTTGCAAGATTAACTGAAATAGAGGGGATAACTCAAAAAGCGGCTCAGACCCTGGTAAAGATGGGTTATAATGAACCAGAAAAGATAGCAAATATGACTCCGGATGACCTATCAAGCCTTTCTGGTATAGGTGATAAAACTGCTCAGAAAATTTTGGAATCAGTTAAAAAATACCTTGAAAACCAGAAACAGCAGGGAAAGGAAAAGTAAAATCTAAAGGAGTTTTTGTATGTCTGATAATAGCAAAGAAGACAAGAAAATAATAAAAGTTTCAATAGATAAAATAACTGGAAGAAAAAAAGAAACCCCAAAAAAACAACCAGATAAAGAAAAGTTAAAAGCTTTTATGGAGAAACTTAAAGCAAAGCAAGAAAAAGAAAAAGCTGTTCAAAAACAACCTGAAGTTGCTGAAGAGAATAAGGAAGAAGTAAAAAAAGAAAAAACCAAACAGTTAAAAAAGGAAGTTAAAACAGAGAAAAAAACAACCTCAAAAAAAGAGTCTTCTATAGTTGAAAAAAAGAAAGAATTAATAAAAAAAGAAGAGGTTAAAAAAGTATCTGAGGAGAAAAAAGAAGTATCCGATCTTAGCCACAAAAAACTTAAAACCTCTGATATAACCAAGGATAAAGAAAATGATTTTCTGACATATGATATAAAACATGGCAAACCTGTTGATGCTAACTTGGGATTTGTAGAAGTAGAGATAAAACATGAAGAGAAAAAGAAAAAACACGAGAAACTTCCCCCTTCTACCCAGCAACATAAACCTGTAAAACCAAAGGAAGAACCAGTAAAGGAAGAAAGGCCAAAAATAGAAAAAAAAGAAGGCGTTGAATATAAGAAAATTAAAGTTTCTACTGCTTTGACAGTAAGGGATCTTGCGGAAAAACTTGAAATAAAACCAGTTGATTTAATTAAAAAGCTTATGAGTATGGGAATATTTGCTTCTATAACCCAGAAACTTGATGAAGATGTTGCTGCTCTTGTCAGTCTTGATTATGGATATGAGCTTGAATTTATTCCAGTTTTTGAAGATACGGCTATAGCTGAGGTTGAGGAGATAGATGATCCTTCTAAAATGAAACCTCGCCCGCCTGTAATAACGATAATGGGACATGTTGACCACGGCAAAACAACCCTTCTTGATGCTATAAGGCAATCAAATGTGGTAGATACCGAGGCAGGTCAGATTACTCAGCATATAGGTGCATATATGGTAAGAACCCCCAAGGGTAATATAACTGTTCTTGATACTCCTGGTCATGAGGCTTTTACTGCAATGAGGGCTCAGGGAGTAAAGGTTACCGATATAGTGGTTCTTGTCGTCTCTGCCACAGATGGTGTAATGCCTCAGACTGTTGAAGCAATAAATCATGCAAAAGCAGCCAATGTTCCAATAGTAGTTGCGATAAATAAAATAGATCTTCCGCAGGCAAATCCAAATAATATAAAACAGCAACTTTCTTCTTATGATTTAATACCTGAAGAATGGGGTGGAAAGGTTCCGATGATAGAGATTTCAGCTAAAAAGAAAATTAATATAGACAAACTTCTTGAAATTATATTATTACAGGCTGAGATAATGGAGCTTAAGGCAAATTATGATCTCAGAGGTCTTGGGGTTGTTGTTGAAGCCAAGAAGGATTCAAAAAGAGGAATTCTTGCTACTATTATATGCACAAAAGGCAAGATAAAAATAGGTGATAGTTTTGTAGTTGGGACAACATTTGGAAAAGTTAGAGCCCTTATAGACGATAGAGGCATGAGGTTAAAGGAAATATTACCCTCTATGCCGGCAGAGGTTTTAGGAATTAATGATGAGTTGCCTGTTCCGGGAGATGTTTTAAAGGTAGTTGAATCTGAAAAAAAAGCAAGAGAGATAGCTGAAAATAGAAAACAAATAAGAAAAGACAACATACTTCATCAAAAGAACATATCTCTTTTATCTTTAAAGAGTGATATGGAACAAAATCTTATAAAAAAGCTAAACATAATATTAAAAACGGATGTATATGGCTCGCTTCAAGCTATAAGAGACAGTCTTGAAAAATTTGCTAATTCAGAAGTTGCTATTAATATTTTGCATACTGGTATTGGCGATGTTAATGAATCTGACGTGGCATTAGCTAAAGCTTCTAATGGAATAATATTTGGATTTAATATAAAAGCACAGGATGATATAAAAGAAAAAGCAAAGGCTAACGGGGTTGAAATAAGGATATATAAGGTAATATATGAATTATTTGAAGATATGAAAGCTGCTTTAAATGGAATGCTTGAGCCTGAAATAGTTGAAGTAGAAATTGGAAAAGCAGAGGTGAGGCAGATATTTGATCTTTCTCTTGGCAAAGTTGCAGGTTCATTTGTCATTGAGGGAAAACTTATGAGAAATGCTCTTATAAAAATATTCAGGGGCGAGGAAATTGTCGGAGAAGGAAAAATAATGGGACTTAAAAGATTCAAGGAAGATGTGAAGGAAGTTGAAAAAGGATATGAGTGCGGAGTTCTTATTGATGGTTTCAAAAGTATATTGGAAGGAGATATTCTTTTAGCCTATATAAAAGAAGAAAGAACCAGAAGGATAAATGAACTGGAGAAGTGAAAAACTCAAGTCAATGTTTTTAAATGAAATAAACCTTGCCATATCTAATATGGAGGAGTTAAAAGAGATTGGATTATTTACCTTAACGGACCTTGAGGTTGCCGAGCGCGGAAAGACAATTTATGTTTTTTTTTCCGTTTTTGATGAAGATGAAGGCATAAGAGAGAAAAAAGTTGAAAAATTTATGGACATTTTTTCCTCGATTTCTCCAGAAATAAAAGAAATAATAAGAAAGAGGATTAGAACCAGGTTTATACCGAATATAATTTTTAAGTTTGATCCGACTCCTTTAAAAGCCATGAAAATAGAGGAGATACTAAAAAATATAAAAGCAGAGTCAGATAAAAATAACTCTATCTGATTAAATCAAAAACTTAATTTTATTAAAATGAAATATACATTTAAAATCACAGAAAAGGATTTTATGAGTATGATAAAAACTCAGGATATTATGTGTTTTAAAGAGATAATTAATAAAAATAAGAGTTTCTTTTTAACTCTTCATCTTACCCCTGATGCCGATGCCTGTGGAAGCATGCTTGCGCTTTATGATTATCTTAAAAGTCTAGGCAAAAAAGTAGATGTTTATTCTAAAGATCCTTTGCCTGAAAATTTAAAATTTTTACCTCATTCTTCGGTGGTAAAAAATTCTCTAAAGAGGAAAGATTATGATGTTGCTGTCTTTTTTGAATGTTCTGTGCCATCTAGATCGGGTATTGAAGTTTCAAATCTTAATTTTAAAACCTCAATAAGCATAGACCATCATAAAACAGCAAAAAGGTATGCTGATCTAAATCTTCTTGATTTTAAATCCTCCTCTACAGCTGAAATAATCTGGTATATCTTTAAAAAAATGAATGTTGCTATAAACAAAAAAATGGCGATATTACTTTATAGCGGAATAGTTACTGATACTGGAAGATTTCACTATCCTCAAACAAATCCTATGACTCATATTATATCCGCTGAACTTTTACGTCATAAATTTAATTTTAATAAAATAAATGATAATTTTTTTATGAAGACAACATATCAAAATCTCAGGCTTCTTGCAAGAGCCATTGAAAGTCTGATTATAAGCAAAGATGGTATAGCAATAATGAAAATATCAAAAAAAGATTTTAATGATTTTAAAGCAGGACCACAGGATAGTGAGAATATAGTCAATTATCCAATGATGTTGAAAAATATTGGTGTTTCTGTACTAATAAAAGAGGTTAATAATACTTATTCAGTTGCTTTTAGATCAAATAACGGAATAGATGTAGCAAAGGTTGCTATGGCTTTTGGCGGCGGTGGACATAAAAATGCAAGTGGTTTTAAAATATCAATAAATAGAATGGAATATAATCAACTTGTTAATGCAATACTAAGAGAAATAAGGAAAAATCGAAAATGACAAAGAATTTTATTGATATCTATGGAATAGCCTTTGTTGACAAAATAGGTGGAATTACATCTCATGATGTTGTTGATTTATTTAGAAAAAAATTGAATATTCAAAGAGTTGGACATGCTGGAACGCTTGATCCTCTTGCAACTGGGCTACTTATAATTCTTGTTGGTAAATACACATTGCGACAGAGTGAATTTATTAAATTAGAAAAAGTATATGAAGGAAGCATAAATCTTGGCATAGAAACCGATACTTGGGATATGGATGGAAAAATTTTAAAAAAGAATGAAGTTTCAAAAATAAAAAAGGAGAATATTACCTGGGCAATCTCTCTTTTAAGTGGAAATGTTCATCAAAGAGTTCCCCCTTATTCCGCGGTCAAATATAAAGGAGAAACATTATATAAACTTGCAAGAAAAAATCAATCTGTGCCAGTTATAAACAGAATGGTGAATATAAAATGGTTGTCCTGGGAGATTAACAAAAACGTTTTATCTTTTAAAATAAAATGTTCAAGCGGAACCTATATTCGCTCTATAGCCCATCATATTGGACAACTTTTAGGGTGTGGGGCCGCGCTTGCGTCTCTTAGAAGACTTGAGATAGGAGAATACAAACTGGAACAGGCAACATCTGTTTCCGTTATAGAAAAGATGGATTATAAAAGTGTGGTCAGTCTTTTAAAAAAATGAGATATGCCATAACTATAGGTACTTACGATGGAGTTCATTTAGGACATCAGAAGGTTTTTTCTATTTTAACAAATTATTCTTTTATTCATAACCTGAAAACTGTTGTTATATATTTCCCCATACCTCCAAGGCTTTGTATCTTAAAAAGGCAATTAAATAACTTAATAACTCTTCCTCAAGAAAGAGAAAAAATTATCTATGAAAATAAAATAGATATTGTAGAATCAGTTGATTTTACCGAAAAGATAAGGAATCTATCAGCCAGTCGTTTTTTTTATGATTATGTGATAAGAAAATATAAGCCAAAATTTATAGTTGTAGGAAAGGATTTTTCAGTTGGTTATAACAGGGAAGGTAATAATAAATGGCTTGTTGATTTTTGCATTGAGAATTCAATAGATTTACAGATTATAGATTTTATTAAATATAATCAACATAAGGTTTCTTCTTCATTAATAAGGTCTTTTTTACATAAAGGAAACATCAGGGATGCCAATATATGTCTTGGAAGAATGTATTCTTTAAGCGGGATTGTTGTAAAAGGAGCGGGGGTTGGAAAGAAAATAGGGTTTCCCACAGCCAATCTTAAAACGGATCCCTTAAAAATTACTCCAAGGGGTGTTTATGCAGTTAAAATTTATCTTCAAAATAAAAGTTATAGCGGAGTGGCAAGTATAGGGACAAGGCCAACATTGAAAACTCTTAATAATGCTCTTATATGTGAGGTTCATATATTTGATTTTAACAAAGATATATATGGCAAAAATATTGAAATAAAGTTTGTTTCCAGGATAAGAGATGAAAAAAAATTTTCTTCCGCTAAAACTCTTATTACAAGAATCAAAAAAGATATATTAATAGCAAAAGATATTTTGTGTAAATTTGAACGCAGTGAAATTAAAATTTAAATATATTCTGTTGATTTTTTTGCTTATAAAAATTGTAAAATTTTATTATGGTGAGTTATATTGTTAAAGCTATTTTTTTAGTGTTCTGGATAGTCTCTGTCGCTTTCTCTGTTCATTTTTTTAACCTTACAGTTAAAACCCTTACAACTCTTGATCAAATATGGGGGTTTGTGGCGCTTTATTCTTTTATTATAATAGGTTCTACTGTGGTTAGTTTTGCGGTATTATTTTCTTCAAAAAAACAGGAATGAAAAAATTGGCATTGAAAAACGCCATCATTGCAACAGATGGTGGATTTAAAAAATGCAACGTTTTTGTTAAAAATGGTTTGATCGAGAGGATTTCTGTTGGGTCATCTTTTTCTTATAAGGGATATAATATTCTGGATCTCAAATCTCTATATCTTTTCCCTGGCTTAATTGATTCTCATACCCATTTCAATCTTAAGATTGAAAAAAACAAGTTTAATTCGGATGATTTCATATCAGGTTCAAAAGCTTGTCTTTCTGGCGGGATAACAACCTATATAGATTTTACTGATGGGGATTATAAGGATGTTGAAAAAGATTTAAATGAAAGGTTAACTCAGATAAAAGATTCTTACGCAGATTATTCTTTTCATTTTGTTCTTAAGAATATAAAAACACCTTTAGAAGCTCAAAAAAGAATTGAAAAAATAGCTAAAATTGGAGCAAAATCAATTAAAATATTTACGGCTTATAAGTTACGCGGACTTATGAGTGATGAGTTTATAATATCAGCTATTCTGGAAAATGCAAAACGTTTTGGAATAGTTGTATGCGTTCATGCTGAGTCGGAAGATTTAATATCATATAATTTAGTTAAGTATGGGAAAAATGCAAAATCAATAAAATTTCATCCTATTATAAGAGATGAGTTTACTGAAAATTATGCTATTTTTAAGCTTTTAAAACTCAATGAAAAATTTAGAGCAAAGATTTATTTTGTTCATATTTCATCAGCCAGGTCTTTTGAAATAATAAAAGAGTATAAAGAAAGAGGATATGAGATTTTTGCTGAAACATCTCCTCATTATTTTGTTTTTAATGACTCTATATATAAGAAAAAAGACTCATATTTATTTACTTTTACCCCTCCTCTAAGAGATGAAAGTAATAGGCTTAAGATGCTTAAACTTCTTAAATATTTTGATACAGTTGCCACTGATAGCTGCGCTTTTATGTCTAAGGATAAAGAAAAATTCAAAAATGATCTTACTAAAATTCCTATGGGTATAGCCTCATCGCAGCTTCTTGTTTCACTTTTATATACGTATGTTGTAAAACCGGGATATATATCTACTTATAAAATGCTTGAGTTGATTTCTAAAAATCCAGCAAAGATCTTTGGAATTTATGGTAAAGGAGAGATAAAAAAAGGTTTTTGGGCAGATTTTTGTGTTTTCAATCCAGATGAAAAATTTAAAGTCAAAGCAAAAAATCTTTATCATAAATGCGATTATTCAGTTTATGAAGGTTTTGAGCTTTATGGAAAGGTCAAAATGTCTATTCTTAGAGGAGAAATAGTTTATAACAATTCTTCTTTTTTAAAACCATCAGGGATGTATTTAAAAGCAAAAAATTAAAAAGATAAAACTTGATTGGCTTTAATTATAGATTTTAAAATTTAGATGCTTGATTAAACTATCTTTTAATTTTTGGTGGAGTATAACATAGAGTTTTAATTTTTGGGATTAATAAAATAATTATATATTTTTATGAGTTCTTCTTTTTCAATATATCGGTTTAATTCTGATTTAATTCTGTGATTGGATTCTATCTCTATTTTATTAAAACTGCTTTTTATTTTATCAATTATATTTTTATTTTTTGAAATATTTTCACCTATAAAATTTATTGTTGTCTTTTCATCTTCATAGTTTATTGAAAGATATTTTATTCTAATATCTTCTCTTGTTTTTTTGCGTATAAGAGTTGGAGACTCATTGCTAAAAATAGAACCTAAATGCAAAGAAATATTTTTCTTTTCCGCATACCTCATAGCTTTATTTTGTCTTACACAGGAATCAACCTTTGTAATTTCAAAAAGTTCAACATAAGAAATCTCATCAAGCTTAATAGCGTTTTCTATTTTGGAAGGATTTGCAGAATAAACCCCTTTTATATCACTATATAAAAAGCAATCTGATTTAAATACATCGGAAAGATAAACTGCTGTGTAATCAGACCCACCCCTTCCAAGTGTGGTAAGTTCGAATTTTTCACTTATGCCTATAAAGCCTGCAATTACTGGAATAATATTTTTATCTAAAAGCCTGGTTATTCCTTCCTTTTTTATATAAAGGATATTTGCGTCAAGATGTTTTGAGTCGGTGATAATCCCTGCCTGATAAGGATTTAGCGCCTTTGATTTGACATTTATTGAGTTTAGCGCCATCTCCATCATAGAGATGCTTATTGTTTCTCCTGCTGACATAAGCATATCAGTAGCCGATGGTATTTGTTTGAATTTTGAGGATAGTTCAAGAAGATTGTCAGTTATATTTGCTGGAGCGGAAAGCACTATAATAATTTTTTTATATTTTTTGCTTATTTTTTTTATTTTTCTTGCAATAAAAGCTAATTTTTGGCTATTAGCAAGCGAGCTCCCCCCAAATTTTAGCACAGCGCCCGGATTCATTGATTATTAAACCATTGTTGCAGTAACTCTTATTACTTCAGACAGAGTTGTTATACCAGCTCTCGCTTTTAATATACCATCCATAAGAAGAGTTTTCATTTTGCCGCTTTGAATGGCTGTTTTCTTGATTATATCAGTTGTGGCGTGATTTAAAACTTCTTTTCTTATATCTTCGTTCATTATCATAAGCTCAAATATACCTGTTCTACCCATATAGCCTGTATTTCTGCATTCAGGGCAACCATCCTCTTTAGCAACACGATATTCAGCATTTGGTTGAAGTAGCATCTCTTTAACTATTTTACCTTCAAATGGATCCATATTTTTTATAAATTCATTTACGCTTGCCTCAGTAGGAGGTACTGCTTTTTTAGAGCATTTAGGGCATACCTTTCTTACAAGCCTTTGAGACATGGCTCCTATCATTGAAGAAGCCATTAGAAAAGGTGGGATCCCCATCTCAAAAAGTCTTTCTACTGTGCTTGGCGCGCTAATGGTATGTATGGTTGTAAAAAGAAGATGTCCGGTTAAAGCTGCTCTTAAGCTTATTTCAGCTGTTTCGTAATCTCTTATTTCACCTACCATAATAACATCAGGATCCTGTCTTAAAATTGTCCTTAGTCCTTCAGACCATGTAAATCCAGTTTTAACATTTATCTGAGCCTGATTTATACCTTCAAGTCTGTATTCTACTGGATCTTCAAGAGTTATTATATTTATAGAAGGAGAGTTTATGTTTTTGAGCATAGCGTATAAAGTGGTAGTTTTTCCAGAACCAGTTGCCCCTGTTATAAAGAATATACCATAAGGGTTTCTTATTATTTTTTTAACAATAGATAATGTATCTGCATGCATTCCAAGTTGCTCTATATCAAGTCCAAGCTGTCCTTTATCAAGAACCCTTAAAACAAGTTTCTCTCCATTTATAGTTGGAAACGAAGAAACCCGGACCTGTATTGCTTTGTTGTTTATTATTTTCTGAAATCTACCTTCTTCATTCCTATATGATGATGGGGGCTCTGGGTCAAAACCGGCTAAGACTCTTATTCTCTGGGTCAAAGGAAGTTGAGGATTTTTAGGAACATTTAAAGCATCATGAAGTATACCGTCTATTCTGAATCTTACTCTAAGATTTTGAGCCTGTCCTTCTATATGTATGTCGCTAGCTCTTTCTTTTATCGCATATTCTAATATCATATCACTCATTTTTATTGCAAGGTCTATAGCGGGAGATTTTGTCTTTGAATTAAGCAAGTCGTTATAAGCCTCTTCAAGTGAAGAATATTTAGAAATATTAATATTATCAGATTGATTTGGTGTTTTATCAGGTTCGTTCTTCTGTCCCCAGAAAGCCATTTTTTCCTCCTCTTATATCATTATCAGTACTCTATATTTAACACTGTAAATTCTTTTTTGCCGGTTGGTAAAATTATTTGTCGTGTCTCTCCTACTTTAGCTCCAATTAATCCCTTAGCAAGTGGAGAATCTATTGATATCTTTCCATTTAAAGGATCTGATTCGATGCTTGATACGATAGAATAAACCTTTTCCTCTTTTGATTCATTATCTATTATCTTCACTTTTGCACCAATTCTAACCTCATCTTTTTTAACCTCAGAAAGATTTACTATTTTAGCTTTTTTAATCATTAATTCAAGATCTGAAATTCTTCTTAAAATCCTGAGTTGTTTTTCTTTTGCATATTGGTATCCAGCATTTTCGCTTAAATCTCCCTGTTCTCTTGTTTCTTGAAGTTCCTGATTTATATCCTGTTTTTCAGCATATAACTTATTAAGTTCCTCTCTCAATTTTCTATATCCTTCTTCTGTGAGTATTATTTCATCCATTTTTCTTTATTTCTACCCCTCTTATACCTTTAAAATCTCCAGTTTGGTATTCTATGTTTATTATAGCATAACTGGCACCGGGAGGGATCGAACCTCCGACCTGACGCTTATGAAACGCCCGCTCTAACCAACTGAGCTACGGTGCCTTATAATATATATTATACAAAAATGATATGAATATTTTTGTTAAAAGCAAATAAGTTGTTCGTTTTATTTATAATTTTTAATTATTCCTTTTTCTGTCCTTATTTTTGTGTCTTTTATTGCTCTTTCTATTTTTTCTTCTGCGGATTTTCTAAGCTCTTTTTCACTGAGTTTTATTCTTGCAATTTGCTGCTCTATTGCTTTAAGCCCTACAGCTATTGCTTCTTCTATGTATACCTGGGGTTCATCCATTGTGGGAATTATATAATTTTCGTTTAGTCCCTTTTTCTCAGCATATTTTGCAAGAGCTTCGGCAGCGGCAATACACATTTCATCGGTTATTGTCTTTGCGTATACATCTAAAGTTCCTCTAAATATTCCTGGAAATCCAAGAGAGTTATTAACCTGATTTGGAAAATCGCTCCTTCCTGTTGCTACAACTTTTGCTCCAGCCTCTTTTGCATCCCATGGCCAGATTTCTGGTATTGGATTTGCTGTGGCAAAAACTATAGCATCTTTATTCATCTTAGCAATCCATTCTTTTCTTATAACATCAGGTCCCGGTGTGGAAGCGGCGCTTAACACATCCGCTCCTTTAAGCGCATCCTCAAGAGTTCCAACAATCTGGTTTTCATTGGTTATTTGACACATATGCCATTTTTCCCGGTTTTTTTGAAGATCGGTTCTTCCTTTATGAAGTGTTCCTTTTGAATCAACATATATTATATTTCCCGGTTTAGCACCATACTTCATATATAAACTACCTATCCTTATATTTGCTGCTCCAGCACCTAAAAGAACTATTTTTACATCGGATATTTTTTTATTTACTATTTTTAAAGCGTTTATAAGTCCTGCAAGAGAAACGGTTGCTGTCCCCTGCTGGTCATCATGCCATACCGGAATATTCATTCTTTTTCTTAACTCATCCAATATATAAAAACATTTTGGCTGTTCTATGTCCTCAAGATTTATTCCACCAAATGATGGCTCTAGATTAATTACGGTTTTAATTATCTCATCTGGATCTTTTGTTTTAAGACATATTGGAACAGCATCCACCCCCCCAAGATATTTAAAAAGCATCGATTTTCCCTCCATAACTGGCATTCCAGCTTCAGGACCAATATCACCAAGACCCAAAATTCTTGTCCCATCTGTTACAACAGCCACAGTATTGGCTTTATTTGTATGCTCAAATACTTTTTCAGGATTTTTATGGATATCCTTACATACAGCAGCAACCCCGGGTGTATACCATATCGCAAAATCGTCATAATCTCTTATACAAGCTTTTGGGGTTATTTCTATTTTCCCTTTATAAAATGGATGCATCTTCATTGCGTCTTCAGCTGGTTTATTAGCTTTTTTTATGAGTTCTTCCTTAGATATTTTTTTAATTGCCTGTTTTTTTGTTTTCATAAAACTCTCCTTTAAGAATAAACTATATTTCCCTAATTTGATTTTATTAAATTATGTTTGTTTTTACAATGATTTTTTAGATAAATTTATTTTATGGATTTATAAGTCAAACTAATTATCTTTTAAAATCTCAATGACTTTTTTGTAATCAGCGCATATAAAATAATCGGAATATTCTTTTATAGGGGCGTTGGGGTCTTTGTTTATTGATATTATTGTTTTTGCGTTTTCCACCCCCTTTATATGATGTTCCTTTCCAGATATCCCTATTGCTATATACAGTTTTGGTGAAATAATTTTTCCTGTTATTCCAATTTGAAAATCACAATCACCTAATCCATCGCAAACAACAGGGCGGGTGTATCCTATTGTGGCATTTATTTTATGTGCAAATTCTTTTATGATTTCAAAATCTTGTGGATCTACTCCTCTACCTATTCCTATAACCTTATTTGCTTTATCTATTGGTAATTTTGATTGTTTTAGCTCTTGATAAGTTTTTTTAATTAGATTCATATATTCAGGTGTTATATATTGATACTCTGTGTTTTTTTCTCCAGAAATACGATTATCCAGCTTGTTTTTAGAAAGAGTTATTATCTTGATTTTAGATCTTAGGCGAAGTTTAGCCACAGCCTCTGATCCATAAGCATATTTAAGGGCTATTATATCTTTATCTTCCTGTTTATAGTCAAAACAATCCGTAAGCACACCGCACCCTAATTTTATTGAAAGTTTTGCGATAACAAACTTTGTCAAAAGAGTTGAATCTGATATAATCAAAGACGGTTTTTCAAAATCTATTATTTTTTTAATAGAGTTAACGTCCAGATCCAGAATATTATCTGATATAAGCAGATAAGCTTTATCAACAAAAGTTTTTTCAATATCTATGTTATTTGATGAAAATATTACTGCAATTATTGGTTTTGCTCCTTTTTGGTGTACAAAAAATGAAATTTCATTAAAATTTTCCTTTGATGTTATTATTAGAGTTTTATTCATATATAATCTTTTTTATTTCTTTTATTTCATTTGCATCCTCAATATTTATTTCTTTTGTGCTCCTTGAGGTTGTTTTCTGATTTTTATCTATTTTTATTACCTCAGTTGGACTTTCTGACATAGCGTCAAAATTCAAATCCAGCACCCCGATATTCTCTAAACTTAACTTTTTAGGTATAAAAGAACGAGACTTTATTTTGTTTTTTAAAGAGATGACTCTTATTTTAGTTTCAATAGATATTTCAAAAGAAATAAGGCAATTTGGAGAAGCTTGATATTCAGTTATAGTATTGCCTGATGAAATTGAAGCGAGGATTTTACCATTTTCATATCTTGCTTTTTTTGCTCCTATTATGACAGGGATAGAAAGCCGTTCTGCTATTTGAGCAGGAACAATTCCTGTTTCCCCATCATTTGATTTAACACCGCAAAAGACCATGAAAGAATTGTCAGCGACTATTTTTTTGATAGCTTTAGAAAGCATCAAAGAAGTTATGTAGGCATCCGCTCCTTTAAGCGACTGGCTTGACAATATATATCCATCATCAGATCCTTTCGCTATTGTATATCTAATCAAATCTTCCCCTAAATCAAGCGGTCCCATTGTAAGTGTTATTACATTGAAATTATGCAGATCTTTTAACATAAGAGCATGCTCAAGAGCATAATTATCTGGGGGATTTATAATAAAACTTTCCTTTTTTCTTATGAGATTACCCCTCTCATCAAATTTTATATTTTCTTCTTCTGGTATGCCTTTGACGCAAACTATTATTATCATCTTAAATCTATGACATCCTCAGTATTTGGTCCAACAGATATGATAGTAAGCTGGGGATATGGATATGTTTCAGATAATTTTTCAATAACTTTTAAAAATTTTTTAGCTTCTTTTGCTTTTATCTCAGATAATTTCTTAATAGGACCGGTTAAAAGATCAAAATGTGTAACTGCTAGTTTAGTAGCTGAATTTATCATTATTGCTTTTTTTGTATTCTCAAATTCAAACTCACCAATTCTTCTCAGTCTTTTACTTACACTCCCTATCTCTCTTCCTTGATTGTGATATTTTTCAAGTTTTACCGGGTCTTTTATTTCTTTCTCAAGCGGGCCCGGACCAACCCTTGAAACATATGGTTTAATGACTCCATATACGTCCTTTACATATTTGGGCCCCAGACCAACTTCTCCCAAGAATGTGGAAGCAGTTGTATCTCTTGATGTAGTAAATGGATATTCTCCGTGTAGAAGGGAAAGCTTAAATCCTTGAGTCCCTTCTATAAGAATCTTTTTCCCCTTTGATAATTCAGTGTTTAATAAATGAGGAATATCTTTTATATACTTTTTTAATTCTTTGAAATCTTTGGCAAATTTTATCTTTTTCCTTTCTATTCTGTCTTTTATCGCTATCCCAAGACCGGTTCCAACACTTCCTATGGAATTCATTAAATGCGAATTATTCCTTTCAATATTTCTTTGCTCTTCTGTTATTACAACGCAATTTGGATCTATGATTATTCTTTCTTCGGTTTCAGTTTCCTTTATCTCTCTTAACAGCCATTCCATCAGTATATAAGTTCCAGATGATAAAACAAGTTTTGTTTTTTGGTTTACAAACCCCGCAGGAATTGATTTAAGAGGAAATATTTTTCCTTTATAAAAAACCGTATGTCCAGCATTTGGACCGCCAACTTTTACACAATAATCATATTTATCTTTGATAGCAAGATATGCCGCTATTTTGCCTTTTCCTTCATCTCCACCCTGTAAACCAACTATAACATCCACCATTATTCCTCCGTCTTGTAGATAGCTAATTTATCCGCTATTCCAGTGTAAGGCTTTAATAGAACATATTTTATCTCTTTTTTTGCTTTTTCTGTGATATTCAATTTTTCAACAAAGTTTTCCAGTTCTTTTTCAGTAACCTTATTGCCTCTTGTCAATTTTTTTAATTCTTCATAGGCTTCTTTAAAACCGTATTTTCTTAATATAGTTTGAATTGCTTCTGAATATACTTCTGGATGAGATTTAATAATCTTTAATGCTTTTGCCTCATCTAAATCTATCTTTGATAACCCTTCAATTAAAGACTTAACTGCTATTATAGTATGAGCAAAAGCGACTCCTATATTTCTTTCAACAGTTGAATCTGTAAGATCTCTTTGAAGCCTTGATATCGGGAGCTTGGCTGAAAAAAGTTCAAATAAAGAATTTGCAATTTGAAAATTTCCCTCGGCGTTTTCAAAGTTAATTGGATTTATCTTGTGGGGCATTGTTGATGAGCCAACTTCTCCATCAACTGGCTTTAAACACAGAAACTCGTCACTTATGTATCTCCATATATCCTGTGAAAAACCAATCAAGATACTATTCATGTGTTTTATATCGTCAAATAACTCAACCCATGAATCATGATTTTCAATCTGGGTTGTAAATAAATTGGTTTTTAATTCAATTTTAAGGTTATGACTTAGGTATCTGATAAATTTTTTTGTAAAGTCTATCCAGTTTATCTCTGGATATGCTGCAAAAAAAGAATTGTAATTCCCTACCGCGCCATTTAATTTGACACTTAACACATCATTTTTAATAAGGTTTCTTTTCCTTCTTATTCTTTCGTAGAAGACTTTTATTTCCTTGCCAAAGGTTGTAGAAGATGCGATCTGCCCATGAGTTCTTGCCGGAAAGGGAGCTGCATAATATTTATTTATAAATTTGCTTAATGAATTAAGTAACAATCCTATTTGTGGAAGGTATATTTCTTTTATAAATCTGGATATCATTATTGAGTAAGATATATTGTTTACATCTTCAGATGTCAGGCCAAAATGTACAAACTCTATATTGTTTTTTATCTTTTTTGAAAAATTTTTTTTCAAATAATATTCAACTGCTTTAACATCATGATTCGTTGGTTTTATATTCTTATCACCTAAAAATTCTATTTTTTTTACCTCAAAAGCATTTTTGTCTTTATATTTATAAATTTCTCTTATCTCATCTATTTCTTTCTTAGAAAGGTTTTTATCTAATTTCTTTTTTGAATGAAGATAATGAATTAGAAATATAAAATATTCACATTCAACGTATATTCTGTGATTTATTAAAGAAAGTTCAGAGAAATAATCTCTTAACTCATCAACCTTTAAATGATATCTTCCATCTATTGGGGATAAAGAATATAATTTTTCCATACTTTTATATGATATCAAATTTTTAAGCAAACTATTTCAAGTTTGATATTTGTGATATATAATCTACGGATGGATTTTGATTATTCTCTACAAGCCTATAAAGAATAACTTTTTCCAGATATCTTCCATCAGCTATTTTTTCATAGTCTTTTTCTATAGAAAGATGTTTATTGAAAAAATCGTGAAACTTTGATATTTCGCCAGGTTCCCAGTAGAAGATGTTATAACCCTTATTTGTCCTGAAAGCCTCATTTACATTTAGAAGAATATGTGTTATCCCTTTTTCTTTTAATTTTAAATATATATCCTGCGGTTTTTTCGAGGTTATAACAGTATCTATTAAAAGATTTCGGTCAAAGACTGAGCTTGCTTCAAAACGTCTATCAAGATAGAATGTTTTTGAATCACCTATTATTAAAATTCTATCGGAAGTTTTAAGATTTTCGTTTATATATTTATAAACCGCATAAGATGGATTTGGATATCTTGGATGAGAAACGGAAAGATATTCATCCTTTGATATAACTCCTGTGACCACAAGATATCTGCCTTCGTTTTTCATAGATAATATCAGCCAGTATATAGTTGATATCAGTATAAGGTAAAAAAGAAATTTAAGCATTTTTTGAGTAATCCCATAAAAAGCTTCATTTATGTAATATGCGGCTATAATAGAAGCAGCAAAATATGAAGAAAAAAGGTGTCTTATTGTTGTAGAACTAAAAGACCACATAAACCAGGAAAAGCCAAAGGTAAGCCAGAGATAAGCTAAAAACTCTTTTCTTTTTTTGTTGAATAATCCAAGAGGAAGAACAAGCATAAATAATGGAGTAAAAAATTCGGAGTTTGGAATCTGTCCTGTTGAAATAAGAAAAGGATGCTTAATCCATGATATAAAATCAAACTTTTGAAACTGTTTTATTTCAAGCATAAGTCCATTTATTTTATCTGTGTCTATAGAAGAGAGATTTTTGTTAAAGATTGAATACGCAAAAGGAAATAAGGGATTTGAATAGTTTAAAAAATTTTTAACTAACCATGGAAATGTAAAAACAGAGAAAAATGCTGAGAACAGAAGGGTTTCAATTAGTGTTTGTTTAAAAGAAAGTCTTTTTTCTTTTATTTGTTTATAAATATTGATTAAAAATATGGCTATTATTATAAATGCGGTGTTATATTTAGTTCCAAAAGCCAATCCACAAAAAAGTCCTGTATAGATAAGCCATATTTTCCTGCCTGTTTCAGTGTATTTTATCATGGAATAAAAAGAGATAATGATAAAAAAAGCTGCTATAATATCGCTTGTAGCAGATTGAGATGATTGAGAGACATGAAATATTGAATAAAAAATAATTGCTGCAGTAAGCGAGGTTTTTTCCGTGATATATTTTCTAAATCCCCATCCTATTGCTATAAAACAAAATATTGAAGTGAGAAAATTTGCCAGAAGCGGAGTCTGTTCTCCAAAATTTACAAGAGAAAAAAGATATATAACCGAATGATTTAAGGTCAGTTTACTGTAGATATTGTATTGCATATCCTTTATCTTCCCTTCGAGGAACCACCATTTTGGCACTCCAAGGTGATATACGAGAGTATCATAGAATATTTCCGGAGCAAGGGATTGAACTAAATTTATAACGACAATAATCAAAAAAATAATGAAGAATATCTTATTAGAAATTATATCTGTTTTGAATGATGTTTTAATTTTATACCCTGATTTGATGAAATAATAAAACCAGATAAAAATGCCTGTTGTAAGAAAGCCTATATATAGAGTAGTCTTTATTAATCCTAAAAAACCTGTTAACATAGAAAATGCTGATATGATGCATAGTCCCAGAGCATATTTAAGGATAAGGTTTTCTTTTGTATCTTCATTTATTTTTGATATTTTTATCGCAATATTTCCCCATCCTAAAATAGATAATAGTAAAAGGATCATTTTAGAAATTTCTTTTAGATTATAATAGGCAGTTTTATAAATATTTAATGTTAGGTATTCAAACGGGTTTAATGAAGAAATAAAAGCTTCTATATTAATGGGAAATCTCAAAAAATATGTTTTGAGTGTAAAATATGAGATGATAATAAGGAAGAAAAAAGCTATAATGTTTTTCTTTTTAAATAAATCTTCATTTGATTTGATTTGAATAGATTCGTTTTGCCTTTTTCTTTTTGTCATAAAAATCATTTTAACATATCTTTTTCTTTTAATATAATATATCTATGGAGAAAACTCTTAACAGTGTTATTGAAACAGTAGAAGATATTAAAAAAGGTAGGATGGTTATAGTTGTTGATGATGAGTCAAGGGAAAATGAGGGTGATGTAATATTATCAGCTAAATTTGCAAATCCTGAAAACGTAAACTTCATACTTAAATATGCAAGAGGACTTATCTGTGTACCAATTGATAAAAATATAGCCAAAAGGCTGGATCTTTATCCAATGGATAAAGTAAATTCTGATCCATATAAAACGAACTGGCTTATAAGCGTTGATGCCAGAAAAGGTGTTACAACTGGAATATCTGCAGCTGACAGAGCCAAGACAATAAAAGCTATTTCGAATCCCAAATCAAAAGCTCGAGATTTTACAAAGCCAGGGCACATATTTCCCCTTCTTGCCAGAGAAGGTGGTGTTCTTGTCAGAGCTGGACATACCGAGGCTGCTATTGATTTGATGAAACTGGCATCCTTACCTCCTGTTGCTGTTATTTGTGAGATAATGAAGGATGATGGTAGGATGGCAAGGCTTAATGATTTGATTGATTTTGCAAAAAAACATAATTTAAAGATAACATCCATAGAAAAAATAATAGAGTATAGAAGAAAAAAAGAAACTCTTATAGAATTTGTTTCAAAAGCAAATCTTCCTACAAAATACGGAGAGTTTGAAATCAGGGTTTATAGAGAAAAACTTACAGGTGTGGAACATACAGCTTTAATAAAGGGTAAGATAAGGAAAGATGACAGGGTCCTTGTTAGGGTTCATTCAGAGTGTTTAACCGGAGATGTTTTTGGCTCGCTTAAATGTGATTGTGGTTATCAGCTTGAAAAAGCGCTTAAGATTATAAGCAAAGCAAATGCTGGGGTTTTACTTTATATGAGGCAGGAAGGGCGAGGTATAGGGCTTGGAAACAAAATTAGAGCATATCATCTTCAGGAAAAAGGATATGATACAGTTGAGGCTAATAAAAAATTAGGATTTAAGCCAGACCTTAGAGATTATGGAATCGGAGCTCAAATACTTTCGGATATTGGCATAAAGAAAATGATTATAATGACTAACAACCCTAAGAAGATAATAGGACTTAAAGCTTACGGCATAGAAATAATTGACAGGATGCCAATAAAGATTCAACCTAATATATATAATAAAAAATATTTGATTACAAAAAAATTTAAATTAGGTCATTTGTTATAAGGAGGAAATATGAAAAATATAGAAGGTAAGCTTAGTGGACGCGGAAAAAGGTTTGCCATAGTAGTTTCAAGATTCAATAGTTTGCTTTCAAATAGACTTCTTGATGGCGCTATTGATTGCCTTAAAAGACATGAAGTTGAGGAAAATAAAGTAGATATTTTCTGGGTACCCGGGGCTTTTGAAATTCCTGTAACAGTAAAAAAATTAACCAGCAAAAATTATGATGCTATAATTGCTCTCGGTGCTATAATAAAAGGTGATACCCCTCATTTTGATTATATAGCATCTGAAACTGCCAAAGGAATAGCGATGGTTTCAGTTGATAAAGAAATCCCGGTTGCTTTTGGAATAATAACTGCAGACAATATTGAACAGGCTATAGAAAGAGCCGGGACAAAGCAAGGCAACAAGGGCTTTGATGCAGCAATGACCGCACTTGAGATGGCAAACTTGTTTGATCAAATAAAATAACAAAAATCTATAAAAACTTCCAATGAGTATAAATGAAGATGAAAAATTTATAAAACTTTCCATTGAGGAAGCTAAAAAAGGCGGGGTTTTTGTTCATCCAAATCCAAAGGTTGGAGCTGTAATAGTAAAAGACGGCAAAATCCTATCAAAAGGATATCATAAGGAGTTTGGAAAATCACATGCTGAAGTAAACGCCATAAAAAAACTTTCTCCCCAGCAATTAAAAAACTCTACAATATATGTGAGTCTTGAACCTTGCTCTACTTATGGTAAAACCCCCCCCTGTACTGATTTGATAATAAAATCAAAAATAAAAAAAGTTGTATTTTCAACTTTAGATCCCAATCCTTTAAATACTGGAAAATCTATCGAATTATTTAAAAAAAATAATATTGAAGTGGAGTATGGTATTTTAGAAGAAGAATCCATAGAATTAAACAAACCATTTTTTAAAAATATGCAAGAAAATCTTCCTTATATCACTCTTAAACTTGGGACATCAATTGACTCAAAAATAGCAAATAAAAGCTATAATGCAAAATGGATAACCTCAGAAAAATCAAGACAGTACTCTCATTATTTTAGAGCAGAGTCTGATTGTATTTTGGTGGGTGTTAATACCATAATTAAAGATGATCCATTATTAAATATAAGATATTGCAATTACAGAAAAAATCCTGATATCTGCATAATAGATAGAGAATTGAAAACTCCATTAAATTCAAGGATTTTTAAAATTAAAGAAAGAAAGATTTATATAATTTCCGAGGTAAAGTCCAATAAATATCCTTTTAATGTTGAAATTATAAATATGAAATTTAAAAAAGAACTTAATTTGAAAAAATTAATAAAAACGTTATATAACAGAGGAATTAGACATATATTAGTGGAGGGAGGTGGAAAAACCGTCGGAAGTTTCATAAAGCACAATCTATTTGATAGACTTATTGTTTTTTTTGCCCCTCTTTTGATAGGAAAAGATGGAATTGAAGGTTTTAATTTTATCTTAAAAACTAAAAATAATAATTTGGGCTTAAAACTTGTTTTAAAAAAGTATAAAATTTTAGATGATGATATCATGGCAGTTTATGAGAGGGAGTGATGTTTACCGGAATAGTTGAACAAATCTCAAGAATAATAAAATTAACTGATAGAAAGATAACTGTTGAAAATCATTACAAAGATCTTAAAGATGGAGAGAGCATTAGCATAAATGGGGTCTGCCTTACAGTTAGTGATTTTGATACTAAAAAAATACTATTTGATATAAGCCCCGAGACTTATCAAAGGACAAATTTTAAATATTTGAAGCCAGGATTATATGTTAATATGGAAAGAGCATTAAAGCTTGGAGATAGAATAGGTGGTCATATCTTGAGCGGGCATATTGATGAACTTGGCAGGATTTATAATATAGAAAAACAAAGTGATTCATATGTTTTTAGCTTTAAGGTTTCAGATTTTAAATATTTAGCTGAAAAAGGTTCAATAGCCATAAATGGAATAAGTCTTACTCCATTTAATTTAAGAAGCAATATATTTGATGTAGCGGTAATTCCTCATACTTATGAAAAAACAAATTTAAAATTTTTAAAAACAGGCGATTTTGTAAACATAGAATTTGATATAATTGCTAAATATCTAAACAAAGAAGAAAAAAAAATAACACTGGATTTTTTAAAAGAAAATGGATTTTGAAAAAGATTTTAATATATCTCTTTGAAGTTTAAAGTTAACTCCCTTAAATTTTTCCTCTTATTTAGGTAGTGGATTATTACTAATATGAAGATTATTTTATTCTTTGGTTAAAGCAAGAGCTATCTCATTTTTTTGAATGTTATTTGCACCTTCATATATTTGTGTGACTTTTGCATCTCTCATAAATTTTTCAAGTCCAAAGTCCCTCATATAACCAATCCCTCCACACAGAGTAACACACTCCTGACATATTTCAAAAGCAACATCACTTGCATAAAGTTTTATCATAGCAGAATATTTAGTCCATCTGGTTGGGGAAAGTTTTTTAATTTCATCTCTTAAAGGAGTTTTGTTTTTAATAGCATTTTCAAAAGCTGGAATATATGTTTCATCCATTTTTTTAACTATTGAATATAAAAAAGCCCTTGCGGCTTCAAGCTTTGTAGCAAGTTCTGCAATTTTATGAGAAACGCCCTGAAATGACAAAACTGATTGACCAAATTGTTTTCTTTCTTTAAGGTATTTAATTGTAATATCTAAAGCTCCTTCTGCCATACCAATTGCCTGGGCCGCAACACCTGGTCTTGAATAATCAAAAGTCTCCTGTAGAATAAATATTCCAAATCCTTCCTTTCCAATCAGATTTTCTTTTGGAACCCTGACATTTTCAAGATATATTTCTGTGGTTGGATTTGACCTTATTCCAAGTTTCTTTTCTTTTTTCCCTATTTTAAAACCTTCGGTGTTTTTATCTACAAAAAAACAGCTAATACCTCTTGCTCCTTTTTCAGGTGCTGTCTTGGCAAATATGACATATATATCTGATATATTTCCGGAAGAGCAAAAGTGTTTCATCCCATTAATAATATAATAATCTCCGTCTTTTTTCGCTGCTGTGGTTATGGAAGTTGCATCTGAACCGGATTGAGGTTCTGTTAAAGCAAATGCTACTATTTTCTGTCCTGAGGCAAAAAGTGGAAAAAGTTTTTCCCTCTGGCTATCATTTGCAAAGAGTATAAGTGGAATTGCACCAAGAGCATGTGTGGCTGGTAAAAGTGTTAAAGATCCGTCAATTTTAGAAAGCTCCTCAATACATATGCAAAGTCCGGTAAGACCTCCATTTATACCACCATAAATTTCAGGATAGATTATAGAGTAGAAACCTGAGTCTTTATATTGCTTGAACAAAACCTCTGGAAACTCTTCTTTTTCATCATATTCATATGAAAGAGGTTTGAGTATGTTATGAGCAAAATCTCTAGATAACTTCTGTATTTCTTTCTGGTTTTCAGTTAATTCAAATAACATAATTCCTCCAAAATAGTATTCTTATAATCCTATGGCAATAATAGCTTTTCTGGCAGCATCCTGTTCTGCTTCTTTTTTGCTTGCCCCTTCCCCCTCGGATATTTTCTGATTATTTATAAAAAGGGCGATTTTAAAAAGTTTTTCATGATCGGGCCCTGTTTGAGAAATTAACTTGTAGTAGGGAAGGGTTTTGTATCTTTTCTGACAATATTCCTGAATTTCTGATTTATAATCGGATGGCAAAAAACTACCTGTCTCTTTTATTAATCTTTCTATAAATTTTTTGGCATATTCAAACCCGCCATCCAGATATATCGCTCCTATAAATGCTTCAAAAGCATTTGCTATTAACTTTGAGTTAAGCCTACCACCGCTTGAAATTTCACTTTTTGAAAGTTTTATGTATTTATCCAATTCTATTGTTTTTGCCCATTTATAAAGATTTTTTGAAGAAACCATATAGGATTTTATTTTAGAAAGATATCCTTCATCTTTTTCGGAATATTTTTTGATTAAATATTCTGAAACTATAAGACCTATAACGCTGTCTCCAAGGAATTCAAGCCTTTCATTATTATAAAGAATTTTCCTTTCTATTGAATATGATTTATGAGTTAAAGATTTGTCTATCAATTTTTTGTCTTTAAAAAAATACCCTATCCTCTTTTCCAATTCGCTATAATCAAAAAACATCTTGACTTATTTGGAAAGTTTTTTGGAGATATAGTCTATTGCTTCTCCCACTGTTTTTATTTTTTGAGCATCTTCATCCGGTATTTCAATATCAAACTTTGTTTCCATCGCCATAACAAGCTCTACTATATCTAATGAATCTGCTCCCAGATCATCAACAAATTTAGAATCTTCTTTTATTTCGTTTATATCGGTAGAGATTGATTCCGATATAAGCTTTTTTATCTCCTCTGCTATATTTTCTCTTGTCATCGCCATCTTTTTTTTCCTCCCTTTTAATATAAAATATTATTATACCTTTTTTAGAATATATATCGCAAAAAATTACATATAAAGTCCACCATTAACCCCTATTACCTGCCCTGTTATGTATGAGCTTTCATCCGATGATAAAAAAAGCGCAAGGTTTGCCACATCATCAACCGTACCAAGTCTTTGAAGTGGTATTTGTTGTATAATTGTTGAAATAGCTTTTTCATCTAACTTTTCTGTCATTTTTGTGGCTATAAATCCTGGAGCAATTGCATTTACATTAATATTCCTTCTTGCAAATTCTCTCGCAAGGGATTTTGTAAGCCCTATAAGTCCAGCCTTTGATGCTGAATAGTTTGCCTGTCCAGCCTGTCCTGTCTGTCCAACTATTGAAGAAATGTTTACTATCTTTCCGCTTCTTTGCTTTGACATATAAACAAATGAATGTTTTGACATAAGAAATGGACCTTTTAAATTGACCGATATTACACTGTCAAAATCTTCTTCTTTCATTTTTATTGCTAAACCATCCCGGGTAATGCCTGCATTATTTATCAATATATCTATTTTTTTAAAAATCTCAATAGTTTTTTCAACAACCTCTTTACATTGCTGTTCAATAGAAACATTATGCTTTAATCCTATTGCTGAAATAGAGTAATTTTTAGCTAATTCTTCCGCTCTAACTTTGATATCATCATTTATGTCAGTAAGAACTAGATTAGCCTTGCTTTCTGCAAATTTTTCCGCAATTCTCTTTCCTATTCCGGAGGCGGCCCCTGTGATTATTGCAACCTTTCCTTTGAGTATTTCCATTTATTCTCCTAATCTTCTGATAAAACTACTGTTTTTGTTCCCTCAAGGGTTTTTGCTATTTCACTTTTTATTTTTTCTATAATATTTTGAGATATAAGATTTTTTGCATTTTTGATTGCGTTAAACATTGCGTAGGAAGAAGATTTGCCATGGCTAACAATGACTATCCCATCTATTCCAAGCAGAGGTGCTCCACCAAACTCATCAGGATCGGATTTTTTCTTTAGTTCAACAAATATTTTCTTAAGAATAAGAGCACCGATTTTGTAAAACCATTTTTTGTCTATTTCCTTTTTGATATTTGAAAACAAAAAACGTGCCAATCCCTCAGAAAGTTTTAATACTATATTGCCAGTAAAACCGTCAGTAACTATAACATCCACTATCTGATAGGGTATATCTCTTCCTTCAATAGGACCATAGAAATCAATCGAAGAACAATTTTTAAGCAATCCAATTGTTTCTATAACTATTGAATTTCCTTTTGTCTCCTCTTCACCTATTGAGAGTATTCCCACTTTTGGTTTTTCTATCCCCATTATATTTTTTACATATATACTTCCCATTATTGCAAATTGAAACATATGATAAGGACGACAATCCATATTTGCACCAGCATCAAGAAGAAGCGAAAAGCCTTTTTCGGTAGGGAATGAAACAGCTATTGCGGGTCTTGCAACACCTTTTATTCTCCCTATTTTAAGTAATGAAGCCACCATTATGGCTCCTGAATTCCCGGCGGATATAAACGCATCAGCTTTTTTTGAAGAGACAAGTTCACATCCTACCATAATAGATGAATCTGGCTTAAGTTTGCATTCTTCAACAGGCTCTTTTCCCATATCTATTACTTCTGTTGAATTTACTATTGTTATCCTGGGTGGTAAATTGGAGAAACCTATTTTTTTGAATTCATCTCTTATTTCTGAGTCTTTTCCGACAATAGCTATTTCTACATCCAATTCCTTTACTGCCCTAATGCTTGCCTCAATATTAGGTTTTATTCCAAAATCTCCACCATGAGCATCTATAGCTATTTTCATAGGTTTATAGACTATTTATTTGTTTTCTTTGTTTTCTTTGCTTTTATCCTTTTTGCTTATAACTATCTTACCCTTGTAATAACCACATGAAGGGCAGACAATATGCGGCTTTTTAAGAGCTCCACAATTGGGACAGACGGAAAGATTTGTTAATTCAAGTTTCCAGCTCTGATATTTTCTTTTATCTCTTCTGGATCTTGTGTGTTTTCGTTTTGGATTTGGCATAATAAGCTCCTTGTTTTTCAGCGTTTATATCAAATCTTTTATAGTCAAAATACTCAAGATGTTGCATCTTGCAATTGGGAGAACATATGGCTTTCATAGGTTCGCTTAATGTCAATGCTTCCCTTATCAAAGGTTGTATATCAATTTCATTATTACCTGTAGGATATAGATCTTCAAAATCACCTTTTAAAACAGTTTTGAAAGGCATTCCACATCTTGAACATAATTGCTTGACCGAAGCTTCTATTCTACCTTTTAAAGATATAGAATTGTCTAAAACAGAGAAAACAATTTCCACATAAATATTTTCAGGTTGAACCATATTGCTGAAAGAATCTTTGAATGAATCGATATTAATATCAAATGATTCGCACAGTCCTCCATTTTCGAATATTTTTTTAAAATCATAAATAAATTCATTTTTTATCATATGTAGTCTCTTTTATATAATAATCTTTTTTCTCTTTTGAATAATAAATTCTTGTAAGCATCTCAGCTATTACACCTATAAGTCCAAGCTGTATTCCTATAAGAGAAAGAAAGATTGCCACCAAAAAAAGCGGCTGGTCTTTCACAAAAATATTATTATACCATTTATTATAAAGAGTTATCAAAAAAAAAGCGAAAGAAATAGATATAAATGTTATTGAAAAGAACCCAAAAAAATAAATTGGTTTTGTTATAAAATTACCCATAAACTTGACTATCATTAAATCCAGAATCACTTTAAATATTCTGGATATCCCATATTTTGATTTTCCCCTCATCCTTGGCCTGTGATTTACTTCAATTTCAATTATATTTGCTCCTGCATATCCACAAAGCGCCGGTATAAATCTATGCATTTCTCCATATAAATCTATTTTTTTTAATATATCTTTTTTATATGCTTTCAGTGTGCAGCCATAATCTTTAAGATGAATCCCTGTTATTTTTGATATTATATAGTTTGCAATTTTAGAAGGTAAAACTCTTGTTAAAAACGGGTCTTTTCTATTTTTTCTATATCCACTTGCTACATCATATCCTTTTCTTACATATGATATAAGTGTCGGGATATCTTGTGGATCGTTTTGAAGATCACCATCCATAGTTACTATTATATCTCCTTTTGCATTTTCAATCCCGGCTTTAATTGCAGCAGTTTGTCCAAAGTTTCTGGACAATTTTATTCCTTTAAATCTATTGTCTTTTTTTGAAATTTCTTTTATCAATTCCCATCCTCCATCTTTGCTACCATCGTCTACAAGCAAAACCTCAAAATCTTCAATTTCAACTGATGCAATCTCCTTACAAAGATTGGATATATTTTCCGCTTCGTTATATATTGGTACTATTATTGATATCTCAGGCATGTTCTTCCATCAAAGTTGTATAAAGAATTTCTTGTTTTTTTACCATATTGTCTATATCAAACTCATTAAGATTAGTTTTCAATACATTATTTTTTATCTTTTCATAAAACTCATTGTCTGTGATGAGTTTTTCTATTATTGAAGATGCTTTAGCAATATCTTTTTGTTCAACCATAAAGCCGTTTACTCCATCTATTATTATATCATTAACCCCATCAGTTTTATAACATACTGGAACGACTCCGCTACAAATTGCTTCAATAAGACTTCGCGGAAGTCCTTCCCACAAAGAAGTGAGAAGGAAGATATCTGATGCCCGATAAACTTTAAATGGTTCTGAAACCCAATCAACAAAAATGCATCTTGTGGCAATTCCCATTTCGTTAACCAGTTTTCTGAAATAATTTATATTTTTGCCTCCCCCAGCATATATAAAATATGCGTCAATCCCTTTTTTGATTATCTGTTCAGCTATTTTTATAAAATCATGAGGATTTTTTTGAGGCTTTAGATTTGCCACTGTGGAGATTATTTTTGAGTTATTTTTTGTTATTCCCAGATTTTCAAGGAAAGAAAAGTCTTTTTCTTTTGAAAATTTTGATAGATTTATTCCACTTCTTATTAAATTATATCGTTCTGGATTACCTATTTTATATTTCATTGCTGTTTTTATGTTATCATTTGAAACAAATATAAAAGCATCAGTATATATAGCAGAAATTTTTTCAAGTAATATATAAAAATACCTTATCAAAGCAGGTTGAGAGTTGTTAAAACCAAAACCATGATAAGAATGAATAATTTTTTTAACGCCTGCCAAAAAAGCAGCAATTCTTGCTATTATTCCAGCCTTGGAAGAATGAGTATGTATTATATCAGGCTTTTCCTTTTTAAATATGAAAAATAGTTCAAAAAAAGCCATCATATCTTTGAATGGTGATATTTCTCTTACTAAATATTTTGAAAATATTATTTTTGAAACATTAGTTTGAGCATCTTTATCTAATATTCCACCTTTACCACAGACAAGAGTAGTATCAAACTTATTTATATCTAAATTTTTACAGGTCCATAAAGTATTTTGTTGTGCTCCACCAAGCTCTAATTTTGTTATAACATGTATTATTTTCATTTTTCCTTTAATACTGCATCCGGGAAGTAGTGTCTTATTATTTGATTATATTTATAGCCCATATTTTTGGCAAGGTAATTTGCGCCATATATACACATTCCTTTAAAATTACCTGTTCCTGCACCTCTTACAATAAAAAAGCGTGGAAAATTGCCTTTCATAATTGGTCTTATAAAAAAAAGATTTGACCTTAATACCCCCCCTGAAATAAATCTCGATATCTCCTTTTCTCCATTTATTTCAATATCAGCGGCTGTCCCTTCTATTTTAATAGATTTTACTATACCAAAATCATCTCTTTTTAAAACTATTATGTTTTTTATCTTACCAACTTTATACTTTTCATTTATCCTATCTTCAATCCATTTTGGTTCAAGAACCAAAAGCCATATAGCTTCAGAAAGCTGGGTTTGATCTATGGGAAGAGAGTATGCTGGTTTTTTTAAGAAATCAAATGCTAACCATTTAAAAAGTGAAAATGGCGTAATATATTCTGGTTTTGATGAATTATCATTTACATTTGAGTATGTCATTCCTGCTGCGTTTATGGAGTAAAAAACATTGTAAATAGATGAATTTTTATCTATCAAAATACTATCAGCTGTCTCATTCATGGCAGATACATATTGTTCTTTTTCATATTGTAAACCTTTAAATTCAAATAAATCATCATTGTCAGGTATATATGTTTTTTTCTCCGTTATATCCTTAGTTAATTTTGTTCTTACAAGTATTGTAAGCGCTTTTATAACCTCATATGTTTCTTTTGGTCCTTTTATAGAAGAGACAATTGATGGGAGTATATGTTCTAAATAAGTATGATTTATTAATTTCATTCCAGTTGTTGAAACGATAATCTCTATCTTATTAGAGACCTCTTTATCGCTTCTGTTAACCCCAAAGAAATCTTTTAGAATAGATGGGTTTTTGATAAGGATAACCCCATTTGGATCTTTAAGTCTTATTTCAAAATTAACACGTGTGGAGTATAGTTTTGAATTTGAGTTATCTTTAAGTTCATATATCCTGTTGGACTTTATATACTCAACTTTATATTGCATATTTTTTTTACCTGAAAATGTTTTACCTAAAACACTATCATAGATTTCAAAATCTGAGTTGGATATAAAATAAAATGAATCAAGGTAAGAAAGATTTTTTAAATTATCGCAGTATAATCCTATTTTTAATGGTGTTAGTTTTTTTGTGTTTTTAAGCGGTTCGTTATGCACCGGCCAGCCAAGCCTTGACCAGTAAAATATTTCATCAGGTTTTTTCCCAAGTTTTTTTATAAGCTTATTAGATTTTTTTTCAAAATATGGATTTGTATAGTCTAATTGTTTTAATGTGAAATATGACTGCCAGGCAGGTAAGTAGTAAGATGCATCATCATAGATTTGCGCTAAATCTATTAAAGCCTGAATGTTTTGAGAATCGTATTTTAAGGAGTCTTTCAAGAAATTTAAAGCTGGCATTTTTTTCCCAAGTTTTTTATATAGATAAGAAACCATATATGTTGACGGCGCAAGAAGCGCAGGATATCTTTTATAAACAGTCTGAAGTTCATCCAATGCTTTTTCATAACCACTTAAATCCATTTCAAGCATTGATTTTATAAATCTTGAAAAAAATATCAGATCTTCATCTGATGTCATAGTAAAAATGTTATCAAAAGATTCCTCAGCCTGTTTATATTTATTTAAGGAATAAAGAGCAATCCCCTTTTCAAATTCAAGATATGGATCATTTTTGGAAATAGCTTTTAATTTATCTATATATGCGATAGCAAGAGAGTTTTCATTCGTTTCATTTAAAAGCGTTACCAGTTCCCTTCCTGCCTTGAGTGTTATATCATCATCTGTTGAATTATAAACAATATATTCAAATCCGCCAATTGCATCTGATACCCTGCCGTGTTTCCAAGAATTTACAGCTCCCTCATATATTTTGTTTAAATCTTCAACTGCAGTTAAAAAAGAATAATGGAAGACTATGATTAAGAATACTAAAATATTTTTCATATTAAAATATTATACAAAACATCTTGTTTTATGAGGCATTAATATATGAGCAATTCAAAAAAATGGGGTTTGTTGTATTAAATATTTTGCTGCAGACTTTTGAGTATTACCTTCCGGGACGGTTTAATTGTTATATTCCCTCTCCTTTTTTGGAGAGGGTTAGGGTGAGGAGATTTTATTTTTCACCCTCACCTTATTCTTCTCCTATCAAGTGAGAGGAAACATAAGCATCAGCAAGGAGATTTAATTATTTCACCCTCATCCTCACCTTCCCCCATCAAGGGGGAAGGGATTTTAATATTTAAAAGGAACTTTTCTACAAATAAATTTTGCTCACTGCAAAATTTTTCTCAAACCCTTCCCCCTCGGCAAACTGTATGCCCAAGTTTGCCTGCGGGCTTTCGAGTCACGCATAAGCCTGGTGGGCTTTGCGCGACCCCGCCTCGTTTGCCTGCATAGCCCAAGGCAAACTGCGGCCTTGCGAACAGCACGCAAAACCGTTTAGGTTTTGCTCTAAAGGCTGTTCTGTCACGCATAGCCCTGACGGCTTGCGCGACCCCGCCTCGTTTGCCTGCATAGCCCAAGGCAAACTGCGGCCTTGCGAACAGCACGCAAAACCGTTTAGGTTTTGCTCTAAAGGCTGTTCTCACCTCGCGCAACAGCTTACCGCTGTTGGTCAGTACCAGCATGCCCCCTAGAGGACTCGAACCTCTAACCGACTGCTTCGAAGGCAGCTGCTCTATCCTTTGAGCTAAGGGGGCACGGACAGTTTGTAAAATAAGATTATATTTTATAAAATAAATATTAGTCTGTATAGTAAGATATTGCGATAAATTAAGGAGGAACAGTTATGGGTGGACATTCGCATTGGGCTGGAATTAAACATAAGAAAGCTGCAAATGATGCAAAAAAAGGCAAAATTTATACAAAATTAATAAAGGAAATAACAGTTGCTGCAAAAATGGGTGGTGGAGACCCAGACAAAAATCCAAGATTGAGAAAGGCTATTGATGACGCGAAAGAAGTAAATATGCCGCTTGATAATGTTAAAAGAGCAATAATGAGAGGAACTGGACAGATACCAGGAGCCGTTTATGAAGAAATAACTTATGAAGGTTATGGACCAGCTGGTATTGCTGTAATGATTGATGCAACAACTGATAATAAAAATAGGACTTTTAATGAACTCAGAGTTATACTTGAACGACATGGCGGAAATATGGGAACTACTGGTTGTGTTAGCTGGATTTTTGAAAGAAGAGGATATATAACAGTTCCTAAAAATTCTATTTCTGAAGATGATCTTTTTAATATAGCATTAGATGTAGGAGCGGAAGATATTAAAAATGAACCGGATACTGAGTTTTATGAAATTTTTGTTTCTCCTGATAAGGTTGAAGAAATTAAAAATAAACTTATTGAAAGAAAAATAAATGTTTCTTCTGCGGAAGCCACAATGATACCTAAAAATGAGGTTAAAGTTTCAGATGCTGAGCTGGCAGAAAAGATAGTTACTATGATGGATGAGCTTGAAAATCATGATGATGTAAAAAATGTTTTTTCTAATTTTGATATACCTTCAGAATTACTTGATAAACTTATAAAAGAATAATGAAGACAGTAATAGGAATAGATCCCGGGCTTGAAGACACTGGATGGGCTGTTCTCTCATCTGAAAAAAATAAAATTATGCTCAAAGATTTTGGTCTTATAAAAACTCCACATAATATGATTCTTTCAAAAAGACTAAAAGTTATATATGAACAGCTGACTAAAAAAATAATGGAGTTTAACGTTGATTGCGCAGCTATAGAAGAAGTTTTTTTTATAAATAAAATCAAAACTCAAAGCCTTACAATTCACGCTCGGGGAGTGATACTGCTTGCTCTTGAAAACTTGGGAATAGAATATAAAGAATATAATCCTAAAACCATAAAGCAAAATATAACTGGCAATGGAAACGCTAACAAAAAACAGATTCAAAATGTAATTAGAACCCTTTTTTCAATTAAAAATACTATTTATCCTGATATAGCTGATGCAATAGCAATAGCACTTGTGGATATAAGGATGCGTTCAACAGGTATTTTATTATGATATCCTATCTTAAGGGAAAAGTAATAAATATTTCTGGCAATAACGTTTTGGTAGAAAATAATGGAATAGGATGGGAAATCTTTTTATGCGACTTTGATATTTCAAAAATTTCAATAAATTCAATATGTGAGTTTTATATTCATAATTCTTTCAGCCCTTATGAAGGCGGAAAGATGTATGGATTTTTAAGTCTCAGTGAGAAAGTAATTTTTAATTTACTTTGCGATTCGGTTCCAGATACAGGAGCTAAAAAGGCAATGGATTATCTTAATAAAATACTGAAATCTGTCTCTGATTTTAAAAAAGCTATTAAAACTCAGGATATTAAGACTTTGAAAAATCTTTTTGGCTTTACTCCTAAAACCGCCCAAAAAATAATTGATTCTCTTAAAGATAAGGTTGACAGACTTGAAACAGAAGAGCAATCTAAATATTCTTTTACAGTTTTTTCCAAACATTATGAAACAGCAATAAACGCTCTGGTCGGTCTTGGATATAAACTTTCTGATGCTCGTATGGCTGTTAATACTGTGGGAGAAGAGTTTAAAGATAAAAATATAAATATAGAGGATTTAATAAAGCTTTCACTTAAAAAATTATCAGGGGTTTAAATGGATTATATATACAATAAAAATCTTAATCCAGAGGAAGAAGCTTTTGAATATTCTTTAAGACCAAAGACTCTGGATGAATTTATTGGACAAAAAAAAATGAAAGAAAATATGCGGGTCTATATAGAAGCTGCCAGGAAAAGGAAACAACCACTTGATCATTGCCTTTTTTACGCCCCCCCGGGTCTTGGCAAAACGACACTTTCTTATATAATAGCCAATGAATTGGGAGTAAATATAAAAGTAATATCGGGTCCTGTTCTTACAAAACCGGGCGATCTTGCTGCTACTTTGACAAGCGAACTTTCTGATGGAGATGTTCTTTTTATAGATGAAATACATAGATTAAATGTTTCAGTTGAAGAAGCGCTTTATCCTGTTATGGAAGATTTTTATTTTTTTATAAATACTGGAAAAGGAGTTGGGGCTACAACATTGAAGATAAAAACTCCCAGAATTACTATAATAGGAGCTACCACAAGAAGTGGACTTTTAACTACTCCTTTAAGGGATAGATTTGGAATTATAGAGAATCTTGGTTTTTATGATGAAAGTGAAATAGGAGAAATAATAAAGCGTTCAGCATCTATATTAAAAATTAAAACCACACAAGATGGTATTATGGAAATAGCGAGGCGCTCCCGCGGAACTCCAAGGATAGCAAATAGGTTGTTGAAAAGAATAAGGGATTTTGCTGAAATAAAAGGAGATGGGGTGATTACGAAAGATATAGCTGCTTCTTCTCTTCAAGCTATGGAGATAGATTCACAGGGACTTGATAATCTTGATAGAATGCTGCTTAAAACAATAGCAGAAAAATTTAATGGCGGACCTGTTGGAATAGAAAATATTGCTGTTGCTCTTTCAGAAGAAATTGACACTATAGCTGATGTTATAGAGCCATATCTTATAAAATCTGGCTTTCTACAAAGGACTCCGCGAGGTAGAATACTTACCGAAAAATCATATAAACATCTTGGCATTGTAGCTAAAAAAAATGAAACTCTTTTTTGAATTTTTTTTTATTTTTTACTTCTTTTCATCTAGCTTTATTTTTAGCGCTGATGGTATTTCTAAATCTATTGAGGTAAGGATACTTATTGAGAAAGGGGTTTCAAAAGTGAACATAAAAACATTTGGATCGGTTTATGTTTATGAAGAAAAAACTAAAGAAAAATATATTCTTCTGGAAAATTCTAATTATGAGATAATTCCACAAGGTGATAATTTTTTGCTTATAACAGATGAAAAAGTTCTTTCTCCAATATATATTGAAAGCAATAATCCATCAAGTTATTTGATTATTAATGATAAGAAATATCGTGGAAAATTTAAATTCTTAAATAAAAATGGATATATAAACGTAATAGAGTATGTAGATTTAGAAAGATATCTATGGGGTGTTTTAGGACCTGAGATGGGAGTAAGCTGGCCTATAGAAGCATTAAAAGCACAGGCTGTGGCGGCAAGAACATATACATTGAAATCTATTGATAAAAATGCAGAGTATGATATGACAAATACTACATCCCATCAGGTATACACAGGGTTTGAAAATATATCTCCTCAGATAATCTCTGCAGTCAATGAAACACGTGGAGAGGTTCTTTCATATAAAGATGATATATTTTATGCTTATTATCATGCAAATTCTGGTGGACATACAACAACCCCTAGTGGAGCGTGGAATTCAAACGTAATTTTGCCTCTTAAAGGCGTATCCGATCCTTATTATAAATACTCCAGGAATGCAAAATGGTATATATATATTACGAACTTAGATATTTTAAGATTCATAAATAAAAACGGATATGGAGCAACAAAGGTAAAGGATATTAAGATATATTCAAAAGACCGATCTGGAAGGGCAATAAAGTTACTTTTTAAAACTGACAGGGGAAATATTAAATTGGAGGCTAAAGATTTTAGAAACTTTATAGGAACTTATGATTTAAAAAGCACATTTATCACAAAGATAGAAAAACTTGCTAGCGGCTATAAGTTTTATGGAAAAGGATGGGGTCATGGTGTTGGGTTATGTCAGGATGGAGCAAGATTTATGGCAGATAAGGGTTATAATTATAAAAAAATACTTAGTTTTTATTATCCCGGTTCTAAAATTATAGATTTTGAAAAACTTGGTTATGGCAACTGAATTAAGCGAGTTCAGAGAACTTGAAATATCTGATTTAATAGCTCCTTTTCCTCTTGAAAAAAGAGATAATTCAAGATTGATGATTATAAACAGAAAAGACAAAACTATAAAACATTCATTTTTTTACGATATAATAAATTATTTAAATCCCGGGGATTGTATCATTTTAAATGAGACAATGGTTGTGAAAAATAAAATATATTTAACTGATGAGATGGGGAATAAAAAAGATATACTTCTTTTAAAAAAAATTGGGGAGGATGGTAAAAGTTGGATTGCCCTTTCTAAAAAGATAAATCCGTCAAAAAAATATTTTCTTGAAGGTGGAATAAAAATACTTGAAATTAAAAAAAAAGATGATGGAAGTTTTGTTTTTTATTTTGAATCCCCAATAACTGATGATTATATTTTAAAGTATGGTAAAATTCCCCTTCCAGCTTACATAGAAAAAAGAAGGAAAAAGATCGAAGAAAAAAACAGTTTTTATGAAGATGATCTAAGATATCAAACTGTTTTTGCAAAAGAGCCCGGTTCTGTTGCAGCTCCAACTGCTGGATTTCATTTTTCAGAAGAACTTCTTAATTTAATATCATCTAAGGGTGTTAAAGTGGTAAAAATATTGCTTCATATTGGATGGGGAACTTTTAAAATGGTAAGGGAAGATCCTGAAAATTTTGTTATGCCCGGTGAATATTGCAGGATATTACCTGCCGCAGCAGATATAATTAATGAAACTAAAAAAAATGGAAAAAGAATTTTTGCGGTTGGAACCTCTACAATGAGAACGATTGAAAAAATGAAAACCAGAGATGGATTTGTAAAAGCGGGAGAAACCGAAACAGATATATTTATAAGTATTGGACATAAATTTTCTGTAGCTGATGCTTTTATAACAAACTTTCATGTTCCGGATTCTCCCCCTCTTTATATGACAGCCGCTTTTTGTGGTAAAGAACTTTTGTTTAAAGCATATAAAGAAGCGGTTAAGGAAAAATATAGATTTTATTCCTATGGAGATTCCTGTTTGATAATTTAAATAATAATGAGGATTAAAAAATGAAATGGTTTAATATCTTAAAGACAGATAAAAATAATAGATCCATTATTACTGAAATTAGTATAAGACACAAAAAAATACATACCCCTGTGTTTATGCCGGTAGCAACCCAGGGTAGTGTTAAGGCAGTTTCAAGTCATGATATAAAAGAAATAGGAGCAGAATGTATACTTTCAAACACATATCATTTATATTTAAGACCCGGAGTTGATATTATAAAAAAAATGGGCGGCTTGGGAAAGTTTATGAATTTTGATGGGGCTATATTAACTGATTCAGGTGGGTTTCAGGTTTACAGTCTTAGCAATTTAAGAAAAATAACTGAAAACGGTGTGCATTTTTCCTCTCATATAGACGGTTCAAAGCATTTTTTCACTCCTGAAAAAGTAATAGATTATCAATATTATATAAACTCTGATTTGTGGACACATCTTGATGTATGCGTTGAAAATCCGGCAGAATATTCGGTTGCAAAAGAAGCTCTTGAAAAAACAAAAAATTGGGCAAAGAGGTCTATAGAATATTTTAAAAAAATAACAGCTCATATGGAAGAAAAACCCAAAATATTTGCAATAATACAGGGCTCGGTTTATAAAGATTTAAGGAAGCAATCCATAGATTACGCCATAGAACTTGGATTTGATGGTTTTGCTCTGGGAGGGCTTTCTGTTGGAGAGTCAAAAAATGAGATGTATGATACACTTCAAATGATAATGGAAAATATTCCTCATGACAGACCCGTTTATTTTATGGGGCTGGGAGATCCAATAGATATATGGATGGCGACAAAATATGGAGTTGATATGTATGATTGTGTCCTTCCAACAAGAAATGCACGAAATGGGCAGGCTTTAACAAGCAAAGGAAAGATTTATATAAAAAATTCTCAATATAAAAATGATCAGAGTCCTCTTGATAATGAATGTAGTTGTTATACCTGTAAAAATTATACAAGAGCTTATTTATCTCATTTATACAAATCAGGAGAGTTACTATCTCACAGACTCCTTTCCATTCATAACTTAAGTTTTTTAATAAACCAGACTAAAATAATGAAAAAAGCTATTGAAGAAGGAAAATTTGAAGAAGCTTTTAAAAAATTTTTAGATAAATACGGCTCAAATAAGTAATCCATTTCATAATATTATTTATTTTCTAAATATGATAAAATAATAAGTGTATTTTAAAATCAGGAGGAGAAGATGAACTCATCTCAACCAGGTATTTTAGCTCAAATGTTTCCTTTTATAATAATGATAGTTATATTTTATTTCCTTTTAATAAGGCCGCAACAAAAACAGGCAAAAGAAAGACAAAAAATGCTTGAAAACATTAAATCCGGAGATAGGGTTATTACCGTAGGGGGCTTAATAGGTACTGTTGTTTCAATAAAAGACTCTGAGATAGAGCTTGAAATCTCTAAAAATGTTAAAGTAACTGCTTTAAAATCTGCAATAACCACAGTTTTAAATAGTTAAATATCTTATATCTAAAAAGGAGTATATATGAAAGCGCTTCACTGGAAAATGTCTTTAGTGATAGGACTGATAATAATTTCATTGTTTCTACTTTATCCAACTTTTGATTGGTATTTTAAATCTGCTTTGGAAAGAGAAAAATTAGAAGCAATGAAACAAAGACCTAAACATATACTTAATTTGGGGCTTGACTTAAGAGGTGGCACACACCTTTTACTTGAGCTTGAGATAGATAAACTTGATAAAAATGAAAAATTGCAGGATGCTATGCAAAGAGCAATAGAGATAGTTAGAAATAGGGTTGATGCTTATGGAATAGCTGAAACACCAATAGCAAAAGTTGGAGATAGATGGATTAGTGTTGATCTGCCTGGAATATCTAAAACAGAACAGGCTGAGGCTTTAATAGGTAAAACTGCTCAACTTAAATTTATGCTTGTTGATGAATCCACTACCAGCGCAAATATTCTTTCTGAAATTTCAAAGCTTGATAGACCTGCAATAGATAATACAGGAGCAATAGACCCATATATAGCTAAAATGCTTCCCAAAAATCTAACTATACTTAAAGGAAAATCAGAGGAAGGCACATCTGAGGTAAAATATTATGTCCTTGAGTCTTCTATTGTAGTAACGGGTGCATATCTTGAAAATGCAAGGGTTCAAACTGATTCTCAATTTGGGATGCCATATATAGCATTTTCTTTTAATAAAGAGGGTGGAAAGATATTTGAGGATTATACTGGCAAAAATGTTGGAAGATTTCTTGCTATAGTACTTGATGATGTTGTCTATACAGCCCCCAGAATTAAAACAAAAATAACAGGAGGCAAAGGCATAATTGAAGGAAATTTTACTATGGAGGAAGCAAGAGATATTGCTCTGGTTTTAAGAAGCGGTGCTTTACCAGCTCCTGTTAAAATAATAGAGAAAAGAGTTGTTGGTCCTACGCTTGGAGAAGATTCTATTAGAAAAGGTTTAAGAGCAAGTCTTATCGGATTTTCTTTTGTGGTTATTTTTATGATTATTTATTATTCAGGAGGTGGATTTATTGCATCTATTGCTCTTGCTTTTAATTTCCTTTTTCTTCTTGCATCTTTATCATATTTCAATGCAACATTGACTTTGCCCGGAATAGCAGGCATGATATTGAGCTTGGCAATGGCAGTTGATGCTAATGTTCTTATACTTGAAAGGATGAGAGAAGAATTATTACTTAAAAAACCTATACCTATAACTATTTCCACCGCTTATGAAAAAGCCTGGAGCGCCATATTTGACTCAAACCTGACAACTTGGATTACAAGTGTGTTTTTATTTCAATTTGGTTCGGGTCCTGTTAAAGGATTTGCGACAACTTTAACAATAGGCCTTTTAATAGGTGTGTTTACTTCTGTGTATGTAACAAGGATTATTTATGAGTTCTGGCTGACTTCAAATCCAAAGGACTTAAAAATATAGGAGGATTTTATGATTAAAATTATTCCAAAAACTAACATAAATTTCATCAGTAAAAGATATTATTTTTTTGCTATTTCTATTATTGTAATAATAAGTGGGTTTATCTCAATATATCTGAAAGGTATTAACCTTGGACTTGATTTTGTCGGTGGAACGATGTTACAACTTAAGTTTGAAGAAAAAATAGATATAGGAACATTAAGGAAAATACTTAAAGAAGGAGGGATTGACTGTCAGATAAGAAGCTATGATAATTCTTTTGGGATAATGGTTAAAGGCAAACAGGAAAATGTTAATGAATATGCCAATAAAATAATAGATATTTTAAATTCTAAAGCCCTTAAGTTTATTGAAGAGAAAAGAGATTTTGTTGGTCCTGTTGTTGGAAAAGAACTTGCAAGAAAAGCTATATTTGCAATTATACTTTCTATGTTTGGAATAATAGTTTATATAGCTTTTAGATTTACAAATCCAGTATGGGGCATAACAGGAGTTATAGCCTTGTTGCATGATGTTTTAGTCGCTATTGCAGCAATGTCCATTACGAACAGAGAGATTGATCTTGTTATAGTGGCGGCACTGTTGACTATAGCAGGATATTCCATAAACGACACTATAGTTATATTTGACAGGATGAGAGAAAATATTAGAAAATTTCCGAAAATGCCGCTTGGTGAAATAATAAACACAAGTATAAATGAAACCCTTTCAAGGACCATAATTACTTCCGTAACAGTTTTTGGTGTTCTATTATTTTTATATTTGATGGGTGGATCAGCTATAAATGATTTTGCTTTTTGTATGCTTATAGGAACTATTTCTGGAGTTTACTCAACTGTTGCTATAGCAACCACTCTTACATACCAGTGGCAAAAGGACTAATCCTAAAATAGTAGTTGTTGAAAAAAATGAGAAAGGTAAAAAATTTTAAAATACCAATTTATTATTATGATATAGAGAGAAAATCAAAGAAAGAAGGGATAGATGCTATTGAATTATTTGGCGGCAAAGAAAATTATGAAAAAAATTTCAAAGAATATGTTTCAAACTTTGTATCATACTTATCTCCATCAGCTGTTTATGACACAATAGAAATGATAGAGATGGAGAAACTTTTTGGAAAAGACATAATTTCCTCTTTGGACACAAAGGGTTGTAATATTTATTCATTTGTAATAATAACTATGGGATCTGATATAGAGCAAAAAATGGCGTTACTTGAAGATTTTGAATTAGCAGTTTCAAAAATTATTATGGATGTTTATTCTAACACGGCAGTAAAGTCTGTTTGTGAAATGGTAGCTGAAGAATCAAAAAAAGAAAATTTTGAAGTATCAGACCCCGTTTATCTCTATGTTGATGGAAAAAAATTAGTTGAATTTCCTCTTAAAGAACTTTCTGAAAGACTTTTATCTAATAAAATTTCAGTTTTTTTTGAAAACGATTCTTTTAAACCTTTATATACCCGTTTTTTTTATCTTAAATGGGTTACAAAGAAGAAAAAATAAATGGGCTTTCTTTTGTTTTTATTTTATAATACCCTCATTCCTTTTTTTATTATTATCTCATTTCCGTTAGTTATAGTTATAAGAACAAAATCATTTACTTTTAAATACTGGATTAAAAGAATTTTTCCAGAGATCAAAGCTTTCAAAAATAAAACGGTCCTTTTTCATTGCTCTTCTATAGGTGAGATAAATGCGATAAAGTCCATTATAGAATTTTTTAAAAACTCATTCCCCAACTATACCATAGTCATAACTACTTTTACAGAAACAGCACTTTTGGCAGCAAAACAGATAACTGAAAATGCTTTTATAATACCTTTTGATTTTTATCCAGTTATCAAAAAATTTGTAAAAAAGGTAAATCCAGATTTTATATTTATAGCTGAGACTGAGTTATGGCCAAGTTTTGTTAAAGTATGCTCTGAAAGGTCAAAACTTTATTATATAAATGCAAAAATTTCAGAAAACTCTTTTACTCTGTATAAAATCATATCTCCTCTTTTAAAATATTCATTTAAGAAAGCTTTGAAGATATTTGTTCAAAATGAGGAAAGCGCTAAAAGGTTTTCCCATTTTATAGATAAAGAAAAAATATATGTTAGTGGTAACACAAAATATGATGTATATGTTAAAACATCAGATGCAGACGATATAAAATTTTTGCTAAGTAAAATAGGTTTTGATAAAAAAAAGTTAATAACCTTCGGAAGTATTCATTTAGAAGAGTTAGATATAATACTTAAGAGCTATGACCTTATTTATGATAAGGAAAATATAAAATATATAATTGTTCCAAGACATGTGGAAAAAACTCGTTTCTTTGAAGAAAAGATAAAAAAAATTGGATTAAAATATTTGAAATTTTCTGATATTGGCGAAAGCAATGAGGAAAAGATAAATTTATTTGATACTCAAATTTTGATAGTGGATAAAATAGGTGTTCTATTAAAATTTTATTTTTTATCCTGTATATGTTTTGTTGGAGGAACTCTTAATAAAATCGGTGGGCATAACCTTCTTGAGCCATCAATCTTTTCAAAGCCAGTTCTTTTTGGACCAAATTATTTTAACCAGAAAGAAGCTGCCCAAAGACTCATAGAATATAAGGGAGGATTTGTTGTAAAAGATGAATATGATTTAAAATCAAGAATAGAAGTTCTTTTATCAGAAAAATATCTTATTACTGCGTCTTTAAATTCCAATAAAGCGCTTTTGTCTCTTAAAGGCGCAACAGATAAAATAATTAAGGAAATATTTAAAATTTAATTTATGGGCATGAAACACTATCGGTTGAAGTTAATATGCCATATTGGTAATTTAATTGCATACAACCGGCAGCTGGATTAGTTGATTTTGCAACGGTAAAACTTCCATTAAAACCGTTGAATGAAACTAAATTTGTGCCATTATAAATTATTGGCCGGTTTGTTGTATAAGATGTGCTTCCAGTTCCGCCTTTAGAAACCGGTAGAGTATTGGTGACTTGATCTGAATTTAAATTAATTTGTCCTGCCGACCAACTTGAGCCATTAGTAGTTAATAAAATTCTATTTGCAGTTCCACCTGCTCCGCTTATTCCAGTTCCGCCTTTTAAAGCTGGGAGGGTTCCAACCACATCTGTTGAAAGACTTATAGCATAAACTCCTAAAGACGATCCAGATTTTTTAATAGGACCGTCTGCAGCACCGCTTAAATCAGCACCTGTTCCACCTCTACTTAATCCAAGTTGTCCTGCCCACCCCAAAGTTAAAACGTTACTTGTTATAGAACCAGTTACATTTGTATCATTAGTAACAGAAGTGGGAACATTTGCTGCTACATTTATAGTAACATTACCTTCAGAACCTACAAGTCTATTTGTTAAAGTTCCAGTCATACTTATGCCTGTACCATTAACAAGACTACTTCTTGGGATATCTGTGGCGGAAATTGAATTTCCACCGCTTAAATTTCCACTTGCATCATTTTTGACAAAACCAGCAGTTGAAAATCCTGAGACAGTAATTGTTGAAGCAGTAATTCCCTTGTTAAAAGTTTGAGTGGCGGTCCATGTATTTGGATTTGAAAGATTAAGTTTTAATTTATATGGAGATAGAGATGTTCCACTACCTGTCCTTGTTAAAGAGCTATCATAAGAATCAAGTACTTCATTTCCAACTACTTTATCACCCAACCCTGCACTGGTTGCGTCTTTCCATATAGCATTACCAGCTCCATCTGATACCAAAAAGTATCCGTCTGAGGCGCCAGTAGTCATTTGAAAAGCAGGAGTTACTATTTTTCCACTATTTACCTGTATTCCAGAGCTAAATGTTCCACTTGAGGCAGTAATAGAATATCCTGATAAAATTGGTACAGAAAAATTTACACCAGAAGCTGTCATACTAAATTGAGTTATGTCGTCCCTTATAAAAATAACATCTTTTGAGTTTGTACTTCCTAATTTGTTATATATTCCAAGAGAATTTCCAGTTTTGACCCATGCTCCTACATCGCTTGCTCCCCCGCCAATTTGATCTACATAATATTTTGTCGCAACATCCTGATTTTCCAGTGGATCAGGTGAATTTTTTATTCTTGTAGTATTGTTTAGATTGACTGTCCCGGCTGAAATTAAAATCCCAGATGAAGTTTGAATACTATATTGACCAGTGGCTGTAAATGTTCCACTTGAGGCAGTAATAGAATATCCTGATAAAATTGGTACAGAAAAATTTACACCAGAAGCTGTCATAGTAAATTGAGTCGAGTTGTTTCTTATAAAAACAACATCTTTTGGGTTTGTGCTCCCTAATTTATTATATGTTCCAAGATTATTTCCAGTTTTGACCCATGCTCCTACATCGCTTGCTCCCCCACCAATTTGATCTACATAATATTTTGTCGCAACATCCTGATTTTCAAGTGGCTCAGGTGAATTTTTTATTCTTGCAGTATTGTTTAGATTGACTGTTCCGGCTGAAATTAAAATTCCAGATGAACTTTGAATACTATATTGACCTGTGGCAGTGAATGTTCCGCTTGAGGCAGTGATTCCTGTAAAGTTTCCATATCCATTTACAGTTATTCCTGTTGTAAAGGAAGGGACAGTATTAAAAACGAGATTGCCAGTCCCCGTTGTGCCTGAAACCGAACTTCTAAGGTTATCAGCTGTTATAGAACTTGAAAGAATCTTAAATCCATCAGTTGCAACTATTCTACTTGCGCTTAACCCTTCTATTTTTATGTTTCCAGTTGCTCTTATATTTCCATTCACATCCAATTTTTCAGACGGAGAAATGGTCCCTATCCCTGTTCTATATCCTGAAGCAGTTGAAAGAAATACATCATTGGATACATATAATGAGGTAAACTCAACTGGTATTGAAGATCTTTGTTTTAACATCCCATCAACTTCTATATTCCCGGCGACTATAAGGTCTTCTTTGCCGTCCTGAGAATAGGGATTTAATGTGTTTCCTATAACAACATCTCCACCTATAACTTGAAGTTTATCGGAAGGAGAAAGAGTCCCTATTCCTATTTTTGCCGTATTATCTATTGCCATTGCTGTGTTATCTTTTACTTTCATCACTATAGAACCATAACCATTATTGTCTGAGTCAGCAACTATGACCGCATCACCTGTATTTGATATCGCTCCAACAGATAGAGAACCGCTTGATGTAAGTATTGTACCATCATTAAAAATTATTCCAGTTCCAACTCCAGTTAATTTGATATTTCCGGCAACAGTAAGTTTGTGATTTGCGTTAGTAGTTCCTATACCTACGTTTGAATTTCCACTTACATAAATTGCAGGGTTTAAATCATCAGTTGATGGAGAAATTATAACAGTAGAATTATAAATTTTAAAATGTGACTCATCTATATAAGTTTTTTGTATATCAGAGTTTCCATATGTAATATTTAAATTATTTCCGGATGTTTTAATAGAAGCCACTTTATTTGATCCCCTATAAAAAATTATATTGCCGTTTGAATTTGCTCCTGCTGACATATATAGAGTTGCAGTTGAAGAGGTTAGATTTGAGTCCCCTATCTGAAGATAGGTTGACATGGGATATATAAAACTCTGGGAACCAACTGCAAGCCTTGAAAAATTATTTATTAAAACATGGCTTGAAATTGTAAGTTGATTTAAAAAAGTATTTTGAGCAGTAAAGGTTTGAGTTGATGCTAAAGCTGCTATATTATCATTATTTAAAGTAAATCCACCTTTTACATCAAGAGTTCCATAAATTGTGGTAGATGAAAGAGTAATAGTCCTTCCAAAATTGCTTACATTTAAATTGCCTAAAATATTAACATCTGAAGTGAAGGTAGCTGTGGCTGCTGATATTCCAAGGTCTGCTTTAATCGTTCCAGCAACATGAAGTTTTTCTTTTGGGGTATCAGTTCCTATACCAACATTTGATAAAACAGTTTTTTGAATTATAAGATTTCCAGTATTGTTTTTTATTTCGTTTGAAACTATGAGGTTATTTGCGGTTATGTCTTGCGCCTTTATATTGCCGTTAACATCAAGTTTTTCAGATGGGTTTGGCGTTCCTATACCAAGTCTATCATTATTTACAGTTATTTGAGTTGAACCATTTATAATAAAATCTATTCTATCATTACTTTGTCCAATACTTATTTGTTCATTATTTATTCCTCTTATTATTCCATTGTTAAAATTTCCAGATAAATAGAGATTTTCGCCAATTATGAGGTTATTTGTTATTGTAGCGCTTCCATTTACTACAAGTTTTTCAGAAGGTGTAGTTGTCCCTATTCCCATATTACCTGAGTTTGTTATTATAGCTTTAGGTGTTGTAGCTGTTTGAAAAATTATATCCCCACTTCCATTGTTGTCGCTATCAGATCGTAAATAAACGGTTGTCGATGAGAATACCTCATTAACTGCCGATGATCCTCCGACTGTAGATATACAACTATTATCCGTGAAGCATATCCTGTCTGTATATATTCCCCCATCCAGTATTATTGCTCTTTGACCTGAAGGGCCTATTGCATTTGGGTTTGTTCCAACAGTAAAAGAGCTAAAATGAACAAATGCCCCATCTTCAAGTTTTTTAGCAACCATTGAGTATATAACACTATTTATTGGCTCTCTTGGTGAAAGCTTTTCGCCTTCTATCTCCACTTCTAAATAAAGAGTTTTTCCATTAGAAAAAATAGAAATTGGTATTGAGCTTATTGTAACTGAAAATATACCTGCTCTTGCTTCAGTTAAATATTCACTACTTGTCCATACTGGTGTTCCTCCACTTGGGTATTCGTATATTCTAAATATTATATGCATAAGCCCATTTAAAGGCGCATTATCTTTTTCAACCCTACCCTGATAAACTATTGAGTTTGGAACCGAACCGGATTTGATTTCTCCTGAAAATGATTTTATTGCTGGAATAAAAAAGAATAAAAATAAAATTAATCTAAAAAGCATATGTCCTCCACAAATATTATTTAAAGATTTCATCTTATAATTACCAATTTTCCTTTTCTTGTATTTCCTCCATTATCTTTTATATAGAATATATAAAGTCCACTTGAAACTATTTTGCCATTTTTATCTTTCAGATCCCAGCTTATACTTTCATTGTTGGAATTTTTATTTATTGTTGCAACATGCTCCCCTGAGATAGTAAATATGCGTATTTCACAAATAAGAGTTAATTTTGTAAAAGCTACTCCATTGCAACCATATCTCAGGTTGCATGGATTTGGAAAAGCATAAGCTTTTTCAACCGTAACCTCCGGACCTCTGGAAAGACCTAAGACTTCAGGATAAAGATTTATAGTTGCTCCGCTAAATCCTTCATATCCTGTTCCAATTATATTGCCAAAAAGCCTGTAACTGTAGGAAATTTTATATTCTGAGTTTGGAGTATTATATGTAGATATGTTTGTTACTTTATATGAAGGGGAGATTAAAAAAGCATAACAGGGGATTTGAACAAAAAACACTATATTCAACAGCAAAACTAACTTTAGTTTCATTATAAAATTATTATAGCAAAAAAGACCGTTCTTCTCATCTTTTTTCTTTTTTATCAATTTTGACAAGTTTTGCAGAAACGCTTCCTATAAAAACTTCGGCTTTAAGTAGAACTGGAAATCTTTCATTTTTTGATATATAAACATAAAGGCTTCTTCCTTTTTTTGACATAAAAATTCCTTCTTCTCCAACCTTTGGCTCAAGTTTGTAAGTATTAAATTTTCCCATTTCCGTTTTTACAATTTCTATACCGTGATTTATAACCTTAAGTGTCCATGGCTTTGTTGTTATTATGTTTATGCTTCTTTCCTTTTTTATCTCGTCTTTTGTGCCTATATAAAGAAACAAAGATGAAAGAACATCGTATACAGATTCAAAAATATCACCAGAATGCTTTTTGGGTTCTTTTTTGTTTATAGATTTTTCTCCGTAAAACTTTTTTTGATTATAGTCAAAAAAAGTATATTCTTTTAAAAAATAATTTCCCTCATTTATATCTTTGTAATATCCATATGATTTTTTAAGCAAGATGTCAAGAAACGCTATATTCGTATCCCTCACTTTAAAAATTCCATCTATGAAAGAATTTGAATGTGCTGTGGCTATTATTTTATAGGCATAACTTGTTGTTGAAATTTCAACGATTGAATCGATTTCTATTTTAGCAGATCCAACATTTATAAACCCCCAGTATATTTCATAATGATAGGTCGTTCCGCAAAGATCACATGTATCGGTATTAACTTTTTTATAAAAATCAAAAGGATTTTCAAAGGAATTTAAGAAAGAGGAAATTATTAAAAATATTTTAAACATATTTCTTAAGTTCTCTTAAATCTTTTATTGTGATATCAGCTTCTATTTTTTTGTATTTTAATCTCTGATTTTTTGCCTGCCCCGTCCCAACAAATATTGATTTTATCCCCGCTGATTTTGCCGTATCAATATCTGTTTTTTTATCTCCAACAAAAAAAGATTTCTTAATATCTATCTTGTAATCCAAAATAGCTTCCTCAATAAGTCCAGTTTTGGGCTTTCTACATTTACAATTTTCCTCTGGCCTGTGCGGGCAAAAATAAACAGCATTTATTTTAATATTGTGCTTGTTAAGTTCTTCAATTATATAATCGCTTATCTTTTTAAACTGCTTTAAATCTATAAGCCCCCTATTTATAGCTGATTGGTTTGTAATTATTATTAGATGATATTTATCAAGGTTGATTTTTTTCAAACCCTCTATCGCAGATTTGTATATCTTAACATCTTTTATAGAAGTTATATATTTTCCTTCAACATCTTTGTTTATTACACCATCTCTATCCAGGAATATGGAAGGTTTTAAAATTTTTGAAGGCAGGTATATTATTTTCATTTTGATATTTCTTGTATTTTTGATATAACAGTGGTGTCATCAATTACAATATCTACATCCAGAGCATAGATCTTTTCTCTGAATATTTCTTTTGCACGAGAATAAAACTTAACTGCATCTTTTAATGTAGTAATTAACGGCAAAGATTCTCTTATTTTATTAATTGATTCTAATTCCTGAATAGAATATTTATGGTGATCAGAAAACTGCCAGGATTTTGATATAATAAAACCATATTTTTCAAGCAACTTTTTAAACTGACTATTATCACCTATTCCAGAGAATATAGCAACTTCTTTCCATTTGAATTTTGAAAGGATTATTTTTTCGTTTTTTATTAAATCCAGAAATCCCCAAGGCTTGTAAAATGCTTCTATAATTTTTTTATTTGAATACTTTGAAATCTTTTCCACAGATTTTTTTATAAAGTCTTTTTCAAAAAGCTCGCAATGATTTAAAATAATAAAGTCTGCTCTTTTAATTCCGTTATAACTTTCCCTTAGATTTCCAAAAGGAAGCAAAAAATCTTCAATCATATTTAGATTTATTATAACTATACTTAAATCTTTTTTGATTGAAAAATTCTGGAAACCATCGTCCATTATAATTAGCTGTGGATTGTAATTATGAATTGCAAATTCTATCGACTTTTTTCTGTTTTTGGATGAAATGACCGGAACCCCAAGCCCTTTTAAAGAAAGCGCTATTAATTTGCTTTCATCACTTATAGCAGGATCTAACATAAGTCTATCAAAGTTAGTGTCGTTTAAATCAATTATATCATTATATTTAGATTCGCTTTTATATCCTCTCAAGACTATTGTATGTCTAATTCCTATATTAGAAAGTTTTTTTGAAATGGATATAACAAAAGTTGTTTTTCCTGTTCCCCCTGATGAAATATTCCCAACACATATTACTGGTTTTGAATACTTATTGACTTTCAATAATCCAATATCATGTCCTTTTTTCTTTGTAATAAAAAGAAAATAATATATGAAGCTTAAAAATTTAAGCAATAAAGCACCCCAGAACTTCTTTCTTATTTCATTCCTAATTTTTTCGATATCCATCAAAAGACCCTATCAATTCCTTTTTTGATGTGAAGCATAAGATCAAAACAACTGTCGTCATATTCTATAAAAAGCCTATCTATAGGGTTGGTTTCTCTTTCCCAGGGCCAGGAGGTTTTGCCCTGTTTAAAACTAAAATCAAAGATATATCCAGAATTTAGAACTATTTTTCTTATCTTTTGGTTATAAGCTCCATTTCCATAAGGATAAGCAAAAGAAATTATTTCTTTGCCTAATAAATTTTCAAGTTGTTTTTTTGATTCCCTTATTTCCCAAGCCGCATCTTCCAGAGGAATTTTTTCAAGGCGTGGATGGTTCATTGTATGAGCTCCAAATTCAATTACCCCACTTTCGCTCATTTCTATAAGCATTTCCTTTGTCGCCATATTTTGCCACGCCTCAGTTTCAGGATTATGCCATATATTCACATTGCCTATTGTGTTATAAACAACAAAGATATTCCCTTTTGAGTCATATTTTTTTAGTATTGGATAAGCATATCTATAATTATTTTCATATCCATCATCAAAAGTTATAAGCACAATATTATCTACAGGTTTATTATTTTTATAGTAATCTAGTAACTCGGAAAAAACAATGGCTTTATATCCATTTTTCTTAAGCCACAAAATATGTTTTTCAAACCTTTCAGGGGTAACCCATAATTCCTTTAATTTACTATCTTTTGGTGGATAACCTATTTTATGATAAACAAGAACATTTAATCCTTTTTTATTCTTAAACCACCAGCTCCATCTAAAAGAATAAGCTCCAATTAATGGCAAAGCCCATAATAATTTATCCATATTTATATTTTAGAATTTTTTGTGTCTCGTTTAAAACATCATTTACTTTTATTGTTTTCATACATAAAAAATGTCCTCTCGGACATAAATTTGAACCATGGAGTCTGCATGGTCTGCATTTAATTTTTTTCTCAATAACTCTTGCATGTTTCCCCCAAGGATAAAAGCCAAGTTCCCTGGTCGTTGGTCCAAATATGGCTATCACCGGGGTTGAAGTAGCAGATGCTATATGCATTGGACCTGAGTCGTTTGTTATTAAAACATCAGCTTTTTTTATGATGGATATCAATTCCCCAAGTGTTGTTTTGCCCGTTATATTTATACATTTTTCCCTAAGAGCATTTTCTATGTTTTTTATATAACTTTCCTCTTTTTTGCTTCCTATCAACACCACAGGAGCCTTATATTTTTCATATAATTTCAAAGATAATTCTATGAACTTATAATCTGGCCATCTTTTTGTTGGCCAGACAGAAGAGGTGTTTAAAACTATAAGAGGAGAAATCTTTGAAAGAATTGAAAATTTTTCACCCAAATCTTCTTTTATCTCTGGAAATTCTATAAGATTTGTGCCAATTAATGGAGAAAGAAGCATACTGTTTCTTTTGGAATCATGTATAAGCCACTCAAATGGTAAAACATGTGTATAAAATAAAGAAGCTGGTTTAATATCAAATCCTATTCTTATTTTAATTCCTGCAAGAAAAGCAAGCATAGCTGATCTTAATGATCTATGAGGAATTATCGCTATCTCAAAGTTTTTGGATTTTATTAAAGTTAATAGTCTTTTAAACTCAGAAAAAAAACTTCTCTCTGTTTTCCAATCAGAAATTATTTCATCAATACCTTCTACCTTTTCAACAGCTTTTTCATTTTCGCCTCTTATTAAGATAGCGACATAAGAATCTTTAATTTTAGATTTTATTTCCTTTATCATTGGAAGTGTTAAAAATAAATCGCCTAAAAACGCAGTTTGTATAATTAAAATTTTTTTTGGTTTTTTTTCTAATTGTTGTGAAAGATTTACATTTTCTATCTCTAAATCTTTTGAATAAATTTTAAACCCTAATTTTGAAATAGTCTCAAGATATTTTTCCACCACATGTTTTTTTAATCTTGGAGATATATACCTGAAGTTAACGAAAAGTCGTCTGTATATGGAATCTTTATTATATCTTATTTTTATTTTAGAAATAATAAATCTGGTAAAAATAAAACTTCTAAGATTTGAGTGAAGGTCTATTAAAATATCAAACTTTTCTTTTCTTAAAAGCGAAATTGTATTTAAAAAACCATTAAACTCCAAAACCTTATCCACATTTGGATTTGATCGTAAAACAGCTGAAAAGTTTTTTTTCGTAAGATAAAAAATTTTGATGTTTTTGTCATTAAGCTTTATGTTTTTAAGAACAGGAAAAGTAAGTATTATATCGCCAAGGGAAGAAAATCTTATAATGAGTATTTTTTTCATCTCATATAATTATATATAAAAAAACTGGCCTTTAAAAAAATTGAGTTAAATATTCAAAAAAACTTTTTGTATTAACTATTCTTTAATATAATATATTATATGGATAGAAAATCAAAACAAACCCTTCTTAAAATAATAAAAGAGTTTAAAAATAAAAAAATAGCCATAATCGGGGATATAATTCTTGATAGATATATATTTGGGAAAGTGAAAAGAATATCTCCGGAAGCGCCGGTTCCTGTGCTTGAGGTAGTTTCGCAAAAAACTTCTTTCGGTGGAGCAAGCAATGTGGCAAATAACATATCAGATCTTGGAGCTAAATCATATCTTGTATCAGTCATAGGAAACGATTTGGCTAGTGATGAGATCTTATCAATGATTGGGAAAAAAGGCAATATATATACAGATTATATAATAAAAAGTGATTTTCAAAAAACTCCAGAAAAAACGAGGGCGATAGCTGAACATCAACAGATAGTAAGAATAGATAAGGAAGTAAAATTTTCCTATACCCATGAAATTAAAAAGAAAATATTATATAACATAGATGAGGTGATAAAAAAGAAAGTTGATGCTATCATTTTATCTGATTATGGCAAGGGAGTCCTTTCAAAGGAAATAATTGAATATTCTATTTCAAAAGCTAACTTATTTAATATTCCAATTTTTGTAGATCCAAAAATAGAACATTTTTTTTCATATAAAAAAATAACATCTATGACCCCTAATATTACTGAAGCTTTTTCTGGAATGAGAAAAATTGAATCAAAGGAACAGAAAGATATAGAGAAGCTTGGAGTTGAAATAGTTAAAAAGCTAAGGTTAAAATCTCTTATAATAACTCAGAGCGAAAATGGGATGACAGTTTTTGATAATTTTAATGGTAAAATCAAAATCTCTCATATACCCACAGAAGCAAGAGAAGTTTATGATGTAACTGGAGCAGGTGATACCGTAATATCGGTTCTTTCTCTTGCTTATGCCTGCTCAAAGGATATATTAACTTCAGCGGTTATATCAAACTATGCTGCAGGGATAGTTGTTGCCAAATTAGGAACAGCTACAGCAACTGTTGAGGAACTAATAGAGGCTATAAATAAATGAAAACAGTAATAGTTATACCAGCGCGTTACGCTTCAACTAGATTTCCTGGAAAAGTCCTATTCCCACTTTTAGGAAAACCTATCCTTCAATGGGTATGGGAAAAGGCCGCAAAAGCTAATATAGCTGATGAGATCATTATTGCAACGGAAAATGAAAAAGTTATGAATTTTGCTATTAAAATAAATGCAAAGGCGGTAATGACCAGTGAAAAATGCCAATCTGGAAGTGATAGAGTATGGGAGGTGGTTAAAAATAAAGATTATGACATAGTGGTAAATTTGCAGGCTGATGAACCTTTTATAAAATCTGATACAATAAGAAAAGCCTGGCTTAAAATTAAAGAAAAAAACTTATTTGATATAACAACTGTTGTATCAAAAATATCTGACATTAAAGATATAAATAATCCAAATTGCGTAAAAGTAGCTATCGGAAATGATGGAAGGGCAGTTTATTTTTCAAGGTTACCTATCCCATATCATCATAGCCTTTCTAAATTGTCAGAAAAAGTCCCATATTTTAAACATTGCGGTATTTATGTTTACAGGAAAGAGTCTTTAAGAAAATTTGTTTCTCTCCCCCAAACTAAAAACGAAGTTCTTGAAAGGCTTGAGCAGTTAAGAGCTATTGATAATGGATTTATTATAGGGACTGTTTTAGTTAAAGATCAAGGACCGGCAATAGATGTTCCTGCTGATATAAAGAAAGCGGAGAATTACGCTCAAAACATTAAATAGATTATTTTCTGGAGGTTTTATGGCTAAATATATATTCATAACTGGTGGGGTTGTTAGTTCGCTTGGAAAAGGAATAACAAGCGCATCAATTGGCAGGTTATTGAAATCTCATGGATTTAAGATCAATATGATAAAGTGTGACCCTTATCTAAATGTTGACGCTGGAACTATGAGCCCATTTCAGCATGGTGAGGTTTTTGTTACTGAAGATGGAGCTGAAACAGATCTTGACTTAGGACATTATGAAAGGTTTGTGGAAGTAAAGATGTCTTCTGACAGTAACATAACCGAAGGAAAAGTTTATAGCGCTGTTATAGAAAAGGAAAGAAAAGGACTTTATCTGGGACAGACTGTCCAGATAATTCCACATCTTACAGATGAAATTAAGAATAGATTCATAAAAGCTGGAGAAGGATATGATATAGTTATAATAGAAATAGGAGGGACTGTTGGAGATATAGAAAGCCTTCCTTTTTTAGAAGCTGCAAGACAAATGAAAATAAATAGAAATACAAGTGATGTGATTTATATTCATGTGACGCTTGTGCCATATCTAAGCTCAACTGATGAGCTTAAAACAAAGCCTACTCAACATTCAGTCACAAAATTAAGGGAGATAGGGATAGATCCAGACATAATAGTTACTAGATCTGAAAAACCTTTGAACTCTGAGCTTAAGAAAAAAATAGCGTTATTTTCTTCTGTCCCACTTGAGGCTATAATAGAAGTGCATAATGTGAAAAGTATTTATGAAGTCCCTGAACTTTTAAAAAAACAGGGAATAGACGAACAGATAATGATGCTTTTAAGACTTAGAAGTAATCAATATGATGCGAAAGACTGGGAAAGGTTTGTTTCTAAAGTAAAAGAAATGGATAAATACAGAAAAATCAGCATAGTTATGGCTGGAAAATATACGAAACTTAAAGATTCCTATAAATCGCTTAATGAAGCACTGCTTCACGCTTCTATTGCCAATGATGCTAATCTTGAAATAGTATATCTTGATACAGAAGAAAAATTTGATTTTATAGAAAACACAATAAAAAGTGCAAATGGACTTATAATACCAGGTGGTTTTGGTGAAAGAGGAATAGAAGGCAAAATATATGCTATAAAAATAGCAAGAGAAAATGGAGTCCCTTTTCTTGGAATATGTCTTGGAATGCAATGTGCTGCGATAGAGTTTGCAAGAAATGTTTTAAACCTTAAAACAGCACATTCCCTTGAATTTAATCCTAAGACCAAAGATCCTGTAATAACATTGATAGAAGGACAGAAAAATGTTAATAAGGGTGGAACAATGAGACTTGGAAATTATCCATGTTCTATCAAAAAAGGGACACTTGCATATAGAATTTATGAAAAGACCACTATTTTGGAAAGGCACAGACATAGATTTGAATTCAATAATATTTACATTCAAAAATTTGAAAAAAAAGGAATGAAGATATCAGGTTTTAACTCTAAAGATAAACTTGTTGAAATAATAGAGTACAAAAATCATCCATTTTTTATAGGTGTTCAGTTTCATCCCGAATTTAACTCAAGACCGCTTTCCCCGCATCCTTTATTTGTTAATTTTGTGAAAACATGTCTTTTAAGGAGAGCTGATGAAATCTAAAGTGGTTAAGATATCAGATGATATAATCTTTTCAAACGATCTGCCGCTTGTGTATATAGCTGGAACCTGTGTTATAGAAAGCAGGGATAATTATCTTAAAACTATTTCGGATTTAAAAAAATATTTTGAAATCTTAAACTCTAAATTTGTAGCAAAGGCTTCATTTGACAAGGCAAATAGAAGTTCAATAAATTCTTTTAGGGGGATCGGGTTTGATAAAGCAATTGAAATACTTAAAACTGTAAAACAAAAATTTAAACTGCCAATATTGGTTGATATACATCTTCCTGATCAGGCTCAAAAAGTTAAAGAGGTAGCGGATATAATACAGATACCCGCCTTTTTGTGCAGGCAGACTGATTTGGTTCTGGCTGCAGGTGAAACTCAAAAAGCTGTTAATGTTAAAAAAGGACAGTTTTTATCGCCATATGAAGTGGAAAATATAATAAAAAAAATAGAATCTACTAAGAATAATAAAATCATAATTACTGAACGAGGAACTACTTTTGGTTATAACAATCTTGTCGTGGATATGAGAGGTTTTGAAATAATGAAGCAATTTGGCTATCCAATCGTTTTTGACGCCACACACTCAGTTCAAAGACCTGGCGGACTTGCTTTTAAAACAGGGGGAGACAGGCAATTTATTCTTCCACTTTCTAAATCTGCGGTTGCTCAGGGAATTGCAGGTGTTTTTTTTGAAACTCACATAAATCCAGAAAAGGCGTTATCCGATGGAAGTAATTCACTTCCGCTTGCTGAAGTAAAAAGTTATGTGAGTATTTTAAATAAATTGGATAAATTGGTAAAATCTATTATGTGAGGTGGTTATGAAGTGTCCGGACTGTGGTTTTGAAAATAAAGCTAATCTAAAGTTTTGTAAAAAATGCGGCAAAGATCTATCTAAACCTCCCGTTTGGTTCTGTGATACTAAGTGGCATATTAAAACTCTTTCAATTATCTATATAACCCTGGGGGTTTTATATTTTCTATTAAGCGGCATTTTACATAAACTTCCGCCTCCTTACGATCAAAGGATAATTCCAGCCGAAATGACCCCCTGGCTTTATCCATATAAAAAACCCCAGCCATGATAGAGAAACAGAATATAATAAAGTTTGCAAAAGCAGTTATTGAATCTGAGATTGATGCTTTAAAATCTTTGAAGGATAAAGCCATAAATAAAAATTTTTTAAAAATGATGGATTTAATATTAAATTCAAAAGGTAAGATAATATTAAGCGGTGTTGGGAAATCAGGGCTTGTGGCTCAAAAAATAGCTTCTACACTGGTTTCAACTGGAACTCAAAGTCTTTTTATTCATCCTGTAGAAGCGCTTCATGGCGAACTTGGAATAATATTCAAAGAAGATATTGCTATTTTATTTTCAAACTCAGGCGACACATCAGAAACAAATAAGTTTGCTGCTATTATAAAAAAGAAGGGAGTTAAGATAATCGCTATTACTAATAATGAAAACTCTAAAATATCATCTATTTCAGATATAACCATTAATCTTAAAACTCCCGGCGAGGCGTGTCCACATAACATAGTTCCTACATCTTCAACAACTGCAATGATGGTTTTTGGTGATGTTATTGCTATAACATTAATGAAAATGAAAGGATATGGTAAAAAAGATTTTGCTCTAAATCATCCTGGTGGAAATATAGGAAGATTACTTTATGTAAAAGTTTCTGATATAATGAGAAAAGGAAAAGCCAATCCAGTTATCTCCGCTGACAAAAAAATAAAAGATGCGATTTCTGCTATGACAAAAACATCGGTTGGAGCGGTTTCAGTAGTTGATTCAAAAAAAAGGCTTGTTGGTTTTTTTACTGATGGGGATATAAGAAGAAACTTTAATAACATAAAACTTCAAGACAGCATAAAAAAACATATGACCAGAGATCCAATTTCAATAAATCAAAATGAAATGGCAATACTGGCGGCCAATATAATGCATTCCAAAAAGATAGACAATATTCCAGTAGTTGATGATTCTAAAAAAGTAGTAGGGATAATAGACGAAAGGGATCTGATAAAAGAAGGAATAATATAGGGTTTATATTTTGGGTTTTATGTCATGCAAATTACTGTTTATCATATGGGTGGTGTGATTAAAAAATTTTATATTGGAAAGATCGCTTTTTGCCTCAAAACCTTTTGAAATAATCTCTATGTTTTCTTTTTTTCTTAATATTTTTGTTATATCTTTGGAATAAATTTTTTCATTTTTTGAGTCAAAATTTATTGTTTGGGTTAGAAGGTCAATGTTTTCCAGATATGATATAATCTGACAATTATTTTTAAGATAAAAAGAATTAACAGAAATATCCCCATATCCAGTTTCAGATGTTATAATTGAAGCAATCTTATTATCCTTGTAAACCTTTATTTTTGTCTTATAACATTTAAAAAAGTTTTTTTCTTCATCAACTATAGCGTTATCGCAGAAAAGCGTCCATCTTTTTTCATTGTCTTTAATATGATCTATTGATAGTTTTTTTATAAAAGTATTTTTGCTGATAAATATTTCATCTTTATTTCTATTACAGGAAAACAAAAATAAAATCGAAATCAAAAAAAATTTTTTCATCTTTACAAAGAAAAATCATCGCCAAGATAAAACTTTCTTGCCCTTTCATCAGCAGTAAGCTTCTTTGAGTCCCCTTCTACAAGAACCTCACCCCTGTATATTAAATATGCCCTATCCACTATTGAAAGAGTTTCTCTCACATTATGATCGCTTATTAAAATTCCTATACCCTTTTTTTTAAGGTGTTTTATGATATTTTTAAGATCATTAACAGTTATAGGGTCTATCCCTACAAAGGGCTCGTCCAGCATTATAATTTTTGGGTTGTTTACCATAACCCTTGCTACTTCAAGTCTTCTTTTTTCTCCTCCTGAAAGGGTAGAGGCCTTTTGTTTTTTTAGATGCTCGATAGAAAATTCTTTAAGAAGATCAGAAGCTCTGTCATTAATTATTTTCTTATCTTTTTCGTTTCTTTCAATTATGGCTATAAGATTTTCTTCTACAGTTAATTCCCTGAATATAGTAGGCTCCTGTGCCAGATATCCAAGTCCAAGTCTTGCTCTTTTATAAACCGGTTCTAAAGATATATCTCTTTCATCAAGAAATACCTTCCCCTCATCAGGTTCAATAAACCCTATTATCATATTGAATGTTGTGGATTTTCCTGCCCCATTTGGACCAAGAAGTCCAACTATCTCACCTGAAGAAATCGATATTGATATTCCATTTACAACTCTCTTTTTATTGTATATTTTTACAAGTTTTTTAGTTTCAAGTTTCATATTGAAAGATTTTATTCTTTTTTTTCAGAACTTATAACTCCATATATATTATCTGTAATATATGCTTTCCGTTCATCTTTGAAAATCTTTATCTTTTCTCCTGTAATTTTAAAATTATAAGAGTGGTTTGAACCTGTAAGATAAGGGGAAGATGTTAATTCAAAAGTTTTATCAATCTCTCTATAAAAAGCATTATCGCTATAAGCAGAAATACTTGATGTATGAAGTTCAAAGGCTCCTGTAAAAAGTATCTCCTTTGAGAAATTGTTTGCAATTGCTTTATATGAATAGGCAGTATAAGGATATTTATTATCATTATAATATATAAACTTGTTTTTATCTGGAAATGACTCCATAAACACTTCTTCATTATTTTCATTATAATTTGCTTTACCACAAAAAACTTCAATAAAAGAGTTTTTCTCTATATTGTCTTTAGCATAAACATTTCCATAAGCATTCCATTTTTTATTATTATGATCATAAATTGCGTTATCTGATTTAAAAAAAAATCTATCATTTCTGAATGAAACATTTTTTTTAAAATACTCAATATTATTCTTACGATCTATCTCCCATAAATCACTTTTTACAATACTCCCCATCAAAAAATCTCTTTTTTTATCCTCGGCAAAAATAGAAATAGATAAAAAAAATGAACAAAAAGCAAAAAAATATAAGGATCTCATAGAATATATTTTAGCATATAGCGTAAGTATTATGTAAAAATTTCAAGATATGTGGATAAATTATTCTTTCTTGAAAGCGAATATGCAAGATCATAAATTTTTCTTCCTTTTTTGATATTACCTGTAAGATAATAAATTTGGGCAATAGACATCATATTCAATATTTTACCTCTTGGTTCAAAACCTTTATTAAATAAACCTGACGCTTTATTAAAATATTTCAATGCCGAAGAAAATTTTCCTTTTCGTTTATAACACTCTCCTATCCCCCATAAAACAAGCCCAAGATCAAGAAAATCTCCTGTTTTTAAATAGAGCAGATAGGATTTTTTGTAGTTTTTAAGGGCATTATCTAAATCCCCCATCTGCCTTAATGAATTTCCTATTCCGCAATAAACATAGGCAGAGGCAAAGATATCATTTTTAGAAATATATTTTTTAGCTTTAAGATATGTTTTTAAGGAAGATTTCACATCCCCACTTATCCTCATAACCCCGGCAAGTCCTAAAAGAGAGTATATTTTAAGGGATAGGTCTTTTGCTTTTAAGCTATAATGATATGCGCTACGATATGATGAAATTGAAAGTTTCAATTTGCCTGAAAGCCTGTAAATTCCCCCTTTTGCCCATAAAATATAAGAAATGCCTTGAAAATCTTTTTCCCTACGATACTTTTTAAGCAAAGTATTCATAACTTTAATTGAATTATCAAAGTCCCCTATCATCCTGAAATACATAGCTTTTTCAAGAATCACATTTGTATTTTGTGGATCTATTTTAAAAGCCATATTAAGGTATTTAAGGCTCTGATGTTTTAAACCAAATGACCTTGAAATAGAGGCTAACTTTAAAAGACAGTCAAGATAATCCTGTTTTTCAAGTTTTAAACCTCCTTTTATGGCTTTAAGGTAATATTTTTCCGCCTCTTTCATAAATCCCATCATCCGTTTTATTTGAGCCATATAGTAAAAGTAATAAGAAGATTTCTTATTCAGTTTTCTTACAAGTTTTAATGCTGACTTTATATTTTCATTGTTAAGATAATTTTCTATCTTTTCTTTTATTTTTATCATACAGAATTCCTTTTTTACAATATTTTGAAATAATGCATTTTTCGCAAGCAGGCTCAAATTTAAAACAATATTCTTTTGAAAGTTTCACTATAAGAGCATGAAACTCCATATATGTTTTAAAGTTTTTATCAATGTTTTTTTCAAAAATATTTTGAAGTTCGTCATATTTATAAACGGTAGGATCTAGAAATACTCTTGAATATAAACGTCTTGTATAAGCATCTATAACAAAAAAAGGCAGATATCCAGCATAAAGCAAGATAGAATCCGCAGTTTCTCTGCCTATTCCATTTATTTGAAGCAACTCATTTCTTAATATCTCTCCTTTTTTTATTCCTAATATTCTTTTAAGATCTCCGCCATTTTTTTGAATCCATAGACAAAATTCAATTATTTTTTTTGTTTTTTGTTTGTAATATCCGCTGGATCTTATAAGTTTATATAAAGTCTTTTTTGGGGATGAAAGAATGGATTTTGGAGTAAGTATTGAGTTTTTTTTAAGCGAAAAAATAGCTTTTTCAGCGTTTTTCCATGTAGTGTTCTGTGTTAATATCGCTCCAATTGCTATTTCAAAAGTTTCAGTTGAGCTTAACTTTCCAAAAAAATTTTTTCTGTAAACTGAAATTCCTGTCTGTTTGTCGCATATTGGCCACCATCCCTGAGGACCAAATTTTTGATATAGTAATTGATAAATTTCTGATAATATACTTTGGTTCATTTGAAAATCTATATTCAATTTTTTAAGATATTTTTAATCTCCTGTATAAGATCTTCAATAGTGTATGGCTTTTTCATAAATCTTACAACCTCGCATGTCTTTAATTTCTCTCTGGTTTGTTTTTCGTCAGCAAGAGTAGAAATTATTATAATTGGGGTTTTTCTTGTCTTGTCATCCTGCATTAACTTAAGACATATATCAAATCCACTTATTTTGGGGAGTAAAAGATCCAGAAGAATAAGATCTGGTAGCTGATGTTTTGCCTGCCGGATCCCATCAATTCCATCAGTTGCTGTAATTACAGCATACCCTTCCTTTTCAAAAATCTCTTTAAGAACAGATGTTGTTTGCCTGTTGTCTTCTATGATCAATATTTTTTTCATTTATTCCCCATATATGCACTCATAAGATTAAAATAATCCTCAGCTGATTCAGATATGGCTTTTATCTCTTTATCTGTTAGTTCCCTTACTATCTTAAATGGAACGCCAACAACCAATGAACCTGGAGGAATTTTAGAATTTGGAGTTATAAGACAATTTGCTCCTATAAGACAATTATCACCTATCTGGCTATCTATTACAGTGGCATTCATAGCTATAAGACAGTTGTTCCCTATTACACTACCATGGACAATAGCCCCATGTCCTACAGTTACATTTTCACCAATTATAATAGGTTTGTTTCTGTTTGGATGAAAAACAGAAAGGTCCTGTATATTGCTTCTTTTGCCTATTTTTATTTTATCTATGTCTCCCCTTAAAACAACATATGGCCAGACAGAAACATCGTCATCAATTTCCACATTTCCTATTATAACAGCAGTTTTGTGGATATAGGCTTTTGGTGATATTACAGGTTCATTTTTCATGAATTTTTCTATCATTCTTCCTCCCGTTTTTTTCAATATAATCTAAATCATCTCTATCAATATCAGGTTCTACTATTTTCATTCCGTAAAACATTACCATACTTATTATTGATGGAATTATGTAATAGAAAATTCTAAAGACAAGGCTTGCAAATATGGCTGACTCAAGAGGAATTCCACAATTTGAATAAAAGCCTGATATAACGACCTCCATTGCGCCAAGTCCAGATGGAAGCACAGGTATAATAGTCATCACCATACCAAATGAAAAGCCTATTATAAGTTTCAATAATGGTATTTTTATGTTTATTGAAAGAAAAGCAAAATATAAAACTATTATATTAAGCATCCAATCAAGGAGAACATATCCCATAACCTTTGGAAGCTCATATTTTCTTTTATGAAGTATGTTTATCCCGTGATTTAATTTGTTTTTAAAATCTCTAAAATCTTCTTTTGGAATCTGATATTTTGTTATTTGATAAAGTGTTGAGTTTATGAAATAAAATATTCTTATAGCCCATCTATTCCTGAATCTATAACTATAAATTATAATTGCCATAAAAAAAGATAGAAATAGAACTATAAAAGAGCCTGCCGCTCCCTCTATTATCTGGATATTTAATTTTCTGATTTCAATAAAATAAAGAAAAAAACTTTGAAAGATTATCAGTCCCAATACTAGATATATCAATGCGGTTAAAACAACAGAAGTGCTCAGACATATACTTACAGGTATTCCTTTTTTGTTAAGAAGATGCGTTCTTATGGCAAATCCACTTGCTCCGGCTGATGAAAAAAAATAATTAACAGTTGTTGATATCATTGTTATAGAAAATGAGTTTAAAAAAGAAATTTTATATCCCATTATTTTAAGCATCTCATTTAAAGAAAGACTCATAAAGAAGTAGCTTCCCATTGCTGCGACAAAAGCCATAAAAAGCCAGAATTTTGATGAAACATAATAAATTTTTATTATTTTGTGATAGTTTGGATATATTAAGAAATAAAGTATTACACTAGCTACAATAAGAGGTATGAATTTAAAAATCTTTTTCATCAATAAAAAAAATGCTAAAATATACTGTAAGACGCCTTAAAATCACATAAGAGCGTTCTTATTTATATTTTATAAAAAATGAAAAATAAAAAAATATATTCAAGCGATTTTCTTGTTATAGGTAGTGGATTAGCTGGATTATTTTCCGCTATAAAGCTTTCAGAGATAGGAAGCGTAAATCTTGTTACAAAGGATCTCCTATCAGTTTCAAATTCTATATATGCTCAGGGCGGCATTGCTGCTGTTTTCGGGGAAGAAGACACTTTTTCAAATCATATAAATGACACTCTTAAAACAGGAGCAGGATTAGCCAATAAAAAAATTGTTAAACTGGTCGTTGAATCTGCCCCTGCGATAATAATGGAATTTTTAAAAATGGGTGTTAAGTTTAACAGGAAAGGAAATAATTTTGATCTGGGGCTTGAGGGAGGGCATTCACATAGAAGGATTTTACATCATTATGATTATACAGGCAAAGAGATAATAACTACATTGATTGAAAGGATAAGGGAAAATAAAAAAATAAGAGTATTTGAAAATCATATTGCTGTTGATATAATACTTAAATCACATCCTAAATTCACAAAACCTTCAAGAAATGAAGCTATAGGCGCTTATATTATAGATATAAAAAAGAATGAAATATATTCGTTTATAGCATCAAAAACTATTTTAGCCTGTGGCGGAGCAGGTAGAACATATATTTATACTTCAAACCCAAAGACTGCCACAGGCGATGGAATGGCTATGGGATTTAGAGCTGGGCTTAATCTTATAAATATGGAATTTGTGCAATTTCATCCAACATGTCTCTATCATCCTAATGCTGATAACTTTCTTATATCAGAAGCTTTAAGAGGTGAAGGTGCTATTTTAAAAACAAAAAGCGGTAAAAGATTTATGAGTGAATATTCTAATAGAATGGAACTTGCTCCACGCGATCTTGTTTCAAGGGCAATTGCTAATGAAATAAAAAAGACTGGGGATGATTTCGTTTATCTTGATATTTCATTTAAGCCTTCAACATATATAAAAAAAAGATTTCCTTATATTTATAAGACATGCCTTAACTATGGAATAGATATAACTAAAACTCCCATACCAGTAGTTCCAGCGGCTCATTTTTTTTGTGGGGGTGTTGAGGTTGATGAAAATAGCCTTACGGCTATAAAAAACCTATATGCTGTTGGAGAAACCTCCCACACAGGCCTTCATGGAGCAAATCGCCTTGCATCAAACTCGCTACTTGAAGCTTCTTTTTTTGCGCATAGAGCCTATGAGTCAATCAAAAATGACAGAATACTAACTCCAACTTTGACCGCTCGCCATATATTATGGGATTATCTAAAAACAGTCCCTTCAAAAGAAGATATAATAATATCACAAAACTGGAAAGAGATAAGAACTCTTACTAATAATTATGCTGGTATAATAAGAAGTGATGAAAGGCTAAAAAAAGCGAAAAGAAAAATAGAACTTATTGTTGAGGAGATAAATTATTACTATAAAAGATATAAGCCAAATAAAAATTTTGTGGAATTAAGGAATATAGCGCTTGTTGCAAAAATGATAATAGCAAGTTCCTTGAAGAGAAAGGAATCAAGAGGCGTTTATTATAATGAAGACCATCCTCACAAATTAAAGACTCCCAGAAATACAATTTATAATAGATATATTTAATTTTTTATGGAAAAAATAATAATAAAAGGTGCAAGGACCCATAATCTCAAAAATATAAATCTTCAAATTCCAAAAAATAAAATTATAACAATAACAGGGTTAAGTGGTAGCGGAAAGTCATCCTTAGCTTTTGATACTATATATGCAGAAGGGCAGCGCAGATATATAGAGAGCCTTAATGCTTATGCAAGGCAATTTCTTGAGATGATGGAAAAACCTGATGTTGATTTTATAGATGGACTTTCCCCCTCCATAGCAATAGAGCAACATTCTCCATCTAAAAATCCAAGATCAACAGTTGGAACGGTTACTGAGATATATGATTATCTGAGGCTCTTATATTCAAAAATAGGGAAACAACACTGTCCTTTATGTAGACGACCGGTAAAAAGCTGGCCCATAGATTTAATGATAACCGATATAAAAAAAAGATTCTTAGGCAAAAAAATAGCTATAAAATCACCACTTATTATTCAAAAAACTGGAACATATGAAGAACTTTTTTCAAGAATGAAGAAGAAAGGATTTGTTCAGTTTGAGGTTGACTCAAAGATTTATTCTTCAGAAAATCTTCCATTTCTTAAGAGATATAAAAAACATAATATATCTATAATAGTTGATAGTTTCACACTTAAAGAGGATGAGATAGAAAGGCTAAATGACTCAGTTGAGATAGCCTTGAAGGAGTCAGATTCAAAGGTTGAGATTTCCTCATCTGATGATAATGTTCTTTACAGTCAGAAAAACTCATGCCCATATTGTAATATAAGTTTAAAGGATCTTGAACCAAAACTTTTTTCCTTTAATTCTCCATATGGTGCATGTCCTGAATGTGAGGGAATAGGTTTTGTAACCGAAGTGGATAAAAATCTTGTGGTTGATTTTTCAAAATCTTTATCTGATGGAGCTATAATAGCGTGGGAAAATCCTATAACTACAAGAACAAATAGATGGAAAACTTCATGGTCAAACTATTATAAAAGTATAATAACAAGTCTTGCGTCAAAATATGGGGTAAGGATGGATATTCCTGTTTCAAGACTTCCTCCTAAACATATTGACTTAATATTATATGGTGATGGTGAATTTGAAGGAGTAATAAATAACATAAAAAGAAGGTATTTAACAACAGAATCTGAATTTGTAAAAACAGAAATATACTCAAAATATATGAAAGAAATACTTTGTCCCAAATGTCATGGAAAAAGACTTGTGGAGGATGCCTTATCAGTTTTTATAAATGGAATTAATATATCAGATCTATCTGATTTAACAATAATAGAAATTAAAAATTTTTTTTCATCAATAAAACTAACTCCAACTGAGCTTGAAATATCAAGAGTTATACTCAAAGAAATAAATTCAAGACTTTCCTTTCTTATAGATGTAGGACTTGGATATCTAACCCTTTCAAGATACTCTCAGACTTTAAGTGGTGGTGAGGCTCAGAGAATATCTCTTGCAACTCAGTTAGGTTGTGGACTTGAAGGAGTTATTTATGTTCTGGATGAACCAACAATAGGACTTCATCCCAAAGACAATGAGAAGCTCATAAGAACATTAAAGTCACTTAGAGATATAGGAAATACTCTTATTGTTGTTGAACATGATGAAGCTACCATAAGAAATTCCGATTATATAATAGAACTTGGTCCTGGAGCAGGGATTTACGGCGGTAATGTCGTTACAAAAGGAGCTCTTTCAGAGATACTAAAAGATAAAAACTCTATTACGGCAAAATATCTTAATGGAGAGCGAAAAGTTGCTATTGAGAGGAAATCTGTAATTCCATATAAATTTATAACAATAACTGGAGCAGCTCAGTTTAATCTTAAAAATATAGATATTAAAATACCTATTGGGCTTATGACTGTAATTTGCGGAGTATCAGGGTCGGGTAAATCTACGCTTTTATATGAAATACTTTATAAGGGAATAATGAAAAAAATAAATCCTTTTTTTAAAGAAGAACCTGGTAAATTTAAAGAGATAAGAGGATATGAAAATATAGAAAAAATAGTTATAGTGGACCAATCCCCTATAGGAAGGTCAGTAAGATCAAATCCTGCAACATATATTGGATTTTTTGATGATATAAGGCAACTTTTTGCGCAAACCCCGGCAGCAAAAAGAAAAGGATATTCACCTTCCAGATTTTCCTTTAATTTAAAAGGTGGACGTTGTGAAAAATGTAAAGGAGAAGGTTATCTTAATATTCAAATGCAATTTCTTCCAGATCTTCATGTACTATGCGATGAGTGTAATGGCAAGAGATTTAACAAAGAAACACTTGAAATAAAATATAAAGATAAAAGTATATCTGATGTATTAGATATGAGCGTTGCTGAAGCAATTCCTTTTTTTGAAAACATACCTTCAATAAGTTCCAAACTAAAACTTCTATCTTCTGTTGGACTTGATTATATAAAACTTGGTCAAAGCTCTTCTACTTTAAGTGGTGGAGAAGCACAAAGGATAAAAATAGCATGGGAACTTTCAAAGAGAACAAACGGTAGAAATCTTTATATACTGGATGAGCCAACTATAGGACTTCATTTTGCTGATGTGGAAAAACTTTTAAAGGTAATTAATAAACTTCTTGAAAGAGGCAATACAATAGTAATAATAGAACATAATACTGATGTTATAAAATCTGCTGATTGGATTATAGAGCTTGGTCCTGGTGGAGGTCCTGACGGTGGCAATCTTATATATCAGGGACCAAGAAAGGATATAAGTTTTTGTAAAAAATCCATAATTAAAGAGTATATTAAATGATTAATTTTTTTTTTAGTTATTTTTCTATCACTCCAGAATTTAAATACCCAATCTCAAGTATGGAACAGGCTTGAAACCAAACATTTTGATATATACATAGAAGGTAAATGGACGATCCCTTCTATTACTATTGAGATGGAAAGAATTTATAACTTAATGAATTTAAATCTTTCATTTTTTTCACCCTGGATGACAAGGGAAAAAACAAAGATATATATATACTCTTCTTATGAAAACTACATAAATGGGGAGTTTAAACCGCCAAAATGGTCAAGGGGACTTGCATATTATGAAAAAAAGACGATAGTAGTATACAAGAGCGAAAAAAAAGATTCTATTTTTCCAACTATAACTCATGAATTAACCCATCTTTATTTTGAAAGTTATTTTGCTCAAGCGCTCAAATATCCGCCTCTATGGTTAAATGAAGGGCTTGCTGTTTATATGGAAGATAAAGCTTACGAGGATGAATCCCCATGGGAAAAGGCGCTTAAGTATTCACCAAAAAGTTCTTATTTAAAATTTTCTTCCTTTTTTAAAACAGATTTAAACTCCATTAAAAATGATAACGATATAGCAAACTGGTATCTTCAGGCTTATGGAATAGTCAGATATCTTTATACTCCTCAAAAAAAATTGCTTTTTATAAGATTTTGCTCAGATCTGTTAAAGGGCAAAGATTTTAATAAATCATTATGGGAAAATTATAGAATAATTGATTATGATGATTTTGAAAAGAAATGGTTTAACTGGCTTGAGTCTAGTATTATGAATGAAAAATCAAATAATACTCTTGAATTTAAGCCATTTAAAAAAATAGGATTTAAATAACATAAATTTAAAATCTACTATCAATCAGTTAAATATTAAATAAACTGGCTTTATTTAAAAGTTGTTTTTGTTTAATCTTCAGATATTGTAACTGTAAAAGCTGTGGCTGCGCTTGCTGAACAGTTAATGGATATTGTGGCAGTTTTTCCGTCAGCTGAGGTTCGACAACCAGCTGAATTTGGACAACATGCCACTCGATTTAACATAATACCCTCGGCTCTTGATTTAGATATGGAGCTTCTATAAAACCTTGTAGCTGTCATGTGTCTATCAAGGGCCCATTTCATAATATAAGTAGCCATGGTTATTATAGCTATACATAATAAAATAGTAGCTGACAAAGACGCTTTTCTTTTTCTTGCAACATTCATATTTACATTTTAGCACAAGAAACTGTCTTTTTCAAGCTACCACTGTCCGGGTCTATTAACAGATACATAAGATTCATCTTCTGATGTTATGGTTCTTATGGCAGTTGAGCCACCGAGAGACTGTTTTGTCTGCCAGCTCATTTTTAAGGAGATCCTGACTACATTTGGAGGAAGATTTCCACCTCTTTGAAAGTAGCTTCCAGCACTAGGCAAAACAATATTATCTGAAAGCATAACTCCGCCAGCAGATCCGCAGGCTGGAATAAACGCCACATTATTATTTGTGGGAGCAGTATTTGGGCAGGCGACTACACCAGCTAAAGTTCCAGTATGATAATATAATTTGGTTCCAGCAACGCAGAAATAGTGCCAGTTAGAAGATATAGCGGTTGTTGGAGCACAGCCTGAACCAATATAAGGACTACCAAAATCTTTTACAAAATTAGTATAAAATAACAAATCATTAGATGTTGAACCAGAAGTAGGTATATCTATATCAGTTGCCTGAACAAGCTTATTTTTTATAAATTTCATTGAAAGTGTAAATTTGTTTTTATATAAATCCTGTCTATATTGCTGATAAAAATATCTGTTTGCTGTGGCATAAACAGAAGCAAGTGTCATAGCCATAAATGAAAATATTATAATTGATACAAGAAGTTCAGTTAACGTAAATCCGTTTTTTTTACTTCCCCATTTATTCATAATATATCCTCTGCATAGTATATTCTAACTTGAATATGTCATCTTGGCTGAACAGGATATGTAAGAGTAAACACAACCTGTTTTCCTACTTGAGTTTCTCCGTCGCCAAATCCCTGATTAATATTTGAAACAGTGTATGTAAAACTGCAATTAGCAATATTACCATTGCATAATTTAGTCAAAAAAGGTTCTCTATTCAGAAAATTGGTTATATTATGAACCACCCCTGATTGAAGCGCCCATCCGGCATATGAGTCTAAATTTCCTTGATGGTCCCTTAACCGCCATCCTCCAGAAGGGGCTAATGGAGTTGTAAGGGAAGTGTCGGATGTTACATAATTTTTAAGTGTTTCCTGTGCCATTTTTATCGCAAGACCGGCTATCTCTCTTTTGTCACTTTTCCTTTCAGAAACAGCGCTTGATGTAAATATACTAAAACTTGCCATAGCCACAAGAGCTGATATAAGAATTGAAACAACAACTTCTACTAAAGTAAATCCTTTTCTTTTTTTCATATTAGTTACTTGGACATCCTATATTATTTGTTCCATAAGCCATACACGTTCCATTAGCCTGTATCTCAAAACGCCAGGTATTATAAGGAGCACCGAGGGGTGAGTTGTTCCAGGCACAAGCGATTATTCCATTACCTGGACAGGGTCCTCCACATTGGCCACAGTTAACCGTATTGCATGCGCAATATTTCCATTGATCAGTGTTCCATTCGCCACGAGTTGACACATAAACATTTTTTACCAAAGGATGGTTATCATCAACTTTACCTGTGGTATACGAGCCATTATCAAGCCAGAACATTTTATTTGCGTTAGCTATAGCATTTAAAAGAGATAACGCATTTGTGGCTTTTGAGGTCTCAATAGTTTTTCTGTAAAGCGGCGTAGCTATTGTTGCAAGTATTCCTATTATTAAAACCACAATAAGAAGCTCCACAAGGGTAAAACCTTTTTTCATAAAAACCTCCTTAATTTCCTTTAATCTGAGAAAGCTGGAATATCGGTATATAAACCGACATCACAACCGTTCCTATAATCGCACCTATTCCAACCATTAATATCGGATCAATCACTGCTGAAAATCTTCTTAAAAACTGATTTATCTGTTCTTTATAATAACCAGACAAAACGTCTATCATATCAGGAAGTTTTCCAGACTCTTCTCCCATAAGCATCATATCAGTTACAAACTGTGGAAATGCTTGCGTTCTTTTAAAAGATTCTGAAATACTTTTTCCGCTTGTTATATCATTTTTGGCTTTTTTAAGAGCGTTCTGTATTATAAGATTTCTTTTAAAAGCATTTTCAAGAACCGAAAGCGAGTTTATTATACTAACTCCACTTTTAAGCAAGGTAGATAATGTTGTAAGGCATCTTTCATAATTCATGCTTTTGATAAATCCTCCAAGACCGGGAAGTGAAAATAAAAATTTATTCCATGTCATAAGTCCGCTTTCTGTTTTTATATATAGTTTAAAGGCACCGTAAGAACCGATAGCAAATACTATAAAAAGAAGATAATAATTTTTGACAATATATGAAAATGCCATAACCATCCGTGTTATAATTGGCAACTTAAGACCAAAATCATTAAATATGTTGGCAAAAACTGGAACTATAAAAAGAACAAAATAGAAAAGAACCCCCATAGACATAAGAAACAAAACAGTAGGATAAGCAAAAGCAGTTATTATCTTGTTTTTTATCTCTTCCTGCATCTCTTTATATGTTGTTATCTGTCTTAAAACCAGAGGAAGCTGACCTGAAACCTCTCCGGCTGCCACAAGAGAAATCCATATATCATCAAAAATGTGAGGGTGTTTTTCAAGGGCTTTATGAAGAGCGCTCCCCGAAGAAACATCTTTGGTTACTTGAAATAAAACTGTCTGAAAAGTCTTATTCTCGTTGTTTTCAGCTAAAAGCGAAAGAGCCCTGACAAGCGGAACCCCTCCTGCCACAAGTGTCGCTATCTGCTCGCCAAAAAAACATATTTCCCTTCCAGAAACCTTTCCCTTGTCCTTTCTTCTTAACGCAAAAAGACCTTTTGCGCTTTCTTTCTCTGACTGTATTGATAATATAAAATATCCTTTATTTTGGAGATTTGCTATAACAGAGTCTTCATCATCACTTTCCATAGCTCCTGTTGTTACATTCCCTTCCGGATCCTGGACGGTATATATAAATCTCGGCACCTCTCCTCCTTTATATAATTATATCTCAACCATTGTAGTGGCAAACATTTCTTCAACTGATGTCATTCCACTTAAAACTTTTCTCCATCCGCTTGCTCTTAAATCTAAGGTTCCCTGTTTTTTTGCTATTTCTTTTATCTTCATTATATCAGGATCATCATTTATAAGTTTTTTTATCTCCTCAGTCAAAAAATAAGTTTCATATATAGCCACCCTTCCTTTATAACCTATATTAAAGCATTTTGGACAGCCTCTCGGTTTATAAAATATAAGTTTATTTAAATCAGGAAGTGGGTTTAGCAAAGATTGTTTTGCAAATATTTCAAGTTCTTCCTGAGTTGGTTTGTAAGGTTGTTTACAGTCTGGACAAAGTCTTCTTACAAGCCTTTGCGCAGCGGTAAGAAGTAGTGTGGATGCTAAAAGGTAAGATTCAACTCCCATATTCAAAAGTCTTGGTATTGCTTCAAGAGCACTATTTGTGTGAAGTGTTGATAAAACCAGATGACCTGTCATAGCAGCTTGAAGACATGCTTCCGCTGTTTCATTATCTCTTGTTTCACCAACAAGTATAACGTCTGGGTCCATACGAAGGAATGACCTTAAACCAGCGGCAAAAGTAAGGCCTATTTCAGGTTTTACCTGAACCTGACTCATCCCGTTAATTTTTACTTCAACTGGATCCTCAAGTGTTAAAAAATTCATTTCTGGGGTTCTTATCGTCAACAAAAGCGCGGCAAGAGTTGTTGTTTTACCAGAACCAGTAGGACCCGTTATAAAAATAAGCCCATGAGGAGAGTTTGCTGCCTTTAAAAAATCTTCTTTTTGCTTGGGTTCAAGTCCAAGCGAATCTAAATCCAATTCAACTCCGCCTTTATCAAGAAGACGCATTACGCATTTTTCCCCAAAGACAGTTGGGCATGTAGCAACACGTACTTCTATTGTCCTGTTCTGATACTTTATAGAAAAACTTCCATCCTGAGGTAATCTCCTTTCAGCTATATTTAATTTAGAGAGTATCTTTATTCTTGCTATAATATTATCAAATAATTCTTTGGGAGGAGAAGTTCTTTCATGAAGCACTCCATCTATTCTGAATCTTAATGATACTTTTTCATCATATTTTTCAAGATGTATATCGCTTGTTCTTTCGGCTATAGCTTGTTTAAGCATAGCATTTACCATTTTTATTGCTTGAGCACCAGAAGACTGACTTATTATAACTTTATCAAGGTCAAGTTTTCCCTCAGGGGTTAAAACATCAACTTCAGATGAGTCTTCTTTAGAACCCTTTGACTCTATGACCTGGTCTATAAGCTGGGTTTCCATTTGATAAAATGAATCTATTACTTTCAATATCTGATCTTTTGTAGAAATAAAAGTCTGAACCTCCATTCCAGTCATTGCTCGTATATTATCTATCAATATAAGGTCGGTAGGATCTGCCATCGCTATGGCTATAATTCCTCCTTCAACAAAAAGCGGAACAATTTTGTTTTCTCTTGCAAATTTTTCAGGTATTAATTTTTCAATATCCTGTCCTCTTTCTGGTTTTAATATTTGATTTGAAATAGATGCGTATGGTATGCCTAGTTGTTTTGAAAGTGCTACGGCAACCTGTTCTTCTGTGGCATACCCTAATTTTACCAATGCCTCACCAATAAGGCATCTATTTTGCTCCTGATATTTTAAAGCTTTATTTAACTGCTCTTCATTTATTACTTTATGTGATATTAATATCTCTCCGAGTTTTTTTCTTGCCATATTTTAAATTATTAATCAACAAGTATAGTTGGAGTCAAAAATATAACAAGATCAGTGTTTGTTCTTCTAACACTTGTTGAAGTAAAAAACCATCCTATAACAGGTATATAGCCAAATAATGGCACCTTTTTAACGATCTTTTGCTCAGTTGAAGAAAGCATTCCGCCTATAACTACTGTTTGCCCATTTTTGACTCTTACCATGGTCAAAACACCTCTGGTTGTTGGATCAAGGACATTGACCCCCTGAACAGTGATAGCTGAAGAGGTTGTATCTGCATACTGTGGCTGAACAAGCATAGTTATATATCCTTCTTTGTTTACCTGCGGAGTAACCTTTAGTGTTAAACCTACTTTTCTTCTCTCTACACCCGTAGAGCTTGAACCTGTGCTACCTCCAGCTGATACAACAGTGGTTTGAGAAGCAACGGCTGCTTCTCTTGAAATTGTTATAACAGATGTTTTATTATTCATCGCAACTATCTTAGGAGTTCCAAGATACCTCGCTTCGCCTCTTGAAACAAGAGATCTGAATATAGCCTGTAGCTGAGCAAGGCTGAATATTCCGTAATAAATACCCTGTGGACTTGTTTTGCCTGTTGAATACAAAGGATCGATGCTTCCCCCGCCACTGCCACCGCCTTCACCCCCTCCACCTCCGCCTGAAGAACCACCTTCGTTAATTTCAGGATTCTTTGGGAAAAATTGTTTCCAGTTATCTCCTGAAAATATGCCCGGCCTTAATGGCCAGTCAGTCAACCTTGCTGGACCGGCAAAATAAGCTATTTCCCCACGTGATCCACCCCATTCTATGCCCAATTCATTCAGCCTGTCTGTATTTATCTCAACTATTCTTGCTTCAATTAATATCTGAGGAGCTTTCTTATCTAGCTCAGCTATTATCTGTTCAACCTGAGGAAAAACTTCAGGTATATCGGTGACTATTATGCTATTTGTCCTTGAATCAACAGCTATCCTCCCATATTTCTTACTTAAAACACTCCTTATTATTCTTATTATTCCTATCCCGCTGTCAGAGTCTGATTGTTCTCCCCCTCCCTGATTCATATTACCCTGAAAAGAAGTCTGAACGTTTGATTCTTCTCCACCAATCTTCAAGTCATTATCTTTTTCAGTAAGCGGTATTAAAGGGATGTAATTTAAAGTGTATATTTTTGTGACCATATTGGGTTGGGCTGAAGTTCTTTTCATTATTATATATGTGTTGCTTTTTCCTATTCGCTGGTAGGTGAGACCTTTTACCCTCAAAAGTATTTCAAGTGCTTCTCTGACTGTGGTTTTTCTTAAAAAAACGGTTATTTGCTTGTTTATTACGTCATCGCTAATTATGAAATTAACATTTGATTGTGCTGAAATTATATCCAAAAAAGTCATTAAAGGAGCACCTTTTAGTCTTATTGGCCCAACTTTTCTGTCAAGTGGGGATATTTCTTCAGCTTCTTCGTAAAGTGGAGCTTCTATAGTTGCATCCGGTTTTATTGGTGAGCCTGGAGTTTGAGTTTTTGATGGTATTGTTATGTTTGTATCAGAGGATGTTTGTTTTGTGTCTTCAAGTATCGGACCACCTATATCTGATTCAAAATCATCTTGCTGGCAATAAAGCGAAAAAGGCATTACTGTTAAAACGAAAACCAAAAATATTTTCAACATTTTCCCTCCTATTTTATAACAAGTTTGTAGTTTTTATTTTTATATTTTACAATTACATAATTTGAATACACTTTAACAATAGTAAGTTCTTTTTTATATGTCCTTCCCTCCTCAACCATATCTCCATTTATTATAGCATATTTGCCTACTATACCCTGCAATCTATATTTTTTTGTAGGATCATCAATTTTGTAGATTTTATCTTTGGAAATTAGTTTTTTTAATTCTTCATCAGCAATTCTTTTTTGTTCCTCAATTAGCGCTATTTTTTGATAATCAAAGGGGCTTAAAAAAGGACTTCTTTTTGTTTTTGGCGAAAAATAAGAATTACCCGTTTTTTCCTGTTGTCCTGTTGACTGTTTTAATGATCCTGTTGAAAGTTCAGTTTCTGCCGCGCCAGAGCTAATTGAGTCTGAGACAGACATTCTGAAATCGCTTTTATTAGATTCAGAAATAATATTTTGATTTATTTTTGCCATAAAAGAAATAAAAAAAACAGTGGATAATGAAAAAAATAAAAGCTCGACTATAAAAGATTTCATACAATCCCCTCAATAAAAACTGTAGTTAAAGTTAAGGTTACATCTATTTTTATTATTTGTGGATCGTTTTTCTTAAATGCCGAAAAATTAGAAACCTCTACAAATATTGGCGAATTTTCAATATCCCTTATAAATTTTCCAAGAGTTTCATAGTCTGTTGCAAATTGAACTTGTTTTGAAACTACATAAATATTATCTCCAATTTTTAGTTCCTTCTGACTTTCAACATTTGTAAATATAATAGAATATTTTGCGGCTGTTGTGTTAAGTATATAGTTTAACCATTCATCCTTATCTTTTATAGATGGAAGCATTGGTAAGTAGTTTTTGATATTTTTTTTCAAATCTATATACTCGCTATAAAAATTAGCAAGCTGATTGATCCTTTCAAATTCATCTTGATTGTTCTTCAAAGGACCTTTATTGGATAAATAGATAAGGTATGAAATGACAATTGCGCTTATAGCATAAAGCATTGGTTTTTTAAATGGCTCAGGTCCTTTATCAAGATAAATAGCCTCCACATCTTGTATTATATCTTTAAGTTTGTTTTTCAAATTATATAAAGTTTTTTTCATAATTTGCTTTTATCCATGGAACATGAGATCTTAATAATTCCAGAAACTTCAGTTTTTTTTGATTCATATGAAGAGTCTTCAGCGTTTCTAACATTATAGTCCATAGATCCTTGGGGAGGATTACAAATATGGAAAACCTGATTTTTCTTTATCTCTTTCATAAAATAATCCATATAATAGTTTCTGTTTTCTCCACTAAGGTTTGTTTCACCATTCATAACAAATTCTATCTTTGCATTTACTTCATTACCAGCGCTAAACGGATTATTATAAAAAATATCTTTAAGCCATATGTCTTTTGGTATTATATCAGCCAGAACAGAAAGTTTTGGAGCTAAATAGTCACGTTTATTCAAAAAAGAGGTAAATGCAGATTTCGTTCTTCTGAGTGTTACAATTCTTGAATTTACCTGTTCTACCGTAAGTCCTTGAAATTCAGATATCTCCGGCATAGTACTTATATATTCATTTATTTTTTTTGAAAGAAGATATATTCTTAAAGAGTTTATAATAAAAATTAAAATAAAAAAACCCGAAATTACTCCACCCAATATTGAAGCAAATTTAACTACCAGTTTGTTTATTCTTTTATTTTTGTTTATCTCTGCAATATCAACAAAATATTCTTCTTTAGAATAATTTTTAATAGAAGATGCGGCGCTTATTATCGTAGAAAACTTATAATCATTTGTATCTATTTTATCCTGCAAATTCACAGGTGTTGGTTTAATCCCTATTTCTCTCTCCACATTCCCTGTAAGATTTTCAAAATCATTTCCCATTATAAAAACACTTTTAATTTCTGTATCAGGAATATTTCTTTGTGCAAACATCAAAGAGCCCTTTAAATCAAGGGATTTTCTATCTGAAAAGACGGAAGTTTTAGAAAAAGAAACATATCTAAAAATAACAGGCACACTATTAGAAAAAAGCAAAGTATATATATCATCACCACAAGAATAAATAGCAAGATAGTTTTCCTCCGATATCCCTATGGCATTTAAAAATCTTATCATTGCAAAAGGAGAAGGCTCAACCATTTCAAGATTAACTCCAACTTCCTTAAGTTGCGCAGAAAGGAACTCGGTGGTTTTTTTCTGCGTGACAGAAAAAGAAACACCTATTTTGGAATTATCAGGTAAAGAATATGCATAAAAATCATAAGATAATTCATCAAATGAGACTGGAATATATTTCTTTGATTCTATTGGGATAGCTTTATTCCAGAACTTTCTTTCAGCATAAGGTAGGACAAAAAATCTTGTTATAGAAAAATCGTGGGAAAGAGAAATAACAGCGTTATTTAATTTAAAGTTTGATTTTTTTATTACATTTTTTAAAGATATAATCCACTTTTGTTTATCGCTAAAAAAATCACTATTAAGAGACAATGGTTTTATGATCCCTTCTGTTTTGTATTCAGTTGGTATGTGTATGGTTCTACTGACAGACACCTTCCCTTTAGAGGCAGAAGCTACAGAAAGTGTAACTTCATCTATATCAATATAAATTCCCATTAAGTCTTTTGTATTGCTTCCTTTTATCATAACCTACTTAAGACTTGCCTCTACTATAATTTTTTTAATATTAACCACTTTAGTCTCAATAATTATTTTTTTAACATCTATTTTATAGTTTTTTACAAGCCAGTTTTTAACAGCATTTGCTCTTTTATAAGCCGCAGTCTTTGGTTTTTGTTCCTTAACATATCCATAACCGATAAGAACTATTTTAGACTTTGGGTAATCTTTATAAGTATTTGCAAGTTGCTCAAGTTTTAAAAGGCTATTTTTTGTAATTTTAAAGGTGTTTGTTTCAAAATATATTTTGTAAAATACCTTGGATAAAGATACACTATTTTTAGACTTTAAAGCAGCATTATTATTGGCTACCTTAGCTATTTTTTTGGGAGTTATATCCTTGGATTTTACACTAACCCCTTCCTTTTTCTCACCAACAGTTGATCCTGTTATATATATAGTTTTTTTCGAAAAAGAGGTATTGCCTTTTACATCAGATGCGTCTAATGAAAATTCATATTCTCCATCCTCATAATAATCTCCAAGGATCTTTTCTCTTCCATTAAACAAGATCTGAGAGGAAAGAACATCTGTGCCTTCAAGTTTTTGAACAGCAAATTTTCTTCCACTATTATCTTTCTTTGAAAGGATTAATTTCCAGCTGGCTATTGGATTTTTCCCCATAATTACTGAAAATTCTACAATGCTTGCCTCATCTTTCTGAGGATTAATCCTATCGGGATAAGCGGATATATAAGTTTGAGGCAACTGATTTTCGTAAGAAACAAGTTCTGGTTCTTTATCGTAATTTAAGATAAAAAGTATTCCATCTAAATCGTCTATTTTCTTTGTAACAGAAACATTTGATCCCATCATGTCAAGTTTAACTTTAGTCGGGGAAAGTCCATATGAAATCAGATAAGAGTGAAGTATGGATGCTTTCCTTACATTGGATATCTTCATGTTCCCAGTTATAGAACCGTTTGGCGCTATGGTTACGCTAACTTTGCCAAGAGCGGTAAAAAGACCTGCAAATTTTTTTAAATCATCCATTACCTTTTGATTGAAAGTAAGGTCATCATTGAATATCTGGTCTTCTTTTATCAGGATATAATTAGGCTTTTGATTTGATTCATCCATATAGAGTTTTATAAATCTTTTTCTATATAAATCAATTAATATATCGCTTTTTATCTGCTTGATTTTGTCAGAAACTTTTTTTAATATAACTTCTTCATCGCTTATTTCTCTTGTTTCAACCTGAGTTTTTGTTGATGAGTTTGAAGGGGGCGTATTTACAACCGTTATTTTTTTATTGTCTTTTATAGAGGTTTGAGGAGGAACGCCATTTGTAATTTTGGTTATATATTCATTTGCCAGGGATTTTTCTTCAGGGCTACCACTAACAAGAATATCCATAAATCTATCCATTGCATCGGTGTTTTTCCCTTCTTCATAAAGCCTTATTGCCTGTTGCATTTCTCTTGAATAATTCTCTTCACCCTGAAGGGTATGTGCTGGAAATATAAACATAAAAATAATAATAACTTTAATCATAGATATATTATTAATAAATTATATTAAATTTTTATTTCATTATTTTTAATTTCCTTATTTTTTCAACCACTTTATCGTTTTGAGGATTATAAATTAAATAATTTTCAAGTTGTGATATAGCATCATCATATCTTCCAGTCTTTTCATAAACCATAGCTAATGCATAAATTGCAGGATAGAAATTGGAATCTTCAGATATTATGTCTTTTAAAATAGTTTCAGATATCTTCATCTCTCCAATTTCAAAATAATATTTTGCTTTCAAAAATCTAAATTTCAAGTAAGTTCCAAGTATATGCTCATTTTTTTTAAGATAAGAGCCAAGTTTTTTTATATCATAATTATTTTTGATATAAACATCTCTATAAAACGAAACAAATTCTATTACTTCATTTTTTTTACCATTAGAAATCCTCAATAAATTACTAAGGTATACATCGCTATAAGGATCATTGATACAAGCTATACTATATTCCTCCATAGCTTTTGAGTAATCTTTTTTTAATTCATACAAATATCCCATAATATTACGCATATGCGAATCATTTGGATGAACCGCCAGACCATCTTCAATCAATATTTTAAGATCTTGATAATACTTATTTATATCGCCAAGCATTATCTCAGCGCAGGCATAATAAGCTTTTTCATTAAGTGGGTTTATCCATAAAGAAGTTCTAAAGTTTTTTATCGCATCCTCATATATACCATTTTTTTTCTGAACTACTCCTAAATTAAAATATATCTCATCATATCCTGCATTTGAGTTTATTGCCATCTTATACATAAAAATTGCATTTTCAAATTCACCAAGTCTTGTGTAAGCATTAGCAAGCTCATAATTATTATTAACCTCTATTGAATTAAAATTATAGGCTTTTTGAAGAGATTCCTTTGCAATCAAAAACTTCCCGCCTCTCATCTCCTTAAAACCTTTGAAATAAAATATTTCTCTAAGAAACTGAGTAATCCAGAAATAAGAACAAAAAACCAAAAAAATCAGCAAGATTATTAAGACAATTTTTTTTAAAAAACTAAAATTTATTTCTTTTAAGACGATACCAGATTGAAAGGAAATACCTCCAATAATCCAGAAAAAAAGAAATCCTGGAACTGCAAAATGAATTGAAACATTAAGCATATTATCAATTATCATCGCCAAAACCGATCCAAGCATTGCTATCATGAAATTTTTCCTATCCTCATCCATAGAAGTTCTGATAAATTTTATAGCGCAAAAGATCACAGCAAAAAGAAAAAACAAAGACGCGCCAAATCCAATTATTCCTGTTTGTGAAAGAATTTCTATTACTTCGTTATGAGCGTTATTAGCATGAGTCCTCAAACTCCTGATAGAAGGAAAATCTCTTAAAAGTTTCCCCTGATAAAATGGATAAAAAAGTTCAAAACTTCCCCAGCCATTGCCAAGAAGAGGGTTTTCCTTAAACATCATCATACCGCTTGTCCATATCATAAGCCTCTGATGAAAAGAGGGATAAACGTCTTTTGGGGGTATTCTGAGAGAAATTTTAGAAATGCTGTTTTTAGCCCCTTCATAAACCCTACTAAGCACTCCAAAGCTAAAAGGTTTCAGATTCTGGTCGGGCCATAAAATAAGAACAAATAAAGCAATTATAAAAAACTTTTTTGTGCTTTTAATATTGGATAATAAAAATTTTCTGTAATTTGAGAAAGAAAAAAGGAACACAAACAAGAATACAAGTCCTATTATAGTGGATCTTGTGAGACTTGCAAATATCATACCAAGATATGAAATGGAATAAACCAGATAGCAAATTTTGCTGTTTGTGTCTTTTGCATTGCCAAGATAATACAGGGAAAAAGGGATAAGCATAAGCGCATAAGAAGAAATAAAATTTGGATTTCCAAACGTACTTACAGCTCTTCTACCATAAGGATTTAAAGCCTTAGACCATATAAACTCATATCCAAAGTATTGCATAATCCCATAACAGGATGCCAAAAAACCTGATAAAAGAGCTATGTTTATAAGTATGTGTTGATCTATCTCTTTTATTTTTACAAAGATATAAAAAAAGATTATGATAAACAAAAAAAATCCATAAAAATCAAAAAAAATAGCTTCAGATTTCAAATAAGGGAATAAAAACCATAATATTCCCCATAAAAAAATAAAAAGAAAATTAAAAGGAGAAGAAAAACTGTCTTTTTTCCCAAAAGATATATTTGAAGAAATAAAAAAAGGAAGAAAACAATTTATCAAAGTAAAAAGCCATATCCTTCTAAATTCACTTAACAAAGATGGACGATAAAATTGATGATGATTGAAATAGGAATAAATTGAAGTTAGCAAAAAAATAAACAATAACAAAAGGAATGATAAAATTATAGGGTTATAAATAAGAGATATTTTTTTTCTTTTTAACCATTCTAAAATAATATATGAAGCCAAAATCATAATTGAAATATTTAGAAGGGTTATTTGAAAAAAATAAGGGTTTCTTGTAAGATTGGTAAAGAAGAATAGCGGAGATACAAAAAATGTGAATATGAATAAAATTTTTATAACTGGATTGTGTTTAAGTTTCTCTATCATCTTTTATTTTATTCCAAGCCTTGCTTTAGCTGCCTGTATGTTTCTTTTTGCAGGTTCATATTCAGGATTTATATTAAGCGCCTTAAGATAGTTTTCATAAGATTTTTTTATATCTCCCTGTATAAAATAAAGATTTGCAAGGTTTGTATAAACATCACAAAGATGAGGATATATGTCTTTTGGCTTATATTCATTAGACATCCCGGTACCTTGATGATCTTTGCCATAAACCTTTTGTGCTGATAAAAAATTATGTTCATTGCATCGCCAGGCATTTAAATAATTTAAATATTCCTGTTCAGCCTTCTTAAAGTTATTTTTAAAAATCCATACCTGAGCTCTTCTAAGGTAATTATATGCGAAAACAGGATCAAGATTTTGATAAAGTTCAAATCTGTTCATCGCCTTATCAAGATATTTTAACGCCTCTTCCATCTTCCCCTGAACTCTCATATATTCTGCCATTTTCATATAAAGAACTCCTACCTGATGATGCATCTGAACATAATTTGGAGCAAGCGATCTAACTTTTTCATACATCTCAAAAGCTCTTTCAAAATCGTCCCTTAGAACTTTATTTTTATCTCCCCACTCTTCCCTATATTGTTTTCTCATATCAAATCTATCAGTAAACACATTGCCCATAAAATAATATGGCATTATAAAAGTAGAATTATATTTAACTACCTTTTGATAGTATCCAAGTGCTTCATCCCATTTCCCCTGTTTTGAGAAAAATATTGCCATGTTATGATTTACATCAGCCTTAAACCATCCCCAGAAATAATAAACAGGAAAAAAAGAAATTGGCATAAAGAAAATAAGAGATATGATTGAAACATAGATATTAAAACTTTTGAGTATTATTTTAGAAAAAACATATGCAATATAAGCACATAAAAAAAGCAGTATCACCCATGAAAGAGAATATAATATAATATCCCCTGTCTCTTTCATCATTACTACATCTCCCTGTAACTGGGAAAACTCGTATATTATCTTTATAGCAAGCCAGATTATTACTATAATTGCAGTTATACCCAATAAGATTTTAATTAGATTTTTTTTCTCTTCATCTATTTTATTTTTCAAATCAGTTCCCATATAATGAAATTCCCATAAAGCATGTCCACGTGAAAGATTTATTATAACGGCAGGAAGAAGCCCCAAGTAAACTCCTGAAGATACGAATCTCATACTTACATCAGTAAAATTATGTATAAGCATACCTAAAAAGGCTACAAGATAACCAAGCAAATCATAAGCTTTTTCTTTTTCTCTGGTCTCAATAGTAAATCTTATTGCTCTTAAGCCAGTTACAGTAACAAAAATTATCATCCAGTAAAATATTCCAGCCCCTATTATTCCATTATCAAGCAACTGTTCTAAATGTTCGTTTTCTGCATGATCGGTTTCCGTATTATGCCTTCCCTCTATATGAAATATGATTGGCCTTCTATATGCTGGATAAAGCGGTCTGAAAGATCCTACCCCGCTTCCTATAACAGGATGTGTTTCTATCATCTCCCATGTGGAAAGCCAAGTAGCCACCCTGAAAGGCACGGATGAAAGGCTTTTCTTAGCAGCATAATTAACAACGCCAACGGTTACAATCATCCCTATAATTATAAGAATAAAATATATCCAGCGAATGATTTTTTTGTCAAATTCAGTGAAATAGTATATATAAATCGCAACAAAGATAAGGGTTGATATTCCAAATCCAATCCAGGCTCCTTTGGTATATGTATTTATAATGCAAAATATATCACAGATTGCAAGAAAGGCTAAGGAAATATTTTTTGTCTTTAACAAACGTGAAATTATTATGGGAAGCATTAAAACCATGTAGTTGGCAAAAAAGTTTGGATTACCATAAGTAGAAAATATTCTATTAGCAAAAGCACCTCTCCATATAAATGGATCAATTCCAGTTCCAACCCCCCTTGGCGGGAAAAAATTAACATCTATCCATTGTATAATTCCATAAGCCACCACTATCCATGTAGATATTATGAGAAATTTTGTAAGCCTATTTATTGCCGATATATCAAACTCCCTTATAACTATCAATGATATAAATGAATAAAGAGTATATCTCAAAAAATCATCAAGAGCCCACTCTTTATAGGGAACATTTATAAATGAGAAAATAATATAAATTAAATAACAAATAAATGGAGCAAGAAAAACAAAATCTTCTTTTGTAAAGCTTTTTTTCCCTTCAAGAAAAAGGAGCGAAATCCATAAAGCCACAATAGAGAGCCCACCCATCTGTAAAAGGGTTATTTTAACCTGAGCGGAATCATAAGTCCTTAGATAAAAAGAAATAGATATTAGAAGATAAAGCAATGGAATCAAAAATTGTATGGCCTTTCTTACAATATAAACGGATGGTTCTAAATTAAATTCTTCAATAACTGAGGGTTTTACAGTCTTCATTAAATTTCCTCCATTTTCTAACTAAAGCAATCTTTCCCAATATCGCTTAGTTTTAATAAATTATAAAGTTTTTATAATCAGTCTCTAAGCCAGGGAAGGGAATTGAACCCTTGACCTGCGGTTTACGAAACCGCCGCTCTAACCAGCTGAGCTACCCTGGCAAAAATAAGCTATATAAATAATATATAAAATTTAAAACAAAAATAGTATAATAAATTTAATATTCAGGAGGGGCAAAATGGAATTAAACCAAAAAAGAGAAACATGGAATACAAAAATTGGTCTTATACTTGCTATGGCTGGAAATGCTATAGGTCTTGGAAATTTTTTGAGGTTTCCTGTTCAGGCAGCTTCAAATGGTGGAGGGGCTTTTATGATTCCATATTTTATCGCGCTTGTTTTTCTGGCGATTCCAATTATGTGGGCAGAGTGGGCTATGGGAAGATTAGGTGGATCTAAGGGACATGGAACGATGCCAGGTATATTTTCTATGTTATGGAAACATCCAGCAGCAAAGTATATAGGAATTTTAGGAATCCTCTTGCCTGTTTCAATAGTGTTTTATTACATATATATAGAATCATGGACTTTTGCATACAGCGTTTTTTCAATATTTAAGTCTTATTTTGGAAATACATCTCAAGAAACCATGAAGGAATTTTTATCTCAATATCAGAGAGGTGGATCTTTTATAGGAGTTTCAATTACGGCATATGTTTTTTTTATTCTGGTTTTTGCAATAAACATATGGGTTTTGTCTGGAGGAATAGCAAAAGGGATAGAGAAACTTGCCAATATAGCAATGCCTATTCTTTTTATATTTGCTGTTTTTCTTATGATTAAAGTGTTTACAATCGGCACACCTAATCCAGATTATCCAGAGAATAATGTTTTAAATGGTCTTGGATTTATATGGAATCCTGATTTTTCCCAGCTTTTAAATGCAAAGATATGGCTTGCAGCCGCAGGTCAGATATTTTTTACTACATCAATAGCAAGTGGTGCTATCCACACATATGCAAGTTATGTAAGAAAAAATGACGACATAGCTCTTGCAGGATTTACCACCGTAATGACCAATGAAATTGCTGAGGTAATTCTGGGTGGTTCAATAGCAATACCAATAGCCTTTGCTTTTTTTGGTCATATGCAAACAGTTGAGATAGCAAAAAGTGGTGCCTTCAACCTTGGTTTTGTTGCTATGCCTGTCATATTCCAAAATCTATCCTTTGGAAGTATTATGGGAACTATCTGGTTTTTGCTGCTATTTTTAGCTGGCATAACATCATCAGTTGCACTTATACAACCGCTAATTAGTTTTCTTGAAGATGAATTAGATATTTCAAGGAAAAAAGCTGTAACCATTTCAGCTATAATAATATTTATTGCTGCTTCAATAATAATATTAGGCTTTAACCATGGGACAGTTGATGAACTGGATTTCTGGGTAGGCACATTTGGGCTTTCTCTTTTTGCTCTAATAGAGATAATAATATTCGTCTGGATATACGGGGAAAAGAATGCATGGGAGGAAATAATGCGAGGCAGCTTAATAAAAGTCCCAGTTTTCTTTATGTTTGTTCTTAAATATATTTCTCCTATTTTTATGCTTGCTATATTTATAGCATGGACCTATCAAGGTGCATGGGATATTATGACAATGAAAGGAGTAAGCGATAAAGATTTCATATGGAGATGGATAGCAAGGATTATTATAATAGCTTTTGCAGGAATTTTACTGTTTTGGGTAAAGAAATCAAAAAAATTACAAACCTTAGGGAGAGAGGAATGAAATCATCAGGATATTTATTTATGGCTGTATCTTGGGGCACTATAATTGCGGCAAGTATATGGTGCTTTTATAAAATTCTAAAAGCTAAATAAAAATTTTCTTGCCATTTTTCGTTATAGTTATAATGATAGTTACAATGACTTATCTGGCAAAAGAAAAAAGTGAATTCGTTGCAGTTTTTATCATTTTTCTTATTTCTTTAACCTTATCTTTATCCCACTTTGAGACATCATCCCTTAAAAAGCTTGTCTTATCAATTCTATTATCAAAATAAGCAAAAGGAACATAAAATTTCTTGCCATTTTTTTCAACCGTCACAGTCCCTTTAATTTCTGATTTTTCAACAAGATAAAACATATCGTCACACCCGTAATCATTTAACATAACATCTATTGGAACTCCATGATGAAGTATTGAACCAGGGTCATTTGGATTTGCTCTTGCCTCATTTTTCCTTCTTGATTCTTCAGGGGTAACCCATATATACAATATAACGGCTTTTTTTAGTATTTCCTCATCAAGCTTGCTAAAAGAATATTCATATCCAAAAGGCTTTTTTAAAGGCATATCTGAACCTTGCTTCCCACCTCTTGCAAACTCTATTATTATGGTTTTGTCAGAAAAATCATCAGTATAGTTTGAATATTTATCATTAATTATATCTTGAGATTCTTTATTTATTTTTTCAGCAACAACTTCAATAATATTTTTATCTAAATTAGTTAATCTTTCAGGTATACCAATTTTTTTTGAGGCTTTTTCTATTCTATCTATAATCCATTTCCCAGCATGAATAGAATATTTTGTTCTTAAAATCATATCTTTATAATCCATATTTATAAGCTCTATCAGCGTTCCCCAATCATAAGGATTTTTAAAAGGTTTATCAGGAGATTCAAAAAATATTCTATTCTTTCCCAATTTAAATAACTCTTCATCTATTCTTCTCATTATATGAACATAAGGGAAATCGTCAAGTTGGAGATTTTTGCCTATATGAAAATCATTTTTTAATTCTTCTTCGCTTACATTTTTTAAAAATCTTCTAACCTCAGATTTTCCAGATGCTGGAAGTGCTGTTAATAAGATAATATCAAAAGTATTTTTCATTAGACCTCCGCTAAATAATAAGTATTAAAAATAATAAATTTCAAAATAAACTTATTTCTTTTGTTTTATTCTTTCTTATCTTCTTTTGTTACATTCTGTTGTCTAACTATATCAAGAAGTTCAACATCAAAAATCAAAGTGGATCCTGGGGGTATTACCGGTTCCATTCCTTTATCACCATATGCTATTTGAGATGGACATCCTATTTTTGCTTTCCCTCCAACTTTAATTTTAGTGAGGGCTTCTGTCCAGCAGGGTATTACCTGATTTAAAGCAAACTTTACCGGTTCTCCTCGTTTATAGGAACTATCAAAAGAAACTCCGTTTATAAAATACCCATTATAGTGAACTTTTACAATATCTGTGGAAACAGGAGTATCTCCATTTCCTTCAACAGTTTTTATCAATACAAGTCCAGACTCAAATTTTTGAGCGTTTGGCTCCTTTGCCATATTTAAAAGATAGCTTTCTCCTTCCTTTTTATGTTTCTGGATGATTATATTTTTTTTATCGTTTATAAATCCATTCAATTCTTCATAATTAATAACTTCTTTATAGTTTACCCTTTTGTTTATCCCATCATTAAAACCCTTTATTATCTGGGATATTTCGTCTTTTGTAAACTGATATTCTGTGATGTTTCTTGTAAGGGCTACTCCAAGCATATATGGGGCTGAATATTTAGAGGTTTTATCGGATTTTTTTTCTTCCGATGAAACATAAACACTAACGGAACAGAGCAACACAAAAACAAATACAATTTTTTTCATTTTATCCTCCTTAATAAATGATAGCATTAAAAAAGCCAAAATGTCAAAGTAAATTATTTTTTAATAAAGGAGAAAATTATTGAAATAGATAATATCACAATTATAACCATTAAAGAAAGAAATGGAGGAATGTGAATAAAATGGGAAAATAGCATCTTAAATCCTACATAAATTAAAACTATTGCTACTCCCTTTTTCAAATATTTGAAATAATCGTTTATAGCCGCCAAAGCAAAATAAAGGCTCCTTAACCCTATAACAGCAAATATATTTGAGGAATATACTATAAGCCTATCTTGGGATATACCAAGCACAGCCGGAATAGAATCAACTGCAAAAACTATATCTGTTGATTCTATAACTATTAAAACTGCAATCATTATAGTAGGGATTAATCTACCATTTTTGATAATAAAAAAATCTCCAGTTTTATAATTCATATCTATATTTATATATTTGGAAATAACTCTTAAAAGAGGATTTTTCTCTGGCTCTATTTTTTCATTTCCAACAAAGAACATTTTAAAGCCAGTATATAATAAAACAATAGCAAATATGTATATTATCCAATTAAACTTAGAAATCAAAGCTATGCCTGTAAAAATAAAAATAAGCCTCATAACAATAGCACTTAATATGCCTATAACAAGAATTTTTGGTTGATATTTTTTTTCTATTCCAAAATAGGAAAAAATTATCAAAAAAACAAACATATTATCAACCGAAAGAGAATATTCAACTATATATGCTGTAAAATACTCCACCATCTTGTTTAAATTTAAAAAATAGCCTATAAGTAACCCATAAGAACAGGCTATTACTATCCAGATTCCACAAAGAAATAGTGATTCTTTAAGAGTTATATCATGAGGTTTAAAAACTGAGAGTTTTAAGTCAAAAATAAAAAGAATAACTGCTATTAAAACGAATAATATCCATAAAATATAATAAGGATACATAATTAAATTATATAAAATTATTGGAAAAGTTACGATACATATGCGACATTAAGGGTTGATGTTTTTGTTATGCAAAATTTCTTTTTATTTCGTAGAATAAAAGGCTATAGGAGGGCATATAATATGCTATATAGCCTTAAGAACTTAAGCGAAAGCGAGGTAGCAAAGAAGAGGATAAAGATAATAAGGTTTTATGAGGAATATGGGGAGAA
>JAINCQ010000019.1:0-12161 GCA_036574205.1 Elusimicrobiota bacterium | reverse complement strand
TATTAAAAGATCTTTCTAATATAAAAAATATTAGTAATTATCCACAGAATTATGAGATTATTGGCACACACAAAAACTATTCATGTGGATAACTAATATGGTTACATTCTTAGATGAGTTGACAGGGGGGGAGTGTAATGGAGAAAGAAACAACTTTTCTTAAAAAAGGAAAATCTAAAACTAATAGAAAGATATCTGAGTTTATAGAATTAAATTATAGACATTTCAATGCTCTTGCCTTAAAAAATGCGGCCAGGGCTTTCAAAAAACATATTGATGATGGCGGGATAATGTTTCTTGCAATGGCTGGTGCTATGAGCACTGCCGAGCTTGGAATAAGCCTGGCTGAGATGATAAGAAAAAACAAAATACATGCTATTTCCTGCACGGGCGCCAATCTTGAAGAAGATTTATTCAATCTTATTGGCAATAACGATTATATTATTCTTCCCGATTACAGGGATCTTACCTCGCAGGATGAGAAGAGAATTCTTGATAAAAAATACAGTAGGGTTACAGACACATGTATTCCTGAGGATGTAATGTATAAAGTTCAGGATAAAATTTTTGAAAGATGGAAGAAAGCTGAAGAAAAAGGCGAGAGGAAATTTCCTCATGAGTTTTTGTATGAGGCTATAATTGAAGGTGATTTTGAGAAAGAGTATCAGATAAATCCGTCTAACAGCTGGCTTGTTGCTGCGGCTGAAAAAAATATCCCTGTATTTGTTCCTGGCTGGGAAGATTCTACTCTTGGTAATGTCTTTGCAGCGCATTGCATCAAAAAGGAAATATCTCCTTCTGTTATCAAGAGCGGGTTGGAGTATATGATGTCTCTTTCTCAGTGGTATCTTGAAAATGTCAGACGAAATAATCAAATAGGCGGAGGGATAGCTGGAGATTTTGCAATATGTGTGGTTCCAATGCTAAACTACGATTTGAAGAAAAATGTGAAAACATGGAGTTATTTTTGTCAGATATCAGACAGCATAACAAGTTTTGGTTCATACTCTGGCGCTATTCCAAATGAAAAAATAACATGGGGAAAGCTTGACACTGATACGCCGAGATTTGTTATTGAAAGTGATGCGACAATAGTTGCTCCCCTTATATTCAATTATGTAATTGAGGGGTAAGTTTTTATTAATAATTTATGCTTATACTCAAACATAATGCTAAATCATTTAATTTAAGGGTTTCCATGAAAATAAAAAAACCAGCGTTACATAGCTTGGGGGGTTTGGGGACTATGTTTGGGATTTGGGATTAGGGGGGTGCATATGCAACGCTGGTTTTAAATTTTTTAAACCTGTTTAAGAGAACCCTTCATAATAATATTTTAGACAAATATATTCAAAAAAAATTCAGTTTTTTTTCAAAAACTGTCTTTAGGTCTTCTAATTTTTTACTATGGTTTTTGTTTTTTTTCTGAAATGGCTTGTGACTTTATTTATTCTATTGACTGATTTCCTTATCATCTTTATCTCTTTAAGCAAATTTCTGTTTTTTATAATTTCCTCTTCTATAAGTGAGGTGTATCCCGCTATTATGGAAAGTATATTATTTACATCATGTGCAAAACGATCTGTTTCGCGTGTTACGCTCTCTCTGGCTTTCATTAGCGTCATCTCCCTTTCAAGCTTTCTTAGTTTTGTTATATCCCGCCCTATGCCAAGCAAAAATCTTATTTTCCCTTGCTCATCCTTTAAAGGGACTTTTATCGTATTAAAAATAAATTTTCTTCCTTTAACTATTCTTTCATATGTGTTTTCAGCAACTTTGCCCTCTCTGACTTTTTGCTCTATCTTTTGAAGTTCATCCGCTACTTCTTTGCCAAATAGTTCAATATCATTTTTACCAACCACATTTTGTGGATTTAATTTAAAAACTTTTGCGCAGGCTTTATTTGCCTTTATATAATTTCCATTAAAATCCTTGACAAATATAGCATCTTTTGCCGAATCAAATATTTTGTTTAATAATTCATTTGATTGTTGAATTTCTTTTTGAAGTCTTCTTTCCTCCGTTACATCTCTTATCGTTCCGACAATTTTAGAAGGTTTGCCATTTTCAAATATCATGGCTGATTTTTGATCAGCTTCAAAGTAACTCCCATCCTTTTTTCTCAGTCTGTACTGGAGTGCCCTGGATGTTTTTCCCGTTTTAAACGCTTTTTTAAGTGCCTTTGTAAGAAGGGGGATATCATCTGGATGAGCAAACTCAAAAGTTATATGTCCTATTATTTCATTTTTCTTATATCCATAATCTTTTATCCTATCGTTTACATATTCTATTATGCCTTTTTTATTTATGACATATATTATATCCCTTGATCTTTCAAGAATCTGTGTTATAAGGTTCTGGTATTCCTCTATTTTTTTTATTCTTGTTAGATGATATGCTATTATGGCGTAGATGTTTGATATATCTGAAAGTTTTTTAAGATCTTCATCGCTATATGGATCTTTTTTGTTTGCCGTTGCAAGTATTCCTACGGTTTCGTTTCTAATTAATGCTGGCGCTGCAAGAAATCTTTCTATTTTTATATGCCCATTTGGAACACCTTTTGCCCTTTTGTCTTTGGAAACGTCATTTACCAATACCGGCTTTTTGTTTAATATTGCCCATCCAAAAAGATTGTCAAATTTTGAGAAAGATGTGGTCTTTTTTTTCATCCTGCAGATATCCCATACATCATAGGAGAGTGTTGGAACTATAAGATTTTTGGTTTTTTCATCTATATATCCCACAAAACCATAAGGGCTTTCAGTTTCTCTTTTTATGATTTTTAATATTTCAGTGGATATTGAAGCAAAGTCTGGATTTTTTGAGAGAAGGTAATTCCTTAATATATCTTCACATGGTTTTGGTTTCATAATTCAAATTTATAACCATAGCCTGAAATATTTTTTATTTTTTTTGATATTTTGGTTCCAAGTTTTTTTCTCAGGCTTGATATATGGGTTTCTACAGTATGTGGGTCATCTATTTTTGTTGTATCATATCCCCAGACGATTTCAAGAAGCTGGCTTGGGGAAAAAACATTATTTTTATTTTTTGCAAGTGTTAATAAAAGTTCAAACTCCTTTTTTGTAAGCATTACCTTTTTCTTGCCTACGGATACGCTTTTTGCAGAGACATCTATTTCCATATCTGAAATCCTTATAATCTTCCCATTTTCGCAGACCCCGGCTCTTTTAAGAATATTTTTAATCTTTGCTATAAGCAACGGAAAGGAAAAAGGTTTTATAATATAATCATCACTTCCCTTATTGTATCCTTCAAGCATATCCAATTCCGTTATCTTTTTGCCTGACATTAAAATAAATGGGATATTTGAATATCTTCTGGATTCTCTTACGCTTTTCAAAAATTCAAATCCGTTTATTCCTGGCATATCAACATCGCTTATAATCAGTTGAATCTTTTTTTTGCTAAGTATTGTTAGGGCTTCTTTAACGTTCTGAGCGGAGAAAACAATAAAATTATTATTTCTCAAATAACGCGAAGTTATTTCAAGGAAGTCTTTGTCATCATCTACAATCAAAACATTACAACTCATCATATATAGTCCCCTCTTCTAATTATTATAGCAAATAAAAAAATTTTTTTAATGTTTAAAATGCCTTATTCCTGTTAAAACCATTTTTATACCAAGTTCTTTTGCTTTTTCTATTACCTCATCGTCTTTTACAGATCCACCTGGTTGTATAATTGCGCTTACTCCAATTTCTTTTGCTTTTATAATTGAATCTGGAAAAGGGAAGAAAGCGTCTGATGCCATAACTAAGATCTCTGGTTTTTTATTCGTTTTTAAATATTCTCTATATTTATACTCTGCCATAAAAACTGCATCAATCCTTGACATCTGACCTGCTCCTATGCCAACGGTATAATCTGGTCCGCTTAAAACTATAGCATTTGATCTTACATGTTTTACACAGGTAAAAGCAAAAACAAGCGCTTCCTTTTCTTTTTCGTTTATTTCACCGTTTACAATATTCCAGTTTTCTCCAAGTATTTTATTATCGGGATCTGAGATTAGAAATTCACATCCCAGAGATTTATAGATTTTTGTTTCTCTTATGTCAGTATTCCATTTAAGTAACCTTAAATTCTTTTTTTTCTTTAAAATTTCCAGAGCATTCTGGTCAAATTCCCATGCGGATATTATTTCAACAAACTTATCGCTTAAGAACTTTGCCATGGTGGAGGTTATTTTTCCATTAACTGCTATTATACCTCCAAAAGCTGATAGAGGATCTGAGTTGTAAGCTTTTTCAAAAGCTGTATTCAAATCATTGTTTATTGCTATCCCGCAGGGTGTAGCGTGTTTAAATATAACACATGCCGGTTTATCAAACTCGCAGACTGCCTGCCAGCTGCCATATGCATCAAGAATATTATTGTAGGATAATTCTTTCCCCCATAGTTGATCAAATGGCATTTTCTCTTTTAAGCTATAAAGGGAAGATTTTTGATGAGGGTTTTCTCCATATCTTAAATCTAAAATTTTTTTAATTTCTATTGATAGATTCTGTTTGCCTGAAAGTTTTTCATATATCATTTTATCGTATTCATAGGTGTGTTTAAAAGCCTTTACTGAAAGCTCTTTTCTAAATTCAATTGCAGGATTATCTATTTCATTAATGAGTTTTTGGTAATCTGATTTATCAGTTATAATTAACACATTTTCATAATTTTTTGCGCTCGCCCTTATAAGTGAAACTCCTCCAATATCTATATTTTCAATTAACTGAGGGGAAAAACTTTCATATTTTATACTTGCTTCTTTAAATGGATATAAATTTGCTATTACTATATTTATGTTTGGAATAAAATTTTCGTTCATTTCTTTAATATGAGAGGGGTTGTTTTTAATCCCAAGTATCCCACCGAAAATGAGATTGTTTAATGTTTTTACTCTTCCATCAAGTATTTCGGTGAATCCAGTTATGGAGTCAATGGGGATAACTTTAAGGCCGTTTTCATCCAGAAGTTTATATGTCCCACCAGTTGAAATTATCAAATACCCTTTTTCATTAATTTTTTTTGCAACATTAACTATATTTTCTTTGTCTGAAACAGATATTAGCGCGTGCTTTGAGGTCGAAGGTTTTGTTGCTATTTTTACTTTATTTTCTTTCAATTCAATTATTCCATCAGATATCATATTTATTACAAAAGGATAGTAAAAATATTCTAATTTATGTATTTTCTGTTGTATGGTTTCAATATTATCATTGGGGGTGATAGCTATGGTTTTCTGTAATATTATGGGACCTTCATCATAATTTGAGTTTACAAAGTGAATGGTTATTCCACTTATCTTAACCCCTTTTTCCAGAACCGCTTTATGAACCTTTTCTCCATAAAATCCTTTTCCTCCAAATGATGGAAGAATAGCTGGATGAATGTTTATAATTTTGCCATTATATTCTGTTACAAATTTTTCAGGTAACTTTTTAATATAGCCGGCTAAAACTACTAAATCAATCTTTTTAGATTTTAATTTGTTTATCAGATATATTTCATAATCTTTGTTATCATTAAAATTTAATGGTGAAATAATTTCATTTTCTATATTATGTTTTTTAGCTATATCAAGTGCTTCAACATCTTTATTTGTAATTAATAATTTTATTTTTCCTTTTAAATAACCTATTTTTTCAAGTTCCACAAGATTTTTGAAATTGCTCCCTTTACCTGATGCGAAAACTGCTATATTCATCTATCCCTCTTTTATTGTTCAATATTGTTTAATATCTCTTGCATTATATTTAAATATTCTTTTTCGTTTATTATTTGATTAGAGTCATTTATTATAGAGCTTACACAATAATAATCGCCATTTTTGGATTTTAATATCCAGTTTGCAGATATAACTCCCGGTTCGCTCCCACCTTTATATCCAGCCCAGATATACCTTCCTGTTTTTATATCAAGCCCCGGATTTATTGAAAGCATTGAGTTGGCATATTCGTTGTTTTCTTTTAAAAAGTATTCATATAAGCGGCAGATATCTTCTGCGGATGCAAACCATTCAATTGAGTTAATAAAAACTGGTCTTGTAAAATCAAGTTTATAAATATCAATCTTATCATTTTCTATTTCTTTAAGTAGCTTTCTTTTACCTTTAATGTCAAGGTTTATATAATCTTGTGCAAGTTGAGTAGAGGATTTTAGCTTAAAGACTTCGGATGTTTTTAAAAAAGGAATATTGATCTCTGGTCTTGAGTTGTAGAAATCTGAAAGCGAATTTTCTATATTTTCTCTTCCAAGATAATCTATTAAAGTATCTGTTGCTGTATTATCACTTTCAGATATCATAGCCTCTGCTAAAGAAAATATGGTAACTGGGGCATCTTTTGGGAAAAGATGAGATTTTCCAGTTGGTAGCGATCTTGATTTATCATTTATTCTTATTACTTTTTCCCATTTTATGTCCTTTTTTATTAAATAGGCAAGTATATATAATTTAAATGCTGAACCTAAAGCAAGTGGTGTTGTTTCATTTAAGGAATAAATGGTATCTTCAACTTTTCCGATTTTTTTTATCAGCATTGCTTTTTTTTCATAATTCAATGCCTCAAATTTCTTAAATATATTTGAGGGGTCCTCAAGTTTCTGAAAAGACGGCCTAAAAAAAACACCCGTTATTTTACCTTTATCGTTTACAGATATTGAGACTGGAATTATTATGTTTTTTTCAGTATGAAAGAAAAAATCTCCGTTTTTTTCGTTATGATAGGTTACGCTTGTAACATTAATGACATTTCCATTTTCCTCGTATAATTTTTTAAGTATTTCAATGGTTTTTTCTTCCGATACTAGTTTAAAAAAAGATTTATCAAAAACATAATTTAGTTTTATTGGGTTGGGGCTTATTCTTGAAGAAAGTTTCCAGGCGGAAATAACAAGCTTTTTATGTGGATTTTCAGTTTTTTGTTCTTTTTCTTGAGAAATAAGGTTGGATATAAAAAGGAGCGTTAAAAAAATAGTCAATGCTTTTTTCATAATGTCTCCTTACAAATTTTATTTAATAATAACTCTGCCTTTTCCTTTTTGAGTTTTGCCTATTACAATAGCCTGGGGTTCTATTTTTAAAACTTCCTGTAAGTCTTTCTCTTCTATTATTATGATCATACCTATTCCCATATTAAATGTTGCAAACATTTCTTTTTCTGATATGTTTCCAAGTTTTTGTATTTCAAGCATAATTTCAGGAATCTTCCAGCTATTTTTATTTATTATACAATCTATGTTTTTAGGAATAACCCTTTCAAGATTTCCTTCAATTCCGCTGCCTGTTATATGTGATATTGAAAGTATATCAGAACCTTTACTGTTTAACTTCTTTCCTATTTTTTCTATAGTTTTAACATATATTTTTGTTGGCGCCAAAAGCCTTGAGGCATATTTTTCTAAAAGCCCTTTTTCTTCAAGCACCTTTCTTATAAGTGAAAATCCATTTGAATGAAATCCACTTGATTTAAGTCCTATTATTAAATTTCCAGGTTTTACTTTTCTACCATCTATAATTTTACTGTTTTCAACTATTCCAACTGCAAAGCCAGCAAGATCATATTCTCCTTCAGAATAAAACCCTGGCATTTCTGCGGTTTCTCCACCAAGTAAAATCATATTGGATTGTTTACAACCTTCAATTATTCCTTCAATTATTTTTTTTGACTTTTCAAGGTTAAGACTTGCGGTTGCATAATAATCAAGAAAAAAAAGCGGTTTTGCCCCAACGCATATCAAATCATTTACACACATAGCAACAAGATCTATACCTATAGTATTATGTTTGTTTGTAAGAAAAGCAAGTTTTAATTTAGTCCCCACACCATCTGTAGATGCTACAAGCGAATAATCAGCACCATATTTTTTTATATCAAAAAGCCCGGCAAAACCACCGATAGCTTTTGATTTTCTTTCCAGAAACTCAGTAAATTTATCAGCCAATTTTATATCAACACCTGCTTTTTTATATGTTATCATAAAAACTCCTGGTGAAAATTATAATTAAATGATAGCAAAATAGTGAAAGGAAATAAAATATGCTTCTGAAAAGTAATGGAAACGAAGAAAATATGTCAGGAACAAAGCAAAGCTAATATGATTTAAATTTTTGAAAAAAGATTCAATTTTTATGATAAAATTTTTGCTAAAATAATTTGTGAAAATGAACAAAATGGAATATTTAAATTTTCCAACCCCACAAGAGATATCTTTAAATATTATTAAGGGAAATTTAAAGTTTGCTTTAAGGCTTATAGAGGACTGGCTTTCTAAGAAAACACCCTATGAGTTAAAATTAAAACTAATTTATGAAAAAGAACGAATAAAAAGACTACCTCATGTCTTTTATGTGAGTGAAAAGAAAGCTTTTGAGAATGCAAATAAGAATATAAGAGGATTTACAAGAGAAGATTTTTATGAAGTTTTAGAGAAAAATAAATGCGATTATGTTCTAATTGAAGGAAGAAAAAAATTTGAAAAAAGGTTTTATTATAATATTTCATTTGCTTTTAAAAAATATAAAAATAATATTAAAATTTCTGAAGAAAGGATCTTAGCAAAAAAACTTCTTGAAAAAAGGCTTGAGAGATTAATTGCTGGTGAACCTCCCAAAATTTATAAAATAAGGGCAAAAATCTCCCTGAAAGTAAAAAAAACTTCTGGAGATAAAGTAAGGGTGTGGCTTCCTTTCCCAAAAAAAGGGCTTGAAATAGTTAATGTGAAGCTTATTTCATCATCACATAAAAACTTTTATATCTCTCCCAACTCCTTCCCCCAAAGAACGATATATTTTGAAGGAAGAGATGATGATAATTTCTTTGTTGAATTTGAGTATATTATAAAGGAATGGATTAATAAAGTAGATCCATCAAAAGTAAATGAATCTGATATAAAAGACTTTATTAATGAGGAACCTCCGCATATAGTTTTTTCAAATCATCTTAAGAAAATGACAAAAGAGATTGTGGGGAAAGAAAAAAATCCATATATGGTCGCAAAAAAAATCTATGATTTTATAACTTTAAATGTGAATTATTCTTATGTCAGACCTTATATGTTTTATGATAATATATCCGAATATGTTGCTTCAAATTTTAAGGGGGATTGTGGTTTTCAGGCAATTTTATTTATAACGATGCTTAGAATAGCAGGTGTTCCTGCAAGGTGGCAATCAGGATGGTTTATAACCCCTTATTTTGCATCTCCACATGATTGGGCACTTTTTTATATAAAACCTTATGGTTGGTTGCCAGCGGATTTATCATTTGGAGGCGCAAGACGAAGTAAAGAGGAATTTAGGAAATTTTATTTTGGAAACCTTGATGGATTTAGAATGGTTGCAAATGATGATTTTATGAAAGATTTTAAACCAGCAAAAAAATTTTTCAGGTCAGATCCCTGCGATAATCAAATAGGAGAGGTTGAAAATAAAGAAAAAAACATATATGATTTTAATTACAGGATAAAGATTATAAGTTTTAAAAATATAATGGAGGCAATATGAGTAAAATATCTGGCATAAATTTTTATATAAAAACTTATAAATATCAAAAACCTTTTCATATAACTAACTCTATCTCTACTGAAGCAAAAAATGTGGAAGTAGAAATAATAACAAATGATGGTTTTAAAGGTTATGGCGAGGTTTCCCCGTCTTTTAGAGTAAATGGAGAGACAACTGAACAGATAAGATCTTTACTTTCAAAGGTTAAGGAGATGATTTTAGGGTTTGATACAAGAAATTATTTAAAACTATTTGAAATAACTGATAAGCTTATTTCTTCTTGCGGACTTAAAGCGGCGTTACAATTTGCTGTTTTAGATTGTTTATGTGAGGAATATTCCTGTGGTGTATGGGAGTTTCTTGGAGGAATGAAAAATGAAATAGAAACAGATAAAACTGTTTCAATTGGGAAGATAGAGGAAAGGATCAAGGACGCAATAGAAATATATAAGAGTGGTTTTAAAACGATTAAGATAAAAGTAGGTGAAAATTTAAATGAAGACATTGAAGCAGTTATTGAGATAGCGAAAAAAACAAAAGGCGCAAGGTATATAGTTGACGCTAATATGGGGTATTCTCCAAAGGAGGCAGTACATTTTGCAAAAACCGTCTATTCAAAAGGGGTGGATGTTGCTATATTTGAACAACCAGTTGTATGGTATGATATTGATGGACTTAAATATGTGAGATTTAATTCACCTTATCCAGTTGCGGCTGATGAAAGCGCAAAAACAAAATATGATGTGTTAAAACTGATTAAAAACGAGGCAGTTGATTATGTGAATATAAAACTAATGAAAAGCGGAATCTCTGATGGCCTTTCCATAGTTAAATTGTGCGAAGCTGCAAATATAAAGCTTATGATAGGTTGTATGGCTGAATCAAGTATAGGTGTTAATCAGAGTGTTCATTTTGCTTGCGGGCTTGGGGTGTTTGAGTTTTGTGACCTTGATTCCCATCTTATGCTTTCTGAAAAAGAGTATCGTGGCAAATTTAAACAAATAAAAAATAAGATGTTAGTTTAAAATATAATAAAATTTAAGGGCTAAATCTTATTGGGTCTTTAGTCCTATTGACACATTCCCTTTTTCCCCTTAAACTATAAATAATTTTATATTACAAATTAATTGAGGAGGAGTTATGAAAACCTCAATATTAATTTTAATAATAATGTTTTTTATAAATAGCCTTTATTCTCAAAATAGAAGCAAGGTGGAAGAATACCTTAATGAATCAAAAGAAGATCAAGATATATCTGTTTCAAAGGATACTATTAGAAAACAAAAAACCCCCGGAGTTGGTTTTTCAATTGACGGTAAAAGAGGGGTTAATGAGGAGTTTTTAAGTGATGAGTTTGTTAAATCATTGGTTCAACAGGGTGGCGCGAGTTTAGGCAATGATGGTGATATTGAGTTTGATCTTTTAAACCCTGAAAAACCTACTTATGATGAAAGTGTCAAACTCAAAGACGGTGAAGAATATAGCGATGAGGAGATTGCCCAGTTTGCCCAAATGGCTGACCAGTACTATGAGTTTAAAGATTTTGACGAATATAACGATTACTACTATTATTATGACACTGAAGCGTTGGAGAATTTCAAGGAGGAGGATCAATCTTTAAATACATCCAGCTTTGGATTTTTGTCTATTACGAAGTATGTGGTTGCCGCAATAAAAAAAATATTACCTTCTCAGATCTCATATAGCTTAAATCCAGATTTTGAAAACGCTATAGATCATTTTTATGGGGCATCTGTCTCAAAGCCAAAACCGAGCGTTAGTTATAATGTGGCAAAAGCTGCTGGAGCAAATGGTTCGCTTTTAAATGAAGCTGTCAATTATTATTATGGACATAAAGGCCAGTTTTCTAATAACAGATTTATGGCGGTTCTGGAATTTTCTAAACACTCAGCTAAATCAAGATTTTACATCATAAATCTTAAGTTAAACAAAGTTGTTGCGGCTTACCATGTCTCACACGGCTCTGGTTCCGATAAAAACAATGATGGTTATGCAACCTATTTCAGTAATGTGCCGGGGTCAAAGGCGTCTTCTTTAGGAGTATATAAAACAGGTGAGATATATAAAGGAAAATATGGGAGATCTTTAAGACTTCACGGTTTATCTCCAACAAATTTAAATGTTTATAGAAGAGCTGTAGTCATACATCCCTCCCCTTATGTTAAAGAGGCGAATGTAAAACCTGGAAGAAGCTGGGGGTGTATGGCGTTTGACTATAAAGTCTCAGGCGATGTTATAAATATGCTTAGAAATGGCGCTTTGATATACGCAAAATATGTAAGATAGGTTAAGGCATTCATATATTTGCTAATTTAACAACTAGTATTAAAAATATTAAAAAATATTGTTGCAAAATATCAGAAACATATTGGACAGACTTTTAAGTCTGTGGAGCCGTAGAATAATATTTGTAAATCTATTGAAAAGTGTGTAATAAAAAACAGATATATCTCCAATAGTGGACTGACCGGGGCGGTCAGTCTAAGATATTTTGCCTTCAAAACAACATCCACTAATTTTCCACGGCCGTGGTTAAACTGTGGATGATTTTTTTAACCCAAATAAAACTGGTTTTACTTTCCTTAGACTGTTAAACCGTCTCTTCCCCCTTAAA
>JAINCQ010000018.1:0-166709 GCA_036574205.1 Elusimicrobiota bacterium | reverse complement strand
AGTTGGGAGAAGGGGACTGTAGAGAACACCAATGGACTTATACGGAGATTTTTCCCAAAAAAGACGGATTTTAGTAAAATATCAGAAGAAAGGTTAAAAGAGGTTGAAACCTGGTTAAATGACAGACCCAGAAAATGTCTGGGTTTTAAAACACCGGCAGAAGTGTTTAACAGTTTTGTTGCACTTACTCCTTGAATCCACCTATATATGTAAGCAATTTATAGTTTTTTCATCCCGAGATTTTATTTTTCAATTTTTATTAATTAAATTTATCTCTGCAATACTTATTCCTTCCCTTGATTGACAATCTAAAATCATTATGCCATCAGGGGAAAAAATCGCTGAATATCCCTTAGACTCATTTTTATCACCAGTTTCACAAATAGAATTTACCCCAATTACATAAGCCGAATTTTCAATTGCTCGCGCAGATAAAAGAGTTATCCATTGATTTATTTTATTATATGGCCATCCGGCTATTATTGTATAGATATCAACTACTCCGCGATTCTTCCAGAATAAATTAGGAAAAATAAGATCAGATGATATTAATGGCAAAACCTTAAAGCCTTCTAACTCAAAAACGGCACTTTTTTTATTTACTTTACGATTTATTATGGATTTATTTATTGAATTAATAGATCTTGAATATTGCGAGATAACTTCTCCATTTCTGTTTAATGTTATAAATTTATTTTTCCTGCCTTCAATCCCACCATATGAAATATTTATGCGATATTTTTTTGAAAGATTAGAGAAAAAACGTTTATCAGCATCTATTAATGAGGCTTTTTTAAAGTTACCTGAAAAACCTGAAAGTGTCAGCTCAGAAAATATAAGCCAATCAATCCCTCTTATATCTGAAGTCTCAATAAGGTTTAATATTCTACTTTTATTCAGTTCCTTATTATTTAAAATAATTTTGTATTGAAAAATTCCAATTTTCATAATATAGATTTTATTTCTTTTACTATATCATCTATCTTTTCAATAGGAATTCTAAAAGGTAGTTTTTCATTCCTTTTCTTAACCTCAACTTCTCCATTTAGAAGTGTTTTCTGACTAACTACAATCCTGTATGGAAAACCAACAAGATCTGCATCATTAAATTTAACCCCCGGTCTTTCATCCCTATCGTCCCATAAAACCTCAATACCAAGATTAATAAGTTTATCATACAAATATTGAGATTTTTTCATAACCTCATTATCGTCTGTTTCAATAGTTATCATATAAATATGAAATGGAGAAATAGCTAAAGGCCAGATTATTCCCTTTTCATCATTATGCTGCTCTATTGCAGCGGCAACTGTTCTTGAAATACCTATTCCATAACATCCCATCTCCATAGTTTTTTTTTGCTGGTTTTCATCTAAATAGTAGCATTCAAGTTTACTTGAATATTTAGTTCCTAATTTAAAAATCTGTCCAACTTCTATACCTTTTGCAAATCTAAGTTTTTCACCACATTTGGGACACATATCTCCTTCAGATGCAGTTTTTATATCTGCCCATATATCAACAGAATAATCTCTTGGATAATTTATGTTTATCGTATGTTTATCATCTTTATTTGCGCCAGAAACTCCATTTAAAACACCTTTCAAATGAAAATCAGCTATTATAACATCTATCTTTTTTCCATTCTTTTGAGCTATATCTTTTATTGAAATAGGTCCGGCAAATCCAACTTTACCACCTATTATTTTTGAATACTCATCCTCAGTTAATTTTTCAAGTAAAGAAAGATTTAAAACTTTCATTATTTTATTCTCATTAAACTGATGATCTCCTCTTATCAACGCAAGAATCACTTTATTATCATCTCCAACATAAAACATTGTTTTTATAAATCTATCAGGTGGCACAGAAAGAAATTTTGATACATCTTCTACAGTATATAGATCCGGCGTTTCCACATCGCGAAGTTCCTCAAATAGAGAGGGGTCAGTTAAATTTTCTGACTGCTTTATCTCTGCCTTTTCTACATTAGCTGCATAACCGCAGGAGCAAAAGGCTATATCAGCTTCTCCGGTATCCGCTAAAACCATAAATTCATGCGAATAATTGCCTCCTATAGCTCCAGTAGCGGCTTCAACAGGTTTAAAATTAAGACCGCATCTTTTAAATATTGAACTATAACAATCATAAAGCTTTTGATACCATTTAAGACAATCCTCTTCTGATATATGAAAGGAGTATGCATCCTTCATATAAAATTCTCTTGAACGCATAACTCCAAATCGAGGTCTTATTTCATCTCTGAATTTTAATCCAAACTGATATAAAAGAATCGGAAGTTGTCTGTAAGAGGTTATTTCTTTTCTCACTAAATCCGTTATTACTTCTTCCGCGGTAGGCGCAAAACAATACTCCTGTTCTTTTCTATCTTTTATCCTCAAAAGCTCTTTACCATAAACATTCCACCTTCCAGTTTTAAGCCACAACTCTTTTGGTTGTATAACAGGAAGCCATACTTCGATTCCACCTATTTTATCAAGCTCCTGCCTGACTATCATTTCAACCTTTTTAAGAGATCTAAATCCAAGTGGAAGCCATTCATATATGCCGCTTGCAAGTTTTCTTATCATACCGGATTTTATCATAAGTCTGGTAGAAATGTTATCAGCATCCGATGGGGTTTCTCTAATAGTATTTAAAAAATAATTAGTTCTTCTCATCTAAACCTCTCTTATTTTTCTTATTATCTGATTAATCCATTCGGATTCTTTTATAACCCTCACCTGCTTTCCTTTTTCTATCCATATCCCTTTTCCCTTGCCTCCACAAATTCCAAAATCTGCGTGTTTTGCTTCTCCCGGACCATTAACAACACAACCCATAACAGCTATTTTTTTACCTGTTGATTTTTTTAAAAGGTAAGCATTAGAATAAATCTCATTCTCTAACTTATGAACAATATCGCTTAAATTAACCTGACATCTTCCACATGTTGGACAGGAAATTATATCCGGACCATAACTTCTAAGTCCTAATGATTTTAATATTTCATATCCAACCCTAACCTCAAGCAGGGGATCTTCAGTAAGAGAAATTCTTATGGTATCTCCTATCCCCTCCATCAAGAGTTTTGATAAAGTTATGGAAGAATTTACAACTCCTCTTATAAGTGTACCTGCCTCAGTAACTCCAAGATGAAGGGGGATATCGGTTTTCTTTGAAAATAATTCATTTGCCATTATTGTTCTTTGAGGATCATCAGCTTTTAAAGAAACAATTATATTATTAAAATTCAAAGAATCTAAAATCTCAATATTCTCCATAGCTTCTCTAACCATTTCCTCGGCCCATCTTTCATTGCTCCATTTTACAGTATTATGTTTTTTAAGCGCTTTCAGCGATCCGGCATTAACACCTATCCTTATAGGTATATTTTTGTCTTTTGCCGCGGCAACTACCTCTTTTATTCTGTTTTTGTCGCCAATATTTCCTGGATTTATTCTTATTTTATCTATGCCCTGCTTTGCAGACTCAACAGCAAGTCTGTAATCAAAATGGATATCCGCAACAACTGGTATGTCCACAGCTTTTTTTATTTTCCCAACTGCTTTTGCCGCATCCATATCAGAAATAGCAACCCTTACTATCTCGCATCCAGCCTCAGTCAATTTTTTTATCTGGGATATAGTTCCTATGATATCTTTTGTGTCGGTGGTTGTCATAGATTGAACTGGTATAGGATTTCCACCACCTATTTTTAGTTTTCCAACTTTAACAACTTTTGTTTTTTTCATAAATCTAAATATTTCTATTTTTTATAAATCCTGATAATATCGTTATAGGTAGCAAAAATAAGTATTGATATTAGTATTACTATTCCTGTTGAATTAACATATTTCATAATGGCTGGAGTTATCTTTTTTTTGAATATCCCTTCAAAAAAATAAAGGATAAAATGCCCGCCATCTAAAAGTGGAAGTGGAAGTAAGTTAAAAAAACCAACAGCTATTGAAATGAGTCCAACAAGAAAAAGAAAATCAGGTAATTGCGAGTGAGCGGCTTTTGAAACAATAGTTACAATTCCAATAGGTCCAGCCACATCCGGTTTTTCCATATGATATATATTTTTTGCAAGTGTTGTAATGGTATAGCTTGTCCAGAACCACAGTTGTTTAAAAGCATTAAATAATGAACTAAAAAAACCTATATGAACATAATCTATCTTTGGAGCTATTCCTATGATACCTCTATTCATAGTTTGATCCTTGCGGGTCTTCAATGTTGTGGTATAAATTTTTCCATCTCTCTCATAAGATATGGTTATTTCCTTCTCAATATTTGGATAAATGTAATCCGTCATATCCTTCCATGTCAAAACTTTTTTGAAATTTATAGAATCTATTCTATCTCCTTCTTTAAGTCCAGCCAGATGAGCTGGGTAATTAGGAGCAACTTCGCCTATTATTGTGCTTGTAGATGGAACAGGTTTTCCAACGAAAAAAATCACTCCAAAAAATATTATAAAAGCCAGGAAATAATTCATAAAAGGTCCGGCTAAAACTATAAAAATCCTTTCATACCATTTTTTCGAAAAATATTCGTCACTTTCTCCTTTATATTCATTTATATCTTCACCTTTAGGTTTTACATATCCTCCAAGAGGTATGGCTCTTATGGAATAGACCGTATCACCCGATTTTTTTTGCCATAAAGGCTTACCAAATCCGAAAGAAAATTCTTCCACAAAAACACCAACGAGTTTCGCCACAATAAAATGACCAAACTCATGAATAAATATCACTATTCCAAAAGTAAAAACCACAGCTATTATAGATAACAACATAACTTCTCCTTATATTTTTTATAAAAAGAACAAAAAACTTAACGCTTTCCTTTTACAAAAGACTTCAACATCCTTGCTGTTTCAATTGCCTTTTCTCTTGCCCATAAATCACCCTCAATTATCTCTGAGATATCAATTCTTAAAGGCTTTTTTGAACGATCGTATATCTCCACAACATTTTCAACAATATTTGCTATATCAGTAAACCTTATCTCACCTTTAAGAAAAAGTTCAACTGCCTTTTCATTCGCTGCGTTTAAGACCGCAGGATAAAGACCAGCTTTTCTTCCGCAGTAAAGAGCTATTTTTAATGCCGGAAACTCCTTAGTTTCAGGCTTAAAAAATTCAAGACGGTTTATATCTAAAAAGCTAAGTCTTTTCACGGAAGAAACAACCCTTTGAGGATAAGTCAAAGAGAACTGGATCGGTATTCTCATATCAGGATTAGAAAACTGCGCTATAATTGAACCATCAATAAACTCCACCGCAGAATGGAGTACAGATTGTGGATGTATAATTATTTCTATCATTGAAATATCCACACCAAAAAGATTCTTTATCTCTATCGCCTCAAGTCCCTTATTCATAAGAGTAGCGCTATCAACTGAAATCTTAGGACCCATCTTCCATTTTGGATGTTTGATTGCCTGCTCAGGCAAAATTGAAGATATATCTCCCTTAAAGCGATAAAATGGTCCACCAGATGCAGTTAATATTATTTTTTTAATATGATCTGGACTATACCCACCAAGAGACTGAAAAATAGCTGATGGTTCTGAATCTATCGGAATTATTTCAGTTTTTTTATAATCCGCCTTCTTCATTATTAAATCTCCGGCAATGACCATTGGTTCTTTGTTAGCAAGGCAGATTCTTTTTGAATTTTCTATAGCACACAAAAGAGGCAACAACCCAATTGCCCCTGTTATGGCGCTAACCACTATATCTGCTTTTGACAATTCAATCATCTCACACAATCCCTCTATTCCCCCAGGAGTTATTTTTACTTTTTTACCCACTATTTTTTTTAACTCATCTCTTTTTTTCTCATCAAAAACACAAACATATTTAGGATTAAACTTATAAATCTGTTCTATAAGTTTTTCAACACTTGAATTAGCCGCAAGAGCTTTTACCTTAAACATTTCAGGATTTTTTGAAATAACATCTAAGGTATTTTTACCTATAGAACCAGTAGATCCTAATATAGCAACCTCTTTCATATTACCTTAAAAAAATAACAAAATAATAAACAAAAGGAGCAACAAAAAAGTAAGAGTCAAACCTGTCCATAAAACCGCCATGTCCAGGCAAAAGATTGGATGAATCTTTAACTCCGCATGCCCTTTTTATAAGCGATTCTGCAAGATCCGATAACTGCCCTGATAAAGAGATAAGAAGTCCAAATAAAACAAATTGTTTTATCCCAAAAATTGGGGAAACTTTTGCCATCAAAAACATAAATGCAACAGAAAAGATTATCGATGCGATAAAACCTTCAATAGTTTTTTTAGGACTTACCGAATTAAGTTTATTTTTACCGAATTTAGAACCTATAAAATAAGCCGCTGTGTCTGTCAACCATACGCAAAACACTGTAATAAATAATATCTTTGATCCATATGGTTTTAAATCTCTTATTAAGATAAGATATGAAAGGTTAAATGATATAAGAAAAATCCCGACAATAGTATATGCCGGTCTTTCAAAATATTTTTCTTTTCTTAAAATCTCGTTTATGAAAGGCAGTATTACGGCAAATGAAACCAAAAGGGGGAAAAAATCAAGGGAATTATTTTCTGCTCCGTTAAAGTAAAACGCAAATGGAAAAAGAACTCCACAAAGAAAAAGAGATAAAGTATCAACTGCTTTCATAGATATTTTCATCATAATGTTATACTCATATAACGACATAATGATAATAAAAAGGGAAAAAATAAAAAAAGGAACTCCTCCAATATACATAACAGTCAAAACCACAGGTATTCCAACTGCCGCAGTTATAATTCGAGGCAATATCATCTTCCCATTCTCCTTTCTCTATTAGAATAAGAAATTATAGCATTATAAAAATCTTCCTCTGAAAAATCCGGCCATAACTTTTCAGATATATATAATTCTGAATAAGCTAATTGCCACAAAAGAAAATTTGAGATCCTTGCTTCACCTGATGTCCTTATCATAAGATCAGGATCCGGAAGGGGGAATGTATAAAGTCTTTTTGATATATCTTCTTCTTTTATTTTTTTAATTCCATCCTCTATACATCTATTTACAGCATAAACTATTTCGCTTCGCCCACCATAGTTTAATGCTAAATTTAAAATCATACCGTTGCAATCAGAAAGAAAATTTATAGATTTTTTCAGATTATCCCTAATATCAGGGGGGAAAGAAGAGATATCTCCGCTTATCTTTAAAGAAATATTATTTTCTTTAAGTTTCTCCCTGTACTCAGATATAGTTTTTTTTAAGAGTGAAAGCAATGCCCCAATTTCCTTAGCGCTTCTTTTCCAGTTCTCAGTTGAAAATACATATAAAGTTAAATACTTAACACCAGCAGTTTTGGCTGCCTTGACTATTTTTTTTACTGTTTTAACCCCTTCCCTGTGTCCATAAATGGAGGGAAATCCTCTTAACCTTGCCCAACGTCTATTGCCATCCATTATAATGGCAATATGATGTGGGAATCTATTTTCAGGAATTTTCTTTAGAAGTTCTATCATTAAATACTCAAAAGTTCTTTCTCCTTGGTTTGAGAAATTTGATTGACATTCTCTATATATTTATCTGTTATCTTCTGTATCTGAGCCTCATGCCTTTTAGAATCATCTTCAGATATCTCGGAATTTTTTTGAGCCTTTTTTATTTTTTCTATAAAATCCCTTCTTATATTTCTTATCTCAACCCTTATATCCTCTGATATTTGAGAAACAACTTTTACAAGTTTCTTTCTTTGTTCTTCGTTCATTGAGGGTAGATTAACCCGTATCAAATCCCCCTGCCTTTGAGGAATACTGCCAAGATCAACCTTTTTAAGCTCGTTCTCTATTACTTCTATCGCAGTTTTATCCCATGGCTTTATTTCAAGGGTTCTTGCATCTGGAGCGCTTATGGCAGCTATTTGTTTTAGAGGAACTCTAGAACCATAATATTCTATATAAACGGAATCAAGCAGTTGAGGATTTGCCCTTCCAGTTCTAAGTGAATTAAATTCTAATTTAAGCTTTTCTATTTTGGAAGACATCTCTTTTTCACACGCATTTATCAAATCGGAAATAGGCATAAAACCTCCTCATACGCTAAACAAATATATTATACAAAAATATCTTTTTTTCTTTATCCTTATTTTAATAGATTTTCTTCTATAAGCTCACAAAGGATGTGAATTAATATGGAGTGAATTTCTTGAACCCTTGCGGTAGAACCATTAATTGTGAAAGTAATATCAGAAAGATAATAAATTTTTCCCGGCTTACCTAAAATACCAATTGTTTTAACTCCCATATCTCTTGCTTTTTCAAAGGCTTTAACTATATTTATACTTGAACCGGATGTTGAAAACCCAATTAGAACATCTCCCTTACATGCAAGCGCTTCAATTTGTCTTTCAAAAATTTTTTCAAAAGAATAATCATTTGAAACTGATGTAATTATGGAGGTATCGGTTGTAAGAGCTATAGCAGGATATCCCTTTCTATCTTTAAGGAATCTTCCAACTATTTCAGCTGCCATATGCTGAGCATCAGCAGCGCTGCCGCCGTTCCCGCAAAGCAGGATCTTATGACCTTTTTTTAGACAATTTATAAGACACTTAGATATTTTTAGCACTATGTCTTTTTTAAGTTCAAAACTCTTTAATATCTCGGCATGTTCTCTTATAGTTTTTTCAAATATGTCTTTCATATAATTACCTCTATTTTAACATTTCTCTCTCTTTCGCTTGCTTATTCATTAATACAACTGACCCTTACTTTATCAAAGTCCCGATTTTTTCGCCTATTATCGCCTTATAGATATTATCTTTTTTATGTAGATTAAAGACTCTTATTGGTATTTTATTTTCAAGACAAAGAGTTAAAGCAGAAGGATCCATAAACTTAAGTCCTTTTTTTAAAGCATCCATATAGCTTATTTCCAATATCATTTTAGCTTTATAATTTTTTTTAGGATCATCATCATAAACTCCATCAACCTGAGTTGCTTTTAATATTATATCAGCATCTATTTCAGCCGCTCTTAACGCAGCTGCGGTATCAGTAGTAAAATAAGGATTTCCAGTTCCTCCAGCAAATATTACAACCCTGCCTTTTTCAAGATGTCTTATGGCTCTTCTTCTTATAAATGGCTCTGCAATTTGAGAGATTGCTATTGCAGTTTGAACCCTGGTAACAACCCCCACATTTTCAAGCGCTGATTGAAGCGCCATAGCATTTATTACTGTGGCAAGCATTCCCATATTATCTGATGTAACCCTATCTATCCCATTATGATCTTTCTTTGCACCTCTCCATATATTTCCACCGCCTATTACTATTGCTATCTGTATTTTTTTTAGATAAGCTTTCTTAATCTCTCTGGAGATAAAAGAAAGAGCGGAAGGGGATATAACATCATCAGGTTTTTTTTCAAACAAAGCAAGAGCTTCGCCTGAAAGTTTTATTAAAACCCTTTTCATTCTATCCTCCTGATAAAATCATATAAAATAAAAAAGCCACCTTCCTTAAATGGAAAGTGGCTTTAAAATCATATTTCATTCTCCCTATTCAACTCCAACTATAAATGTATCAAACCTCTCAATATTTATTGAAACTCCAGTTTCTTTTTCAATCGATTTTATGTAATCTGACACAAGCAGCTTTGTGTCTCTTATATAAGCCTGTTCAATAAGACACATTTCCTGATAAAATTTCTTTATTCTACCCTCAAGCATTTTAGAAATTGCTATTTCGCTTTTGCCCTGAGCCTGAGGGGTAGACTTATATATCTCTTTCTCCTTTTCAATAACTTCTTGTGGAACATCCTCTTTTTTTATCCACTTGGCACCCATAGCAACAGCCTGCATAGCCAGGTTTTTGGCAAGCGTTTCTATCTTTGAAATATCCGATATTTGAGGGTTATAAGAAAGGCTGACCATAGCAGCTTTTTTCAAATCACTATGAAGATATGAACCTATTACAGTCTGGGGCTTTAAGGAATATCTAACAGCTCTTCTTATCTGCATATTTTCGCCTATCTTCATAGCTATGTTTTTCAATTTTTCTTTAGAAGCTTCGTCCTGGGCTGGATTAAAATCATTGCGGGAAAGCATCTCATCCGCAAAAGAATTTACGACAGATTTAAACTCATCATTTCTTGCCACAAAATCTGTTTCACAATCAACCTCAACCATCACATAATTAGAATTATTATTTTTCAATACAATAATACCCTCTTTCATTGCCCTTCCTGATCTTTTTGCAAGTCCACTTAAACCTTTTTTCCTTAATATCTCAACAGCCTTTGAGATATCTCCATCAGCTTCTTTTAGAGCATTTTTACAATCCATAATACCAGCTCCAGTCTGGTTCCTTAGATTCATTATATCTTCGTTTGATATTGTATTTGCCATATGAGTCTCCTTATAAACCTAAAAATTTATTCAACTTTTTCATCTACTTTTTTTTCCTCATCATAGCCATCCATCGGGATATCATCGCTATTGGATTCGCTTTCAAGTCCATCCTCCACTTCCTTTTTTTCGTTATATTCTTCCGTATTTTCAACATCATTGGATAAATCTTCTACTATGTTTGTTTCTTCAACCGTCTGTCCTTCCCCATTAGAATTTTGTTTACCTTCCAGTACAGCATCTGCCATTGAGACACAAAAAAGTCTTATTGACCTTGCAGCATCATCATTTCCAGGAATAACCATATCAACAGCGTCCGGATCGGCATTTGTATCACATACTGCCACGACAGTTATCCCAAGCTTCTTAGCCTCTCTTACAGCATTATGTTCTTCTACAGGATCTATTACAAACATAATATCCGGGATAACCTTCATATTTCTTATTCCAGATAAAAGTTTTGTCAATCTATTTTTTTCCTTTGTAAGCCTTGATACCTCTTTCTTCGACATAACCTTAAAATATCCTTTGCTCTCCATGTTTTCAAGCTCTTCAAGTCTTCTTATGGATATTTTTATAGTGTCAAAATTTGTCAACATTCCACCAAGCCATTTTTCATAAACACAAAAAACTCCGGCTCTTTCAGCTTCGCCTTTTATTATTTCTTTAGCCTGTTTTTTGGTACCCACAAATAAAAAACTCTTGCCAGCTTTTGAGCTCTCTACCATAAAATCATAGGCTTTTTTAAACTCTTTAAGGGTTTTTTGAAGATCAAGAATATGTATTCCATTTCTCTCTCCATATATATATCTTGCCATTCTAGGATTCCATTTATACGTTTGATGACCAAAATGGACACCTGCTTCTAACATAGATTTCATTGTCACATTAAACATTTTAACTCCTCCATTTAAATTAAACAGAAATATCCCTTATAAAAAGGGATTATAATACCAGTATATCAAATTTTTGACAAAAAACAAAGACTTTTTTTATTAGTTTTGCTATTTGCTATAATTTAATATATGAAAATAACATTTGCACAACTAAATACAAGGGTTGGAGATATAGATTCTAATATATCTAAAGCGATAGAAGCATATAAAAAAGCTGAAAGCGAAAATTCAGATATAATAATATACCCAGAACTATTTACCACAGGCTATCCACCACTTGATTTATTAGAAAATAAGCATTTTATAGAAAAAAACATAAAAGCGCTTAAATCCTTTGCCGCAACAACAAATAAAGCAGCGGCTGTAATAGGTTTTGTTGATTTCAACCATGGTTACGGAAAAAAACTTTTTAATTCAGCCGCCTTTATTTATGGAGGTAAAATTCAACAAATATTAAAAAAAAATCTTTTGCCTACTTATGATGTATTTGATGAAAAAAGATATTTTAGCGAGGGAACCCAAAATAAAATAATAAAATTTAAAAATAAAAAAATACTTATAACTATTTGCGAGGATATATGGGGAAAAACTGATCTTCTTCCAGATAAAAATCTTTATTCAAAAGATACCATGAGCAAATATTCTCCTGATATAATAATAAATCTTTCAGCTTCGCCATATTATTTTGGAAAAATAACTCTCAGAGAAAAAATCCTTTGTGAACTGGCTAAAGACAAAAAAGCTGATATAGCGTATGTAAATTTGGTTGGTGCAAACGACGATCTTGTCTTTGACGGTTCCTCAATGCTTATTTCAAAAAAAGGGAAAATATTTCAATTACAACCCTTTACCGAGCAGATAAATACCGTGGATCTTTCAAGATTCCTTGAGAGAAAGTATACTGAGAATATATCTTTTTTAAAGCAAGCAATAGTAGTTGGAATAAAAGATTTCTTTAAAAAACAAAACCTTAAATCTGCAATAATAGGATTAAGTGGGGGAATAGATTCTGCAGTTGTTGCTTCTTTATGTGTAGAGGCTATTGGAAATGAAAATGTTTTAGGGATATTAATGCCTTCTGAATTTACATCAAAACAGTCAATAGAAGATGCGATAAAACTTTCAAAAAAACTTGGAATAAGATATAAAATAATACCGATCAAAAATATTTATAGGCAATACTTAAAAGAACTTTCCCTTACCAATCAAGAAATTGATATAACCCTACAAAACATTCAGTCAAGGATACGAGGGGATATACTTATGAGCTATTCCAATAAGGAAGGGGGAATAGTTATTGCTACCAGCAATAAATCAGAAATAGCAATGGGATATTTTACTCTTTATGGAGATAGTTGTGGAGCAATAGCCCCAATAGGTGATGTTTTAAAGACTCAGGTTTATGAAGTTGCTGAAGAAATTAATAAAGACAAAGAAATTATTCCAGACTCAATAATAAAAAGGCCTCCCACAGCTGAGTTAAAACCAAATCAGTTAGATCAGGATGATCTCCCACCATATAAAATTTTAGATAAAATAATAAAGCTTTATATAGAAGAAGAACTTTCATTGGATAAAATACAAAAAATTTTGAAAAATAAGATCAACATCAAAGATATAATCTACAGGATAGAACTTAATGAGTATAAGAGAAAACAGATTCCAATTTCTATTAAAGTATCTAAAAAAGCTTTTGGAAGTGGAAGAAAAATACCTATTGTTAGAAAAATTTTATATTATGAATAAATTAATTGTTTTTTTTTGTTTCATTTTTACATTTTCTTATTTATGTGCAGATGATAGACTAGTATTAACAAAAGAAAAAGACAAAAAAATTTTTTTGAAAGAAAAGAATAAAAATGAGATTATAGATATTGTGGAATCTACACGTAGTGAAAAATCAGATATATTAAACAGGATAGCCAATAATCTCGTTTTTGATATAAAAGGTAATCCTCTTATAATCCTGCCCATAGCAGATTCAAGCAAAGATCTTGGGATAAATTATGGAATTATGCCAGTATTTGCTATGAGAGACAAAAAAAAAGATGGGGAGATATCATCAGTCATAGCTCCTTCGCTAAATCACAATGAATACTTAGGATATACATCCACATATAGACATTATTTATTTCCAACAGAAAAATCACTTTTTGTATTACGAGCATCTATTTCCCAGAAAGCACAAAAAGAATTTTTCATTCATTATTATGATCCAGAATTTCTAAGAACGAAAACAAGGCTTAATATTGAATACAGAATATGGCAAAACCCAAAATCTTCTTTTTATGGATATGGACCAAATTCATTAAAGGACGAAAGGGCAAATTATACTTTTTATCTTACAGGAGGGGAATTAAGTCTGACACTTCCAATATTAAATTATATTTACTTTGATTATACCCCATCATATTATAAAAATAAAATAGATAATGGAATAGTTGGAAATAATGAATTTGAAAATAGGTATCCTGATGAATACTTAAAATATTCAAAAGAAAAAAATTTTTTCACAAATAAATTTTCTTTGCTTTTTGACAATACTGATCATCCCTTTATACCAAAGATAGGAAGCTATATAATTTTTTCAATGACTTTTTCAAAAAAAAGCTTTGGTTCTGATTATAATTACTCTTTATATACTATCGAGTTAAAAGACTACTATAATTATAAACTATTGGATAGATCTATCACCGCAATAAGAACTCAGATTCAATGGCAAACTGGTGAGGATATACCATTTTATGCTATGCCACAGGCTGGAGAGTCAACAGGACTTAGAATGGCAGGGGATGGAAGATTTGTCGATAGGGCAAAATTTTTATTTAATATAGAACAAAGATTTACAGTAATTAAAGCTCCTGTAATGAAATTTTTAACCGAGTTTGAAGTAACTCCGTTTCTGGATATAGCTACTGTGGGAAAAAAGCTTTCAAAACTTTCAACTGCCAATTTTAAATATGGACCCGGGGTTGCTCTTAGAATAGTTTTAAGGCCTCAGATAGTTGGAACAGCTGATTTTGCCTTTGGATCTGAAGGATTTAATACGATAATCAAAATAAATTATCCTTTTTAATCTTTATAACATCCCATTTTCTTTATAATATCTAAAAAAGTCTGTACAAAAACTCTAATTTTAGTCTGCAATTTTTATTTTGCTGCCTTTTTTATATGTTTCCAGGCCTGTTTTAAATCCTCAATTATATTTGAAAATTCTCTTTCACTGACTTTTGAAAGTCTTTTATATTTTTTTGAAACCTCATCCACAATTTTATTGTATTCCTCCTGGGTAATTTCTTTCATATCTCCCAACTTTTTAATAATATCAGCCTTCATCTCATTAACCCTAACAAAAAGTTCATCTCTGTATTTCTGCGTCTTTTTGCTTGTCAGAAAATAAATGGCGCATCCTGCAATAGCGCTTGTTATAACTCCACCTATAATCCTTCCCTTTTTCATACTACCTCCCTTACCGCTTTTTAATATACTATCTGACTTATATCGGCTACATCTAAAAACAAATTATATATTTTTTTAAGAAGGGATAATCTATTTTCTTTGATTTTCTCATTTTCACTCATTACCATAACATTCTTAAAGAAATCTTCAAGTTCAGATGATATTTTCATCAACTCGCCTATCGCATTAAGGTATTCGCCTTTATTGCATAAATCTTTAATTAGTGGCTTAAGTTTCTGAGAAATCTCATAAATTCTTTTTTCTTCTTCTTTTTCAAAAAGTGAAATATCCAGATCCTCACCTTTAAAATCTTTTATTATATTTTTCAATCTCTTATAAAGCAATGCTATTACCTCAAATTCACCTTTGCTTTTCATTGTAGAAAGGATCTCTATTCTTTTTAAAGATTTAATTATATCACCTTCGGATATAAAAACATTTTTAACAGAATTTATGACATCCTGCGTTATTTGTTTTGAGAGACAAAAATTTTCAATTCGTTGATATATAAACTCAAGCAGTTCAGCTTTAAGTGTCTCTAATTTTTTCTTCTTTTTTATTTCATCGCCATATGTATTATATGAAAACTCAATTAAATTATGCAGATTAAGCGAGATATTGTTTTCATTTATTATCCTGAATATTCCGTTTGCAGTTCTTCTTAGAGCATAAGGATCGTTACCGGATACAGGAATAATTCCAAGGATAAAATTTCCTACAAGTGTATCTATTTTATGTGAGATAGCAAGGACACTCCCATATATATTTTCTGGAATTGGGGTTTCAAATCCTGTAGGCATATAAATTTCGCTAATCGCCCTTCTAATCTCCTCATCTTTTATGCCATATTTTGGCGCATAATAATAGTTCATTATTCCTTCAAGTTCCGTAAATTCTCCAACAACATTTGAAACAAGATCATAATATATATAAGAGGCTGATTCAAGAAGCTCTCTTTTATTCAGATTAAGTTTATTCATTAAATAACCAACGACTTTTTTAACCCTTTCTCCTTTTTCATACATCGTCCCAAGCTCTTTCTGAAACATAAGATTTTTTAATTTTTCTTCAAAAACTCTTAAATCACTCTTCAAATCAGTTTCATAGAAAAAAACTGCATCAGCGCATCTTGCTTTAAAAACATTCAAATATCCTTCCTCCACATTTCTATGTCCTCTTGAAATTCCATCTCTTATCCCAAGAAAAAATGGAAGAATATTGCCTTTTTTATCCTCGCATGAAAAAAACTTAAGCTGTTTTTTCATAACAAGCACAAGCAACTCTTTCGGAAGTTTAAGAAATTCTGAAGGAAATTTTACAACAACTCCGCTTGGATATTCACATAGATAAAGATTTTCATCTATAAGATCTTCATCTTTTTTTATCGTTGCTTTCATTGCGGTTTCAACACCATCTATAATTTTCAATATTGTTTCCTTTCTTTTAGTGTCATTGATTATTAAATAGTTTTTCTCAAGTAATTTCATATACTCATCTGCATGCTTAATATGGATTTTCTTAAATCCGTAAAAATAAGCTGCGTATGTGGATCTTGAGCTCTTAACCCCGGCAATGTCAACAGGAATAGTTTTTGAGCCATAAAGCGCTACTATATTTCTAATGGGTCTTGCAAAGACAAACTTTGTATCTTCCCAGATCATATTTTTCGGAAAATCAAGCATTTTTACAGCTTCTGAGAAAACAGAAGATAAAATCTTTATAGCGTCTTTTGAAGGGATTGTCTTATAAGCGCATATAACCTCTCCCTTTTTATCAACATTTTCCACTTTCAATTCCTCAGTTTTTACCCCAACTTTATTAGCAAACCCTATAGCGGCGGCAGTATAATTTCCATTACCATCTTTCAGAATCTTTGCTGGTGGACCATAAACCTTTTCTATAATCTTTGGCGTTTCTCTTGCTACATCTTTTATAAAAACCACAAGTCTTCTATATGTCGCATATACATTTATTTCCCCAAATTCAAGGCGCCAATCTTTCAATAATTTAAAAATATTTTCTTTTAACTGTTTCTTTGCGGAAATAACAAACCTTGCTGGTATATTTTCAACGGTAAGCTCAAATAAAACATTGCTTTTTTTCATAATTTCTCCAAATTTATTTTTTTCTTTCTAAATGTTCTTGCCTGTTTGAATTATCCTCTATATAAGCTTTAGCGCAAAGCCTTGCTATATCTCTAATTTTTTTTATAAGAGTAGTCCTCTCTGTTACTGAAAGAGCTCCTCTTGCCATAAGCATATTAAAATTATGTGAAGACTTCATAACCATATCATAAGCAGGATAATAAAGATTCTTTTCCACAAGAAATCTCGCCCGAGACTCATAATAATCAAATTCATCTCTTAATCTCTGAATATCAGTTAGTTCAAAACTATATATAGAAAACTGTTTTTCCATCTCTTTATGGACATCTCCATAAGTTATTTTTTCATTCCATTTAATATCAAAAACATTATTTTTTTTCTGCGAAAACATACATAACCTTTCAAGTCCATAAGTTATTTCAACACTTACTGGAAAAAGATTAAAAGATGCCATCTGCTGAAAATAAGTAAATTGTGTTATCTCCATCCCATCAAGCCATACCTCCCATCCTATGCCGCTTGCGCCAAGAGTTGGTGATTCCCAATCATCCTCAACAAATTTAATATCATGTTCAGCTATTTTTATCCCTATAGATTCAAGTGATTTAATATAAATTTTTTGTATCTCTTTTGGAGGCGGTTTCATTATAACCTGATATTGATAATACTTTCCAAGTCTGTTTGGGTTTGCGGCAAACCTCCCGTCGCCGGGCCTTCTTGATGGCTCAACATAGCAAACCGACCATGGTTTTTCAGTCAAAACGCCAAAAAAAGTAGCCGGATTAAAAGTTCCTGCTCCTTTTTCTATATCATATGGTTGAACCATAATGCATCCCTGTTTTATCCAGAACTCATTAAGACTATTTATAATGTTTTGAAAATACATAATCTGCCTCCAATTTTACGTTAAAAACCAGTTTTTTCTCGGCATGTTCATTTATTTTTGACAACATAAAATTAAAAACATCCAGATAAATATCGTCATATTCGTCCATTTTTTCATCAATAAAAACTGGTGTGTGTATTCTCTTCCAGAACTTGCTTTCATATCCAATATTTGTTTCCTTAAAACCAACGCCATAATATTCAAGCATATTTGCCATAAACCATACTACAAACCATTTAGATATTTTATTAGTTTTATCAAGGTAATCAAAAGAAGAAAGCAAAAGATTGAATTTTTCTTCTGATCTTTGATAAACTGGAGTAAGGCTCATAACTACATCTGCTAAAAAGTTAGCAAGCATAATACTTTCAAGATTACTTCTAAGATTGGCGTAACAATAAATCTCGCTTCCGCCTATACATAAAGGTATAGATCCATATTTCCTTAAATAAAACCTATAATCACAGTGACAGAAAAGTTCGGTAAGCGCCCTTAACTTTGCTGTTGATTTTTTTACCCCTTTAAAATTAGCCTCAATCCTACCATATGAACGCGTAAAAATAGTAACTATTCTGTCAGCCTCGTTTAAATCCCTATGCCTTAAGACTATGCCATTATCGCAATAATACATAGAATATATTGTATAAAATTATATTCTCATTTTATTTTGATATAATTTAGATATGAAATCTCACAAAACATTTGCGATTTAAATGAAAACAATATTTCTCAAAATAGTATATAAAAAAAGATCTGTACTTAGATCTTTTACATTTCGTTTATCTGCTATGTATGTTTTAATTTTATCTTCTATTAATTTATGTTCCGAGACACCTTCTTTGATATTCGCTCCTAAAAGAATGAATTTTGTTTTGGGTCAGGATGGTTCAACCCCAATAGAGATAGAATTTAAAGATGGTAGCAAGAATATTTTATGGACATACGGAGACACAATACTTGGAAAATTCAAAGGAACTATAACTACAACCCAAACTCTTGATTTCAATTCATTGGTTGATATAAAGGAAATGCCCCCAAATTCTCTTGCCATCTCTGATGTTTTGACAGATGAAAACTATATAGATCCAGATTTTAAATTTTATACAAAAAACGGCAAAACAACACAATTTATAGAATATGAAAATGAAGAAAATCCTTTTTTAAAAAGGCTTTGGGCAAATGATGGCATACAAATTGGCAATAAGTTATATATTTACTATATGGATATAGAGACAAATCCAATAAAACCTCTTGATTTTTCTGTCAAAGGAACCGGTCTTGTCAGAACAAGCATCCCGGAAACTCCAGATATATCAAAATTTAAATTTGAAAGAGTCAAAAAATTTTACTCTTCCGGAATAATAATTGGAGATTCTATAATAAAAAAAGGAAGATTTTTATATATAACTCTAAGGTTTTCTCCAGATAATAATAATATTTACACATCAATTTCTATAGCCCGGATTAAACCATCAAATATAGAAGATTTTTCAAAATATGAGTTTTTAAATAAAAATGGCAAATGGGGAAAAGAAATAGAATTTGCAATTACAAAAGACTGCGTTGGAGAAAACTCCATTGTTTATGATAAATATCAAAAAGAATTTAGAATAACATATATAACTACAGAATCAGAAATAAAACAAATAAGATTTAAGGATTTCAAAGAATTAATTAAGGGAGTCAAAGAATACATCATAAAAGATCTTAAAAAGAATAAAAAAATGTATTACTCAGCAAAAGAAATATTTTATACTCAAAATTATATATATATAACTTATATTGACCCTTCCATATACCAGCCAATAATTTTTAAAATTTCAAAAAAATAAGCTAAATTTTGTATAATATATGAGTTATGTTACCAACATATAGACCAAATGTCAGAAGAAGAAAAAAAACTATAGGTTTTAGAGCCAGAATGAAAACAAAAGGCGGAAGAAAGTTGCTTGCCAGGAGAAGAAAAAAAGGCAGAGCTAAACTTATTCCGGAATAAGTGAAAAAGTATAGTTTTTCAGATATAAGGCTTAAAACCAGAAGGCTTTTTTTAAAAGTTCAAACTGAAGGAGGGAGAAAAGAATCTCCTTCGTTTGTTATATACATTTATGATCTCTTAGAAAAAAAAACTGAAAAACCCGACTTTAAATTTGGCATAATAGTTAAAAGAGATACGGGTAAAGCTGTTCAAAGGAACAGGATAAAAAGGCTTATAAGAGAATTTTTCAGGCTTAATAGAGACAATATAAAACCGCAAAAATTATTTATAATAAAACCAAAAAAAATTTGCGGGAAAATAAATTATATGCGCGTAGAAAATGAACTCAAAAAACTTTTCATTAAAAACAATATATTTAAGAGCAATTGATATTGCCTGGCTTTTCTGGAAATCAACCAGAATCATAATAGGGCCTGTTTCTTGTAAATATGAGCCAAGTTGTTCTGAATATTCTAGACAGGCTTTTAAAAAATATAATCCAATAAAAGCCTTTTATCTATCCGTATCACGAATTATAAGATGCAATCCATTCTCTAAAGGTGGATACGATCCACTTAAATGATTTTTTAATCTGGAGGTTTAAATGCAAAAAAATCTTATTATAGCCCTTGTCTTATCATCGCTTATTTATATAATATGGTTTACGTGGGTAATTCCACCTAAAAAAACTGCAAATCTGCAAAATCCTGAACAATATAATACTAAAAATATTCAAAATATAACCGAAAAAGCAAAAGAAGCCAAAAAAATTGAATTAATTGAAACTCCAAAAGAGGCCAAAAGAAGTAATGTGATATATGAAATAAAGAATGAAAAAGCAAGATATCTTCTGAACTCTGACCTTTCAATAAACAGCGTCATATATTCCGGTCCGATTCAGGATATTGATCTTATAATGGATAAAAATTATCCTTTTCTTTCAGCTTTTGGTAATTTTGATTATAAAAAAATATCGCAAACCTCCGATTCTATAACCGTTTTAGCCAAAAAAGAAATAGAGGTAACAAAAACGCTTTCAACATCTCAAAACAATCTAATGAACTCTCTAATTATTGAATTCAAAAATCCCGGTAAAAAACCTTACTCTATACCTCAAACAGAAATTTCTCTTGGTCCAGGACTTAATACTGTAAAAAGCGAAGAAAAAGAAAACCCCGAACTGTGGAAAAGCATATATTCCTATAACAGGGAAGGCAGAAAAAACCCGGTAATAGAAAAAATCTCATCCGATTATAATAAATCTGACTGGCTATGGACAGCCATAGATAATAGATATTTCCTTTTTGCTGTAATGAATAACGGCGAGTTTGAAGGATTAAAATACTTTGAAACCAATATAGACGGTCACAAAGCTCCAGGGGTAAAAATCATAACAAAACAATTTATTCTTGAGCCCCAAACTACAAAAAAAATAGAAATTAAATTTTACTCTGGACCCAAGGACTATTCTCTCTTAAAAACTCTTGGTAATGGACTCCACCTTAGCGTTGATTTCGGTTTTTTTGCTCCATTTGCTAAAATAGCTAATTCTCTTCTAAAATATTTTTACAAACATACCCAAAATTACGGCGTTGCCATAATTTTGCTAAGCGCTTTGATACAGATTGTTATGTATCCGCTATCTATGAAATCATATAAAGCAATGGGGATAATGAAGAAAATGCAACCCGAAATGAAATCCATACAGGAACGTTATAAAAAAGATCCACAAAGGATGAATGCCGAGCTTATGCAGCTTTATAAAAAATATGGAGCAAATCCCTTTTCAGGATGCTGGCCAATGCTTATTCAAATACCAATATTTTTTGCTCTTTTTACCACGCTCAGAAATTCATGGGATCTTCACGGAGCAAAGTTTATTTTCTGGATAAAAGATCTTTCAGACAAAGATCCTTATTATGTTTTACCGCTGCTTATGGGTGGTTTGATGTTTGCGCAAAATTACATTACCCCACAACCAGTAGCTGACAATGCCCAGGCCTCCGTAATGAAATGGATGCCGATTATATTTACTTTCCTGTTTCTCACTTTCCCAAGCGGACTTGTATTATACTGGATAATCAATAGTGTTTTTTCAATAATACAAAATTATTACTTAAAAAAATCTCAAGCCATATAAAAATGGAGGACTTTATGAGAGAAATTAAAGTAGAGGCAAAAACCGTCAAAGAGGCAATAGAGAAAGGACTTTCAAAATTACAATTAAGAAGGGAACAGGTTGAAGTAGAAGTTATAAACGAAGAAAAAAAGGGAATTCTTGGTTTTGGATCAAAAAACGCATGTGTAATACTGAGAGAAAAAATATGGAGAGATGAAAAAGAGATAAAAAAGCAAGAATCAACAAAAGAACTAAATATAGATATAAATTCAGTAAAAAATTTTCAGCCAACAGGGAATATTCTTGAAGATGTAAAAAATCTTTTAAATGATATTTTTACTCTTTCAAAGATAGAATTCAAAATCCTTGATGAATCTTATGATAAAGAATCCAATACAGTTTATATAAATTTTCAATCTCCAGATGCTGGACTTTTGTTATACGATAATGCAAAAGGACTTTTATCATTAAGTCAGACAATAAGCGTCATATTGAACAAAAATCCTGAAAAAAAGATTACAATAAAACTTGATACCGAAGAATTCTGGGCAAAAGCTGAAAACAGGATAAAAAGAGATATTGAACATGCCATAGAATTCATAAACAGGACTAAAAAACCATATAAAATGAAACCTATGGCTCCACCTTTTAGAAAAATAATTCACAAAATCGTGAAAGAAAAATATCCTGATTACACAACTTTTTCCATGGGATATGGAAAAATCAGAAGAGTTGTTATAAAACCTGTTCCAAAAAGAAAACAAGAAAACGAGCAAAAGCAGGAAAATAGTTCAAACTCTTCTATCCAGGCTCCCAATCAAAATGTATAGTAATAATGACGATACCATAATAGCTATTGCAAGCGGTCCGGAAGGAGCAATAGCCATTATAAGAATGAGCGGTCCTGATTCTTTTAAGATATCCAGCAAAATTATGTATCCAAATTTAGCATTTAAAAAACCAAAGCCAAATCAGGCTTACCTTGTTAAAATAAAAGATGAAAAATTAAATACCATAGATCAAGCAATGGTTTTAACATACGTTGCACCAAAAAGCTATACATCACAGGATATGGTTGAAATATTCTGTCATAACTCGCCTTATATAGTAAAAAAAATTATGGAACTTGCTATAAGAAATGGAGCAAGGCAGGCAAAAAATGGAGAGTTTTCTTTCAGAGCATTTATAAATGGTAAAATAGACCTTTCTCAGGCTGAAGCTGTAAATGAACTTATAAAGGCAGAAACAGAAAAAGAACATAGGATTATAATGAATAATCTTGAAGGAAAGTTAAGGGAAAAGGTTGAAGATATAAGAAAAAATTTAATAGACCTCCTTGCAGAAATAGAAGTTAGAGTTGATGATAATTATGAAGAACTAGATGATTTAGATTCTGAAAAATATTACACTAAAATTGAAAAAGTTGAAAAAGAAGTCTTATTACTTTCAAAAGCATTTCAACAATCAAACTACATAAAGAATGGAATTAAAATAGCAATAGTGGGAGTCCCAAATAGCGGAAAATCTTCACTTATGAATAAACTTATGGGATATGAAAGAGCAATAACATCTCCCATCCCTGGAACAACCAGGGATACTATAGAAGAAAAAATTGAATTAAACGGCTTTAAAATAACTTTTATAGATACCGCTGGTATAAGGGAAAATGTTGAAAATGAAATTGAATTAGAGGGGATTAAAAGGACAAAGGAAGCTATAAAAAAAGCAAATATAGTTATTTTTTTAAAAGACATAACCACCCCTTTAACAGAGGGTGAAAAAATATGCGAAAAAATCATATCGGAAAATATTTCTTTAAATACAAAACTTATCTATGTATATTCCAAAGGAGATCTTTCACCAAAAAGACCAGTTGAAAAAGACTCTCTTATTATCTCATCTTTAACAGGTAAAAACATCGATAAACTTATTGATTTAATAACCAGAGAAAAAGAAGTGGTAATAGATGATACCTATGAGGAAATTTCCATATCAGAAAGACATTATCAATGTCTTTTAAATGCAGCTAAAGAAATTAATTTATCAAAATCATTTATAAAAGGAATGCAGTATGAAATAATAGCAGAACATATTAGATCAGCTTTAAGCGAACTTGAAGAAATAACCGGCAAGACAATATCTGAAGATATACTTGAAAGTATTTTCAGCAATTTTTGTGTGGGAAAATGATGATTGATAAAATAAAATTATTTTTCAAAAAACCAAAAGAATACGCAAGCCACATAGATGAAATTAAATGGAATTTTTTTATAATTATATTTTTTATTTCTTTGATAACAAGAATTTTCTTTAACATTATAACTCCTCATGATTTTCCTCCAGAGATATCATTTGAAAAATTAGGATTGCCACAACAAACTATTTCAGATTTTGCCGCATCGTCAATGCTCTCAATTTTTATAAATCTATTTATTTTTTTGCCTATTTTAACATATGGACTTAAAAAAGCAGAACGCTTTTTATATTTTTTTGCAACCTGTTTTATATTTACAATCTTAATCTCAACCCCTATTATTTTTAGAAATACCTTTTTCTCCTGGGCTTTTTTCATTTTTACACCACTTATCTTTTATCCATTTATAAAAAACGAAATACACGATTACATAACGCTTGTTAAAGTAATAATATCCCTCTATCTAATAACTATAATTTCAGAACCATTTATTTTTTTGGGACAGTATCTAAAAAATGAAATCATATTTACTATTTCAAATCTATTTTTTGGCATAATATATATAATCTATTTCATTAAGATGATTAAAACCAGATATGATATATCAATAAACAGACTTTTACTCCTGCTTCTCTTTTCAGCTTTTTTAAGCTTTTATTATGGATTTGTAATTTATAAAACAAACATATTTCCTGCTAACATATTCAAATTGATTTTACTGGAATAATATGCCTTATTTTACCTATCCTCAAGAATTTGACATTATAGTAGTTGGTGGGGGACATGCAGGTTGTGAAGCATCTCTTATATCCTCAAAGTTAGGTGCCAGAACTCTTTTAATAACACAAAACCTTGATACTATTGCCAAAATGAGTTGCAACCCATCAATAGGTGGAACTGGAAAAGGGCAGATAGTTAAAGAGATAGATGCTTTAGGCGGATACATTGGACTTAATACAGATTTATCCGCTATAAACTATCATCTTTTAAATACATCAAGGGGCCCGGCGGTCCGTTCTCCAAGAGCTCAATGCGATAAGAACCTATACCATATTAACATGAAAAGACACCTTGAGCAAGCTAAAAACTTATTTCTAATGCAAGATGAAGTTATATCTCTTTATATAGTAGGTTCGAAACTTTCTGGAGTAGTAACAAAAAGAAATGTAATTTATAAATCAAAGGTTGTTATACTTACAACAGGAACATTTTTAAAAGGTGTTATACATATCGGACAATTTACATCCTCGGGAGGAAGATACAATGAACCACCATCAGATTACCTTTCAAACTCTTTAAAAGAATGTGGATTAAAAATTTTGAGGTTTAAAACCGGCACCCCTATGAGATTAAATGGAAGGGGAATAAAATTTGAACTATGCGATAAACAGCCGTCAGATTCTCCCGCAAAGCCTTTCTCCATATTCTACGATGAAGAAGAACTTAACAAAAGGAATTTTTTACCGTGCTGGATAACCAGAACAACTGAAAAGACTTTTGAGATAATAAACAATAATATATCAAAAAGCGCTTTATACTCCGGTAAGATAAAAACTATTGGACCAAGATACTGTCCTTCTATAGAAGACAAAATTCATAAATTTCCACATCATAAGACTCATCATATATTTCTTGAACCAGAAGGATTTAAAACAAATGAATATTATGTAAACGGGCTTTCTACAAGTTTAAGTGAAGATGTTCAAATTGAAATAATAAACTCTATAGATTCAATAAAAAACGCTGAGATAATAAGACCTGGTTATGCTATAGAATATGATCTTTGCGATCCAAGGGATTTAAATTATACACTTGAATCAAAAATAATTGAAAATCTTTTTTTAGCCGGTCAAATAAATGGGACAACTGGATATGAAGAGGCAGCAGCGCAAGGACTTATTGCCGGGATAAATGCTGTAATGAAAATTAATCTAAAACAACCTTTTATTTTAAAACGCAATGAAGCTTATATAGGAGTTATGATTGACGATCTTATATCAAGAGGGGTTGATGAACCATATAGAATATTTACATCAAGAGCAGAATTCAGGATTATGTTAAGGCAGGAAAACGCTGATATAAGATTATTTGAGCGGGCACTTGAGATTGGAATATTCAATGAGGAGCTAAAAAAGAAATTTGAAGGTTATAAAAAAATATATGAAAAGTTTCTAAAAAACCCTGATCTTAAAATAAATATAGACAATGAGATATACCCCTTTAAAACTGAAAACGCAAGGGAATGCGCAAAAAATCAAATTTTTTATTCAGCATATATTCAAAGATATGAAAAAGAGATAAAAAAAATGGAAAAAATAGAAAGCGTTCTGATACCAGATTCATTTGACTATAACGCAATAAATGAACTTTCTATAGAGACAAGACAAAAATTGTCCAGAATAAAACCAAAAAATCTTGCTCAGGCATATAGGATTCCCGGCATAACCGTTTCAGATATTCAGCTTATATGGATTTTAATAGAAAAAAGGAAACATGGAAGAAAAAATAAAATCGTTGATTAAATCTTTTTCAATAGAGATTTCTGAAGATGGGATAAAGAAACTTTCATTATTTGCATTGGAGGTTTTAAACAAAAATAAAATTATAAACCTGATATCAAAAAATGACGAGCAAAAAATAATTTCAAGACATATAGTCGACTCAATTATGATTTTAAGGACTGGATTAATTAAACCAACAGATAAAACCTTACTTGATATCGGAAGCGGCGGAGGTTTTCCCGGAGTTTGTCTTTCTATAATATATCCTGAAATTTCAATAACCCTTGCTGAAAAAAAAGAAAAAAAATCAAAGTTTCTAATATGGATAAAGCAGTTTCTCAAACTTGAAAACATTCAGATCGTAAATAAGGAAATAACAGGCAATGAGAAACAAAGATATGACATAATAACACAAAGGGCAGCGGGAAAACTTGAATTTTTATACAAAATCGCAATGCCACTTCTAAATCCACATGGGATTTTTATCTCATGGCTTAGCCCTGAAATGGCAAAAAAAATAAATAATAATCCTTATTTTATATATAATTATAATTTAGGAGATGAAAGGCAAAGATGCATATCTGCTTTCTTAAAGGAATAAGGAGGGAAGATGCATTTTTTTAACTATACATTCACACCTTTTGGAATAATTATAGTTCTTTTTGCAGTTATATTTTCTTCTCCTGAAAAATCTGATACTATATCAAGTCTTATAATACTTATCCTACAGTTCCTTATAAACTATTATTTTTTTAAAAACATATACCAATTCAAAAAGCCCAATATAATAAGACTCTCTCTTGTTATGTTTAACATAATAACCACGGCAATTGTCTTTTATTTTATAACAGCTTACTGGTCCCCAAGCTGGCTATTATTTACTATGCCGTCTGCCTTTGCAGCTACTTTCTTAAATCGCAAACAAACTATTTTAATAGCATTGATTTCAACAGCTTCCATGTTTTTTGTTTATTGGTTAAGAGCCTATTTACTTGAACTTGAAATATCCACTCCTACCTGGACAATGGCGCTATCTAATGGCCTTTTTATAATAGTTCTGTCTGTTTTTATAAACAACATGTCTGAAACTATTGTTAAAATGAGGAGTAACATAAGATAATTTTTTATGGATATAATATATCGACTAAGGGTTATCTTCTGGTTTTTGGTAGTTTTTATATGGGGAATATATCTCTATCAATACATATCAGAAGATATAAAAGAATCTAATAAAAATAAGATAATACTTAACACCAAAAGAAAGACTTATGAGCCAATAAAAATACAAAAAAAAAATGATTACTACCAAGCCTCTCCAATAATTTCTATAACTACATCACCTGCTATTTCAAAAAACCTTGAAGAAAAAGAAGATAGGATAATGATAGCAAAAACCGAGGAGATAAAAGATATAGCTATTCCTGAAGAACATTATAAATATGAGAAAAGCGGAAACGATATAGTGGAAGCTGCAAAAGAGAAAAAACCTCGAATAACAGTTCCAGACGGTTTCAAATATGTGGAAACAAGGCATTTTCATCTTTATGTTGAAACAGGTATTGACGCGGGAGAAATTGAAACAGAAATAGAAAAACTTCATGGCGAAATAATGCTTGATCTTATAGCCTTTTCTCCCTGGACAAGGGATGAAAAAGTTCATATATACCTTGCAAAAACCTCTCAGAAATACCAGGAGCTTTCACAAAGACCACCATGGTCTGGAGGGGCAGCAAATTTGAGAGAAAAAAAAATATATCTATATAAAAGCGGAGAATGGTTTGGAATTTTAGCTCATGAGCTTACTCATATTTATTTTGATAGTTTTTTTGGGGGATATGACAAAAGTCCTTTATGGCTTAGCGAAGGCATGGCAGTATATATACAGGTTCAAAGAGGAAACTACTATCCAAACTGGCTTAAAGAAAATATAACTTTACTTAAGGATGGCAATGCATATAAGCTTGCTGATTTAATTATGATAAAAACTCTTGAGGATGCAAGTGATAAAAGCGTAAAACTATGGTATGCGCAGAGTTATTCTCTTGTTTATCTTTTGCTTAAAATACAGCAAGGAGATAGTTTTTATCAATTCTGCAAAAGAATCAAAGAAGGAGATAGTGTTTCAAAAGCGCTTTTCAACTCCTATGGTAAACCATACACCAGTCTCAGAGCTTTAGAAAGCGTATGGCAATATCAAATAAAACACGGAAGTCTTTTTGAAAAAATAGATTGAATAGGAATTTTAAAAACACATTCTTAATTTTTTGATGCAAATCAAACTCAGACCTTGACAAATCAAAAAAATTCATCTATACTATCTTTTTAGTGGTTTAAAGTGGTGAAAAGTGTTTAAATATGTTTAAAAGAGGTTAAAAGTGAAAACATTCTATGGTGAATATAACTTCGTAATAGACCCAAAGAATAGAGTTTTTATTCCTTCTAAATTCAGGGAAGAGTTAAAAAATGAAAGTTCCAATTTTTTTATGATTACCATAGGACTTGATAGATGTTTATATGCATTTCTGCCTTCTGTATGGGATGAGTTAATAAAAAACAATATGGAGGTTTTTAGAGCTGACAATAGGGAAGAGGAAAGGGCATTTAAAAGATTTTTCTTTTCCAATGCATCTCAAGCTTTTGTTGATGAACAGGGAAGGATACTGATATCGGCAAATCACAAAAAATATGCCGGCATCAAAAAAGATGTTGTTATTATTGGAGTGGGCAATAAAATAGAAATATGGGCAAAGGAAAGCTGGAAGAAATATACAAATTTTAGAATAAACTCGTCTTTGAAAAAATTTTCAAAAATATTAGACATATAAAGCGACATGATTGTTATGGAAGAAAAATACGCGCATAAAGCAGTTTTATCCAACGAAGTTTGTAATCTTTTAATCACCGACAAAGGTGGAATATATGTTGATGCAACCATAGGAATGGGGGGGCATTCCAAAAAATTGCTTGAATCACTTGATAGAAGCGCAAAAATAATAGGGATAGACTGGGATCCTGAGATGTTAAATATAGCCTCAAAGAACCTAAATGAATATACAAATCAGATAAAATTGGTAGGTGGAAATTTTGCCAACCTTGACGAAATATTGAAAAAACTTGGAATAACCGCCATATCCGGACTTCTGCTTGATTTAGGAGTTTCTTCTTTGCATTTTGATAAAGCATCAAGAGGGTTCAGCTTAAAAAAAGAAGGGCCTCTGGATATGAGAATAAACCCTGCAAATCCCCTTACAGCTTATGCCATAATAAACACATGGCCATATGAACAAATAGAACATCTTATAAGAATATGCGGAGAAAGATTTTCTCACAAAATAACAGCTGCAATAGTTGAAGAGAGGGAGAAAGGGGAAATCAAAACAACGACTGAGCTTGCGGGATTAATATCCAGGGTTATACCTCTTAAAACACAGAATAAAAGAGCTTCGCATCCAGCAACCAAAACTTTTCTTGCTCTCAGGGTTGCGGTAAATTACGAATTTGATAATCTAACAAAAGTTCTTCAAAAAGCCATAAATGTTCTTGCGCCGGGCGGAAGAATAGCAGTAATAACATTCCATTCACTTGAAGACAGAATAGTGAAAGAAACATTCAAATTTATGGCAAAAATGGGTGGATGGAAGCTTATCAACAAAAAACCAATAACGCCATCGGCTGAAGAAATAACTCAAAATCCAAGAGCAAGAAGCGCAAAATTAAGAGTAATACAGAAGGAGGGGTTATGAAAAAAAATAAGTTAATAACAAAACTTATAAGAAATACGAAAAAACTTGCAAGATTCAAAAATAGTATAACTCCGACAAAGGTTTTTTATGTATGGGACAGGAATAACTTCACCAAGATAGAAACATTCTCGCTATAGGAGAACACCATGAAAATTTTGAACAGAAAACTCATATTTCTATGTGTATGGATATTCCTTATTCCTATAATAATAAGTTCTCACAATCTAAAATTAAGATACCGTATAAATAAACTGGAAAATGAAATAAAAAAAATAAGGACTGAGAATCAATACCTTGAAAAAAATTATTATTCCACCTCCACCCTGGCAAAGATTCAAAAATCAGCTCAAACAATAGGACTTTCCACGCCTCAACCATATACAATAATAATAATTGAAGAAGAAAAAAGGAAAACAAACGAAAGCGCAACAGGCATATTAGCAAGCAAGTTAAATAAACTGCTTAAAAATGGATGAATCTTTTTACTAAAAGATTTTTATTTATTAAAATTATTATACTCTTTACTGCTTTTTTGATAATATCAAGGCTTTTTTATTTACAAATAATAAACCATTCATTTTTTATAAATTACGCAAAAAAAGAATACAAAAGAAAAAAAACGGAAGTAATGCCACGTGGAAACATCCGGGATCTTAATGGTAATATCCTTGCCTCATCAATAGTAAAATGGGACGTAGTATTAATGAAAAAAGAATTTGATTTTAACCAACAAACTTTAATGGATCTATCACAAACTCTTGATATGAAAATTACAGATCTAAAAAAGAAGATATCAAAAGGTAAAAACTATATAAAAATTAAAAAAGGGATTGAAAAGGATGTTTATGACAAAATTATAAATTTAAATATTAAAGGAATTGTTCTTGAACCACACCAATCAAGGATCTACCCATCTGAAACAGCAAGAGAACTGATAGGTCTGGCTAATGAAAATGAGGGATTAACCCAGATAGAGCTTAAATATGATAAGTTTCTCAAAGGAAATGTGATAAAAACAGAAATTATAAAAGATCTGAAAGGAAATATTATAGAGGTAACAAACAGGATATCAGATAAAGAGCCAGTTGATATATATTTAACCATAGAGGAGGAAATACAAAGTATAGCTGAGGAAATAATCTCAAATTTCAGTAAAGAATTCTTAACAGAAAATATTATAATTATAGTCCAGAATGTTAAAAATGGGTTTATTACAGCCATAGCATCACATCCTCAAAATTATATAAACTTTAAGGCTATTGAATATACTTATGAACCCGGTTCTACTTTTAAAACTATAATTCTTTCAGCAGCTTTTGAAGAAAATCTTTTAAATGAAAAAGATTTGATAGATTGTGAAAATGGCGTATGGAAACCCAACTCAAAACATACAATTACTGATCACGAACCCCTTAAAATTGTAACTCTAAAAGAAGCATTTGCCCATTCTTCAAATATAGGATTTGGAAAAATCGGACTAAAAATAGGAATAGAAAAACTTTACCCTTATATAAAAAAATTTGGATTTGATTCAAAATATACCGATTTTTTGGGGGAATCAAAAGGGATTTTGAAAAATTTTAAAGACTATCGTGAAATAGATTTAATAACCACAAGTTATGGATATGGTATAGCAGTCACACCACTTCAACTTATTTCCGCCTACACAGCAATAGCAAATAATGGCGTTTTGATTAAACCTTTTCTGGTATATAGAATTGGAGAAGATAGAAATACTGAAGCAAAAAGAGAGGAGATAAGAAGGGTTATTTCCACCAAAACCGCAAAGAGGCTAACAAATATGATGGTAGATGTTGTTGAAAATGGTACTGGAATTAATGCGCAAATACCGGGATACTTTATAGCGGGTAAAACAGGGACGGCAAATAAATTGGATTTAAAAACCAGAAAATACATCAAAGGTGAAAATGTCGCTTCTTTTTGTGGATTTTTCCCTGCGTCAAACCCTGAGTATACAATTTTAGTAATAGTAGACAACTCAAAAAAATACAAATATGGGGGACAGACTGCCGCGCCAATATTTGCCGAGATGGCAAAGAGAATAATAAGCATAAAAAACATCAAGCCAGATAGAGAGATTGACTACTCAAAAATAAAAGACGAAAAGAAAATATTGATTACAAACTAATTTAAACCTCTTAAACAACCTGCGAGGTTGGCTGACTGAGGGAGCGGTCAGTCTAAGGTAAATTATGTCATAATAATGTTTATGGAAACTTACAAGCTATTGACTTTTAATTTTGATAACTTGTAAACTTGATTTATGAAACTAAAAGAAGTTTTAAAAGGAACTGAGTTGTCTTTTGAATATGACATTGAAATAGAAGGAATAGCCGTAGATTCAAGGGAAGTTAAAAAAAACTTTATTTTTTTTGCGTTTAAAGGAGAAAAAGATGACGGGAAAAAGTATATAGAGCAGGCAATTGAAAAAGGAGCAAGTTTTATAATTGCTGATGAAAAAATAGATTATGAAAGCCCCATAATCTCAGTTTCAAAGGATATAATGAAAACCTTATCAGTTGTATCTAAAAATTTTTACAAAAATCCCTCATCAAGACTTTATACAATAGGAATAACCGGAACCAAAGGTAAAACAACTACTACTTTTTTGATTGAAAAAATTTTAAATGAACTTGGTAGAAAAACCGGTGTTATAGGAACGATAAATTACAGAACGCACAAAAGAATTATATCAGAAGCTAAAAATACCACTCCATTTGCTCATCACCTTAATTATATTTTAAATGAGATTTTATCAGATGGTGGGGATAGCGTTGTTATGGAGGTTTCTTCTCATTCATTGGTTCTTAAAAAAGTTGATGATATAGAGTTTGATATGGCTATTTTTACAAATCTACAAAGCGACCATTTAGATTTTCATAAAACTTTAAAAGAATACTCCAATGCAAAGTTAAAGCTATTTGAAATATTAAATCTTTCTCCTAAAAAAGATAAGGTTGCTATATTAAACCTTGATGATCCATTTTCACAAAAAATTATTCCATTTCTTAACAAAGATATAAATGTTATAACATACTCAATAAAAAATAACTCCCAAATTATAGCAAAAGATATAGAATTAAAACCTGATAAAACCATTTTTACTGTCATAGAACAGGGGAAAAGATATAACTTTGAGACAAAACTTATAGGTCTTCATAATGTTTATAATTTTCTTGCCGCAATAGCCTCTGCAAAAAGTATTGGTTTTGATATTTCAGAAATTGCAAAAGTAGTGAAAAAGGTAGATAATATAAGCGGAAGGCTTGAAAAAATAGTTTCAAAGAAGGGATTTTATATATACATTGATTATGCCCATACTGAGGAGTCATTAAGACAGGTGCTTGAAACATTAAATTTACTACCTCACCGCAAAATACTTACAGTTTTTGGTTGTGGTGGAGATAGAGATCCTACTAAAAGAGCTCCAATGGGTAAAGTTGCCTGTCAGTTAAGCGATATGGTCTATATAACAAGCGACAATCCAAGAACCGAGGATCCACTAAAAATAATTAACGAGATAGAAAAAGGAGCCATTGAGGCTGGTAAAAATAACTATGTTAAAATAGTTGATAGAAAACAAGCTATTGAATCTGCAATAAGGCAAGCTAAAGAAGGGGATATAATACTCATTGCAGGGAAAGGACATGAAAATTATCAGATAATAGGAAATGAGAGAAAATATTTCAGCGATAGGGAAACTACTATAGAAATTCTAAAAAAGGAAAACGCATATGAACCTTCAAATGAAAGTATCTGAAATTGCAAAGGTAATAAATGGAAAAATTTTATGGCTTAAAAAAGATAAAATAATATCATCTTTTTATACAGATTCAAGGAATATTAAAAAAGGTGATATTTTCTGGGCACTTAAAGGCAAAAGATTTGATGGAAATGATTTTGTAGAAGAAGCAATTGAAAAAGGATCTTCAGGAATAATAACATCCAGAAAAATCACCAGCGATAACATTAAAAAACTGGATTTTTGTATTTTAGTAAAAGATACACTTTTTGCACTTCACAAACTTGCTGCATATCATATTAAAAGATGTAACACAAAGAATATCTCAATAACAGGATCTAATGGTAAAACAACCACCAAAGAGATGATAAGAACAGTATTAAGCACATATAAGCCAACAATTTATAACCGGGGGAATTTTAATAATGAATATGGGCTTCCGCTTTCAGTTTTAGAAGCAGAAAAAAAACATAAGTTTGGAGTTTTTGAAATTGGGGCTTCTACAATTGGCGAGGTCAGAAGGCTTGCAAGAATAATAAAGCCAGATCTGGCAGTAATAACAACAATAGCGCCAGAGCATTTAGAATTTTTTAAGACGATGAGAAATATTTTTAAGACTGAAACTGAAGTTATAGAAGAACTCAAAAAAAATGGAAAAATAATAATTAATGGAGACAATCATTACCTTAAAAGATTGAAAAAAAATAAAAATGTTATTTCATTTGGATTTTCCGATTCTAATGACCTTATCATACAATTTGACCATACAAAGGCTATCTTTTGTTTCAATGGGAAAAACTATTCTATAAAGTTAAAAAATCATGTCAGGCATAATTATCTTAATGCTGCTGCTGCTTTTTTAGCTGGAAAAATTATGGGGGTTGAAATTAGAAACATAATATCCTCTCTTGAAAAATTTGAAGGAGTTCCTCTTAGAATGCAATTTATAAAAAGACATAATTCTACAATAATTCTTGATGCTTATAATGCAAATCCTCAATCAATGGAACTTGCATTAAACGAAATATCCAGTAAAGGGGACTTTGGAGCGATTTTGGGGGATATGAAAGAACTTGGCAAATATTCAGAAAAATATCACATAGAACTTGCCAAAAAAATACTTGAGACAAAGCCAAAAATGCTTTTTTTAGTTGGACCTGAGATAAAGCCATGTTATGATTTTTTAAAAGGGAAGATTAAAAATGTAAAATATTATTATGATACAAATTCAGCGTTAAATGATGTAAGAATTGCAATAAAAAAGAACTCTAATTTGAATTTTCTTATAAAAGCTTCAAGATCTATGGAGTTTGAAAAATTTATCTTGTAATGTGGCTAAAAAAAACTAAGTAAGGAAAGAGGCCATTTATGTTATATTATCTACATTTTTATAAAGATCTTTTTTCGCCATTTAATCTATTTTATTATATCTCGGTAAGATTAAGCGGCGCTATAATTACATCATTTCTTACAGCGCTTATCATATCTCCTTACATTATAAAAAAACTCCGGGAGTATAAAATCCAGCAAATCCAAAGGCAGGATGGGCCACAAACACATTTATATAAATCCGGCACACCAACAATGGGAGGAATAATAATATTTATATCAATGATTATTTCAACTGCCTTATGGTCCAGGTTAGATAACAGGTTTATAATAATACTTCTTATATCAACACTAATACTTGCCTTTGCGGGATGGCTTGATGATTATATAAAACTTATAAAAAAGGATCCTAAAGGCGCTCCAAGCTGGGTTAAATTTCTGCTTCAGATAATTGTTGGTATAATGGTTGTTGGATATCTTGCGCTAAATCCACCATCAAATCTATATCCAACACATCTATTAATTCCTTACACTAAAAATATAATTATAAACTTAGGAGTATTTTATTTTGTATTTGAAATGTTTGTAATTATAGGGTCATCAAATGCGGTAAACTTAAGCGATGGGCAGGATGGACTTGCAAGCGGACTTGTAATATTTTCGGCGCTTACATTCATAATAATGGCTTATTGCGCTGGAAATATAAAATGGGCAACATATCTTAAGTTGATATATGTTGAAGGGGCTGGTGAAATTTCTATATTTCTTGGATCAATGGTTGGAGCATGTTTAGGCTTTTTGTGGTTTAACGCTTATCCTGCTCAGATATTTATGGGGGATACAAGCTCTTTATTTTTAGGCGGAACTATTGGAATTTCTGCAATAATGATAAAACATGAGCTGATACTGCCAGTGGCAGGCGGAATGTTTGTAATAGAAACATTATCTGTAATAATCCAGATGGCATCATACAAATTTAGAAATAAAAAAAGGGTTTTTAAAATGGCTCCAATTCATCATCATTTTGAACTTTCAGGTATAGCTGAGCCAAAGGTTACAGTAAGATTCTGGATATGCGCTATAGCGCTCATGCTTATTGCACTATCATCACTTAAAATAAGATAATATGTTCAATCCATCTTTATATAAAAATAAAAAATGCTTGATTATTGGAGGTGGAAAAAGTGGAATATCCTGTGCTAAACTTTTAAGTCAAAAATTAAAAGCAGAAATAATTATATCAGATAGGCAAAAGATTAAATCTAAATTTAACTGCGTAACAGAAAGTAATGCGATTAATAAAATAGACGAAATAGACTTTGCTATAAAAAGCCCCGGGGTTTCAAACAACAATCCCTTGATAAAAGCACTAAAAGCAAGAAAAATAAAAATATTTAGCGAGGTAGAAGTAGCAATTGCTTTTTCAAAAACTGAAAATATAGTTATGATAACTGGAACAAACGGAAAAAGCACAACTACCTATCTAACATATAAAATCTTTGACGATTATTTAAGAAAATCTGGCAAAAAAGCTATTTTATGCGGTAATATAGGAGATCCGGTATCAAAAGAGATTTTAAAAGCAAAAAAAGATGATTGGCTAATTATAGAAATATCAAGTTATCAGATTGAAGATTCTACATATTTAAAACCAAAGGTTGCAGCAATACTCAATATAACACCAGACCATATAGATCATCACGGCAGTTTTAAAAAGTATATAAAAGCAAAATTTAAAATATTTTCTAATATGGACAAAAATAGCTTTTTGATAATAAATGGCGATGATAAAATATTAAAAACTATCAAAAAAATAAAGCCAAAAATACTTAAATTTTCTATTAGAAACCAACTAAGCGATATTTATATTAAAAAACAAAAGATTTTTTTAAAAAAAGATAAAAAAAGCTTTACGCCATCAAACATACCGGGAGAACACAATTTATTAAATCAAATGGCAGCTATTTTGATAGCATCTACTTTTAATATTCCAGCTAAAAGCATTCAAAAAACTTTAGATAGCTTCAAAGGGCTTGAACACAGAATAGAATTTGTTAGAGAATTTCGTGGGGTAAAATATATAAATGACTCAAAAGGAACCAATGTTGATTCCACCCTTATAGCTTTAAAAGCAATTGGTAAAGCGAAAAATATATGGCTTATTATGGGCGGGGTTCATAAAAATTCCCCATACTCTCCATTGATTCCATATATCAAAAAGTATGTAAAAAAAATTTTAACAATAGGTGAAGCTGCTCCAATTATAGAAAAAGAGCTTGGAAAATATTGTGAAATAATAAATACCTGTAATATTAAAAATGCTGTTAAGGCTACAAGATCAGCGCAAAAGGGAGATATTGTATTGCTTTCTCCTGCATGCGCCTCATTTGATCAATTTAAAAATTTTGAGGATAGAGGAAAAAAATTTAAAGCGCTTGTTAGAAGGCTCAAATGAAACGACAAAGTTTTTGGGGATCCCTGTTTCCTAAGAGGATAGATGTAAGATTTATAGATTATAAACTTTTAACTGCAATAATAATTCTTACCATAGTGGGATTATCATTTCTTTATTCAGCAAGTTCTGCCATATCATATGCAAAGTCATTAAAAAATAATCTACCTCCAACAACTGCTATGTTTTTTAAAAAACAACTTTTATGGAGTTTGATTGCTATTACAATAATGTTATTTGTAGTATTTATAGATCTTGAAAAAATAAGAAAACATATTCCAGTAATAGCCATTCTTACCATAGCATCTTTGATTATAGTACTCTTTATGCCAAAGATACAAAATACAAGAAGGTGGATTAATCTTGTTTTTTTTAATTTCCAGCCTTCTGAGTTTGCAAAAGTTATGTTTGTCTTATACATAAGTGACTATATAGACAGGAATTATTCAAAAATAAGAAGATTCAAATATCTTTTAAAACCTTTTTTAGTGATTTCAATAATACTTGTGTTAATAGCTCTTGAACCTGATCTTGGAACTCCCGCTTTAATTTTTATATCTATGTTAATTATCTTTTTTATATACGGAGCAAAAACTATCCATATAATCACTCCACTTATCATAGGTAGTATATTAATAGTATTAGAAATAAACAGACATTCATATAGAGCAAAAAGAGTAACGGCTTTTTTATCTTCTTTTAGTGAACTAAAGGAAACAGGATTTCAACTTGCTCAATCACTTGTTGCTATTGGAAGTGGCTGGTGGTTTGGGAAAGGACCGGGTAATTCTATAATGAAACTTAACTATCTTCCAGAATCACATACTGATTTTATCTTCCCTATAATAGCCGAGGAAATAGGTTTTATTGGAACGACTTTAATAATATTTGTATTCGTTTATATTTTTTTAAGAGCTGTTAATATTGCTAAAAACTCAAAAAGTTCATTTCTTTCTATACTTACTATATCTTCTATAATTATAATAATAATTCAAGCATTTTTTAATATGGCAATGACTGTTGGGATGATACCAACAAAAGGATTACCATTGCCATTTTTTTCATATGGTGGTTCCTCAATAATCGTAACCATGATTTTAATGGGATTTATACTTAACGCTTCATTAAGAAGGAAACGAATATGAAAATAGTAATTGCAGGTGGAGGCACAGGAGGCCATTTTTATCCGGGATATGTTATAGCTAAAAAATTAGACTCACAGGGAGATGAAGTCGTTTTTATAGTTAAAAAAAATGATATCTCTATCCCAAGGCTTAAAATAGATGATATTCCATTTGTTGAAATGGACATAACAGCATTTCCAAGATCTTTGAACCCTTTTTCTTATATAAGATTTATGTTAAAACTAATAAAGTCTTTACTTCTTTCAAAAAGAATAATTGAAGATTTTGAACCTGATATAGTATTTGGCACAGGAAGTTATGTGGCGTTTCCTATAATTTTTTTAGCCTGGCTTAAAAAAATTCCGATTTTTATTCACGAATCAAACTCAGTTTTTGGAATAGGTAATTTTTTATGCGGATTTTTCTCGAAAAAAATATTTTTAGGACTTCCAATAAGAAACAACATATTTGCTAAAAAAACAGAATTGATTGGAACGCCTTTAAGAGATTTTTTCAATCAGCAAATAGATGTTAATAGTATAAAAGAAAAATTTAAAATAAAAGATCAAATTGTAATAACATGCTTTGGAGGGAGTCAGGGATCATATAATATAAATAATGCCATATATTACTTTGCTCTTAGAAATAAAACTGAATCTAAAAAAAACATAGCCCTGATCCATATAACCGGAAAGAATAATTATGAGGATGTAAAAAAAAGATATGAAAAAGCAGGGATTTTAGACGAAAATATAATACTTCTTGACTACTATGAAAATATGAATGAAATATATGAAATAAGCGATCTTATAATATCAAGATCAGGCGCATCGACAATATCTGAGCTTATATACAAACAAAAACCTGCTATATTAATTCCGCTTTTATCCGCTGCTAAAAATCATCAAATGGAAAATGCAAGAATTCTATTTGAAAAAGATGCCGCTCTTATATTAAAAGATGATAACAAACTCCCAGAAAATTTAATGAAAAATATAGACTTTATAATTTCAGGAAACAGACTTTCCGTAATGAAAAAAGGATATTCTCATATTAATCTTCCAAATCCTGTTAAATCAGCCGAAGCAATAATATCTTCAATAAAAACAGAAGTTCAGAAAATAAATCAAAAATAAGTTTTAATCTTTGATACCCAATGGATGGCTGTTTTCTAATATCTTCATTGCAGCAGAATAAGCGGTGGTAAAAGCAAAATGGAAGTTATATCCACCAGATTTCCCACCACAGTCAAGAATCTCACCTGTTAAAAATAGTTTTTTTTGCTTTTTTGATTCAAAATTCAAATCCACCTCGCTTAATGGCACCCCGCCAATTTTAGACATCGCCGATTCAAATGAAAGTTTTTTTATTCCATAAACTTTAAAGTTTTTTATTTCATCTATAATCTTTTTAATTATTTTTTCATTGGCCTTCAGGTTTTTGTCCAGTTTTAGTTTTTGACATATAAAATTTATAAGTTTTGGCTCAAAAACAGGAAAAAATAACTCTGCTATTGAAAAACTATTCTTTTCAATTCTATTCCTCATAAAATTAAAAATCTCTTCTTTATCAATGGATGGAGCAAGATCAAATGAAATCTGATCTATATAATCATCCATGTAAAAAGAGATATCAATAGCAATAGGACCTGATATACCATAGTCTGTAAAAAGAAGCTCATCCTTTAAAAAAATTTTTTTTGCTTTAAAATTAAAAATGCAACCTGCTGTAATTCTAACACCACTTAATTCTAAAAGTCTTGGCGAGCCAACTGAAAGAGGCACTAATATTGGTAATGGTTCTTTAATACTATGTCCAAACTTTTTGGCTATTTTAAATCCAAAATCAGTTCCTCCAATTCTTGGATAAGATGGTCCCCCTGTAGAAAGAATAAGATTTTTAGCAAAGAAAGTAAGTTTTTGAGATGATAAATTTTTCTTTTCCCATTGTAATGGCAATGTTTTTGCAGTTATTTTAAAAACTTCATCTTGATATTCTACATCTTCAACATAAGTCAATGTTTTAATATCAACATTTTTTTGCTTTAAATAAGATTCAAAAGCAAAAATAACGCTTTCCGCTCTTTCTGAAAAAGGGTATATCTTTCCATTATCTAATATTTTAGTCATTATTCCAATTTCTGAATTGAGAAAATCAATTATAGTTTGATAAGGTATTTTTTGAAATATCTTTTTTAATATTTCTGGTTCTGAGGTTTTATAAAAATCAATGGATATATTACTGTTTGAAAGGTTGCATTTTCCAGCCCCACTTGATAGAATTTTTCTGCCAAGCTTTAAGTTTTTTTCTAAAATAATAGTTTTTAGTTTATTTGAGACAATACAAGCGGAAACCACTCCGCTTGCGCCACCACCAATTATTGCTACATCATATATTTGAACTTTCATAATAAAATTATATAAAAGTTTGTTATAACAAAATTAATATCAGACAACAAATACATTTGCTAACGCTAATCTTAAGGCAGGTTATATTAGTATAATATTATTATGATAACCATTAATGGAAAAAAGATTGAAAATCCAAAAAGTCTAATAAAAATTTTATCTAAAAAACAGAAAGGGATATGTGTTCTGGTAAATGGCAATATAGTAACCCAAAAAGATTGGAAAAACTTTAAATTAAAAGATGGTGATAAGGTTGAGATAGTTAGCTTTGTTGGTGGAGGATAATGTGAAAATAGCTGGCAAAAATCTTACTTCCAGACTTTTCATAGGAACTGGAAAACTTTCCTCTTACTCTCTAATACCAAAGATTTTAAAGAAAACTAAAATAAATGTTATCACTGTGGCTGTTAGAAGAATAAATCCAGAATTAAAACATGAAAACATTCTGGATTACATTCCAAAAGATACAGTAATAATGGTAAACACTTCTGGAGCCAGAAATGCCAGAGAGGCTATAAAAATAGCTGAGATTGGTGCTGAAATAACCAGAACAGATTGGATAAAGGTGGAGATAGAGGTTGATTCAAAATATCTTGCGCCGGATAATAATGAAACTCTAAAAGCAACTAAATATCTCGCTAAAAAAGGATTTAAGGTATTTCCGTATATAAGCCCGGATATTGTAGTTGCTAAAAAACTTGAAAATGCGGGGGCAGTTTCTGTTATGCCTCTGGGGTCTTTCATAGGAACAAACAAGGGAATAGTAGCAAAAGAATTAATAACCCCAATGATAAAAGAATTAAAAATTCCAGTCATAATTGATGCTGGGATCGGAAGGCCATCTCACGCCGCAATGGCAATGGAAATGGGAGCGGAAGCAGTTTTAGTAAATACAGCTATAGCAATAGCAAAAGACCCTGTTAAAATGGCCATAGCAATTGAAAAAGCAGTCGAAGCAGGAAGATTGGCCTATGAAATGGGAATTTTAAAAGAAGAAGATTATGCAAAAGCTTCTTCACCTCTTGATAATTTTATTGAAAGTTTAAGCTGATTATGTTTGATGAAAGATTAAAAGAGCTTGAGGAAATTTACAAAACAAGAAAAGTTAAAACTAAAAAAGATCTATGGCTTTTAGATTTTTTAAGATTAGTTGAAGATGAAAAATTAGATTTAAAAAAATATGCATTAAAAGCTAAAAAGATAACAGAAAGTTATTTTGGAAAAGCAGTTCTGCTATATACTCCTGTTTATATCTCAGATTACTGTGTAAACGGTTGTCTTTATTGTGGATTTTCCGCTTTAAATAAAATAAAAAGGAAAAAGCTAAGTTTGAGTGAGATTGAACAAGAGTTTATCTCTTTAAAAGAAAAGAATTTTGATACTATTTTAATACTAACAGGAGATGATAAACATAATTCACCATTAAGCTATATTATAGAAGCTGTAAAACTTGGAAAGAAGTATTTTTCTGAGATCCTGATAGAGATTTATCCATTAGAAGAATTTGAATATAAAAAACTTGTTAAAAATGGAGTTACAGGAGTTACGTTATATCAGGAGACTTTTGATAAAAGACTCTATTCGAAATTACATAAATTTGGACCTAAAAAAGACTTTTATTTTAGACTTGGCGCTATCGAAAGGGCAATTAGAGCGAATGTAAAAGAGGTTAATATAGGAGCATTATTTGGACTCAATAAAGACTGGATATTTGATGCCTTTATAACTTTAGGATATGCTGATTACTTACAATCTCAATATCCAGATTGTGAAATAAACATTTCACTCCCAAGAATAAAAGAAAGTTTTTGTAAATGTAAGATTTATCCATTAACTGATAAAAATTTCATTAAACTAATAGTCCTTTCAAGAATATTTCTACCAAGAATAGGAATAAATATTTCAACCAGAGAAAATAAATATATAAGAGATAATATTATTGAAATAGGGGTGACAAGAATAAGTGCGGAATCAAAAACATACGTTGGTGGCAATTTTAATAACAAGGAAAATGAAGGTCAGTTTCAGATATCTGATAAAAGAACTGTAAAAGAAATTATTGATATGTTAAAAAGCAAAGGATATAGAGCGGAGTTTATTAACTGGACCAGAATAAATTAGTTGAAAATATAGATATTTTGTTCTTTAAAAAAATAAAACTCAGATAAGGTAATATATGAAAAAAGACATAAATGAAATTTTTAGAATTTATTTTAGTTCAAGAGAACTAAAAAAAATATCAAAAGCTAAAATTATGGTTATAGGATGTGGAGGACTTGGATCAAATATTTTGAATATTTTAGTAAGAACTGGTTTTAAAAATTTCGTTATTGTTGATTATGACATGGTAGAACTTAAGAATTTAAATAGACAATTTTACTTCCCAGAAGATGTTGGAAAAAATAAGGTTGAGATCACCAAGAAAAGGTTATTAAAAATAAATCCTGAAGCGAATATAATTGCTATAAACAAGATGTTAAATCAAAAATTACTTTCAAAAATAATTAAGGATTATAATCCTGATATAGTAGTTGAGGCTGTTGATAAAGAATGGGCTAAAAAGATGGTTTTCGAAACCTCATTAAAACTTAAAAAAGTGGTGATTATGGCAAGTGGAGTGGCAGGTTATGGTGATATAGAAAATGTAAAAATAATCAGGAAAAAGGAATATACCATAATAGGGGATCTTATTTCAAGGTGTGGATGCTGTGATGAATGTTATCAAGAAAAAGGATGTAATTCAAGAGACAAGCTTATAAAAGAAGGGGAATGTCATATACCTCTTGCACCGAAAGTTATCGCAGTTGCAAGCATGCAGGCAGATGAGGTTTTAAGAAGGGTTCTACAAAATCAAATACCGGAGGACAGATGACTAAAAATCAAAAAATGAAACTATTTGAAAATTATCAAATATACTGTATTACAGACATGAAACATTCTAATGGTAGGAGCAATATAGAAGTTGTTAAAAATATGCTTGATTCTGGAATTAAGATAATTCAATATAGAGAAAAATATATGGATTTTCTAAAAAAATATGAAGAATGTAAAGAAATAAGAAAACTCACTAAAAAATATCAAGCCTTACTTATTGTAAATGACCATCCGGACCTGGCATTAATTGTAGAAGCAGATGGAATTCATTTAGGACAGGATGATTATCCAGTAAAAGAAGTCAGAAAACTTGTTGGAAAAGATTTTATAATAGGTGTTTCAACTCATTATCCAGAACAATATGAAAAAGCCTTCAAAGATGGCGCAGATTACGCAGGTGTTGGCCCACTTTTTGAAACTCATACAAAAGACAATGTTATGGATCCAGTAGGGATTGGCTATCTTGAATGGGTAGTAAAAAATAAAAAAATTCCATTTGTTGCCATAGGTGGGATAAAAGAACACAACCTTGAAAAAGTAGTAAAAGAAGGGGCCAGGTGTTTTTGCCTTGTAACGGAAATAACTCAGGCTAAAGACATAAAGGCTAAAATAAAAAAATTAAATAATATAATTAAAAATGCAAAACCCGTTTGATAAATATTATAAAGAATACGATAGATGGTATGATGAAAACAAATTTTTATATCTTTCTGAGTTAAATGCTTTAAAAAAAGCAATTGGAAATTTTAAATATAAAAACGCAGTTGAAATAGGTGTTGGCAGCGGAAGATTTGCAAAAGCTCTTGGTATAAGAAATGGCATAGAACCATCTAATAAGATGGGCAAAATAGCAGCAGAAAGGGGAATAAAAGTTATAAAGGCTTTTGGAGAGAACATTCCTTTTCCTGATAAAAATTTTGATATGGTTTTAATATGTTTTACTTTGTGTTTTGTTCAAAATTCGAATCAGGTTTTATCTGAAGCCAAAAGAATACTTAAGAATAATGGGATACTTTTAATTGGTATTATAGACAGAAATACTAAGTTAGGAAAATATTATTTAAGAAAAAAGAAAAAAAATAAATTTTATGCTAATGCAAAATTTTATTCTGCAAAGGTTATAATAGAAAAAATTAGAAAACTAGGATTTACAAAAATCAAAACATATCAGACTCTTTTTTTAGATCCAGTAAAACTTAAAAATCTTAAACAAATAGATAGAATCTCAAAAGGTTATGGAGAAGGGGGATTTGTGGCCATATCAGCGAAATTTTGACTCAAAACTATTTTCTTACTATTTCCTTGTACTTCCTGTAATCCATTTCAGCTTCAACTTCTTTACCAATTGATCTGTAAACTTTTGAACGCATATAATAAGCAGTAGCATCTTGTGGGTTTAGTTCTATTGCTTTAGTAAAATCTGCTATTGCTTCCTCATTTCTGGAAAGATTAGAATACGAAATTCCGCGATAATAATAAGCATCAGAATTTACAGGATTTAATTCAATAGACCTGGTAAAATCTTTTATAGCTAATTCATAAGATTCATCACCAAGGTATGCCATTGCACGATTATGATAAGCTTCAGAATATTTAGGATTAAGCTCTATCGCTTTTGTAAAATCTGAAATTGCTTTTTTATATTCCATTCTCCTTAAATACACATCACCTCTCCTATTATATGGAACTGGATCTTTTGGATTCAATGATATTGCCTCATTAAATTTAACCACCGCTTTGTCATATTTAGGAGACAAATCAAGTTTTCCTTTTTTATCTTGTGATTTACTAATTATCTTTCCAGTAGAGTTTAATTCCTTTGATTTTTCAAAATCCATAATAGCTTCATCTTTTCTACCAAGCTTTTCATAGGCCATACCACGATAATAATATGCCTGAGCAAAATTCGGTTTTAATTCTATGGCAGATGAAAAATCCTGAACAGCAATTTCAAACTCACCTTTTTTAAAATATGCAATTCCTCTTTGATAATAAGCTTCAAAATATTTATCATCAGCCAATATGGCATTATCAAATTCGCTTATTGCAAGAGAATAAGAACCTTTGTTTAAAGCAGCAACCCCTCTTTTATAATAAGTCTTTGGATCTTCAGACGGCACCTTAAGTTGAGTGTATAGAGAAATGCCAAAAAAAGAGGTAGCAAAAAAGAATAATAATGTTTTTTTTAGGTTTTAAAACCATACACCCTCTTAATTTTCATTATAACAAATAACTAAAAATATAATAAAATAGAATTATGGGAATCAATATTGCCTTTATATTGGGTGGAGTATTGCTTTTTTTTATATCAACTTTCTTTTCATATTTTCAGGTAAACCCTTTTTATAGACTCTACTATATCTTTGCCTGGTATTCATACATTTTTTTTATAGATGGAACTATCTATAGTTTAAAAGATAATTCTCTTATTATTTCAAGAACAAAAGAATTTATATATATGCTTTTCGTTTCAACTGGGTTATGGTTTTCTTTTGAAATATTTAATATTTTTCTTAAAAACTGGAAGTATGTTATGCTTCCATGGGATACAAAAACAAGGAACATAGGATATATATTATCTTATGCTACGGTTTTACCTGCAATTTTTGAAACAACCGAGTTTATGGAAACTATTGGAATATTTAAAAAAATAAAAACTAAAATAAATATAAAATTTGACAATAAAATAAGGCAGGTATGTTTTTATGGCGGAATATTGTTAACTATTTTAACACTTGTTTTTCCAAAACTTTTATTTCCTTTTATATGGATATCTCTATTATTTATATTTGAACCGTTAAATTATAAAATCGGTACCCGTTCTATTATAAAGGAATTATCTGGCGGAAATATATCTAAAATACTTTCTATTCTCCTGGCAGGATTACTATGCGGGTTTATATGGGAACTATGGAATTTCAAAGCAGGGGCAAAATGGATTTATACCCTTCCTTATCTTAACTCTCCAAGGTTATTTGAAATGCCAATAGCGGGGTATTTAGGTTTTCCTTTCTTTGCGCTTGAATGCTATTCAATATACAATTTTTTAAGTTATTTCAAAAAAGGAATAAGCTGGGAAGAAGATGCATTAATAGAACTATCTATTCCCGGAACAAACAAATATCATTTTTATGGAATTTTAATAACCTCTGTAATTGTAATCTCAACAATTGCTATATATCTCATAGATAAATATACCGTCGTATCATATACAATATTCTGAGGAATAAAATAGGACTAAAGACCTATTTAATATTAGGACTAAAAATATTTGACTTCAATCAATTTGTAATTAAAATATATACGGAGGAACGATGAAAAACACCACCTTAAAACTAATCGTAATCTCTCTAATACCTTTTCCATTTACGCTAAACGCTCTCAACAATAAAGTTATTTACGGTGAAGATAATAGAAAAGACTATTTTGAAATGTCTTCGGAGATTAAAACTCTTGCAGATTCAGTCGTTTCATTATGGGATAGCGCAAATATCAGATTTGATAGTTCTAAAAATAAATATACTCTTGTTACTCAAAATTATGGGCAGAGACTTAATCTATGTGAAGATGAACCTTTCAGGGATCAGCCTATAGGAGCTTTCTGCTCCGGTTTGTTGATAGCTGATGATACTATTATTACAGCAGGACATTGTATAAATACTGAAGCAAAATGTTCATCAACATATTTTGTTTTTGGATATGCAATAAAAGACAGAAACAATCCTTTTACAGCTACAACCGAGATCCCTGCTTCAGATGTCTATAAATGTTCTAAAATAATAAAAACTCATATTGGAGCGGAACCAACTGAGGATAATCCCCAGGGTATAGGACTGGGTTCAGATTTTGCAATAATAAAACTTGACAGAAAAGTTTCAAACAGAAAACCGCTTAAAATCAACACAAACCAGAAACTCTCGATTGGACAATCTATGTTTGTAATAGGACATCCAGTTGGTCTGCCAGTAAAATTTGCCGATGGCGCTACAGTTAGAGACCCCTCTCCAAATGGATATTTTGTGGCTAATTTAGATACTTATGGCGGAAACTCTGGTTCCCCTGTTTTTGATATGAAAACAAAACTTATAGAGGGAATACTGGTAAGAGGGGATAATGATTTTGTTCAAACACCTATGGGTTGTACAATATCAAACAGGGTTGAAGATAACGGCGGAAGAGGAGAAGATTCAACAAAAATATCAGCCCTTTATCCCTATCTTTCCGAAATACTTACAGGCATTAAAGATACAGGAGAACCAAAAAGTATTCAGGTTAAAACTGATTTTGATAGTTTTGACACTTCAAAAGCAATTAACTTTAGCTTTGACAGATAAAATTTCCTGGGCTTCCCCGCTTATTCTATACGAAGGATAAGCGGGGTTAATTATTTTATTTTAATATAAATTTTTTTAACCAAAGCTTCTTGATTTTCTAAAAAAACTCCCTTCCTATTAATAAGGGAAAAACAAAAGATTATGCTATAAAATTATATTCTCCTTAACCTAATCCTCTCAAAGGTATAAACTACATATCACAAAAGGGTAAAAAGCTTATAATGAATTTGAAAGTAGATTTCAATTTTAGCTTTTAGAAATCTGTTCTCTCGCAACCAATTATATATATTATATAATATAAGAATAGGAGAGTTTCTTAATTATGAAGTCATTATTCAGGAAAGTTAATATCTTCAGCAATTTTTCGGACAGCGAGTTTAAAAAAATATCAAAAATACTAAAAATAAAAAAGGTAAAAAAAGGCAAGATAGTTTTTAATAAAAATGAAATTGGCAATTCATTTTTTATTGTTAAATCTGGTAAGATAAAAATTTTTACTAATGCATCACACAAAAAAAAGGTATATTCAATTCTTGGTGAAGGAGAGTTTTTTGGAGAGCTTGCTCTTCTTGGAATAAAATATAGGACTGCATCCGCGCAAGCAGAAGAAGATTCAGAACTTTTTTCAATATCAAGTAAAGATTTTCAAAAATATATTCTTAAGAATAAGAATTTTATACTGAAACTTTTATATAACTTAGCCTATAGGCTTAAAAAAGCAGATGAAGAAATAGAAGGACTTATATTTAAAAATATATTTGGAAGGGTTGCAAAAGAAATATTTGAGTTATCAAAAAAAGAAAAAATGGGGAAAATTTATATAACACAAAAAAAACTTGCTGAAAATTTAGGGACAACAAGAATACCTGTAAATAGGGTTTTACAAAAAATGAAAGAAAAAGGGATAATAGATACTTCAAGGGAAAGAATAACAATTATTGACGTAGACAAAATTAGATCTATCTCGGGAGTAAAAGAATGATACAAAGGGTTAGAGGATTTAAAGATGTATTACCTCCTGAATCTGATATATTCTATCAAATAGAAAAAACTGCCAGAGAAACTTTTGAAACATATAATTTTAAGGAAATAAGACTTCCGACAGTTGAATATTTTGATCTTTTTGTTAAATCCACTGGAGAAGAAACAGATATAGTGAAAAAAGAAATGTATAAATTTGAAGATAATTCTAAAAGAGTGCTTGCCTTACGACCTGAAGGAACTCCTGGAACAGTAAGAGCTTTCATAGAAAATAATCTTAATCTTAAAGGAAATTCTCATAAATATTTTTACATTGGGAATATGTTTAGAGCTGAAAGGCCACAAGCCCAGAGATATAGGGAGTTTGAACAGATAGGGGTTGAATATATAGGCAACCCATCTCCATATGCAGATGCTGAAATAATAATACTATTAGACTCAATATTAAAAAAACTTAATTTAAATAATCTATATAGAATAGAAATAAATTCTTTAGGTTGTCAAGCCTGTAGAAAAAAATACAAAGAACTTATTGTTTCAGAATTAAAAAAATTGGATTTATGTCAGGATTGCAACCAAAGGATATCAAAAAACCCGCTGAGGGTATTGGATTGTAAAATAGATCAGGATAAATTTAAAAACATTCCACCAATAGAATTATGTGATGAATGTTTAACCCATCATAATCTATTAAAAGAGGCTTTAAACGCAAACAATATAACATTTATAGAGAATAAACTCCTTGTAAGGGGAATAGATTACTACACGAAAACAGTTTTTGAATTTAAAATGTCTTCTCAATCTTCACAGGATGCAATAGCTGGAGGGGGGAGATATGATAATCTTGTAAAATTAATGGGGGGAGTAAATTCTCCAAGCGTTGGCTGGGCAATGGGAGTTGAAAGAGTAGTTTCGTTAATGATTTCAAAAGGATACAAAGAAAATGATAACAATTTAGTTTTTGTGGTTTCATTATCCTCAAAACAATCTAAATTTTGTTTTAAGATAATAAATCTGCTTAGAAATGCCGGTATAAAAACGGATTTTTCTAATTTTGAAAACAGCCTCAAATCACAAATGAGAGATGCTAATTCAAACTCTGCCAGATATGCAATAATAATAGGAGAGGATGAAGAAAAAACATCAAAGCTTACGATAAAAAGGCTTTCAGACGGCAAACAGCAAAAAATGGAAATTAATGAAATTATAAATAAAATAAAAAATGGAGAATTAATTTTATGAGATCACATACCTGCGGTGAATTAAATAAAAACCATATAGGTCAAGTAGTAACATTGTGTGGATGGCTTGATTCTAAAAGAAATCTTGGGGGGGTTTTATTTTTAATTATAAGAGATCTATATGGTATTACTCAAATAGTTGTTGAACCTTCAAATAAATTTTTCAATGAAGCAGAAAGAATTAGAAATGAATATGTAATAAAGATTATTGGCACAGTAAGAATGAGACCCCAGGGGAATGAAAACAAAAATATTCCTACCGGTGAAATAGAGGTAGTCTTAAAAGAGCTTTATGTTTTAAATGAATCAAAAGAGCCACCCTTTCCAGTTGCAGATTATATAAATGTTGGCGAAGAGACGAGATTAAAATATAGATATATAGATATAAGAAGAGAGAAAATGAAAAAAAATCTTATTACAAGATCACGCATTGCCAATGTTATAAGAAACTATCTTCACTCAAAAGGTTTTTATGAAATAGAAACACCAATTTTAACAAAATCTACTCCCGAAGGAGCAAGAGATTTTTTAGTCCCTTCAAGGATGAATCCCGGAAAGTTTTACGCTTTACCCCAATCACCTCAAATATTTAAACAACTGCTTATGATTTCAGGAATGGACAGATATTATCAGCTTGCAAGAAACTTCAGGGATGAGGATTTAAGAAGCGATAGACAGCTTGAACATACTCAAATAGACTTAGAGATGAGTTTTGTAGATGAAAAAGATGTAGCTCAAATTGTTGAAGGGTTAATGAAAGAAATATTTTCTTCTATGGGAGAAGAGCTAACGATTCCTTTTCCTGAAATGGAATATGAAGAGGTCATGCTGAAATACGGTAGCGATAAGCCTGATTTAAGATATGAATATGAAATAAAAGAAATTACTGAGATATTTAAAGACACTGAATTTAAAATATTTAAACAGGTTATAGAAAATGGAGGCGTAATTAGAGGAATAAATGCAAAGAATGTTCATAATTATTCAAGAAGTGAAATTGATAACTTAACCAAAATACTACAAGCAAATGGTGCAAAGGGTCTTATATGGCTTAAAATGAAAAATCGAGAAATAGAATCACCTATACTTAAATTTTTAAAGACTCAGGAAATAGAAATGCTAAAAAATATTTTTGAAATAAAAGATGGAGATATAGTTTTTATAGTAAGCGATGATAAATGTAACATTTTAAAATACATAGGTATTTTAAGAAATGAAATAATAAAACATGACAAAAATCCTAAAAAAAAGTGGGCATTTTTATGGGTAAGACATTTTCCTTTGCTTGACTGGAATGAAGAGGAAAAAAGATATGACGCAACGCATAATCCCTTTACAGCCCCCCTGCCCCAAGAACTATATAAGCTTGACATAAAAGAAGAACTTGAAAATATAAAATCATGCCAGTATGATCTTGTACTAAATGGGGTTGAGCTAGGTTCAGGATCAATAAGAAACCACAAAAAAGAGATTCAAGAGAAAATATTCTCGCTTATGGGATATTCAAATCAACAAATAAAGGAAAAATTTGGCACACTTATTGAAGCATTAGAATATGGAGCCCCACCTCATGGCGGCATTGGGATAGGATTTGATAGGCTTATATCTATGATTTGCGGAACAGAAGATTCAATAAGAGAAGTGATTGCTTTTCCAAAAACTACTGCTGGTATATGCCCCCTTATGGAAGCTCCATCAAATGTTGATGAAAAGCAGTTAGCGGAACTTAAAATAAAACTTGAAAAATAAAATATGCGCTATCCTAAATGGATAATTGAAAAAGCAAAAGAAAACAAAAAAGAATTCAATTTTTCAGATAACTCAATACTTATTAGAAAAGATATTAAAGAATATACTACCAATACCATATGTTATGAAGCCTTATGTCCCAATAAAGGTGAATGTTTTAAAAACAAACATGCTACTTTTCTTATACTTGGAACCATATGTACAAGAAATTGTAAGTTTTGTAATGTTTCAAAAGGCAAACCCGATCCTGTTGATTTAAATGAACCTAAGAAAATAGCTGGATTAATAAAAAAATGGAAAATAAGGTATGCAGTTTTTACATCCCCAACAAGGGATGACCTTCCAGACGGTGGTGCCGATCAGTTTGCAAATACCATAAAAGAAATCAGGAGAATTTCACCAGAAACTTATATAGAGCCATTAATTCCGGATTTTAAATTTAAAGATGACTCTTTGAAAAAAGTTCTTGATGCAATGCCATCAGTACTTTCTCATAACATAGAAACCGTTAAACGTCTTTATCCAATAATAAGGCCGAATTCGTCTTATGAAGGATCATTAAATCTACTTAGAAGTTCAAAAAAAATAAATCCAAAAATTCCCACTAAGTCTTCAATAATAATTGGTATGGGGGAAGAAATTGAAGAAATAAAACAAACAATAAAAGACCTTAAAGATAATAATTGTGATATAATTGTAATAGGTCAGTACCTTTCTCCTTCACCATTACATCATCCAGTAAAAAAATATTATACTCCAGAAGAATTTGAAATTTTAGGAGAATATGCCAGACAAATAGGGATAAAATCTGTTATCTCAATGCCTTTTGCAAGGAGCTCATATAAAGCGGAAGAGGCGTATTTAAAATGGCTAAAGAAATAACGATAATAGGAACCACAAAAAAAGAAAAATATGAAAATCTTATTTCACAGATAAAGCATCTTTTATCAGATGAGACTGACATGATATCTGGCTTATCAAATTTCCTATCCGCAATCCATTTTACATTTAATTTTTTATGGACAGGGATATACTTTGTCAAAGGAGATTTTCTTGTGTTAGGTCCCTTTCAGGGACCTGTAGCCTGTTCAAGAATCCCTTATGGAAAAGGCGTATGTGGAACTTCATGGAAAAGAAAAAAAGCTATTATTGTTAAAGATGTCAATAAGTTTCCCGGACATATAGCATGTTCCTCTAAATCAAGATCTGAAATAGTCATACCCATATTAAATTCTAAAAAATCTGTTACAGCTGTATTGGATATAGATTCTGAAAAATTATCTAATTTTGACAGAATTGATTTACACTACCTTAAAAAAGCCTTAAAATCAGTGCTGAAATTTTTTGAGTAAATGGATATATATTTTCACTCCACAAATACGAATAAATATTCAATAAACTCTCTCACAAGCGCTATTGAAAACATAAATGGGTTAAATATATATTTTTTTTCAAGTTTTAATGAGATAGAAGAAAAAATTAAAAACGAAAAAAATACAGTCATAGCATTTTCATTTATGAGTTATAATAATAAATCTGAATTATCATTAGCAAAATTTATATCAAATAAATTCTCTAAAATTACACTTATAGCCGGAGGGCCTCACATAACAGATAAAAATACAAAAGAACTTAGCGAAACATTCAATCATTTATTTATAGGTGAAGGCGAAATTTCGCTGAGAGATTTCCTGTTAGACAAAAGACATGAAAAAATAATTAAATCATCCAAATTAGTTGATATAAACCAGTTTTCTTCTATATCGGAAAAATACAAAAGGTTTGGTTCTATTGAGATAACAAGAGGCTGTTTACATAGATGTTTATACTGCCAGACCCCTTCTATATTTGGTTTTAAACAAAGGCATAAAAAATTAGAAAATATCTTAAAAGAAATAGAAATATTACTAAGAAATAATTTTAGAGATATAAGATTTATTACCCCGGATCTTTCATCTTATGGTAGTGAAAACGGCAAACCAGATTATAAAAAAATTAATGAATTAGTTTGCTCTGTTAATAAAACCATTAAAGGAAAAGGCAGGGTTTTTATGGGAAGTTTTCCTTCAGAAATAAGACCAGAACATGTAAATCACGATTTTTGTGAAATACTTAAAGGTAATACATCAAGTAAAAGAATAATAATAGGGGCGCAAAGTTTAAGTGATAGAATACTTAAAAAAATAAACAGAGGACATTCTGCGGATGATGTTATAAAAGCAGTCAGTCTATTAAAAAAATATGGATTTGATGTAGATGTTGACTTTATATTCGGTTTTCCATTTGAAACAGAAGAAGATATAAATATTACAAAAAATGGAATAGAGATTTTGACAAAAAAATACAATGCAAGGATACATATACACTATTTTATGCCACTACCGCAAACAGGATTTGAAAATCTTAAACCCAAACCATTAGATAAAGAATTAAGAAGATATCTTTCCTCTTTAACTGCTCAAAAACTCGCTTTTGGACAATGGGAAAAACAACTTTACCATAGGACTTAAGGCCTAAATTGATTTAGTCGTTTTGTACTTGAAAAAATAAAATAAATAATTAAAACATAAATATGGAGGAATTATGAGAAAAATAAAGAAAACAATACTTATAATCTGGGCTATTTTAAACTATCAAATACTAACATCGCAGGATTTAAATTTTGACAATCCTACAAAACTTCAGATTCCAAAAGTTGAGATCCCTCAACCAAATTCTTTTATTGAAGAAACAAATAAAATTTCAAAGATTGTTGGAGGCGTTAGCGCTCAAAACTCAGAATTTCCATATATAGTTTCCCTTCAGCATTACTATTACGGCCACTTTTGCGGAGGGTCTTTAATAGCTCCGGATTGGGTTTTAACAGCAGCTCACTGCGTAGATGGAATAACGCCTACCACAATAGTTACTGGAATAACAAATTTATCTGATATAGGACAGAGGTTTTCTCCAGTAAAAATAATAAAGCATCCAAACTGGAATTCTGATGTTATGGATTATGATTATGCTTTGATTAAATTAAATGCTAAATCTACTTCGCCAACTATTGATTTAATAACACTGGAACTAATAGAAGGAACCAATTTAACCGTTGCAGGATGGGGATTAACCAAAGAAGATGGAGATATTTCCAATACTCTTCAAAAAGTAACTCTTCCATTAGTTTCTAAAACAACATGCTCAAAAGCATACCCCAATCAAATAACTGATAGAATGATTTGCGCAGGATATGCAACCGGTGGAAAAGACTCATGTCAGGGAGACAGTGGAGGGCCACTGGTATATAAAACTTCATCTAAAGCATATCTTGTTGGGGTTGTTAGCTGGGGAGAAGGATGCGCAAGAGAGGGGAAATATGGAGTATATTCAAAAGTAAGCGCGGTAAAAACCTGGATAGAAAATACAATTAAAACTGGTGAAAGCAGTATATTGACGTTATTTTAAACAAAACCATTTTTCTTATTCATAATACAAAATTAAATTAATTAACTTCTGGCAAAAATCATAAGAAATAGACAAGGTGATAACGGCGACAGTAGCAGTAAGGGTAATAAATAAAAGGGGATAAAGCGCATCCCTCAATTTAATGAAAGGGCTTTTCTAATGAAGCCCTTTATTTTTTATTAATTATAATCCCAACTCGCCCGCAATTTTTTGCATTGCTGAAAGAGAGATGGCTGCAAAATCATTTAGAGAGAATCCTAATTTTTCACATTCTTTTATCGTTTCTCTATCTGCTCCAGCAGCAAATCTTTTATCTTTAAATCTTTTCAAAATAGATTCAACCTTAACAGAAGATAATTTTTTATCAGGATAAACTAAAGCAGTTGCAACAATCAAACCAGTTATTGTCTCTGCTGCACGCAATGCTATATGAAAAACTTCTTCAGATTTTTTCTCCCATGCATGGCAGTTATGCATTTTTATAGATTCTATGACTTCATCTGAGATATTATTTTCCTTTAAAATCTCAACTGCTTTATGTGTATGAGTTTTAAGATCTCCACCAGTAACTTCTACATCTATATCATGTAAAAGTCCAGCTAAACCCCATTTTTGAGGATCTTGATTTAATTTTAAAGCAAGTTCTCTCATAACTGACTCTGCGGCTAAACAATGTTTAATTAAATTATCATTTTTTACATATTGCTTTAATAATGACAATGCTTTTTCTCTATTCATAATCTATCTCCAGTTAAAAATTATTATTTTAAAATTCAGCATATCCCGGAACTCTTGGATATGCGCAAACATCCCTTATATTACTTATTCCTGTTACAAGCATCATCATTCTTTCAAAACCAAGTCCAAAGCCGCTATGAGGAACAGTTCCAAATCTTCTTAAATCAAGATACCACCAGTATGAATCAAGACTCATTTTAAATTCTTTCATTTTTTCTATCAGAACATCAAGCCTTTCTTCCCTTTCACTACCACCAATAAGCTCTCCAATTCTTGGGACAAGCAAATCCATTCCTCTTACCGTTTTTCCATCATCATTTAATTTCATATAAAAAGCAGCAACATTCTTAGGCTTGTTATAAATTATAACAGGTTTTTTAAAATATTGTTCAACCAAAAATCTTTCATGCTCGCTTGCTAAATCGACCCCCCAACTAACTTTATTTTCAAATCTTGAGTTTTCTTTTTCAAGTATTTTAACTGCATCTGTATATGTCAACCTTTCGTAGCTAGTTTCAATAACATTCTTTAAGTTATTCATAAGATTTGGTTCAACAAATTTAGCAAAAAGATCTATATCCAGCTCACAGTTTTTAAGAACATCTTTTGTTATGGACTTTACAAAATCTTCAGCTAATTCCATATCATCATAAATATCATAAAAAGCCATCTCAGGTTCTACCATCCAGAATTCACTTGCATGCCTATAAGTATTTGAGTTTTCTGCTCTAAAAGTAGGTCCAAAGGTATAAATTTTGCCAAGTCCAAGCGCTAATGTTTCTCCTTCTAATTGTCCTGATACTGTAAGATACGTCCTTCTTCCAAAAAGATCTCTGGAAAAATCGATATTTCCCTGCTTATCAACAGGTAAATTTTTAAGGTTTCCTATATCAAAAGCTGATACAGAAAACATCTGTCCGGCGCCCTCACAATCAGAAGCTGTTATTATCGGAGTATGAACATAAAAAAAACCATTATCCCTAAAATATTTGTGTATGGCAAAACTTAATTCAGAGCGTATCCTAAGCATTGCCGAATACTTATTCGTTCTAACTCTTAAATGAGCCACTGTTCGTAAAAACTCATCAGAAGTTTTTTTCTTTTGAATTGGATAAGATTCCTGATCGCATTTTCCAAAAATGAAAAGATCTTTTACCTTTAATTCATATTTCTGTCCTTTAGCCGGAGAGTTTACTAAATCACCAAAAACTTTAACTGAAGCCCCATTAACAATATAGGGTAAAATATTCTTAAACTTTGGATCTAAATTGTCTATGACAAGTTGAAGGTTTTGTCTGGTAGAACCATCATTTAGCTCTGCAAATGATTGGTTTTTAAGGTCTCTTCTTGTTTTAATCCATCCCATAACAACTATATCATTTATGGGGGAAGGAGAATTTAAAAATTCTTTTATTGTTTTTGATTTCATCTTTTCTTCCTTTTTTTAATATCAATATCCTCTTCCTTTAATTTAGAAACTGAAACTAATTCAACAAAACAATTTTTATCTTCAGCGTTATATACCTCCATAACATAACCAACCCCCGGAGCATAATATCTTGTTGCCATTCCCGCATCTCCTCCCGCTATTTTAGTTAAAACCTTTAAACAATTAGAAAATTTACCGGCTTTTATTAAAAGTTTATCTGTCATTGAAACTATTTCATTGGAATCTGGATACTCATCCCATTTAAATCCCTCTTTCGGCTTTAAAGGAAATTCCTTTCTTCCACCAACTACTATTCCATCAGTTGTAATGACCCATTTTCCATCTTTTTTTATTTTAAACATACTAATATGTTCATCCCGTAAATTAAATATCATTCTTGCATCAGCGCTTGTAGTCTTTCCCTTTACACTTACTTTTAAAATATCTATATAGACTTTCGCAATCCCGTCAAACTCGCTACTTTTAAACTCATATTCATACCTTGTTTTTTCCTTTAATGGAAAATAATCCAACGGCATAACATTCCTCCATTGACAATTTCATATAAAATTATACAAAATTTAGTAAAATAATACTTAAACCTACCTCTCAGAATAAAAACTGAGATTTTTAAGGGGCCGTAGCTCAATTGGGGAGAGCGCCTCGTTCGCAACGAGGAGGTTGCCGGTTCAATCCCGGTCGGCTCCAAAATAAAAACACAATCGGTTACTTAACTCATACAGTATGAACGAGGCGATCCGTGGCAATGTTTTCCTTCTGGCTTTGCTACAGCCACCGTGCGCAAGTTCGCAAGCGATGAGGTGCCGTGATCAATTGACCACGAGTTTAAACGCTAGTGCAACAAAAGAAGATCTTTTACCTTCCGGGAAGATCAAATTGTTCCTTCCCCCTTGATGGGGGAAGGTGAAGGATGAGGGTGAAAAATTAAATCTCCTCACCCCAACCCTCTCCAAAAAAGGAGAGGGTATATGACAGTTAAACCTTCCCGAAAGGTAATATTCATGACATAGAGTAAATGATAGGGCTTATGGATTATATGTTATGGTATTGAAAAACGCCAATAAATTGTTTTTTAAATTAGCAATTTAAAAATCATAAAAAGTCCAACATATATAGATATCTTACAATTAATTTATTGAAAAATATTATTTATTTTTATTGCCAATTAATCTTTCTCGCCTGGCTTTTTCTTTAGCTTTTATATGTTCATCGTATTTAACATTAAAGGTATGCTTGCCAGTATTATCAGCTACAAAATAAATAGCATCTATTTGAGCAGGGTTTAAAACTGCTTCAACAGATTTAACGCCTGGAGAACATATAGGAGTGGGGGGAAGTCCACTAACATAATAGGTATTATATGGCGAAGGAGTTTGAAGGTCATCATGGGTAAGATTTTTTTTCCAGTATCCAAGGGCATATTGAACAGTAGGATCTGCTTCAAGTGGCATTTTTTTCTTAAGTCTGTTAAGATATACCGCCGCTATAAGCGGCCTTTCTTCATCATAAACAGCTTCTCTTTCAACAATTGAAGCAATTATTAAAGTTTTATACTCTTCTTCTTTTGATAATTGATATTTTGAAAACAATGGTCTTATATTTTTATCAAATGTAGAAAGAAAAAGATTTATAACCTCTTCTTCGCTCATATTCTTGTTAAAAAAATATGTTGATGGGAAAAGATATCCTTCAAGTTTCCGCTGTTTTACCATATCAATAAATCTCTTTTCGCTTTTTATAACTCCATTTTTAAAAAGTCTTTCACTCACCTGTTCCGCGCGCCACCCTTCAGGAATAACAATTTTAATAGAGTTTAAATATTTTTGGTTTAACATTCTATATAAGACTATTTCAGCTGGACTATATTTCATAAAAACATATTCTCCAGGATTTATCCTTTTATCTGTTTTTGTGAGTTTTACAAGAGCTTTGAAATAAAAAGAGGAGATAACTACTCCATTAGATCTTAATATTTTTGCAATAGAATTAGCGTTAGCGCCCTCAGGAATAAAAACCTTAACACTTTCCCTTGGCATAAAAAAATAAATTAAAATAGTAATTAAAAATAAAGCAATAATTGTCAAAATTATCTTCTTCATATAAGTTTAACCTCAAATAACTTGTTATATATAGGACCTGAGGGAGTCAGGACACTTGAAAAAAGAGCGATATTTTCAAAAATTCCATCCATCTGGTTAAACTCAAAAGATTTAAGACAGGTAATTTCCTTTTCAAATATCTTTTTTTTAACCCTTCCAAGCGTTATATGTGGAACAAATTCCTCATTAGAATAAATCCCAATATCTGTCAAAGTTTTTTTGATAGTTTTATATATATCTATAAGAGCATTAAAAGCCGATTTATCAATATCCGCCCAGATTACCCTCGGGTTTTGTAAACACGGGAAAAAGCCTAATTTTTTAGCTGAAAACCTAATTTTAGGTAAATTATTAAAATTAGAAAAGATACTTTTTATATTATTTATATTTTTTTCGTCAACAATATCTCCCAAAAAAATATAAGTGAGATGAATGTTTTGAGAAGAAGCTATTTTTATTTTATCAATAATTCTATTTACCTTTAAATATTTTTCAAATTGAGTTATTTTATCAATAAAAATTTTATCTGGCTGGGATGCTATAAATGTTCTCATTTTTTAATTTTTTTTCTTTGTGATTTAATATTAGATTTAATCCTGTTTTTTTCCTGATAAGTCTTACGTTTAAAAAGCAATTCTCTATATTTTTGTCTTTGCATTAGATCAAATTTTTTCCAGTTTCTTTTATGAGTGATGAGTTTATTTTTAGATTCAATAATATATCTTTTAAATTTAAGCATTCTCTGAATTTTTACTATTTTCTGTCTTTTTGACTTAGGATCTATCATCACTTCCATATTTTTTAACACTTTTAAAACCTGTTGTTCGTTTTCCTCCTCACCAGGATAGACATGAATTTCTCCTTCATCAAAGACTCCAAAAGAGCTTTCTCCGCCAAGTTTTGAAACCTCTATAGCAAACTCAGTTCCTCTTATTCCACAAACCGCAGCAGGTGTTTTAACTTTAAGAGTCATCTTCTTAGCTAATTTTTCTATTTTTGATATTATTGCTCCAAAATTAAGGGTAAATATCATATCGTTTGATGTATCGGATACTTCAAATTCAGAATTTCTATCCAATCTTATTATCCCAAAATTATCTATATATATGTTAGCTCCTCCATTATATCCAGTTTTTATTATATCGCCTATTTCAAGCGGGTATTGATATGAATCTGTAAGCGAAATTTCTTCTCCATCTTGAGAAACAACCTTTACATCCCCAGTTACTCTTTCAATCCTTATATCAACATCGACTCCAGATGAGTCCTGAGCTTTTAATGCTTCTTCTATCATCTTCTTATATTGACTTATGTCCTGAGCATACAATTGTGAAAATAAAAAATTATGTATAAAAATTAAAGGAATTATAATCAAATTCATTTTATATTAACCTCCTGAAATGTCTTTTACCACATTGAATAACTATATTCTTTTCATTAATTATTTTATCCTCAAGAATTTTTTCGCCATCAATCTTTACCGCGCCATTTTCTATAAATCTTCTTGCTTCATTATTGCTTTTAGCTATTCCAGATGCCTTTAATATTTCAGAAATTTTCATTGGTTTAGATAAAACAAACTCATCAATATTTTCAGGGATTTCTTTTTTTGAAAAAACCTTTTCAAAATTTTCTTTAGCTTTTAAAGCTTCTTCTTTGTTATAAAATCGTTCAACCATTAAGAAAGCAAGATTTTTTTTAGCTTCCATAGGATGAATCTTTTTTAACTCATCCATATTTTTATCTGTCAAAAGTTCATAATATTTATACATTAACTCATCATTTATAGACATAACCTTGCCAAAAATATCATCGGGAGTATCATTAAAGGCTATATAGTTTTTATAAGATTTTGACATTTTTTTAATACCATCAGTTCCTACAAGCAAGGGAACTGTTATACATATCTGAGGTTTCATTGAATACATCTTCTGTAAATCTCTTCCAACAAGCAGATTAAATATCTGGTCCTGTCCACCTAACTCTACATCCGCTTTTACAGCTACCGAATCATATCCCTGGAAAATTGGATAGAGAATTTCAAGCAAACTAATTGGATCTTCATTCTTCATTCTATTTTTGAAATCTTCTCTTTCCAGAAGTCTTGATATTGTTATATTTTTAGCAACTTCAAAGAATTTCAGGCTATTCTGATTGAAACTAACAAAATTTTTAAGCCATTCAGAATTAAACCTTATCTCAGTTTTATTTCTATCAAGTATTTTAAAAGCCTGCTCGCTATAGGTTTTAGCATTTTCCATTATTTTTTCATATGGCAGAATAGGTCTTGTTGAATCTCTCCCACTTGGATCTCCAACCTGAGATGTAAAATCTCCGATTATCAATACCGCTTTATGCCCAAGATCCTGAAACTGTCTTAGTTTGTTTAAAACAACACTATGTCCAAGATGTAAATCAGGGCTTGTAGGATCAACCCCTAATTTAACAACAAGAGGCCTGTTTTCTTTAAGTTTTTCTATAAGCTCTTCTTCTGAAACTATCTCAACTATACCTCTTTTTATTAACTCAATCTGATATTCAATATTCATAACAAAATCCTTATAACTTTATTTTACTAATTTTTAATCTAAAAAAATTGAATTTATTTATTATCTTTTTCTAAGTTATGGTATTGAAAAACGCCAAAATGATTGAATCGGAAAAACGCTGACGGAGTATTTTTTAGATGAGCAATTTCGAATTCATAAAATCCCAGATGTATAGGTATCTTACAGGCCCTTGACAAGTCAAGCAATGATGCTATAATATAGTTATGAAAAAATTATTTTTTATATTGTTTTTCCTAACCACAACAACTGTAAGTGCAAATGATTTATCTGATTTTAATACTGTTATGGAGGAAAACTCAAGTCATCCTTCTGTTTTAACTCAAAAATTATCTCCATCTCTGGAAAAATCTCAAGGAATTAAATCTTCCGCATTAAATAAAAGCGAAAAAGGGTTTTGTTCTATAAGTGAAGCTGCAGAAAAACTGATTAGAATATCAAACAGCCAGACAATGGGATTTTCTGATTACGGACTTTTAGAAATATATGAAGAAAATTTAAAAAAGGACTGCGCTCCAAGAAAATATATACCAACTCAAATAAAAGCGCCAGATACTCCAAATCTTGTATGCTATGAGTTAGGAGGAAAATGTAGAGAAAAAACTTTTGAGATACCCCAATCGCAAAGATGTACCATTGAAACAAATAAATCCACTTTATCAAGTATATATTCCAGGATGATTAATAAGAGAGATGAAATAATAGCGAAAGAAATGAAAGATTTAAGGAAAAGAGCTCAAAGCATAGCAGAAGGCATAGTAAATGAAAAAATAACAAAAAAATTGGCAGAAAAACCTCTTGAACAGATACGCCTTAGCTGGGCAGATATGTATAAGATGCGAGGAACTTTAGCATATATGTTAGGTTTTAAGCTTGATGCTGCAATAGATGCAGTTGGACAGGGAATTTTTTCAAATATTGAATATTTTTCACCTATAATAGCATTAAGCGGTCCAGCAGGATTTGTAGTTTTAAGCGGCTTTCCAATAGTTGAAGAAGCATTTCAATGTAATATAAGCATTAAGAATATGATTTTAAAAGGAACATTGGCTGCTGGAACAAAGCTTGTATTTAAAGTTCCAATAATAAAATCAGAAACTCTTAGTGGAATTGCAGCAGATAGTTTTATAAAATATGCCACAACCACAGAAGCCTCTAAATGGGTAAAACATTTTTTTGGTGATGGGCTTGAGGTTGAGAGTGTTTCAGTAACAAAAGAATATGGCAAAGAATTTGCGCTTATAACAGTTAAGACAGTGCTTAGAACAGCTCAGAATTATGGAAAGTAAATAAGATTAATATTCAATAACATTTATTTTAACACCAGTTTTTTGAGAATATTCCCTTAAAAAATCAAAAAAATTTTCATATTTTTTCAATTTCACCCATGCTTTATGGGTATACAAAGGAGAAGTTCTTGATTTTCTGATTCTAAGATTTGGATAATATTCTATTATATCATTGTCTTCTTTAAATTTATCATCAATTTTTTCTATAAAATCATTAACCAATTCTTTAAATTTTTTTTTATCCTTAAAGAACATCTCTATTTGATATACGTAAGCAAATGGTGGATAATTAAAAGTTTTTCTTAACTCAAGTTCCTCATCTATTATATTTAATGGATCTTTTATTTTCTCAAATATATAACTTTCAGGATTATAAGTATATATAAGAATTTTTGAATCATCCTTTGTTTTAAGCATCAAATTTAAAAATTTATCTATAAATCTCTCGGAATATGAATAATCATAGTCATTGTTTCTTTCATATACCATAAAAATTATATAATCAAACTCAATGTCAACAATAGATGAAATTACAGATTCAGTTGCAATAAGAATATCAAAATCCTTTTGCTTTATCTCTTCTATGGCACGATTAAGTTCAGATTTTATATATACACTTCTACCATCTATCTCAACTATCTTTTTATCATAAAACACTGAAACAAGATTTTCATATATCCTTTTAGTTCCAAATCCTTTTTCAGAAAGAGTTATATTACATTTTGGACAAATATTTGTGTAATCCTCATTAAAACCACAATACTGACAAAAATAGCGTTTTTTGCCTTCCATCATCTCAGCCTTCATTACTGAATTGCATCTCTGACATTTTTTTATCCAGCCACATTCTGGACACACACTTAAACTTGAGGAGTATCTTGAATAAGAAATTATTAGAATTTTTTTGTTTTGTTCAATTAGCTTCTTTATCTCTAAAATCCACTGTTGAGAAAGAATATTTTCTTTTTTAATATCTTTTACCTCAAATTCTTTTAATTTAAATGGCTTGCTTTCTGTTTCTATTAACCCGCTTCTTTGTTTATCAACAAATGAAAGGGGAAGAAAATTAGAGAAAAAAAATATTTTATAATTAAATATTTCAGATATTTTTAATAAAACCTCAACTGTATCATAATAAGGATGCTGGTCAAATTGCTTATACATCAAATTTAATGGATCTATTACAACAAAAACAGTATTATCAGGAAAAGGTAGGAAACACCCTGCCTTTGTTGTTAAAAGAATATTTATTTTACCAAGATATAGCAACTTTGAAACAAGTTTTCTCTCTGAATCTTTCTCATTTGAAGAATATTTTTTATATCTTTCTCTGGCTATGGCTATTTCAGATTCAAATATTTCAAGAGACAAAATATTCGGAAAAAAAACAACAACAGTATTTTTATCAGCAAATTCAAGTATTTTATTTCTAATTTCACCAGCCTTGAAATTCAGGAAAAAATATGGTTTAAAAGAATTGCTATTTTCTTTCTGAGATATATCTTCATAATCTAATTTTAAAGGAATAAATCTCAAAAAATCTAAAAGTACAAGTCCAAGTGGGGATAACCAGCGTTTTGAGATAAATGTAGAAATAGAAATAAATTTTTCCGCGTCAAATATAGGTTTTAAATCTATAACCTTACTTATTGATTTTATCTCAAGGTCCGGTTTAATAGAGTTTGCTATATCCTTTTCATCTTTTATTGATAAAACATAGCCAAGAACTTTCTCTCTACTGCCAAAAGAAGCATAAACCCTTACCCCCGGTTGTATTTTAGATTTTATATCATCGCTGATTTTATAAAAAAAAGTTTTATCAAGAGCTACGGGAAATAAAATCTCCGCTATCATTGCCCTTTAAGCCAATCCCTTAACATTTTCATGTCCTCCCATGTATCTCTTTTGAGATTGGGATTTCTTAAAAGCGCTGCTGGATGATAAGTTGGAAGTATCTTTATTTCAAAGTTAAAAATTAAATTAGGAGGAAGATCATAAAATTTACCCCTAAGGGCAGATACCCCTTTTGTTTCATTAAGCATAACTCTTGTAGCTGTATTACCGAGTGTAACTATACATTTCGGTTTTATTATTTTTATTTGATCCTCTAAATAGCTTCGGCACTTAGATATTTCAATAGGTGTTGGAGGTCTATCGTTGCCTCTTGCCTGGGGGGTTTGAGGATTTATCATTGGATGACACTTGACGATATTTGCTATATAAACTTTTTCTCTTGAAAGTCCTATTGAAGCAAGTATCATATCAAGAAGATGTCCAGCTTTTCCAACAAATGGCTCACCTTTATGATCCTCCTCCCACCCAGGACCTTCACCAATAAACATTACCAAAGCATTGGGATTGCCAACCCCAAAAACCGGTTTAATCCTTGATAATCCAAGTGGACATTTTTTGCATTTTTTTACTTCTGCTTCAAGTTCTTGAAGCAATTTATATTTAGATATATTATTATCAGATTCTGGTATAAAAGAAGTATTTTCAGTTTTATCTACTATATTGTTTTCCTTTTGTTTATCAATGGTGGTATTTGAGTCAAAATAATGAGGAGGGATATAAACGTCTTCATCTATTTCTTCTTTCAAGTATTTTATTATTTTATTTTTAATCATTCTGGCTCATTTTACTCTTAGAGGCTTTTTCTCTCCTCTTTTCAGCAATTTTTTCAAGTCTTAAAGCCTCGTCTTTTTCAACAGCTTTTTCTATCTCCTCAGCCGAAACCTCTTTTGTCATAACATCTTTTAATGCCTTGTCTATTATCTCAGAAGAAAGTTTATTTTTATATTCTTCTGTATTTTTTAAATGATATGCCCATTTCATCGCAAGAACAAGATTATTATATCTTTCATCCGTAGAATTGATAATAATCTCATCAAGATTAATTTCCTGTTTATTCTCTTCTTTAACACTTTTTTTTGATTCGCTCATTTTACTCCTCCATAATCAGTAATTTTGCTCGCTTTATCAATAAATCTTTTGATAATATCCATATTATTGGAAATCTTGCAAAGATTAGAAAAAACAATATTTTCTATTTTTTTGGCAGTTTTTTTTATATCATCATTTACTACAATATAATCAAATTTCGGAATTTTTTTTATCTCTCTAATAGCAGTTTTCATTCTCAGCTTTATGTCACTCATCAATTCACCTCTTTTTTTAAGGCGGTCCACAAGCGCCTGTGGAGAGGGGGGAATAAGGAATATCAATACTGAATCCGGATATATTTTTTTAACTGACATTGCACCATTAACATCTATAGTCATAATAGGAAAATAACCTTCAGAGATAGCTTTATCTACAGACTTTCTTGGAGTGCCATAACGCCAATTATGAACTCTGGCCCATTCAAGAAACTCACCGTTTTTTATCATCCTATCAAACTCTTTATCAGATATAAAATAATAATCCTTTCCGTCAATCTCGCCTTTCCTCTTAGGTCTTGTAGTACAGGTTATATTAAATTTAAACAGTTTATTCCTTTTTATTATTTCATTTTTTATAGTGGTCTTTCCGCCCCCGCTTGGAGCGGAGATGACCACCGGGAATAAAACGCTCATTTTATACTCTACTTCTTTTTATTTTTAATCTGCGCCTGAGCGGAAGCAAGTATCGCTATAGGAATTCTGAAAGGCGAGCAGGAAACATAATTTAAACCAGAATTATGGCAAAACTCTACAGAAGCTGGATCTCCACCCTGCTCTCCACAGATTCCTATTTTAAGATCTTTTCTTACTGCTCTTCCCCTGTTTACAGTTATCTTTATTAATTCGCCGATTCCTTCCTGATCTATTGTTTGGAATGGATCTGTGGCAAGTAATTTCTTTTCAAGATAATCCTTTAAAAATACACCAGAATCATCTCTTGAAAAACCGAACCCCATCTGTGTAAGATCATTAGTTCCAAAAGAGAAAAATTCCATTGTTTGAGCAAGTTTTCCTGCAATTAAACATGCACGTGGTATTTCTATCATAGTTCCTATCTTATAATCTATTTTTTTAACACCAGTCTTTTTTATTACTTCATCATATACCTTTCTTATTATTGGTACAACAAATTCAACCTCTTTTTCATGAGAAACAACTGGGATCATTATCTCTGGATAAACCCTTATCCCTTCTTTAATTAATTCTGCAGAAGATTCAAGGATAGCCCTTACCTGCATCTCTGTTATTTCAGGATATGTTATTCCAAGTCTTACTCCACGATGTCCCATCATAGGATTTGATTCCCTCAGAGATTCAGCCCTTGCATTTAATTCTTCAAAGGATATTCCAAGTTCGTTTGCAAGATTTCTCAGTTTCTCATCGTCATGTGGAACAAACTCATGCAAGGGTGGGTCTATAAGCCTTATGGTGACAGGAAGTCCTTTCATAACTTTAAGCGTATCTTTTATATCCTTTTTCATATAGGGATATAACTCATTTAAAGCTTTAACCCTTTCTTCTTTAGTTTTTGAAACAATCATCTTTCTAAGTTTAAAAAGAGGTTCATCGCTTCCTTTTCCATAAAACATATGTTCAATTCTGAAAAGTCCTATGCCTTCAGCACCAAACTCTCTAGCCTTTGAAGCGTCAGATGGGGTATCAGCATTTGTCCTAACACCGAGCTTTCTAACACTATTGCACAGTTTTAAAAAATCCATAAGCATCTGATTACCACTGCCAGCATCAAGCATTTTAAGCTTACCCTCGTAAACATTCCCTTTAGAACCATTTAAAGTCAGCCAGTCTCCTTCATTATAAACCTTTCCATTAACGATCATTTTTTTAGATTTAAGGTCTATTTCAATAGCAGAAGAACCTACAATACAGCATTTGCCCCAGCCTCTGGCGACAAGCGCGGCATGCGATGTCATCCCACCCCTTGCGGTCAATATAGCTTCTGCAGCCCTCATCCCCTCTATATCTTCAGGATTAGTTTCTTCTCTAACAAGTATAACCTTTTCGCCTTTTTTTACCCATTCAACAGCATCAGATGCAGTAAAAACTATTTTCCCATAAGCTCCACCAGGACCTGCTGGTAAACCTTTTGCTATCGGCTTTGCGTTCTTTTCTTCATTAGGATCTATTATAGGATGCAAAAGTTCATCCAGCTGAGATGGAGAAACTCTCATAATAGCTTCTTCTTTTGTGATAAGTTTTTCCTTATACATATCCAAAGCCATTTTAACAGCCGCAACACCATTTCTCTTTCCAACCCTACATTGAAGCATATATAATTTGCCCTTTTCTATTGTAAACTCTATATCAAGCATATCCCTATAATGTTTTTCAAGTTTTTTCCTTATATTATCAAGATCTTTATATACTTCAGGCATTAGTTTTTCAAGAGTCATAAGATTTTTAGAATGCTCATTCTTGCTATCTTCGTTTATAGGATTTGGCGTTCTTATTCCAGCCACGACATCCTCTCCCTGAGCATTGGTTAAAAATTCTCCATAAAATTTATTTTCGCCAGTAGCAGGATTTCTGGTGAAAGCAACTCCGGTGGCGCTATCTTCTCCCATATTTCCAAAAACCATTGATTGGACATTAACTGCTGTTCCCCAATCATCAGGGATGTTCTCTATTTTTCTATAAGCTACAGCTCTTTTCCCATTCCATGAAGCAAACACGGCTCCAATTGCACCCCATAACTGCTTTTTATGATCATCTGGAAATTCTTTTCCAAGAACCTCTTTTATTTTTTCCTTAAATTTCTCTGAAAGTTCTTTTAAATCTTCAGCATCAAGATCCGTGTCATTTTTTACACCTTTTTGTTGTTTTTTCTCCTCCATTATTTTATCAAGCTGTTTCCTTATCCCAAAATCATCTTTTGGTTCTATCCCTGCGGCTTTTTCCATAACAACATCAGCATACATCATGATAAGTCTTCTATATGAATCCCATACAAACCTTGGATTATTGGTAAGCTTTATAAAACCGGGTATTGTTTTAGTAGTCAATCCAACGTTTAAAATTGTCTCCATCATTCCAGGCATAGATTTTCTTGCTCCGGAACGAACTGAAACAAGAAGCGGGTTTTCACTATCACCAAATTTTTTCCCGGTAAGATCCTCTATTTTCTTTAAATTTTTTTCCACCTCTTGCTCAAGAGAAGCTGGATATTTTCTATTGTTTGCCCAGTAATATGTGCAAACATCTGTTGTTATTGTAAATCCCGGAGGAACCGGCAGTCTTAAAGAAGGATGGCCTGCCATCTCAGCAAGATTTGCGCCTTTTCCTCCTAATAAATTCTTCATTGATTCCTTACCTTCAGCCTTTCCACCTCCAAAAAAGTAAACCATCTTTTTAGGAAGTTTTACTGCATTTTTCATGGCTTTTTTTGACTTTGTTTCTGTTTTCATTGTTCCTCCCGATTAAGTTTCTACTTAACCAAATTTCTTTATTAAAAATACCATATAACAATATTATATAAAATTTATCAATTTGTTCGAAAATATAATTTTCTTTTGGGAAAACACGGTGAAAAATTTAAAGAAAACTGTAATATTATTTTATTCCAGCAACATTCAAAACAAACGCATAATTAAACGCTATATCTTCAAGGTATTTATATCTTCCAGTTTTACCAGAATGACCACTAGACATATCCATTTTAAGCAATATAAAAGAATCACATTCGTTATTATCCCTCAATTTGGCAACCCATTTTGCAGGCTCCCAATATTGAACCTGTGAATCATTATATCCAGAGGTAACAAGGATATTTGGATAGCATTTCTTTTCTATATTATCGTAGGGAGAATATGATTTTATATAATCATAATATTCTTTTATGTTTGGATTACCCCATTCATCATATTCTGATGTAGTAAGAGGAATAGATTCATCAAGCATAGTAGTTAAAACATCAACGAAGGGAACTTCGGATATTATACCTTTATAAAGTTCTGGAGCTATGTTTGCAATCGCGCCCATTAAAAGCCCGCCAGCAGAGCCACCTTCAGCAAAAACTCCGTTTTTGCCATATCCTAATTCAATCAAGGCTTTTGTTGCGTCTATAAAATCGTAAAATGTATTCTTTTTATTAAGTTGTCTTCCGTTTTCATACCAGGCTCTTCCTAATTCGCTTCCTCCTCTTATATGAGCTATAACATAAACAAAACCTCTATCAACAAGAGGGAAAAGGGTAGAGTTAAAATAAGGATCAATAGAGTAACCATATGAACCATAACCATATAAATACAACTTATCATTAGACGAATTTTTTTTATAAAGAATACTTAAAGGTACCCTCACACCATCACGAGCAGAAATCCATACTCTTTTAGTTTCATATTCAGAAGGATTATAGTTTGGAACTTCTTTTCTTTTTACAAGAATAGAATTTTTATTCAAAAAATCATAATCATAAGTAGAAGGAGGATTTACCATGGATTCATACTCATATCTAAAATAATTAGTTTCATATTCAAGATTTTCACCAAATGAGGCAGAGTATACCTCATCTGGAAACTTTATATACGAAAATCCTCCGTTATTTCTATCTATAATCCTAAAATTAACAAGCCCATTTTCTCTTTCCATTATAACGATCCAATCCTTAAAAACCTCCATATCCTCTAACAACACACTATCGTTATGTTCAATGAGATTTTTCCATAAATTTTTATCCGTGTGGTTTTCATCTTTCATGACATAAGAAATTTTAAAATTTTTAGCATTATCATTACTCCTTATAAAAAATCTATCACCACCATCTTCTACATAATACTCAAGCCCTTTTTGGCGAGGACGAAATATTTTAAACACTTCATTTTCACTGCCAGGTTCCAGATATCTAACCTCAGTAGTAAGAGTGGAATCTATCGTCATAAAAAGATAATTTTCAGAATTAGACTTGGTAAGATAAACTGAATATGTTTTGTCATCTTCATAATATAATTTTTGGGTAGTTTTTGATTTTATATTAAATTTCCAGACTCCCTGCCATCTTAAAGTTTCACTATCTTGTTTCACATAATAAATAATATTTGAATCATTTGACCATGCAAAATTTGAAGTAACATTTTCTATCTTTGTATCAAGCATTTTGCCGGTTTTTAAATCTTTAAAATATATTGTGTAAAACCTCCTTCCAACATAATCCACCGCATAAGCAAGAATTTCCTGGGAAGGGCTTACCTGAACTTTTGAAACATGGCAAAACTCCCTATCTTTTGCTATATCGTTTACATCTAATAACAACTCTGGTTTTTCCAGCCCTATCTTTTTTCTGTAGTAAATAGGATAATCTTTCCCTTTTTTATATCTTTTAAAATAAAGATAATTTTTATATTTTACAGGGGCTGTTTGATAATCCTCTTTTATCCTGCTTTTAAGTTCTTTATAAATTTGTTTCTCAACCTTTTTATAATCCTTCATTACCAACTCAGTATATTTATTTTCCGCTTTTAGATAATCAATGACATCCTTTGAGTCACGATCTTTAAGCCAGAAATAATTATCAATCCTTACATCACCATGTTTTTCTAATCTATATGGTATTTTTTTTGCAACCGGTGGTTCTATTTTTCTCATATTCTCTCCATTTAAATTTAAAAAAAATGAAAAAACCAGAAAAACAAAGCTCATCATTCCTCCTATTTACAAATATTTTACATTTTTACAACAATATAAAACAAAAATAAGTTTTCAATAATGCAAAATAAACATATTGAAAGATTTTTAAGGCTGTGAAAGCGTAGACTGACTGGGGCGGTCAGTCCGGCACTCACTTCCGGGAACGGTCAAACTTTCCTTTCCTCCTTGATGGGGGAAGGTGAAGGATGAGGGTGAAAAATGGGAGAGGATTAAGGTGAGGGTGAAACTCATAAAAACTCCAACCTGTCTGTGCGTGTCCGCCTGACTGCGAGGATCTTCGCTCAGGCAGGCACGCAGACAGGTATGTATAGATAATAGATACACGAGTTCAAAACACTAACACAACAAAAAACATATTTGCCGTAGAATAAGAGGTAGATATAAAATACAAACACTTAAACAAATTATGAGCACAACAAACTGTTAGTTTTACAAAGGCGAGGCTTAAAATTCAGGGAAATAGCAGGAATTCTTAATCGCAGTCCCAGCACATTATCACATAAGCTTAAGAAGGAATAGTTCACACAAAGGTCATTACTTACCACACAAAGCACAGAAAAAAGACTAAATGCTATAAAAAAATTCTGTATGAGTCATACTTAAATTATCTAAAATTCAGCAAAGCCTTACAGGAAAATATGGAATCCTTGTTGGTTGAATTAGCTTTTGAATAACCTATATCAATTGAGATGTCTCCTTTTTTTCTTATTTCTTTAATCAATCTTACATTTGCCGAATAATACATTTTTGTTGATGAGTTGTAAGAGATATTTAAATTTAGTGGAAAATTCCATCTTGTTTTTCTGGGTCTGTTTTTTTCAAATAAATATATGGATAAACCTGCCTCTTTAAAATTTTCAGGCAGAATTAACACTGGATTGTAAGAAGAAATTTTATAAGCCAATGCTTTTGATGAGTATGGAGCTTTTGAATAAGATGCTTGCTTTAAGTATGGGCGTAATGAGAAAAAGCGCATTTTTTTAAAAAAGGAAATTTCTTCCTTTAAACCTTTGCCTAAATATAAACCGTTTTGATCATAATATTCGTAAATTAGTAAGTTTGCGTTAACAAAAGATCCATAACCTGTTTTAAAGTTTAATTCTTGATATAAAGAGTTTTCCATACCTGATATCTCTAATAGAAAAGTATCTTTGCTTGTATTATTTATAGAAAGCGAGGTTTTGTAATTAACATTTTTAAATGGAAGATTAATTTCCATTTTAACAGGATAAAAATCTTTCATTTTTTTTTCATATCCTGCATATATTGACCAATTATTGCCATCAAGACCAAGATATATATTACTTCCGTTTATGTTTTTTGTAGAAAAATCCTGCTTTGATAAAAGATTCATATCCCATGATGAAATCTTAACATTTGCTTTTACTTTTTTTGAGATAATTTTAGAAAAACCTGCTGAAATTTCTTTTTTTTCAGCAAAGTCTCTGTAAGAGTATTCCCCTGTTATATTGTAGAGTGGATATATTTTTTCAGAAATGTCTCTCCATGCATTTTGTGACACATAAGAATCAGGAGCGTTTTCTAAGGCTTTCCATAAATTTTCAATTGCATAAGATATGTTTTTATTAAGTAAGTAAAAAGAGGAAAGCAACTCTGGGTTGTCTCCTGAGACTGAATTTTTTTCAAACTCCCCCAGTTTATTAGTAAAAAGATAGAATCTTGCCCAATCAGGTTTGTGAGAACTATTTTTAATTGTATATGCAGTTTTTTCTGGAAGGTTTTTTGAAATCAAAAATGAAATGTATAAATCGTAATAATCATTGGTTGAAATTTTATCTTTATAACTATTAAGCATTTCCTCATAGTTATAAGAGTCTGAAAATTCCATTGATAGCCTTAAAAAATTTGCTATGTTTTGCAAGTCAAAAGGTGGATTTCTTAGATAACTTTCGTAGGCAAGTCTTTTGTAAAAAGTTGATTCAGTATCAAATCCAGCATTTTGCAAAAAATCACCATAATTTATTAAAAAATGAGGAGAATTTGGAAAATTTCGTCCATAAAGAGTAATACAAGCCATAGCATCTCTATACATATGTACAGACATTTTCAAAAATGCAAGTGCTAACAATGAGTTAGTTTTTTTATTAAGCGAACAAGAAAAATTCAAAGCTGCTTTTTTTCTTTCTTCAAAATTGCCTGATGAGACAAGAGTCCAGAGGTATGAGGAAAGGATATTCTCATCTTCTGATTTAAATGCTATTTCTTTTAAAATTTCTTTTTCTTTAGCTGATAATAAATTAAAGTTTTCAAGATATACATTGAAAAAATCCTGTTCGTAAATACTTTCTGGGGAAAAAAGTTTTAAATTGTAAAGTTTTTCTTTTGGGTTCTGGTAAGTTGAAAGAAAAAGTTGAAAGAAATATTTTTTGGAAAATTTTTTCCAGGCAGAAAGCGCTATATCTCTTGCAATTTCTTTTTGTCCTGGAAAATAATATTTAAAAAGTATTTCAGCGTCTATTTCCCTATAATTTCCTGATTTATATGCTAAGTTTCTGGCTTTCATTTCAATTTCAAAATCTCCATTTATTAATGCTATATCCGCAAGAAGATGAGGAAATTCTTCTTCATTAAGGCATTTATTAAGGTTGGTAGAAAGAATCTCTATTGCTTTATTGTTTTGTTTTGAAGCAAAATAAAGCCAGCCAGCTCTTTTATAAAAAAAACATTCATCAGGTTTTAAGGATTTCTCATATAAGGAAATTGCTTTTTCTACATTTCCTGTCTCAAGTAAAAAGAAAGCAATTTCAGAAAAAATTTTTTTGTCTCTTATTTTGTTTTCGTATTTGCTTAGTAGATTATAAAGTTTTTCTTTTTCCCCATTTTCTATATAAAATGAAAAAAGCAAGGTTAACTCTTTTTCTGAATAAGAATCTCTTATTTTTTCTATTAAAATACTTTCATAAAAATCTTTATCTATCCTTTTTATTTCTGACAGGTACGGCTCAACTATAGAAAAATCTTTTTTTATTGAATAAAGTTTCTTATAAATTTTTATAGCTTCTTCCTGCCTTGATGTCCACATACAAACTTGAGCAAGCCTATTTTGCCATTTAAGATCTTGAGGATACATTTTGGTTGCTTTTTTGGCAATTAAATAAGCATTTTCTAAATCTTTTGTATAAACAAAACTTTGATATGATAAGTCCATAAGATTTTCCTGCGGAGATGGAAAAATTTTTGTTGTGAAAAGCAGCAAAGTTATGACTATTAATTTTTTCTTCATATAATCTTTTTTGCTTTAAGAATTTTCAATGCATATGCGCGTGCAAGATCAACTCTGCCAACTTCTAAGTATATTTTAAGAATAATATTTGCGCTTTCATCATTTTTTAAAAAAATGTTTTCAAAAGTTGAAAGTTTTGGTGCTTGTTCTTTTAATAGCCCGCCAGCCCTTATGACTTTTGCTATTTGTTTAAGAGCCATTTCCTTATATTCTTGAGAGGAGTTGGAATTTAATATAGCCAGTAAACCTTCAAATGCTTCTTTATAAAGTCCCATACTCATAAGTCTAAAAGAATACTCTTCAAGTATTTTTTCTTTTTCAGAGTTTTTTAGTAACAAATCTGAAGAAGAATAATATTTTTTAAGGTAAAGCAGATTTTCATTGAAATCATCAGAGTGAGGATCAAGTGAGTAAAGCTTTATTCTTGCAAGATAAAGGCTGGATTTTGCTTTTATTTCAGTATCATTTATATTGGAAATCTCATTTATTATTTCTATGGCTTTCTGAAATTTTTTCTGTTTTATATAAACATCGCAAAGAGCAAAAATTAAATCAGTATTTTGTGGATATTTTTTATACATATTCCTTAAATAAAGCTCTGTTAAATCATAATTTTTATCTTCATTTATAGCATACATAGCAAGTTTGTCTTTTGGATAAAGAGCGTATAATAGAAAAGAAAATATAAGAAAAATAAGAAATATTTCTCTGTCATAAGCTATTAAAACTTCTTTTCTATTTGCATTTTCCATATATTTCTTTCTCGAAGAAATTATTTTTGTTATTATTTTTTTCAATTATTTCACATCCATTATTATTCCCAATTTCATATTCTATTTTCACATTTCCCTGCAACTTTATGTAGATTTTTTTATTTTCACTTTTAAAATCAATTATGGATGCATTGGAATTTTTTAAATAAGGCACAGAAGGTTTTTTATTAGTTAAAATAAGATAAAATGGAGGTTTACCAAAAAGATGTATATAATTTTCATTTTTATTTTTTTCAAATCCTGCTGCTGATGCATATATTTCAGGATATCTATTAGAAGCAACTCTGAATGTTTTTAAATCTCCAGAAGATGAAATCACCCATTCATTTTCATAATTGTAAATCTCGCATTCATAAAAATCTTTAACTTTTTTCACATATTGAGAAGCATATTGAGGATTTGTTTTTTGTTTCATAGCATAATCATAAACATCTTTAAGAGCTTTAAGTGAAGGATATTTTGTAGCAGAATAAAAATGATAATATATGTTAAGAGGTTTTAATCTTCTTGGGTTTTCTGTAAGAACAAAAGTTTCAATAACTTTTTTATAACCCCAGAAAGGTCCTGTCCGTAAACCTGTATAAACATTTTCGTTTTGCTGTCCTGCATATATCTGGTAATATCCGTCTCTTTCAATCCCATAAGGGGAAATTAGAGAAATATAGGGAGCCTCTTTTGTGGCGAATGTGTTTCCTCCGTTTATATTTAACATTTTATTATCATTTAAAATTTTAAGTGCTGAAGATGGAGCTATACAGTCACCTGTCCAAAAAAATATTTTATTTTTTTTGCCTTGTGGAGCAAGCTCTTCTTCAAGCCACTTTTTTGTTCCAATTATTTCATATTCAAGATTGAATGTATATCCGGGTATATTAAGTCCATAAATTTGCTTAACATTATGATACTCAAAATTTCTTGTGATGTCTACCCATTTAAAAGGATGTGAGTAAGAGTGATTCCCTACTTCCACATTTTCAAGTTTGAAAATTTCTTTAGCAATTTTTTTTAGCCTTTCCTGAATTTCTTTTGTTAAAGAAGGATGCTCTATTTCTCCTCTTATAACAGAAACTGAATGTGGAATTTTGTATTTTGTTAATATTTCTTTGATAAGTACTTCTCCGCTATATAAAGAGTTGTTATATTCACATAAAGATGAAAAACCATCCCCATCTATATGAGCAAACATTATTCTCCTGCCATTTTCCGTAGTAGGATCTGGTATGGGTATATCAGGTAACCTTAATGTATCTTTTAAAAAAGTATAAAGATTAATTGGTAAAACTTCATAATCTTTAATCATTTCTAGCCATGATCCATCAATTGCATATCCACCCCATTGGGTTATCGCTGCTTGACTATGCTTTTGCCCCTTATCGTTTATTGACTGCGATACAACCACTCCAGAAGAAATAGAGAGAAAATTTTCCGTGTAATAAAAATATGGAGCAATTTCTCCAATATATTTTTTATTCGTAATTGTTTTATTTTTTTTACTCATAACAGAAAGATTTTTCTCTACATTAATTCCCAGTTGATTTAAATAATATCTTTCCAAAGGCAATGGGATATATCCAAGAAAAACAAATTTCAATCCTTCTTTTATTTTTTGGTTTATCCAGTTTATAAGTTCATCAGGATTTTTTGTTTTATAATTTCCAAGAACAAAAATTACCCCTGAAAAATCATCTGTTTTTTCAGGTAAGCCATTCTTTATATCTAACAATACAGGGATATATCCCAGATACTCAATTGGGCCTGAGACTATTCTATGAGCTTGAGAATAAACTTTATCATAAGAAATTGAAGAATCATAAAATACAAGAATTTTTCTTTTTATTTTTTCATATTCTGTCTGACCCCAGAATTCAAGGTTTCCATCTGAAATGTAAGGAGAAAAACCATCTTTTTTTATTTTTCTTGCAAGCTCAAGCCTTTTGCTTTTTTCTGTTGGCGGAAGATAGTCTACTACTGTAATTGAATAACCAAGTTCTTGAGCTTCTTTAAGTTTTCCTTTAAGCCATAATGAATCTTCTGTTTTTTTATCATAATATATAGATTTAACTGGATCGTAAGCTTTATACAAAGACTCAGCTACCATTGAATCTGAGTATTTTTTTATATCTCTCATTATTTCAAATCCACGATTAATTATTATCTTTGAGTCAGGAAAATTTTCTTTAAGTTTTTTTATAAATTCAATTATTCCAGCTGCATATTTATCTTTCTCTTCTTGATTTTCAATTAAAGGTATATATGAATCCAGAGTATCAAGAAAAAAATTTCTAAACCCCCTCTGATATATTTTTCTGGCTTTTTCTTCAAGAAGTTCTCTATATTGAACTTTTCTCATATCCCATATATATGTTTTCCAATCTTTATTTTCACCTATTTTTAAATCTTCAGGCAACTCTTCATCGCTTTCACAAACGCTTATATAAGCATAAAATTTTTCAGGATTTTTTGATATAAGCTCTATGGGTACATTATCAGGTTGAACAATAATATTATCAAAAAAAGACAGCTTTTCACGAGGAAAATCTTTTCCATAATAGATAGCAGTTTTTTCCGCTGCAAGTATTGCTGGCAATACAAGCAGTAAAATTATGTGTTTATATAAGCATAAAAGTCTCATATTCAAGTTTCCTTAGGGCTTCTCTTAGCATATATATAGAAATTAAAAATGAAATAAATGCAGATATGGAAAATCCATATCCAAAATAAAAAGGACCCATATATTTTATAGTTAGTATGGCAAATATAGAGTTTGTTATTAAGAAAATTAAAGACGCAAACATTGCCTCAGTCCTTTTATCCAGATAGTAAAGAACACTGAGCATTGCCATAAATCCAAGTTGTAGTTGAACTCCAATAAGGTCTATATGAAACAATGGTAAATACAGTTTAGGCATATTCAACATTTCAAAAATTGACGGTGAATAGAAGTATACAAGAAGATCAAATATGCCTTGTATAACTATAACTTCTCTTATCATAATCCTTACAGTATCAACCATTTCTTCTTTATAATCTCTAATTTCAGAATAAGTTCCGCCTTCCCTTACTGCCTTATAAAATAATTCATATTTTTCTGCAAAATCTGCTTCAAGCCTGTAAAAAAAAATAGCCATTCCAGGGATTATTGAAAGATAGGCAAGAAAGATCGGCAAATCATACACAACTGAGGCATTAAGTTTTCCTATTACATTATACCCTGTATTTGGTGAAAACCAGAAAAAAAATTTATCTATCCATACTCCCAGATTATAAAAAATAGATCCAAATATAAGAGAAGGCAAAAGCCTATATTTTTTACTTGTTAAGAAATCAAAATCTATAAAATCGCCAGAATGATAATTGTAAATTATTATTGCTGATAAAAAAAAGAAAAGTATTGCATTGCCTGTAAAAAAAGAAAACATCAGTCCTTCAAGTTTAAATTTTCCGGCTGTAAATGCAAGTATCATTACAATAGAATAGGAAATAAGATAGGCGATGAATATTATTTTATATCTTTTTATTCCTAAAAGAAGAGTATTGGCTATCCACATACCTGTTAGAACTAAAAAAGACCCGCAAAACAATATTATATAAGATGGGCTTGTGTTTGAAAGGAAAATAAATGAAAAAGAAAGTATGAACAAAAGTCCTGAAGTAAAAGTTAAAAATAAAACACCTATAAATCCTGGTAGTATTTTTTCCTGATTTTTATGAAAAATCCTGTCAGCTATATATCTTGAAAATGAAAGCTGAAAAAAACTTGAAAAAATTAAACTAAGAGCAAGAAGATATGTTATGGATACCTGAAATTTTATAATATCTGAAAGATTTTCTTTTTGATATGTTTTTATAAGACCTATAAACATTATACTGAAAATAGAAATCATCCATGTGCCTGAACTTAGCAGTGCAGAATAGCCATATACTTTAAAAATTGAAGAAAGCCTGTCTTCTTTAAACATTTTTTTTAATTCAAATCCTATTCCTGCCATTACTTTTTATCCCCATTTATAGATTTTTTATATATATCCGCATATTTTGCAAGTAAGTCTTTTTCATTATAATAGAGTTTTAGCCTTTTTAATCCTGTATCAGAATATTTAAGCCATAATTCTTTATTAGTTAAAATACTTATATAAGCATGTGCTAAAGCTTTTGGATTTGCAACAGGCACTATTTCTCCTGCTTTCCCAAGTTTAATGTCTTCTTCATCTTTGCCATATATTAGTTCAGCGCATGCTCCAACATCAGTTGCCACAGCTGGCACACCTGCCGCAAATCCTTCAAGTATGACCAGAGGCATACCTTCACTTATAGATGTTAGTGTAAGTAGTCCGGTTTTTGGAAGCAAATCTTCCATTTTTTGAAAACCCAGAAATTTTATTTTTTTTTCAAGATTAAAAGTTCTTACAAGCTGAAGGCATTCATTATAGTATTCTTTATCTTCATCGTAAGGACCTGCTATCCAGCCTTCAATTTCAGGCATTGAAGCGCATGCTATTTTTATCGCTGTAATAAAAGTTTTAACATCTTTTATCGGAACAACTCTCCCTACTAATGATATAACGGGTGGAATTTTATCACTTCTTTTTTTTAGGCTTTCAGAAAATTTATCTGGATCTATGCCATTAGGAATTACCTTTGTTTTATCTGGATTTGCTCCATATGTTATTTGAATATTCTTTGCTCCTGAATAAAGAGAAATTATTTCATCTGCGCTTTCATATGCAAATTTATTTATACCTTGAAAAAATCTTATCCATAGTTCTTTTATGTAATTTTTTTCTCCAGAGCTTTTTAGTAAATTTATTCTGTATTCTTCTATCCATTTAGAAAGCATGATGTCGATTTTTCTTTCAAGAAGATATATGCCATGTTCTGTAAGAATAAATTTTTTTTTATAATTATTTTTCAAAAAAGAAGCCAATAATCCAGCATATCCTGTTGATGGAGAATGTATAACTGAAAATTCAGGAGCTTTCATCGCCGCATTAGCAACTATCCAGATGGGGGAATGAATATTTCTTACAGTCCAAAAATATTCAACAAAAGGAACTTGCGGACAATTTTTCTCATATTCAGATATTATAAAAGAAAAAGATTTTTTTGATCTTAAAAATTGCTCATAATCTATTTGTTTGTAAAAATCAAGTTTTTTTATCTCTTCAGCCAGCGTGTCTCCATGTGTCCTGAACCAATAGTGAAGCGCACGCATTTTTTCCACTAAATCTTTTTTGCCTTCAATCTGGCGTATTGATTCTTTAGGTGATATATTTTCAAAAAGAAAATGTTCTTCAAAATGCTTTAAATTGTCAGGAAATTCATATTGAGGTTCCTTATAATCTTTTTTTGTCCCTCCCAAAAATATTATTCCAAAATCAAATTGAGGTAAACCTTTTATAAGCTGATTTATCCATGAAGAAACCCCACCTTTTATATATGGGAAGGTGCCTTCGCAGATAAGCATTATATCAACTTTCAAGGCAGTTCTTTTAAGCAATGTGAGCCTCCCAAATATCAGCTATAGGTTTTGTATGAAAGTCAAGTTTAATAGAAAAATCTTTTGATAAGATTTCTCTTACCTTTTGGTAATTTTTTAATTCAAAATATATTTCAGCAATCAATGGATATGCCATATGTTCATCAATTCCATATTTTACTGCTTTATTAAAAAAATCAATTGCTGCTAATTTTTCTCCTTTTATATTCATTATTTTGGCTTTTATAAAAAGCAATTCTCCATCTCCCATGAATTCTTCTGCAAGATTTAGATGATATAAAGACCTCTCAATAAAAAAATCACTTAAACTCTCTTCTGAAAGTTCTAAATCAAACATATCAAAATAAAAAAGTGCAAGTTTTTTATTAATTTGAGCTTTTTTAAAATTGTCTTTTTCTTTCTCAAGCTCATTAAGAGCTTCGTTTATTTTTAAGTTTATCTCATTTTTAAGACTATTCAAAGCCTGGAAACTATAAAGCCTTATTTCATAGTCTTCATCTGTAAGTAAATTTTTTATTATTTTTATGGACTCTGGAGTTATTTCTTTAGAAAAAGTTTCCATAATTTTTAATTTTATTTCTTTTGGTATTTTTTTACCCGATAACGATGCTGATCCTTCGCCAAGTTCTCTTTTTACTGATGGAAAAAGCATAAGTTGTGAAGAATCTATGGAGCAAATATCATATTTTGCTGACATTTTTTGCTTTCTAAGCAGCACTGTTGCTAAATAAAAAGATGCGGCATAGCCTAAAAATAAAGTTGCAGTGTTTAAAACAGTCATAAAAAATAAATTAAATAGATATTTTTTCTTATAATTTGCAGGCATCAGAGAAATTATTATTTGTGAAATCAAAAAACTGGCTAATCCATGTAAAATAAAAAAAGCTAAAACAGATGGAAAAGTTTTGCTAAATATTATAACAGCAATAGATGAAATTTCAAGAAAAATTGATTTATATATATTACCTGGATTCATTTTCTTTTTGTATTATTCCTAAAATATAATCCGCAGTTTTATATGGATCGTCTAAAACTTCAAGCACTTTATATGAAAAACTTTCTTTGCCGAAAGAAAATCTCTCTAATATCTGATTTTCTATTTTTTCTATTACAGGTTGTATATTTGAATAAGATACAAGAGGAAATAATATAAAAATCATATTGTTTTTATAACATATTATGTCCATTCCTCTAAGATTTTTTGAAATAAGAAAAATTATATCATCTATCGATACCCCTGTTTTATTAACTTTTATCATAAGTATGAGACTTTTAAGTTCCAATTTTTTTCTTATATTAGCAAGTCTTTTAATTTCAACTAAAAGATTAGAGGGGCATTGTGAATATTTTCTGATCATTTCTTCTGCTAAAGATATATGTGAAATAAAATCTGAAAAATAGTTTAGTATAACCCATATTGAAAAAATTGTATCTTTATTAAATTGCAAAAATTGCATATCTTCAATAACAAGTAGCATCCTTAAATTTTCGTTTGAATCATATGATGGTATAACACATAGATAATCCAATTTGAGGTCTTCAAATTTAGACAAATAAGAAGGAGACATTGTTTCAATAGCATCTTTAAAAACCCTGCTATCTTTGTTTAAAGTTTTTTTATCTCCAAGGCTGGAAACATTTTCATAATTGCCGTTTTTATATAGATAAAGAGAAGCTTTTTTTATGCCATAATTTTTAGATATTATTGTCAGCAATTCTTCATATGAAACAGAATCATTATTTAAATAAAGATTTTTTATTTGTTGTAATGTGTTTCTAAGACTGTTTGGTTTAAGTATATAGCTTTTTTCAAGTTGATCGTGAGATAATTTTAGTGCATAAAAATTTCTGGTTAATTCTCCAAGCTTTAATTCTGTATATTTATTTTGCTTTTCTAATTTTTTAATAGTTCTATTCCAGAAAAAATGAAATTCTGAAAATATAAGCATAAAAAAAAGATTATTTACGAAATAATTGTATGGAAAAGGCTTATAAAAATAGTAAAGTCCAAAGCCTACAACTGCCATTACTATGACTCCCGAAAAAAGACCATAAAAAAGTGTGATAACACAAATCAATATTAAAAGTATGTTTATTTCCGAATTAATCAGTAAAGGATCAGCTTTATTTGAAATATATCCTATTGAAAAAAAAACAAAAGATATAAGTAATAACTCAAATATTAATCCTAAAATGGAAATTTCTGAAAAAATTCTAAATTTTCTCATCTAATAGGACTCATAAGTTTTTTTATGAGTTTTTGCGCAGTAAGTCCTGTGGAGTTATATGAAGACATATTTTTTGAGCCTGAAGCGCTCCATATAACTTTTTCATTTTTTATATCATATAAATTTATTGTAATGCTAACAGCCGGTTCAGCATCTACTCCGGCTTTATATCTCCATTCATTTACATATCCATAAAATACATATCTAACTTTGTTTTTCAAAGAGATTATCGCCTCATACACATCTTTTTCAGAAAAACTATCACTACCTTTCATTTCTTCAAACGTAGATAAATTAAATTTTTTGTAATATAATTCATTTTCAACCATATTTTTAGCTTTCAATCCTGATAATGGTGTTTCGCTATTATTTACAAAAGGCAATACTGCAATTTTTTCAGTTTTATCGATTTGTGGAACTTTTGATATGTTTTTAAATGAAGAACATGAAACAATTAAAAAGCTCGATAATATAAATATTTTTTTCATTTTTTCTCCTTAGCATTTTCAAATATCACTTACAATATAATTATACAAAATATATAGATTGTTTATTTTCTAAGTAAATTTGACAAAGGAGAAAACATTAGAATAACTAATTTGCTTTTGAATTCTGAATTCCCTTCTCCCTTAAATTTCCTCACTCTAACCCTCTCCAAAAAAGGAGAAAGAAATTCGTGTAGCAGGAAGATAGAGGCTCTTTAAAATAGAAAATGGCATAAATGAGTGTTAAAATCCCTTCCCCCTTAACGGGGGAAGGTGAAGGATGAGGGTGAAACTCATAAAAACTCCAACCTGCCTGTGCGTGTCCGCCTGACTGCGAGTGTCTTCGCTCAGGCAGGCACGCAGACAGGTATGTATAGATATCTTACACACAATACTTATTATTCCGGATAAATGATATAATATTTTTACTAAATATGTTTTTTAAAAAGAAATACAAATCAAATAAAGTTAAAACTGCGTTTCTTGTGGCAGTTGGAAGCGAATTACTTAATTTTAAAGTCAACCAGTATTCTCCGGTCTTCTCACAAAAACTTAAAGAAATAGGAATTATTTTAAAAGGTGAAATAACAACACCTGATAATCTGAATGAGATTAAATCCGCCATTAAATATGCTTTTAATAAAACCGATATGATTATAATCTGTGGAGGACTAGGACCAACATTTGATGATATGACAAGACAGGCGATTTCTGAAATTACTAATAAACCACTTGTTTTTTCACATAAAATAGAGTTTTTTTTAAAGTCAAGATACAATATTTCAAAACTTCCTGAAAATTTTTTAAATCAATGCTATTTTATAAAAGGAGCTAAACTTATTGAAAATCATAATGGAACAGCATTTGGTGAAATATTAAAATGGAGGAAAAAAATATTTATAATTTTACCAGGACCAAGAAGGGAATGGGAAGAAATGTGGGAGAAAAAAATAAAAGAATTTTTAAAAAAAGAATTTAACTCAGGCAATCTCTATACACAAAGGTTTAAGATAGCAGATCTAAAAGAAATGGAAGTTCAAAATCTTGTTCAGGACACAATTAATAAATATAAAGAAGTAAATTTCACGGTATTGGCGGGCGCAAACATATGTGAATTTTCAATATTTTCCTATAATTATCTCGCATATAAAAAAGCCAGAAAAGAAATACAAGAAAAATTGAAGAATAACATATATGGATATGGTGATGAAACTATAGAAGAAAATCTTGGCAAACTTCTTGCTAAAAAAAAGAAAACCATCTCACTGGCAGAATCATGCACTGGTGGACTTACAAGCAGTAAAATTACAGATATTTCTGGAAGTTCTGCTTATTACCTTGGCTCAATAAATGCTTACTCAAATGATATAAAACATAAGCTACTCAAAGTAAATAAAAAAACACTCAAAAAATATGGAGCAGTCTCAAAAGAAACCGCTATTGAAATGGCAGAGAATGCAAAAAAAATATTTAAATCAGATTATGCTATTTCAATCACTGGAATTGCTGGTCCAGGCGGAGGGACAAAAAATAAACCGGTTGGACTTGTTTATTTTAGTGTCGTGTCAGACAAAAAAATATTTGTAGAAAAAAGATTTTTTAAAGGTGATAGAAAATTTATAAAGCAGGCATCAGCCAATACTGCTTTGTGGCTGGCTTATAAAATGCTAAAATAATATTAACAAGTTTTAGATTTAATTAAGGAGGAAAAGTGAAGAAAACACTTTTAATAATCTCGGTCGTTATTCCATTTCTTTTTTCCTGCAAAAAGAAGGAAATGGAAATTGCTACAAATAAAGGCACACAGTTACAACAAGCAGATTACGTAAAGACCGATTTTTATTTTAGACTTCCTGATTACAAGGGGGGTGAAATAAAATTAGAAGATTATAAAGGCAAACCAGTTCTTGTTATGTTTTTTACCGAAACATGCCCATACTGTAAAAAAGCTGCGCCTTATATTGAATCTTTGCATGAAAAATATAATGAAAAAGGGCTTGCTGTTATAGGCATTTCAACGAGGGATGATAAATCAAGCCCCCAGGAGTTTGCAAAAGAAAATAACATTAGTTTTAGATTAGCATATAATGGGAGAGAAACGGCTAAAAACTATGGTATTGCGGGTGTACCATTCATTTATCTTCTTGATAAATCGCATAATCTTTTCAAGGTATGGGCAGGGTATGATAGACAATACAACAATAGTATAGAGGAAGCTATAAATAAGGTTCTGAATTAATTTAATAGCTCATAACTTATAATAAATTAGAGGGGAAAATATAAAATTATTTTTCAAATGTTTTAAAAATAAGATTTAACACTTTAGAAAATGGTATATGAAATATTTTATTTATATTGTTAAAATAGTAAAATAAAAATTAATTTATGATTATAAGAGAATTTAACTTCAAACTAAAATATGAATCTTGTTGGTGTCAATTTTTTGCCAAACTTTCAAATATTGCAAACAATTATGAATCAAAAATTTATGTTATAGTTCCAGACGAAAATAATCCAAAAAGAGACGCCAAAGACTTGATGAGCTTGATAGATATATTTAGTATTATCTATCTAAAAGAGAGGAAAAAAACTTCTCCTGTTAAATATGAAAAAGAAATAAATTTTGAAAAAATTCTTAAAGAGCTAGATAAAGCGGATTATGAACAGCGGGAACTTAAACTAACTCTTGAAATTAATGGCAAAGATGAAGAAAAAGCGCTTACAGCAATTATAACAGGACTCATGGGTAACTTGATTCAAGAAAAAAATAAAGAGTAGAAAATTTAGATAAATTCGCAATTAAATCATATAAAGTTAAAAAGACAAAGTATTAATATATCAGAATTTTATAATATTTTTTAAATCAGTCCTAAATCTTTTATTGCTTTTTCAAGATCAGGGAGATATTTTTTGTCAAGGTTTACATTTGTTCTTCTTTTCATCTTCAAATAATTTATAAACGTATTACCTTGCTTTATCCTGAAATCAAGATGGGGGCCTGTAGCAAGTCCGGTTGCGCCAACATATCCTATAACCTCCCCCTGTTTTACTTTTTTCCCAACATATATATTTTTTGCATATCTTGAAAGATGTCCATATGATGTGCTATATCCCATACTGTGTTTTATCTCAATAAAATTTCCATATCCTCCATTCCATCCCTTATATACCACAACTCCATCAGCCACTGCTGAAACCGGCGTGCCAGTTGGCGCAGCATAATCAATTCCAAGATGAGGTCTTACATATCTTAATACTGGATGAAAACGTTTATAGGTAAAATAGGATGATATTCTTCTATATTGTAATGGCGCTTTTAAAAACATTGATTTTGCTCCTTCACCTTTTTCATTATAATATTCACCTTTAAAGTAAATCATTATATTCTTTCCAGTCTCAACTCCATCATAAACTCCACCTATAACTTTTCTTTCTATAACTTTTCCTTTAAGATTTTCTTTGACATAATATACCACCTTAAACCTATCTCCATCTCTAACCTCAGTCAAAAAATCTATCTGCCATGCAAAAATATCCGCAAAATTTAAAATTATATCACTTGGTATCTTTTTTGCAACCATTGAGTTCCATAAAACGCTTTTAATCTCTCCTTCAACTGAGTATGTGGTTAACCTTACTGTATTTTCAGATTTTTGAAAACTGAAAAACCCATCAGTTGATTTAAAAACCGAATAAGAAGTTTCACCTTTATCTATTATCATTGAAATAAAATTTCCAGAGCTTGAAAGAGTTATAAGATAATCATCCTTTTCACCAAGCTTTTTAAAATCTAAATTACCTGAATATGCTTTTATTATTCCATTTATATCTGATCTTTGAACATTTTTTCTAATCAACTCTTTTTCAAGTGTAGTTGCAAAATTCCCTTCAAGATAATTAAACTTTTTATCTTCTATTATGGTAGATATCTTTTCCTTTTTTATCAAATAAATAGCCGTTAAAATTATCAGAAGAAATAGAGATAAAAGCAAAAAAATAGTTTTTTTAAAATTAAAAGAAAAAAGCAATCAAAACTCCTAACAATAAAGATATTGTTCAACAAGTTTTTTTATATCTTCTTCCTTACCATAAAGTTTCTCACTCAAATTTGCATCATCATAAGAATGAAGTTTTTTTGCGACCGAATCTATGAGTTTTGGGGGAAAAATTGAGTTTTCTTCATACAGTTTCCTTTCCCTAAGCAATTGTGATGCAGATTCATTACAGGAAGAAGGAAGAGGCTCAAACTCTTTTTTAACTGTTTCATCTACGAAATGAGAATCAACTATTTCTTTATATTCCTTCATAGAAAATCCTTTAATGGCACCGCATATAAGAGAAGCAAGATAAAGCGGTATATTGGCAGAACCGTCTCCCGATCTAAATTCTATTGTCTGAGAATGAGAATATAACTTAGGCACCACACCAGGGTTTATCTCACTAGACATATCCTTTCTAACATCCCATCCCAATGGGACTCTTATGAGAGCATTTCTGTTTCTATACCCCCATGAAATCTTAACAGGAGCTTCCTGATTTGGGACAAGCCTGAGATAAGATGTTGGAAGAGTGTTTCCAAAGGCGGTAGCTGATCTGGCAATGCGCAGAAAACCCGCTATAAGTTTTAAAGCTTCATCCGAAAGAACGTTATTCTTTATCATAACATTTTTTCCATTTTTATAAATACAACTATGTATATGGAGACCTGAACCTGCATGTCCTATAGAAATTTTTGGGGCAAAACTAATTATAACTCCATATTTATTACCTAAAGAATGAAGAATCCATTTTGCAATAAGAAGATGATAGGCGCTATCTAAAGGAGACTCAGGTAGAAACTCTATTTCATTTTGACTCATCTCCCTGTCCTCAGTTCTTATAAATCCGACCTCACTGTGAGCATATTTAACTGAAGCTCCAACATTTTGAATTAAATGCATAGCATTAACTCTCAAATTCTCCCATTTATTAAAAGGATAGCTTTCATGATAGCCTTTTTGAGCTCTCATCGGATATAACTCGTTTCTAGGGGATATAACATAATATTCTAGCTCTCCAAACATTTTTATTTCATACCCCGTTATTTCTTCAAATTTTCTCTGCGCTTTTCTTAAAATATTATCAGGCGCAGATTCAAAAAGCGATCCATTTTTGTTAAAAAAATTGCAAATTATATCTACACCAGGAATCTCAGAAAATGGGTTTTCAAAAATAGTAGAATAAATAGGCACAATATAAAGATCGCTTGAAGATGGATCTATATCTTTAAACAGGCTTGAACCATCAACTCGCTCTCCACAGGAAAGTATTCTATCAAGATGTTTCGGATCCGATGCTGGAATATTAAGAGTTTTAAGCCTTCCATCTGAAGCAATATATCTGAAATTAACGACTCTTATACCCCTTTTTTTTATAAACTTTACAATATCTTGCTTTGTAAAATTTTTTTTGCTTTTATTCATGATCGCAGAAATTTCACTCATAAAAACTCCCTGCTAAAATATTTTAAAATACACATATCTCAAAATGAGTTAGATTTAGATAATTCTTTATTATAAAATTATAAACTTAAAAAATTCAATCTTCGTTCACATAAACAGTCATTGAGACATAACCTGAGCCGTTAAGATTAACATAATTTCCGTTTATCCATCCACTTACACCAATTCCCTGATTTAAATATCCAGAACCTACAACTTTACCTTCCTTATTATAAACAGTCAAATAGGTATTTGGATAAGCGGTTGTATAGACATAATTTGAAGATGCCCAAAAACTCACCTGAACGTTAAGATAAGTGTTATTGGTATAATAATTTCCAGATGAATCTCTCATTGATAGCCAGCCATTAAGATAAGCAGTTACATAACTATTATTGGAAGGAACATATGCCAAGCCACTTAAAGACAGATATCCGCTTAAAGTGACTGATTTTCCAGAAGATGCTGTATTTTTAAAAGCACCTTCAAAAGCCAGAAGGTTCAAGGAAAAAGAAGCAGAAAGAAGCAATGTACTAACAAATACTTTTACTTTACTCATTGTATCCTCCTATATAAAATATACATATTTTCTTCAAAAAAATCAAATTAATTTTGCAGTTTTGACTTTTTTTTGTTATAATAAATCTATAAGCAGTTGTTTGAAATCCGCTTATATATTAAGTAAGTGGAGGTGTTCAGATTTTTAATCGAAATTAGAAAAAGAGGTGCATTATGTCAACAACAAAAATAGAAAATAACAAAATAATTGAAAAATATGGAAAAAATTCCAAGGACAGTGGTTCCCCTCAAGTTCAGATAGCTATTCTTACAGAAAGAATAAACCATCTATCCCAACATTTATCCACCAGACCTAAGGATTTCAGTTCAAAAAGAACCCTTTCTATATTGATATCAAGAAGAAAGGGACTTCTTTCATATCTTGAAAAAAATTCCAAAGAAGAATACAAAAAAATTGTTGAACAACTTGGTTTAAGGAAATAAATTATGGAGAGTAAAATTACGAGGATGGAAATCCCTATAGGAAGGGATATAATATGTTTTGAATCCGGGCTAATAGCCAAACAGGCCAACGGTTCAGCTATTATAAGACTGGGTGATAATATAGTTTTAAGCGCTTGTGTTGCAGCTTCAAAGCCAAGAACAGAACCGCCTGAATTTGTGCCATTAACGGTAGAATATAAGGAAAGAACTTATGCCGCCGGAAAAATACCTGGAGGATTTTTTAAAAGAGAGGGGAAACCAAGAGAGAAAGAAATACTTGCTGGAAGATTATGCGACAGAGCCATAAGACCTCTTTTTCCCGATTATTATAATACTGAAACACAGGTAGTATCTATGGTTCTTTCAAGCGACGGTGAAAAAGATACCGATGTCCTTTCTATAAACTCTGCTTCTTTATCTCTTATGATATCAGATATACCCTTCAATGGTCCGGTGGGAGCGGTAAGAATAGCTAAAATTGGAAATGATTTTGTCATAAATCCGTCATTTGATGAAAGAAAAAATGCTATACTTGAACTTGTTGTGGCTGGAACATCAGACAACATACTTATGGTAGAAGGTGGAGCTAATCAAGTCCCTCATTCCGAGATACTTGAAGCTATGAAAGTAGCCCAACAGGAGATTAAAAAACTCTGTGAATTGCAAACAAATTTTGCAAAAAAAATCTCTAAGAATAAATTTGAAGTAAAAATTCCTACAATTAGAGAAGAGATAAGAAACGAAGTAAAAAATATCGAAATAGAGTTAAAAAGTTTTCTTGAATCAACACCTTCAAAAAAACAAACTAATGAGAAAATCAGTTCAATAGTTGAGAATCTTTCAATAAAATTTAAGGAGATATTTCCAGATGATGAAACAATATCCTATCAGGTTAAAACTTTAATAGAAGAAATAGTTTATAAAATATCAAGGGAAATAGTCCTTGAAAGGAAGATAAGAATAGATGGGCGAAGATATGATGAAATAAGGAACATATTTATTAAAGTAGGATATCTTCCAAGAACTCATGGATCAGCGCTTTTCACACGTGGAGAAACGCAAACAATAGCAACAACCACGTTAGGAACCCAGGAAGATCAGCAAATACTTGATGAACTTGAGGGAAAAACTCTTGACAGGTTTATGCTTCACTATAACTTTCCTGGATTTTCAACAGGAGATATTAAACCAGACAGGGGCCCTTCAAGAAGGGAGATAGGGCATGGAAATCTTGCAAAAAGAGCTCTTTTGCCACTTATTCCATCAGAAGAAGAATTTCCATACACGATAAGAATAGTTTCCGACATACTTGAATCAAATGGCTCTTCCTCTATGGCAACTGTTTGTGGAGGTTCCTTGTCGCTTTTTGACGCGGGGGTACCAATGAAATCAGCATGCGCTGGAATTGCTATGGGATTGATTACCGATAAAGAACGATATGCTGTGCTTTCGGATATAGCAGGACTGGAAGATCATTTCGGAGATATGGATTTCAAACTTGCTGGAACAAGAAAAGGAATAACCGCTTTTCAGATGGATGTTAAACTTGAAAAAGGGATTCCAATAAATATATTAAGCCAGGCAATGGAACAGGCAATACGAGGAATAAATCATATACTTGATTTAATGGAAAAAGAAATTCCTGCCCCCAAATCAAGCATATCCAGTTATGCTCCTAAAATAGTCAGGATTATGATCCCAAGAGAAAAAATCGGAATGGTAATAGGAAGCGGAGGAAAAACCATAAAAGGAATAATAGAGGCCACGGGGGCAAATGTGGAAATAAACGACGATGGCTATGTTTTTATCTCAGGTTCAGACCAGAAGGCAATAGAACAGGCAAAGATAATGGTAGAATCAATTGTAGAAGAGGTAGAAAATGGAAAAGTATATAAAGGAAAGGTTGTTGAAATAAGAGATTTTGGAGCGCTTATTGAAATTTTGCCCGGAAAGATAGGACTTCTTCATATTTCAGAGATAGATAATAAAAGAATAAGAAAAGTTGAAGATGTTTTAAAAGTAGGAGATATTGTTGATGTAAAGGTTATAGATATGGATGATACTGGCAAAATAAAACTTTCAAGGAAAATCCTTCTGAAAAAATAGGAGGCATAATGGAAAAATCAAAAAAAGAAACTGCCGGATATCTTGAGGAAATAAAAGAAGCATATGATTTTATGGTAAAAAATAACCTTGATATTATAGAGTTCTCAAGCGGGAATGATCACATAAAACTTGTTAGAAAATCAGCCAATTCACAAAATATTCATATATTACCAACAATGGCAGCGCCACAACAAGTTCAAAATTTTCAACCATCAGCAACTCCCTCAAAACCCGCGACAGAACAGATAAATGGTCTTACTATAAAAGCTCCAATGTCTGGTATTTTTTACAGAGCTTCCTCTCCATCAAGCCCACCATATGTAAGGGAAGGGGATATAGTTGAAGCAAACAGCGTTGTGTGCCTTGTGGAGGCAATGAAGGTTTTTAACGAAATAAAAACTGAATTTAAATGTAAAATACTTAAATGTGTGGCTGAAAATGGAAAATTTGTAAATGAAGGGGATAATTTATTTATTGTTGAAAAAGTATGAGCGACGAAGAAATAAGCAAAAAAATAGAGGATAATACATTAAAAATACTGGAACTTCTTTCAAAAGAACCTATGCTTTCCTCATGGGAAATAAAATTAAAGCTTAGAATTTCAAGCTCTGAGTTATATCTTTCCTTAGGGTATCTCCTGGCTCAGAAAAAAATAAAAATGACGCTTGAAAACCTAATATATAAAGTAAATCTTAAAAATGAGTCATAAGTTATACACAAAAAAAAACAGTAAATCTCAAAGCTTTTCCAATATTGTTTACTGGACTATTTCTATATTTTTTTCAGTCTGGATATTCTGGATTATAATAAATCCATCACAAAAAGGTATACTGGGAAGGTTTGTTTTTGATAAACTTTCCGCATTTATAGGACACAGTGTATACTTATTTCCTTTTCTATTTTTTTATGGTTTGACAAGAATACTTTTGAAACTTGGAAAGCCAAATAAAGGTTTATTTTCAATGCTTGCTGGAATATTTTTTACTCTTTCTTTTGTATCAGCCTTTTTTGAAAGGATTTATAACTATACAAACTATCCATTAAACGGCGGATGGCTGGGATATTTTTTAGACTCGGTTATGATAAAACTTTTCGGCGAGGCGGGATCAGCGATATTCTCAATTGGTTTTATTATCCTGGGAGTTAATATAATATTTGAGATAAAATGGAGTAAGGTTTTTGAAAAAGCGAAATTGGTATTAGAAAAAGACTGGGATGAGTGGAAGAAAGCAAAAGCAGAATTTGACACACGCAAAAAAATAATAAATGAAAAAGAAAGAGCTGGAGAAAAAACCATCTTGGTTCAGCCTATTAAAAATAAAAATGAACAAATCCAGCAAGACCTACCACTTAAATCTTCACAAACTCAACAAACCACAGATGAAATTAACAAAAAAAATAGCAACGAAAACACAAAAGAACAAAAACAGGAAAAAAAACCAAAAAATGAAATTATCAAAAAAAGAGAGTTTCTTGATTTTAAGAACTTTAAAAATCCATCTATAGACCTCCTTTCAAAAAGTAAAAATTCAAATATATATCTACCTGACAATAATGAGATTCAAGAGGCAAAAACAAAACTTGAAGAAACATTAAAAAATTTTAATATATCAGCATATATATCTGGTGTATATCCGGGACCTGTTATAACAAGATATGAGATAACCCCTTCCCCGGGGGTTAAAATAAATTCCATAGTATCCCTTTCAAATGATATAGCGCTTGCTATGAAGTCAATAGGATCAATACGAGCCATAGCCCCAATACCCGGAAAATCAGCCATAGGATTTGAAATACCGAACTCAAAAAGAAGCGTTGTAACCTTAAGAGAAATAATAGAATCTCCTGAGTTTAACTCTTCACCTCATCCGCTTACCTTTGTTATGGGAAGACATAGCGAAGGATCTGTGGCTATAGCAAATCTTGAAGAAATGCCTCATATGCTTGTAGCAGGGGCTACAGGAAGCGGAAAAAGTGTATTTTTACAATCATTAATTATATCGCTTATTTATAAAAACACTCCCGATGAGATAAAATTTGTCTTCATAGATCCAAAACGGCTTGAACTAACTTCCTATGAAAATATACCATATCTTTACGATCCCAGAACTACCCCTGATAAGGTTAGAGTTATAACAGATCCAAAGGAAGCCTCAAAAACCCTGGTTGCTCTTACAAGAGTAATGGAAAGCAGATATAAAAAATTTGAAAAGGCAAGGGTAAAAAACATACAATCATACAATAAATGGGCTATTTCAAATAATCAACCAACTGAATTTTACATAATAGTTGTAATAGATGAACTTGCTGACCTTATGCTTCAGGCGAAAAATGTTGTAGAGGAGTCTATTCAAAGGCTGACTCAAATGGCGAGAGCCGTTGGAATTCATCTAGTTCTTGCGACACAAAGGCCTTCGGTTGATGTTATAACTGGCGTAATAAAGGCTAATCTCCCTTCAAGAGTTGCCTTACAGGTAAGTTCCAAGGTAGACTCAAGGGTTATAATAGATTGTCCTGGCGCGGAATCGCTTATAGGTAAAGGAGATATGCTGTTTCTTGGTCCAAATAAAAGCAAGCCGGAAAGGATACAGGGATGTTATGTAAGCGAAGATGAGATATCAAGAGTAGTGGAGTTTTTAAAACAGCAGGGCGGTCCCAGCTATACCATATATAGAGAAGAAGAAACAACTTTTGACGGAAAGGGATCAAGCTCAGAAGAACTTATAACTGCTTTAAGACTTATACTTGAAAGAAGAAGGGTTTCTCAGGATCTGCTAAAAGCGCATTTTGGATCTTCTGCAAGAGCTACCAACTTGTTAAGTCTTCTTGAAGTAAAAGGTTTTATATATAAACCAGAGGGAACTAATAAATGGCAGATATACTTTGAAAAAATAGAAGAATATTTAAATGCTCTTGAAAGTTCTTCACCAAAATAATGGAGGGGAAATGAATAAACTAATAATACTATTTTTTTTGATTGTACCTTTTTGGCTAAATGCGCAAAATGAAGTTTCTACCAATACTTTTGAAAATAAAGGGATTGAAGTAGTAAAGATGTTAATAGAAACTGATAACAAATTAAAATCCTTAAAATCCGATTTTGAGCAAGAGGTTCTATTTAAGGTGGCAGAAATAAAACAAAAAGTAAAAGGCAATATAACTTATTTAAAGCCTGATAATATCAAGATAATTCATTCACAACCTCAAGAACAAACGATAATAATAAATTCAAAAAAAGATATAACCATAGTGAAACCAAAAGACAAACAAATCATAAAAACTAGCTACAAAAATTGGAAAAGCGGACTGGAACCAAAATTAAAAGGGCTTCTTGAATTTGGCAATTATTCATCCTTGCTTGAAGAAGCGGATGTTAAAAGTGAAAAAATAGAATCCGGATATCTCCTTAAAATAACCCCCAAAAATAAAGGATATAAGTTAAAATTGAAGTTGAACTCCAATTTTTTCCCGGTTGAAGGCGAACTGGATTTAGGAGATACTATTGTAACGACGATTCTCAAAAATATAGAAATAAATCCTGAAGTTAAAAAGGAAGAATTTGAATATAAAAATGAAAACAATTATGACACTATAAAACTATGACCCTTGCGAATAAAATAACTCTTTCAAGAACATTTTTTGGAATAACTTTATTTTTCTTCATAAAACACGATAATATAACGCTTTTAATAATATCTTTTATACTTTTGATTTTGCTTTCTATATCCGATTTTATAGACGGGAAAATAGCCAGAGAAACAAACACCGCAACTAAATTTGGAGCTATTGTTGATCCATATGCGGATAAAATAGTAGTTTTTTCATGTTATTTAGCTTTTGCTGATATAAAAGAACTTCAAATACCTATCTTTGCTATATTTCTGATAATACTAAGAGAACTTACCGTAGCATCTCTAAGGGTTTTAGCTGCGCTTGATAATTTTGTTTTAAAAGCCGAAAAATCTGGAAAATTTAAAACTCTCTTTCAATTTATATCCATATATCTAATTCTTATATATCTAATAATCAAAAATCTCTCCCATTCCAATACCAATCTTGAACGTATTATAGCTAAATTACATACACTTCCATCAATTCTTATGTTAATAACTGCAACTATTACCATGATAAGCGGAATAATATATGTCCTAAACCATTATAAGATGATAAAAAGACAATGGGGAAATGATATTCCCCCTAAAAAAGAAGAGGGAAATTGAGGGTAGTTGATTTTATAGCAAGCGGATTTTATATAAGCAAAATACCATCATATTTTTCAAAACGAGAATCAAAGTTCAGGGGATGTGGTCTATTTGGAACACTTCTGGCATTTATCCTGCTTCCATTAACGCCAGAGAAAAATAATTTATTATTTTTGATTGTTTTTACTCTTTTTGCCATTTATATCTCTCATAATGCTTTTATCTTAAGTGGTGAAAAAGACAATCCTCTTATAGTTATCGATGAAATATGCGGATACTGGTGGTGTTTTTTGTTTTTCGAAAAAAATATAATAAATGCTATTTCACTTTTTGTATTTTTTAGAATTTTCGATACTATAAAACCGTGGCCAATAAAAAAACTGGAAAATATAAATTTTAGAGGATTTTCAATAGTTATAGATGATATAGTAGCAGGGTTATATGCCAGTTTTGTTATGTTTTTATCCTTATGTTTTTTAGTATAATTTTATTATGAAAAAATTAATATTAACAGCAATAACATATTTTTTTGTTTTTCAATATACCAATTCACAGGAAATTAATATAAGCAGCGAAACATCTGTTTCAGAAGAAAAAAGATGGGAAGTTCTACCAAAACAGGTCTCAATAAGTGGTATAGTTCTGACCCCAACAGCCTATAGATCCAATGGTATTAATGAGATAGGTCCCTCTATAGATTTTAATGCGGCATATTATATAGGAAGACTTTATGGCAAAAATTCTCTCGATTGGACAATAGACAAAAAAAATTATCTTGATAGAATTGGGATCTGGTATTTTGAGACAGATGGAAAGCTTTTAATAGAAAGAGAAACTAAATATCTACCCTCGCTTGCAACCGGCTTTAAAGGGATCTTTACTTTTAGAGATTCTCCCCAGCCATCTTTAAATAGACCAGGGGCATCATTTAAAGTGGACAGCGATAATACAAACACATATTCATCGCTCTACTTTGTTATCTCCAAACAATTTGCCAACAAATTTATATTAAATGCGGGATACTCTGACGGAGATTTTTCAAGATTTATATACCAGACTTCAGAATTTCTTTCTGATAAAGCCATTGAACTAACTTTAAATCATCATCCCTATATATCCAAATCTACACTTTTTTTTGGAATGATGTATATCGCAAAAAACAAGAATATATTAGGTATTGAGGCTATAGTACCTCAGGGCTCAAGTATGAGTCCAAAACTTATAAATTTGCAATTAGGTACTCTTTTAAAATTAAACTTTCAGATTTCATATCTTAAATATAACGGAGGATATGAATACTTAGGCACTTTTAATTTCAGATACTCATTTTTTCCAAGGATAACAAAACAAAAGCAGTAGCCAGAGATTTTTTTTAACAATCTTTAATTTAAATAAGTTACAACAATATAAAATAACAACATTTTGAAATAGTATTTAAAAATCATTTATTCATTTGTTTTATTATCTTTTCCTTCAACTTGAGATATTTTTCATCTTTTTTCTTCTTTTCCGCTCTTTTAATATAATCAAGAGCTTCTTTTAACTTCAAATTTTTATACATTAAAAGAGAATAAAAATAAAAATCATCGGCATTTGCAGAGCTAGAATTAACTACACTGTAATAATTTAAAGCTGAAGAACAATAATCTCCCATTGTATAAAGCATTTTAGATTTTTCTTTTAGATAAAAAGAACTTTTTTCTCTATCCACAAGCCTGTTTATTATGTAAAGGGCATTGTTATAATATCCTCCATCTCTATAAGCAAGAAAAAGTCTATAGAGGATAGAATTATCATCAGGATATTTTTTATTCAGGTTATAGAGTATTTCAATAGCTTCCTTTATTTTTCCAGATTCCAACAAAACTGCCGTTTTTTCAAAAAGGATATTATCATCATTTGTAAGATTATAAGCAATCTCAAAATCTTTAATTGAGTTTTCATAATCGTCAAGAAAATAAGAGGCTCTTGCCCTTATCAAATACGCCTCATAATCTGTAGGATCTATTTCTATCGCCTTTGATGAAAAATATTTTTGCATTTTATAATCATTTTTATAACTTCCATAGATTACGGCTTTTAAGTTATAAGATGAAACAAGAGGAAAACCAAGAGCTATTGAATTTTCAAGGTTTGAAAGAGCCTCATCATATTTTTTTTCAAGCATTAATGCTCTGGCTTTTTCATAATACAGAGATCCATCATCTTTATATTTAGAAAGACATAAATTAATATACTTTAAGGCTACCTCGCTTTTTCTTTCTTCTATCATCCTGGAAATAAAGCTGTAGTCTATTGAATAAAAATCGGAAAATATTTTTCCAAAAAACCAATATAAAAAAAAGACACACAAAAACAACACAATGAAATTAACTATCCTCATTAAATCAATTATAGCACATAACTGCTCAGGCAATTATCTTTACAAATATAATTTTTCCACTAAGATATATGTAACTTTTGTAACATAAGACCCTTGACAAAATCAATATTGATGCTAAAATTACATAGCAGGGCTGCCTCCCTCACCTACCCCCCAAAAGGCAGCCCTCCTTTTTTTTATACAAGCTTGATTTAAACAACCAGATTTTTTTATGCAAAATATCAGAAACATATTGAACAGATTTTTAATGCTGCTGGATCCGTAGAATAATATTTGTAAATTTGTTGTAGATCTCCAATACCGGACTGACCGAGGCGGTCAGTCTAAGGTATTTTGCCTTCAAAACAACATCCACTAATTTTACACGGTCGTGGTCAAACTGTGGATAATCATTTACCAGAAATTATATAACTTTCTTATGAATAACATCCACTGATTTTACACGATCGTGTTTAAACTGTGGATGATTTTTAAATCCAAACAAAACCTAATTTTACCTTCCGGAAAGATCAAATTCTCCCTTTCCCCTTGATGGGGGAAGGTGAAGGATAAGGGTGAAAAAATTAAATTCCCTTATTGACACTTAATTTTCCTCTCCCTTGATGGGAGAGGATTAAGGTGAGGGTGAAATCTCCTCACCCTAACCCTCTACAAAAAAGGAGAGGGGATATATTAAAATGGGAAGAGAGTAAACTGTCCAGAAAGGTAATAATAGAGTTTAAATGATAGGGCTTATGGATTATATGTTATGGTATTGAAAAACGCCATAAATAACTGAATCGGAAAAACACTAATAAATTGGTTTTTAGATGAACAATTTAAAAATTATGAAAACTCCAACCTGCCTGTGCGTGTTCGCCTGACTGCGAGGGTCTTCGCTCAGGCAGGCACGCAGACAGGTATGTATAGATATCTTACAATTAATTGCTTTTTTTATATATTTTTTTTATAATAAATAGTAAGATAAATAGTAAAATATAATTTGATTGATAAACATAATAAAGGGGGAGTGTTGAACGAAGAAACAAAGACCATAGTGGTGGTTGATGATGACCCAAATGTAGGGCTTCTTGTTTCTGTTATATTGAAAAACCTTAATTACAATGTGGTTACTTTATTAAATGGGAGAGAACTTCTTTCATATCTTATAAAAAAACCTAAACCATCTCTTATACTTCTTGACTTAAAACTTCCAGATATAGATGGATATGAGCTATGCAAGAAAATAAGAGAAAATCAGGTTTTAAGCGATATACCGATAATAATACTAACCGGCGTATCTGAAGTAGATTCAAAAATAAAAACAATAGAAATAGGGGCGGATGATTATATCAACAAACCTTTTGATGTAAGAGAGCTTAGAGTAAGGATTAAAAGGATACTCAAAAGAAAAGAAAACGATTCTTCTTTAAATCCGCTTACAAAACTTCCCGGTAGTCCTTTGATAGAAGAGTATACAAAAAAAAAGGTTTCTTTAAATCCCAATTTTGCTTTTGCCTATATTGATATTGATAACTTCAAAGCATATAATGACGTTTATGGATATCCTAAAGGAGATAGTATAATAAAATTTCTTTCTAAAATTATAATTGAAGCTCTCAAGCGCAACTCTCCAGATGATTACTTTATCGGGCATATAGGTGGAGATGATTTTGTGGTAATAGCTCCTGTTGAAAAAATTGGAAAAATCTCTGAAGAAATTACTTCAAGGTTTGACTCAGAAATACCATTATACTATGATGAAAATCATAGAAAAGCAGGTTTCATAACGACTACCGACAGGATGAATAATGTCAGAAGATTTCCTATTATGACCCTTTCAATAGCAATTGTAAATGTAGTAAGAGATATCCATTATGCAAAAATAATAGAAAAAGCATTTGAAATTAAAAGATTTCTTAAATCAAGACCAGAAAAGAATAAAAGCATATATCATAAGGACAGAAGATTAAATGAATGATGATTTGATAAGAAAAACCTTTGCCAATTGTTTAATTCTTGAAAAGATCGGCCAAGGGGGGATGGGAGTTGTTTATAAGGCGCATAGCATTACGCTAAATAAAGTAGTATGTGTAAAACTACTATCAAAGGAATTAGAAGCTGACCCCAGAAATATTGACTTTTTTCTAAGAGAAGCTGAAATTTCAAAACAGCTGGATCATCCAAACACTGTACATATCTACGATTACGGCAAAGAAAAAGGCAATTACTACATAGTAATGTCTTATGTTGAAGGGAAAAGCATAGATCAAATAATAAAAGAAAAAGGGACATTCACAGTTCCTCAAGCCTCTGATATAATCATCGGTGTTTTGCGCGGACTTGAACACGCTCATTCAAAAAATATAATACATAGGGATATAAAGCCTTCTAATATTATAATAAACAATGAGGGAGTCCCAAGAATAATAGACTTTGGACTTGCAAGAAGAGTAGTTGAAGAAAAGCAGTTAACTATAACGGGGGAAATGATAGGAACGGCTTATTTTATGTCGCCAGAACAAGGGCTTGGCAAACGGGTAGATCAAAGGGCAGACCTTTACTCCGTTGGAGCCACCTATTTTTATATGCTTACTGGCAAATATCCTTATGACGGAAAAACTTCAATAGAAGTAATAAACAAACATATAAATGACCCGATTCCAAATTTATACCTTATAAAACCAGATCTTCCAATATGGACGGTAAAGATAATAGAAAAACTGATGAGAAAAAATCCAGATGACAGATATCAAAGCGCAAAAGAGGTGAGAGAGGAAATAGAAAAGTATAAAAGTAAAAATTATGAGAATATTATAATATCTTCCGAATCTGAATATGACCTTGATGAACTCTCAAAAAATCAAACGGCAGTTCAAAAAAATAATAAAACTACTCAATCTGAAAGCTTTATAGGGGAAATAGAAATCAAAAAAAATGAAACAGTTTCAGCTGATAAAAATGAAGAAATAAAAAACTTAAAAAGCGAACCCCAGAAAAAGACAATTCATCCAAAACTTCAATCGCTATTTGTTTTTAAACTTACTAAATCAGTGCACCATATATTTTATAGTATGTTTTCATTTGCATTTTTGACTATATTTACAACAATAAATTCATCAGAAAGTTATTTATCTATTTTAAAATCTATAACCATAAAACCATACTCGCTGATTTTTCTGGCGCTTGGGATTTTGTTTGCCTATCTTTTCCTAAGAACTGAGAAAATAACTTATCCATTGTTGTATTTTTTCATACTCTTTATTTCTTTTATTACTATTGCTTTTAATGGAATAAATTATACTCCTCAAATACAAGGATTTATGGATAGATTAGTCTATATAATAAAATCTATTCGCTTTGGAAAAGATAATATGTTTATACTCTCTTTCGCTATTGTTTTAACATCTCATAGTCTTTCAACCCAGCAAAATTCAATGACATTAAAAACTATTTCTATATTATTACTTCTTTTATCTATTTTTATGTTCTGGAAAACAATAGCATTTACTCTTAATATAGATATTAATTCTCGCATTTTTTACCTTGCTATTTCCTCCGCTATAATTTACGGAGTAACTCATATTTTTATTATGAAAAAAAATCTCATATTTTTCATCTATTTAATTCTGGCATTTTATATGATCATAGCATCAAAAGATGGGTATATAAACAATAACTCAAAACAGCAATACGAACAAGAAATTGCAAGATATAAAAAAGAAAAAGAAAAGATAGCTCTTGAGGTACGTGAAAGATTTTATCTAAATCTTTCTAATATAGAAACTAATTCAGAAACTTATGATGATATAGAAGAAAAAATAAAAGAGAATATAAGAATTGAGATTGCTAAACTTAAAGAGCCTGATATCAATAAAATTAGATTTGAAGTCTCTAAAAAATATTTTAAGGAAACATTATTACTTTTCTACCAAAAATATATTCGCCATACCATGCCTTCCATATTTATCTTTTGGATTTTACTTAATTTCATTTTTATAAGGGGTATTTTTAAAAAAGAGGAATATGAAATATAAAATAGATTTTTGTGGTAAAACTGATCGCGGAAAAGTCAGAGAACATAACGAAGATAATTATATCATTGATCCCGAAATAAATTTTTTTGCCGTGGCTGATGGAATGGGGGGACATAATAATGGAGAAATGGCAAGCAAGCTAGCAGTAGAATTATCACATAAAAAATTTAAAGAATTATTTCTTGCTTCAAAAAAACCAGAGATAATAAACAATGATTACTCAATTGTAACAAATCAATTATTAGCTGCTTTTGATTTTGCCAACATAGAAATATTTAAACAATCACAACAAAATGAAGAATGTAAGGGGATGGGAACAACATTGACCGCTGCTGTTTTTAATGATTCAAAAATATCAATTGTTCATATAGGGGATTCAAGGGCATATCTCTATCGCAAACAACAGATAATACAGCTAACGGAAGATCATTCTTATGTTATGGATCAATATAAAAAAGGTATTATAACAAAAGAAGAAATGGAAAATTCACCTTTTAGAAATGTACTAATGAAAGCTCTCGGAATACATAATATTACTGATTATTTTATACTGGAAGAAAAATTTAGAGAAGGAGATATAATAATTCTTGCAAGCGATGGCTTAACAAAAATGATTAAAGACAAAGAATTTGCAGAAATAATAGAAAAAACACAAGATAATATCTCAATAATCTGCTCAAACCTCATTACAACAGCAAACAAACACGGCGGAGAAGATAATATAACGGTCGTTATAGCAAAGGTCGCAAAAGAAAATTTCATAGATAAAATAAAAAAGATAGTCAAATGAGTTTTTATATATCACTCAAAGATTCTTCAAATATAATAGCCGAATATTTGATTTCAAAAAATGAAATTTTTGTCGGAAGAGACAATTCAAATGATATAATAATAAACGATAATACGGTTTCTTCAAAACATTTTAAAATAATAGGAAACTCCCATAACTTTGAAATAGAGGATATGAACTCAACCAATGGGACTTTTGTTATGGACAAAAAAATAAAAAAGATATCGGTTGAAAAAAAATGCGAAATAAAAGTCTGCGGATATATTATAAACGTTAAATTTCTGGATATAAATATAAAAAAAGCTGAGATAAATGCAGTTTTAAATCCTTATGATGAAAGGACTAAATTTGAACTTAACAGAATTACTACTTTTATAGGCAATCCTCAAAGATCACACATACCTGCAAAATCTAAAAATCAATTTTCTACAATATCAGATTATGCGGCAGCTATATCTATAAGGGAAAACAAATATTTTCTTATTCCTATAAATCCAGAAAACGTTATTTTAAATGCTTCTCCAATAACAAAACCTGTGGAATTAAAAAACAACGATGAAATAGAAGTCGGCATAACAAAATTTGTGTTCAAAATAAAATCATAATTAAAATTAGCAGTCTACATTTAAGTTTGCTATTGACAAGGGTTTAAAAATTTTGTAAATTAGCAATTATAGATAAAAATTGCTAAAAATAAAGGAGGCAAGTATGGGAGACACAAAAACAAAACTAAATATAACTCCTCTTGCGGATAGAATAATAATAAAACCTCTTGAGCCAAAAGAGGTTAAAAAGGGCGGTATAATAATACCGGACACCGCTAAGGAAAAACCGCAGGAAGGAGAGGTTATGGCGGTAGGAAAAGGAAAAGTTACAGATGATGGAAAACTTGTTCCCATGGAAGTCAAAGTTGGGAATAAAGTTCTTTACGGTAAATACTCAGGTACCGAAATAAAAATTAATGACGAGGAATATCTTATAATGAGAGAAGAGGATGTTCTCGCAATAGTTAACGAATAAGGAGGAAATATGGCTAAAGAAATTCTATTCACAGAAGCTGGAATATTGAAAATAAAACAGGGGGTAGATAAGCTCTCTAACACAGTAAAAGTAACCCTTGGACCAAAGGGAAGAGCTGTCGTTCTTTCTAAAAAATTCGGTTCTCCGTCAATAATAGACGACGGTGTAACGATAGCAAAAGAGATAGAGCTTGAAGATCATTTTGAGGATATGGGAGCGCAGCTTGTTAGAGAAGCAGCTTCCAAAACCAATGATGTGGCTGGGGATGGAACAACCACCGCTACTATACTTACTCAGGCAATATTTAATGAAGGAATAAAAAATATCACAGCCGGAGCAAATCCAGTTTATGTAAAAAAAGGTATAGAAAAAGCAGTAAACGCAATTGTATCTGAACTAAAAAAGATGGCAAAACCAGTCAAAACCAGGGAAGAAAAAGCGCAGATAGCAACTATATCCGCAAATGATAGAGTTATAGGAGATCTTATAGCAGAAGCTATGGAGAAGGTCGGACATGAAGGGGTGATAACTGTTGAAGAAGGCAAATCATCTGAAACTGAGCTTGATGTTGTAGAGGGAATGCAGTTTGACAGGGGATATATATCTCCTTACTTCATAACCGATCCCGAGAGAATGGAATGCGTTCTTGAAGATGCAATGATACTCATAACCGATAAAAAACTTTCAGCGATGAACGATCTTCTGCCAGTGCTTGAAAAAATAGTTCAGACTGGAAGACCATTCCTTATTATTGCTGAGGATGTTGAAGGAGAAGCGCTTGCCACTTTAGTCGTCAATAAACTGAGAGGAACCCTTAAAGGTTGCGCTGTAAAAGCCCCTGGCTTTGGAGACAGAAGAAAAGAAATGCTTGAGGATATAGCAATACTTACCGGTGGAGAGGTAATAAGCGAAGAAAGAGGAATGAAACTTGAAAAAACAACCTTAGATCAGCTTGGAAAAGCAAAAAGAATCGTAATCGACAAAGAAAATACAACAATAGTTGATGGAGAAGGAGATAAAAAGAAAATAAAAGACAGAACCAATCAGATAAGAAAACAAATAGAGGAAACTACATCCGATTACGACAAAGAAAAATTAGAAGAAAGGCTTGCCAAACTTTCAGGAGGAGTTGCCGTAATAAGAGTTGGAGCAGCAACTGAAACTGAAATGAAGGCAAAAAAATCAAAAGTAGAAGATGCCAAAAATGCAACAAAAGCCGGGGTTCAGGAAGGAATTCTTCCTGGAGGCGGAGTTGCTCTGGTAAGAGCAGTAAAAGTTCTTGACTCCATAAAAACTGAAGACGAGGATGAAAAAATAGGAATAAATATAGTAAGGAAAGCGGTATATGCTCCTCTAAAAACCATTGCTGAAAATTCTGGCGTCGATCCATCTATAGTGGTTGAGAAAATAAAAAATTCATCCCACGAGATAGGCTTTGATGCGGAAAAATTAGAATATGTTGATGTGATAAAACACGGAATAGTCGATCCTTGCAAGGTAACAAGAACCGCCCTTGAAAATGCAGCTTCAATAGCTTCAACGCTTCTTACAAGCGGCGCGTTTGTGGCGGAGTTACCTGAGAAAAAGGAAAAGACTCCAGCAATGCCAGCCGGGGCCGATATGTATTGACGCAAAAAGTTAAAACGGTAAAAAAATGAAAGAAGTCCCCTTTTCAAAAGGGGACTTCTTATTTTTAGAACAAAAATCATACTGGCGATGAAGGATAAGAAAGTTTTATGGATTTGTCCAATGATTCATTAGATTTTTTTCCATATTTTTTTAGAGTTGAAAATCCATAAGATGAAATAATTGATACCACTGCCACAAACCACCATGAAATTTCTCTTATATAATAAGAAAAATTATCTATAAGAAATGTTCCAGCAAAAACCCCAAATGCCCTTCCAAAATCTGAAATCATTGAGTGAATCCCAATATAATTTCCTCTTTTATTTTCAGGAGAAACTCTTGAAACAAGAGTAGAAAGGGAGGGGGAAAATATAACCTCTCCTATAGTCATAATAAATATTGAAAACATAGCCATAATATAAAGACGAGAATATCCAAATAAAAGATATCCCGCGGCGTAAAAAAGGCAAGACAAAGAAAGCGCTTTTATAATTTTCTCTTCTTTTATCATTTTTCCAATAAAATACTGAATTAAAATAACTATCGAGCCATTTAAAGTAAACAAAAAACCTATATCCTTCTCTGAAAATCCAAGATATTTTTTAGAATAAAGTGATAAAGGGACAACAAGCTGAGACATCACTCCTGTCATAAGGAAACTGTAAAAAAGTATTATTTTAAATTCCCTGCTAATCCGTTTTCCAAAAATTGGTTTAAACCCAAATCCATCCTTAATAAGCGTCAAAGCTGAGTCTGATCTTTTTAATGCAACATCTTTTGCAAAGAAAAAAACAAAAAAAGCCGCTACAAAAAAAACAATTGCAGAAACTAAAAAAGCAAGTGGATAAGAAGTATTTGCAATAAATCCACCAACAGCTGGACCAATAGCCCAACCAGCATTTGTAGAAACTCTTAAAATACTGTATGATTTTACTCTCTCACTTTCAGATACAACATCTGAAATATAAGCCAGAGCCACGGAATGAAAACCAAGACCTCCAACAGAGGCAAGAAAATTGAATATAAGTATCCATAAAGGATTAAGATTTAGATAAATCGAAAAACTTATTAAAAATATAAAAACCGCCCTTGTCAGAAGTGAAAAAAACATAACATTCCTTCTCCCAATATAGTCGGAAAGTGATCCTCCAAAGGTACTGGATAAAGAGGATATAAGCATAACTATGGAAAAATAACCCCCCATAACACTCATATCAAAACCTTTTTTTTGCGTCATATAAAGCGCCAGAAAAGGAAAAGATATGGCATATTTCCCAACCATCAATCCTTCTACTATGACTATTGTCCAGAATTTAAAAGAATATTTCATAATAAAAATTATATAAAATAATTATAAGTGACTTGATTTTTCTCAGGAAAAAAGGGAACAAAATTTGCTAAAATATAATTATAATGCATTTTGTAAATTCCGATAATACAAGAATTTCAGACAGAATAACCGAGTTAAAAAATATACTTTCACAAAAAGTAGACATAATGGCTGTAGTTAAATATGCTAATGACACCCAAATACTTTCTTTAATAAAAGATGGTAGAATAAAAATTATAGGTGAAAATAGAGTCCAGGATGCAGAAAAAAGATGGGAAAGAAGAGATTTTTTAGATATAAGAAAAAATCTTGATATACATTTTATAGGTCACCTTCAAAAAAATAAAGTAAAACGCGCAGTTTTGCTTTTTGATTCTATAGATTCTGTAGATTCTATAGAGCTGGCAGAAGAAATAGATAAAAAATCAGCTCAAATAGGCAAAATAATGCCGGTAATGATCCAAATAAAAATCAGCGATAAAGAAACACAATATGGAATAAAACCGGAAGATTTTGATTTTATTTTTGAAAATATATCTAGAATGAAAAATATATCAATCCGTGGAATAATGGCTATAGGAGCGATGAGCGATAAGGAAGAAGAAATCAGGGCGTCTTTTAAAAAAGCGGCAGATATATACAAAAACTATTTTAAAAATGAGTTCAACTCAAACGGTGAAAAAAATTACCTTTCTATGGGAATGTCCGGGGACTGGAGAATAGCCATAGAAGAGGGATCTAATTTAATAAGAATAGGAAATTATTTTTTTGACAACAAGGGGGTATAAATGGTAGTTAAAGTAAAAGTAATACCTAACTGTGAAGACAATGAAGTAATATCCAGAATAGGCAAAGTCTTGAGAGTCAGAATATGCGCTTCAAAAGAAGATGGAGAAATCAATACTATATTGAAAAAATATCTTGCACAATTTTTTGAAGTAAGAGAAAAAAATGTCAATATAATAAGGGGATTAAGAGGTAAGGAAAAAACAATAGAGATAACAGGGAAAAATGAATCTGAGCTGGAAGACATACTGGACACAATTCCATAATGATACCTGAAAGAATAAAATATAAAAAAGGGACTTTATCAATACTTGATCAGCGAGAGATACCTTATAAAATAAAATATTTTGAAGCAAAAAATGTAAGGGATGTACATCGCGCTATAAAAGAAATGATGGTAAGGGGAGCGCCATTAATAGGAGACGCTGCGGCATTTGGATATCTTCTTGGATTAGATTGTATAATAAAATCAAAGATTTACAACAAAGAATATATCAAAAAGAATCTTAAAAGAAATTTTGAAATTATAAAAACCTCAAGGCCAACAGCCGTTTCACTTTTTAAAGCAGTGGAAAGAACACATTTTGCCGCAATGAAATTTCTTGAAAAAACTGGTAAGGTTATTTCTAAAAATGAATTATTTTCTTTAAGAGAGGTTGTTGAAAAAGAGGCATTCAAGATATTAAATGAAGATATAGAATCCACAATTAAAATAGCTGAAAATGGAATTAATATTCTTAAAAAAAATTCAATTATTATAACTTACTGTAACACAGGATCGCTTGCCACTGCTGGGATAGGAACGGCGCTTGGTATAATAACTGAAGGATATAAAAATGGATTTGTTAAATTTGTTTTTCCTTGTGAAACACGACCTTATCTTCAAGGGGCACGACTTACTGCCTGGGAGTTGCTTGTCAATAAAATTCCCTTTGCTCTGATATGTGACAATATGGCTGGTTGGATAATGAAAACAAAAAAACCAGATGCTATTATAATTGGAGCTGATAGGATAGCTGCAAATGGAGATACAGCAAACAAAATAGGAAGTTATTCTCTTGCTATACTTGCAAAAGAACATAAAATCCCGTTTTTTGTCGCCGCTCCAACGGATACTTTTGATTTAACCATTAAAAATGGTGATGACATTAAAATAGAAGAAAGGGGGAAGGAAGAGGTAATAAAAATAAAAGGAAATTATATAGCACACCCCAAAGTAAGCGCAGTTCATCCAGCTTTTGATGTTGTTCCAGGTAAGTTCATATCAGCTATAATAACTGAAAAAGGCATAATAAGAAATCCAGATTTTAAAAAAATAAAAAAGTTTTTAAAGCAAAGAAATTCAAAATAAAATAATACTTTTTATTGATTATCATATTTTTTTGTAAAATATAAAGAACAAAGATTTTCAGATTTTTGAAATGGGAGAAATTATGGAATTTTCTTTAAAAGAGATAATAAAAGCCGGTGGACCAATATTTATATTTTTGATTATGTTATCAATATATTCTCTGGCTATAATAATAGAAAAATATAAGGAGTTTAAGAAAACTATTAAAAAAAATTCAATTATTGCTTCCAAAATTTCAACCTTGTTAAAAACCTCAAAAACTACAGAAGCGATAAAATCCATAATAACTCAAAAAAACATAGTAAGTGAGATAATAACAGGAGTTTTGTCACATACAGGAACAATAAGGGAAAAAAGAGAATATGTTTCATCAATGATAGAATATTATAACTCTATATTCACTAAAAAACTAAATGCTCTTGCAACAATTGGCTCAACCGCCCCTTTTATAGGTCTTTTTGGAACAGTTATCGGGGTTATAAGAGCGTTTAAAGATATGGCTGCATTTCAAAGCGCAGGTCCCTCAGTAATAGCTCAGGGCATATCTGAAGCACTTGTAAATACCGCTATGGGGCTTTTTGTGGCAATCCCCGCAGTAGTAGCATATAACTATTTTATATCAAGGATAAATAGATTTAACGCTGAGATAAACTGGCTTATAGAGCAATTAATAGAAAGGTATTATAAAAATGAAAATACATAACACATCAAAGGGCATTATATCAGAAATTAATATGATACCTCTAATAGATGTTATGCTTATAATTTTAATAATATTTATGATAACAACCCCTTTTTTTGTGCAGTCCCATATAAAGGTTAATCTTCCCAAAACATCTAACGCGCCTGATACAATTTCATCAAATACTGACAAGATAATAAAGGTTACGATAACAAAAAATGGGCAGATATATGTCAACTCTAAAAAGACAAATAATTTTCAAAAAGAGCTGGCGTTAAATTTATCAAAGTCATATGAAAAAACTGTTCTTGTGGAATCTGAAAAGACAACACCAATACAGGAAGTAATAACTGTTCTTGATACAGCAAAAAAATTAGGAGCAGGAAAGGTTGGTATTTCAGTGATAGTAGAGAAATGAATGTTTATCTTATATATTCAGGAATTATTCACGCCACAATTCTTCTATTTTTGACGCTTATCAGTTTTCCAAATCTCAAGTCCGGAAAAAAGCAATATTACATAGATTTTATTGGAAAAAGCGAAATTATAACAACGCAAAATTACTACTCTGAACAGAAAACCAATAATACAGAAACTCAAAATCCTATTAAACCAGAAATAAAAAATGATGAAATTAAATCTAAAACAGAAAAGGACCAACAAATAGAAGACTCTGATTATTTATACACAAATGTTAAAGGTATAAAACCTTCTATGGCAGATGAAGAATCTCAAATATTAAAATCAAACTCAAAAAATCTGTCTGATAATGTAACTAAATCAAATGATTTTAAGCAGCAAGGGATAAGAACTGATTCTAATTTTCCATATTCCTGGTACATAACAAAACTAAGAGCGAGAATATGGGATAGCTGGCAGTTACAGGAAGTAAACTCTAAAAATCTTAAAGCAGTTGTAAAATTTAAAATAACTTCAAGTGGCAATATAGTAGCAATAAGCATAGATAAAAGCTCAGGCAACAGACTTTTTGACCAGTCAGTTGTAATGGCTATATCAGAGATAAAAAAATTTGACCCGCTTCCTGAAGATTTTTACGAAAATTACCTGACTGTATATGTTGAGTTTAAAACTTTTGATTAAATTATGATGTTAATTCTTATAATAATTATTTTTCTGACTCATTTTATAGCCCTTATTCTATATCCAGACACAACTTTCCTTGGGGTTATATATCTATCTATATCTGCTCTTTTATGGTTTGGTTTTTCTTCGCTTTTTAGTTTTTCTATTTTGCGTTTTAACACTACAGTAAAATCTTTTTTACTAACAACTATTTACCTGATTATGCTTCTTTCAATCATGTTATGTTATCCCCAAAAAGATGGCAAATCGGTTATTGGGAAAATAGCGGACGAACAATATCCAGATAGATTTTCGCTTTACCGCGGTTTTAAACAACTTGGGCTTCCATCTAACTGGATTATTGGCAACACTAAAAAGGAGATTAAATGATAAAAATTATAACAGGATTAATTTTTATAATATTGATTATAATAACCATATTTGTGTTATATCCTGATACAGGGAAATATGAGGAATATATGTTTTATGGTTCTATTGCCTTATGGTCATTTTTATACATATATTTTACCCTTAATTTAAAAATATTTTCGTTATTTCCATTTTCTCTTTTTTTAAATATTTTATTTTTCATTTTTATGATATTTATAACATCAATAATACTTCCCCAGGAAGATGGTAAAACTATATTAAGTAAGATTTTAAGCGGAAAATTTCCGGATCCTGAAACAATAAACAGGGGAAAGATAAAATATCTTAAAGGTTTATTCACAACGGATATCAAAATAAATACCAACAATTTACAAAAAGAAACAAAAAAATTTTTTGATAAAATAAAGGATTAAAATATGAAAACCATAGTTATAACTGGCGGTAGAGGGTTTATAGGATCAAACCTTATAAAGTTTATATCAAAAGAATACAGGATAAAAGTGCTTACAAGAGGAAAAAATAACACTGAAGATGGAATTGAATTTATATCCACAGACTACCATGATGTAAATTCTGTGAGAAAAGCAATTGATGGATCGGATATAGTTATACACCTTGCTGCAACTCTTTTTGCAAGGAACAAATCTGAGTTTATAAAAGAAAACGTAATAAGTTCAAGAAATATTGTTGAAGCATCAAATACGAGTGGCATAAAAAAATTAATTTATCTTTCATCTCTTGCAGCAGGAGGTCCATCCAAAGACTTGAAAAATCCAAAAAATGAAGAGATGCAAGACATTCCGGTATCAAATTATGGACTTAGTAAACTTTTAGCTGAAAAAGAAATTGAAAAATTAAAATGCCCATATGTTATACTCAGACCACCAATAGTCTATGGACCAAAAGACGACGGTTTTTCCACAATAGCAGAATGGGTTAAAAAGGGAATAATGATATCACCCTCAAATAAAGATTCAAGATTTAGCTTTATTTTTGTAAATGACTTATGTAAATGTATAATAAAAGCAGTTGAAGATAACTCCATAAAAAACGACAAGTTTTATGTCTGTGAGGCACAAAATTATAGCTGGGAAGAATTTGTAGAGCTTATGGCTGAAAGTATGAAAGTAAAAAAACCTAAAATTATAAAAATGCCTCATACTCTCTTGAAGCTGACAGCTGTTTCCTATGAAATAATTTCTTACTTTTTTAAGATAAAACCGGTTTTAAATCGCGATAAAGTAAGGGAATCAAGGGCATACCACTGGATAGCAAATCCTAAAAAATGGGAAGAAAAAACCGGATTTAACCAATGGACTACCATATATGAAGGGTTAAAAAAGACATTTTCAAATTTGATATAATAGAGTTAATAAGTTCACTAAAATTTAAAAAAGCTTAATAGAGATTATTTAACGGAGAGATGGCTGCACTTGACTTATCCCCAAAAACTTGCTACGGAAAGATGCCAGCAAAAGCTGGCATTGTGGCGTAGCCACGAGGCAAAAAGTGCTGGCACATTTAAATAGTTCACTAAAAATACAGAAAAACTTTAATGAACAATAATTTAACGGAGAGATGTCCGCACTTGACTTATCCCCAAAAACTTGCTACGGAAAGATGCCAGCAAAGCTGGCATTGTGGCGTAGCCACGAGGCAAAAAGTGCTGGCACATTTAAACAGTTCACTAAAAATATAGAAGAACTTTAATAAATAATAGTTTAACGGAGAGATGGCCGAGTGGCTTAAGGCGGCGGTTTGCTAAACCGCTGTACGTCTGAAAAGGCGTACCGTGGGTTCGAATCCCACTCTCTCCGTGCTTTGCTAAGCGACAGCGGTAAGCTGTCGCGTGGGGATTCGAAAGCCCGCAGTCCGACCTGGACTATTCAGTCGGACGAGGGGCGGCCCGCGAAAAATTTTGCGGTGAGCAAAATTTATTTGTGGGAGAATCCCACTCTCTCCGTGCTTTGCTAAGCACAAGCGGTAAACTGTTGCGCGGGGTGAGGCGTGGCTTTAGAGCGAAACCTAAATGGTTTCGCGTCCACGCCGCAAGGCCGCAGTTCGCCTTGGGCTATGCAGGCGAACGAGGCGGGGTCGCACAAAGCCAACCAGGCTTATGCGTGACTTGAAAGCCCGCAGCAAAACTTGTGCTTACAGTTTTGCGAGGAGGGGGGTCTGAGAAAAAATGAGCGGCAAGCGATTTTTATTTGCGACCGAATCCCACTTCCTATTAAACTTATCATCACTTCAATTTTATTAAAACTTTTTAATTTTTATTCTTTATCTTATTATAAAATTTGAAAATTTTTTATAAAAATCTAAAATATATCTTATGGAAAAATATCTCTGGTATCAAACCTTAATTAAACCTTCATGGGCTCCTCCAGGCTGGATATTTGGACCAGTATGGGCTATTCTTTATATCTTGATTACTATATCTTTTGGTACAGTTTTTTATAAAGTATATATTGGCAAATTACCCAAACTTGTTGCCTTACCATTTATACTTAATATAATCTTTAACTTATCTTTTACTCCTTTACAATTTGGTTTAAGAAATAATTTTCTTGCAGCAATAGATGTTCTACTGGTCTTCATAACACTTATATGGGCAATTATTATTATATATCCACACATTCGATGGATTAGTTATATTCAAATACCATATTTACTCTGGGTTTTGTTTGCTACAATATTACAATTAACAATTACATACTTAAATAATCATTAAACTGTGAATCTAAATATTATTTTAATTTTAATCTCAATAACAGCTTTTATAAATCCGTTTATGATATCTTCTGTAAATGTTGGAATTGTCGCAATTGAAAATTCTCTGCATACACAATCCACGCTAACAAGCTGGATAATCACTTCTTACATCCTTTCGACAGCAATATCTTTAATCCCTTCAGCAAAGATCAGTGATATATTTGGGAAAAGAAAAGTATTTTTATCAGGAGTTTTAATATTCTCATTATCATCTTTTTTATGCGCTCTGTCAAAAAATTTTACAATAATGATAATTTCAAGAATAATTCAGGGAATAGCTGGGGGAATCTTTCTTTCAACTGGAACCGCTATACTTGCAAGCATTTTTCCAAAAGAGAGTCGAGGAAAGATTTTAGGTATAAATGTAAGCTTTGTTTATTTAGGGCTTTCTTTAGGACCTTTTTTAGGAGGATTCATTATCAATAAATATGGCTGGCCTTTAATTTTTTTATAGCAGGATTTATAAACCTATTTATATTTTTAATTGGAAAAAGCAAGGTAAGATTTGAAGAAGTAAAAAAAGAAGAAAAAATTAATTTTAAAGAAATAATATTTTATTCTGTTTTTTTATTTTCATTTATCTATGGGGTTTCCAGGATAAATACTCCAGATGGAGTTTTCATCTTTTTAATTTCATTTCTCTTTTTATATATAGTTTATTCTATTGAAAAGATCTCGAAATATCATATCATAAATATACTAAAATTTAAAAACAATACTCCTTTCATTTTTTCAAATTTAGCAGCCATTATAAATTATACCGCAACAAGCGCAATAACATTTTTTTTAAGCATATATCTTCAGAGTATTCATTCTATGACACCTAAAAAAGCAGGAAGTATACTATTAGTTCAACCTTTAATTATGTGTATAATATCTCCATTTGCCGGGAAATTGTCTGACTCAAAAGAACCTCAATTAATATCATCTTTGGGTATGGGAATAACCACTTTATCGCTTTTAATGCTTTGTTTTTTAGGGTCAGGCTCATCTATAAATTATGTAATACTTATTCTTTTAATCGCTGGAATTGGTTTTGGACTTTTTAGTTCTCCAAATACAAATGCTGTTATGAGTTCGGCGCAAAAAGAAGATTACACAACTGCCTCAGGAATACTTGCCACCTCAAGAGTAATAGGACAATCACTTTCTATGGGAATTGCAAGCCTTTCTATATCAATCTTTATGAGCGGCAAACAATTTATACAATACCAACAAGAATTTATTAAGTCTCTTAATTTCTCTTTCTTAATTTTTACTATTTTATCTTTATCAGGAATTTTTTTCTCACTTAAAAGAGGAAAAATACATAATCTTTATACGAATACACAAGATAAAAATAAGTTATAATAATTCAAAATTATGTAAAATTTTAATATGGAGGAAAGATGAGTTTTATTAAAAAATTGGCAGAAAAACTTCCTTTTTTGATTTTAGCAAAGGCGGCGCCTAAAATAATAGATACAATCAATAAAAAAATCAATCCAGATTCTTTAGAAAAAGAAGATTTTTACAGCCTTGAAAAATTAATTATTGAAGAGGCAAAGCTTATTTCAAAAATAAGCGCAGAAGTTGATCTAATAAGGCAGGATTTGGAATTTCAAAAAAAGGTTTTTTACTTCTTAATTACCACCGACATAATAATTTTGATATTTGTTGTATCTATAACTATTAAGCTATTTTAATTTGAGGAGATATTATGCCAAAACTGGCTATAATTGTTGGAAGTGAAAAAGATATTCCAAAAATAGATGATTGCATAAAAACCCTTAAAGAATTTGAGATAGATTTTGAATTAAAAATACTCTCAGCGCATAGAACCCCGGATGAAACAGCAGAGTTTGTAAAAAATGCAAAGTCTAGAGGTATAGAATTATTTATCTGCGGGGCAGGGCTTAGCGCTCATCTTCCCGGAGTTGTCGCCTCTTATACAACTGCCCCGGTTATAGGAATACCTTTTGAAGTAAAATTACATGGAATTGATTCGCTTTTATCTATAGTTAATATGCCAGCGGGTGTGCCAGTTGCAACTGTTGGTATAGATGCAGCAAAAAACGCTGCTATACTTGCTGCAGAAATACTTTCTCTTAAATACCCTGAATTATCTAAAAAAATCGAACAAAAAAGACAAGAAGCAAGAGAAAAAATAATTACAAAGAATAAAGAACTTCATATTTAAAATGCCTGTCTTAAAAGCTACTTTTAAAAACATAAAAAAATGCGCTTTGATAATAAAAAAAGGGGGGGTAGTTGCTTTCCCTACAGAAACAGTATATGGACTTGGAGCGGATGCTTTCAACGAAAATGCAGTCTTAAAAATATTTAATATAAAAAAAAGACCAAGATTTGACCCTTTAATAATCCATATAGCCAATAAACCTGATTTATTTAAATTAGCATCCCATGTCCCAAATAAAATTTTAAGGCTGACACAAAAATTATGGCCTGGGCCATTAACCATAATACTTCCAAAGAAGAAAATCGTGCCGGATATAGTTACAGCATCTATGGGAACTGTAGCTGTAAGAATGCCGGATAATAAAATTGCTCTTGAACTTATAAAACTTTCTAAAAAATTTATTGCTGCTCCAAGCGCAAATAAATTTTCAAAATTGAGCCCAACATCACCATCTCATATCCTAAAACAACTTGGCAAAGATATACCAATAATAGACGGTAAAAAAACAGTTTATGGTATTGAATCCACAATAATAAAATATGAAAAAGGAAATTATTATTTGCTAAGACCTGGAGCAATTGAGAAAGAAAAAATAGAAAAAATCATTGGGAAAAAATTAAAAAAGCCAAATAAAAAAATTATAGAAGCGCCAGGTCAAATAAAAAAACACTATTCCCCAGATAAAAAACTTATAATAGTAAACGGTGAAAAAGATATTAAAAAACCTGAAGAATCTGCATACATATCTTTTTACAAAAAACCTTCAAAGAATTATCTTTTTTCAGCAAGACTTTCCAAAGATGGTAATTTAATAGAAGCTGCTTCAAATCTTTTTGAAATCCTTCATTTAGCGGAAGAATCAAAAGCAAAACAGATATATATACAAAAAGTGCCAGAAAAAGGAATTGGATTAGCGATAATGGACAGGATAAGAAAGGCCAGTGGAAATGAATGAAAATAAAAAGCTCAATATACTCCATATAACTGAATCAAGTGGTTTTTCAGGAGGCGTAAATCAAGCTCTTTCCCTTGCAAAAGAACTTAATCTTTTAAACCATAAATCTTTCATTGCAACGCCATCAAGTGGAATTTTATATAAATTGGCAAAAGAACAAAATATAGAGGTTTTTGATTTTGCGCCGAAGGGGAGTCTTGATTTCAAGACAATTTTAAATCTTAAAAAAATAATAGAAACCAATGATTTTGATATAATTCATGCCCATCATTCAAAGGCACATCATTACTCGTTTTGGGTAAAAAAAATTTCAACTAAAAAACCTATTTTAGTTGTTTCAAGAAGGGTAGCCCATCAAATACCTAAAAATTTATTTGCTTTAATAAGATATAAATCAAAGGATGTTAATGCTTATATTGCTGTATGTGAGGCTGTAAAGAAAATTTTAATTGACTACGGTATAAAACAAGAAAAAATTTATGTAGTATATAGCGGGGTAGATACAAAAAAATTTTATCCCCGACAAAAAGATATTGAGTTTAAAAAGTCATTAGGTTTAAATTATGATGATTTTGTGATATCTCTTATAGGCAATTTTAGCGATGAAAAAGGGCAGGTGTATTTAATTAAAGCGGCAAAAATTTTGTATGACAAAGGTTATAAATTTAAACTTTTATTTGCAGGGATGAAAACAGATAGCAAAGAAATAAAAGAGCTTTTTATCAAAAATAACATAGATTTATCAAATGGGGTTTTTTTAGGTTTAAGGCATGATGTAGAAAAAATATTGAACATTACCGACATAAGTATCAATTCAAGTATTAAAGAAGCTTTAAGTGGAGTAGTAAGGGAGTCTTTAGCATGTGGAATACCAGTAATTGCAGGTAATCTTTATGGAAATCCTGAGATATTAAAAGATGGGTTTAATGGCTTTTTATTCGAACCGGGAAACTATATGGAACTCAGTCAAAAGATTGAAATTTTGATTAATAATACCAGTTTAAGAGAAAGATTTTCAAAAAATGCTGTTTTAACAATAAGAGATAAATTTACTCTTGATGCGATGGTTAATAATACATTGCAAATATATAAAAAATTAATAAAAGAAAAATTGTAAAATTATATTATGAAAGAGATAATTTTTGAAAAAGAAAAGGACAAAATAGCTGTTATAGGGCTTGGGTATGTCGGTCTGCCAATGGCAGCTTTATTTGCAAAGGAATATAATGTCATTGGCTTTGATATAAATTCAAAAAGGATAGAAGAGCTAAAAAAAGGAATAGATAAAACAAGAGAAGTCAAAACAGAAACTTTAAAGAACTCTAAAATTTTTTTTACTGACAATCCTCAAAAATTAAAAGAGGCAAAAGTTTTTATAATAACTGTTCCAACTCCTATAGACTCGCATAATATTCCAGACCTTAAACCTGTATTTTCAGCAACAGAAACTGTTGGAAAGTATATCTCAAAAGGCTCTATTATAGTATATGAGTCAACAGTCTATCCGGGACTTACAGAAGAAGAATGTGTGCCAATTCTTGAAAAAGAAAGTGGCTTAAAATGGAAAAAAGATTTTTTTGTGGGATACTCACCAGAAAGGGTAAACCCCGGAGATATAGAACATACAGTTGATAAAATTAAAAAAGTGGTAGCCGGTGATACAAAAGACACCACAGAATTTTTAGCCAGGCTTTACGGAGAAGTAATAAAAGCTGGAATACATAAAGCTCCTAATATAAAAACTGCTGAAGCGGCAAAAGTTATAGAAAACACGCAAAGGGACCTAAATATTGCTTTAATAAACGAACTTTCTATGATATTCAACAAAATGGGGATTGATACTAAAGAAGTACTTGAAGCAGCTTCAACAAAATGGAATTTTTTGAGGTTTGAACCAGGGCTTGTCGGTGGACATTGTATAGGAGTTGACCCATATTATCTTACATTTAAAGCGCAAAGCATAGGACATCACCCTGAGGTTATACTTAGCGGTAGAAGGGTTAATGATTCAATGGGTAAGTATGTAGCAGAAAATACTGTAAAAATGATGATAAAATCAGGTAAGACAATTAGAAACAGTAAGGTTTTAATCCTTGGATTAACATTTAAAGAAAATATATCTGATATAAGAAATAGCAAAGTTGTTGATATATATAATGAACTTAAGAAATATGGAGTTAATATTTATGTATATGACCCCATGGCTTATCCTGAAGAAGTAGAAAAAGAATACGGGATAAAACTATCTAAAGATGTAAATTATGGAAAACCATATGATGCTGTAATATTTGCAGTAAAACACAACATTATAATTGATAACTTTAGCCTTGATAAAATTAAAAATATATCTTCTAAAAAACCAACATTAATAGATGTAAAAGGAGTTTTTGATAAAGAAAAAGCGATAGCAAAAGGATTTACATACTGGAGACTTTAAATAACTCACCAAATTTATGCTTATCCCTCTTTCTTGTATATGATATTTAATGTTAAATTTACAAAATAGATTTACTTTTGGAAATTTAAAATTTCAATAACATCTTTTTTTTCATAGCTCCAACCCCATAACTTTCCAAGCTCACAAGCATTATCTGCCACAGTTATAAAATCTTTCTCTAAAATTCCATTTTCAGAAAGCTTAGTTTTAAGCCCTATCTTTCTAAACCACTCTTCCATTTTAAAAACAGTTTCCTTTGAAATTTCTTCAATAGAACCCCTCAACTGAAATATATTTTTTCCAAACTCTGCAATCCTTAATTTTCCACCTCTATTCATTAAACGTTTAAGAAAACCACTTAAAACTATACTTAAACCCAGTCCGTGTGGAATATCAAATATAGCGCTTAGAGAATGCTCTATTACATGGTTTACAAACTCTACATTTTTATATCCTAAAGATTGCATCCCATTTAACGCAAGAGTTGCTGTCCACATAAAAGAAGCTCTTGCATTATAATCCTCGGGATTTTCAAGTATTTTTTCAGTCAATAAAATAACTGATTTTACTATTGCATAAACATAATTATCTGTTATGATGGAGTTTATATCTTTTGTCGTAAAATATCCTTCAAGTACATGTGATATTATATCCACTGCTCCATATGCAGTTTGCTCTTTTGGAATAGAAAATGTAATTGATGGATCAAGTATTGAGACTTTTGGAAAAAGATGTGGAGAATGCGCAGAATATTTCTGCTTCGTTTCTTCTTTAGTTATGACACAACCACTATTTGATTCAGAACCCGTAGCTGGAATAGTTAAAGCAACAATAACAGGCGCCGCTTTCTCTATTTTTGCCTTTCCAGTAAAAAAATCCCAAACATCTCCATTATAAAAAACACCTGAAGAGATAGCTTTTGATTCATCTATCACACTTCCACCGCCAACAGCCACTATCATGTCGCAGCTATTTTTTTTGAATTTCTCAATTCCAGGTTTAACATGAGAAAGAACTGGATTTGGTTTAACACCTTCATACTCAACAAACTCAAGGCCATTTTCAGATAAGCTTTTTAAAACAATATCATAGACTCCATTTCTTTTTATGCTCCCCATCCCATATACAACAAGCGCTTTTTTACCAAACTTAGCTGCCTCATGACCTATTCTCTTAAGGTTATTTTTACCAAATATAATCTTCGTAGGATTTGAATACACAAAATTTTCCATATTCCTCCTTTTAACCTTAATTAAAGAAATATTAAAACTCAATTTTCAACATTAGATAAATATTTTTCAAACATCTTCACCATTCTATCAGCATTTCTAAAAACTACGAAGCCATGCTTTATAGCAAAATCAATATAAGGTTCATAAAGATTGCCGCTTGAAACACATAAAACTATCGGTTTTTTATTTTTTTTCATAACCTCCGCAGTTTTTACAATAAAAGATTTTTCTAGTTTGTCCGGATATTCATTAGAATCTTTAAGGGTATTGAGATTAGGAGTTAAAGGTACCATAGAAACAAAAATAGATGAATACATATCATCTGCCGCAATATTTTCAATTAACTCAGATATCGCATCATCATTTGCCATTGGTGTGGTATCCATAGGATTTTTAAAATCTGATATGGAATCAAGTTTATATTTTTTCATAACATCTAAAACTTTTGTAGCAAGTAATGGGGAGGGGGGATGGGTTTGAAGAATTGATATATTATCACCCATTCCAGTAGTTTCAAAGCCAGCATTGCTCATCATAAAACAATTTTTTGTTTTTATTTCATATTTTGAATAATAACAAGCAAGATATGCAATATCGCAAAACTCTTCAAAATCTTCACAGACAATAGCGCCAGATCCAGAAAGAAGATTTTTTGAAACTAAATAATCTCCTGCTATAGAAGCGGTATGCCCCATTACAGCTTTTTGACCTACAGGGGTTCTGCCAGCTTTATACAAAATCACAATCTTCCCACTTTCTTTCGCTCTTCTTATAATATTTATAAGCCTTAACCCATCCATATTTTTAAAACCCTCTATATATCCAAGAATAACTTTAAGATCATCCTGCCTTGAAAAATAATCAAGATAATCAACAACTGTTAAATCCTGCTGGTTTCCGACAGTTATTGTATAATCCGGTATTATATGAGGAATCTTTGTTAGTGTCGCTATAACAAAGGCTCCACTTTGACTTACAAAAGCTGTTTTTACCATATCAGGATTATGTCCAAGCGGATATTTCATTTTATACTCAGGTATGAAAAAAGTATTAACCATTGCTTTGTTTAATACTATCCCCATACAATTTCCACCATTTAAGGAAAATTTAGGATTTTTTTCTCTTGCGATATTTATAACTGAGTAAAGTTTTTTTGCCACATCCTCGCTTCCACTTTTTTCGCCTATTCCACCAGTTATTAAGACTACCCCATTAACTTTCATAGACTTAGCCGCATCCTCAATAACTTCTATAACATTTTCCACAGGAACAGCAATAACATACATATCTATTTCCTTTGGAACATCAAAAATAGTAGGATAAGCTTTAACGCCATCTATCTCTGAAACTCCGTCTTTTATCACGAAGATGTTTTCTTTTGGAAAACCTGCTCTTATAGTATTATTCAATATTATTCTTGCCATATTCATCTTTTTTTCACTTACTCCAATAACCCCAATTGTCTTTGGTTCTAATATACTTTTAATTGCCTGATCAGATGGTATAACCCTTTTAGTACTCTTTTTCTTTTTAAATCTTAAAACTCCATCAAGGGCATAAAACTTTTTATTGTTTAAAGCAAGTGGATTTATTTCAACTTCCTCTATTAAATAATCGTCAGACTCAAGATTACTAAAATTTTTCATCAAGAAGACTATTTTATTTATCCAATTTTCAATCTCTTTGAATGTTGTAAGAGGTTTTACTCCTCTTACCCCACCAAGACAATACTTTAATATCCATGAATCTTCTATAAATTTCTTAATCTTAGCGCTATCTAAATCAACAATAGATATAAAAGATGGAGCAACATTTGATTTAAGCACTTTAACAAAACTTTCTGTATGTGTTCCACCGGGACCAATCACCAGAATCGGACCATACGCATCATCAGCTCTTGCTCCTAAAAGAAGTTCTTCTCCAAGCGCAAAAGGACAATGATCAATAAACTCAATAGCCATTATTCCATCTATATCTTTAAATTCCAATAACTCTTTTACTACCTTTTCTATTTTGGTAATTTCCTTTTCAACTATTTTTACTCCTCCACTATCTGTTTTATGAATATTAGTAGATGAAACTATTTTTATAACAACTTTATTAGTATTAATTAAATCAAAAATCCTTCTTGAAAATGATTTCACCTCAATGTCTTTTTTACAAGCATAAATATATTCAGGAACATTAAGTTCAAGAATTTTAAATATTTCATAAACTTCCACCTCAGTTAAACTTTTCCTTCCCTCATTGTCTGCTTTCTCGATTATTTTTTTAATCTCTTGCCTCATAAAGCCTCCAATTTCAAAATTCTAACTTTATCAAAATATCTCATAATTTCTTTTTTATCAACTATCCCGGCACCAAGAGACTTGCAATCCGATAATGCAAAAGAAATTCCTAAAGCAATACTTTTTTCATCTGAATATCCCTTTACTTCACTATATATAAATCCTGCCATAAAAGAATCTCCGGCGCCAACACCTGAAATAAAATTTGGGATTTTCGGTGGATATGCTCTATAAACTCCATTTTCTGTAACAGCCAGAACTGGCTTTTCTTTATTGGTAACAATCAACTTTCTAAGACCTCTTTTATGATAGCTGAAATAAATTTTTTTTAAATTGGTGGGAGTAGGAGGAACTGATGCTAATTCTAAAAACTCGATTGCATTTATTTTGACGCAATAAACCCCAGCATTAAGGCAGTCTAAAAGCGCTTTACCTGAAAGATCTACAAAGACTTTGGCTTGAGTTTGTTTGGCTTTAAAAATCAAATTACTATAAAAAGATTTATCTATACCAAGTGGGGTTCTGCCAGAAATTGATACTATATTAGATTTTTTTACAAGACTGGAAAATAGATTAACAAATTTCTTCTTTGAATTATCAACAATTACAGAACCTTCCTCATTGATATCAGTGGCAATGCCATTTTTATCTATGACGCTAAGACAGGTTCTACTTTCTCCAAAACTTTGATATATCATTTTGAAATTAAATTTTTCCTTTCTTAACATATCATCTATAATCTTTCCAGTATGTCCGCATAAAAATCCAATAAGTAAATAATCTTTAACAAATAATTTCAAAGCCCTTGCAACATTTACCCCTTTGCCTCCAGCAACAATAACATCTGGATTTTTTCTATATATATAGCCTTTCTTAAATTCATCTATTTTAAGCGTTTTATCAATAGCCATATTTAGATTTATAACTATAATCATATTAAAAATAATTTATCATTTTTTGTCATCCAAAAAAAATTTTTAGCAGTTATTTCTTAAAACTCAGCGCTATTTGCCTTTTTAATATTTTTTTGTATTATATTATTAATATGGCAAAATATAAAATATGTTTTGTTACCACTGACAATAAGGAAGTTGCAGAAAAAATAGCTAATGAATTAGTCTCACAAAAACTTGCTGCATGCGTCAATATAATACCTTCAATAACATCTATATATAGATGGGAAGGGAAAATAGAAAAGTCAAAAGAATTTATGCTTGTGATAAAGACAAAATCTGTTTTAGTAAAAGATGTAATAATAGCAGTTAAAAATATGCATAATTATTCTTTACCAGAGACTATTTTCTTTGATATATCTGATGGATCATCTCAATATCTTGACTGGCTTGGAGCAAATACCCTTTTTACAAGCAATATATCCAAAGATAGAGAAGAGGATAAATGAAAACAACATTGCATATACTTATAGTTATAGTTACTGGAAGTCTTTTTGGTATGGTGGTAAATAAATTAGGCTCCATCTGGTTTTCGCCAAGCGGAAATGTTAATTCTATACTCCAAACATCAGTCAATACAGGATTAAATCCAACAACAATTGATTTAGGAATTATACAATTTACTCTTGGACTATTATTTAAACTAAACATAGCAACAATTATGGGGATAATTGTTGCAGCTTTTATATATAAACGTCTGATTAAATGAAATTTATCCTTGCTTCAAAATCACAAAGAAGAATTGAAATATTGAAGAGGAACAACTATCTTTTCAAAATAACTCCTGCTAAAATTGAAGAAAAGAGCTATTATCAATTACCACATATGATCGTAAAACAACTTTCTTATGCCAAAGCGCTTTCTGTAGCAATTAAAAATCCGAATATGCCAGTTTTAGCGGCTGACACTATAGTTTATTGTAAGGGAAGGATAATCGGAAAACCAAAAAATAAAAAAGAAGCTTTTAAAATGCTTAAATTTCAGTCCGGGAAATGGCAGTCTGTTTATACGGGAGTCTCGCTAATATGGATTAAAAAAAACATCTACCTATGCGACTGGGAAAAATCAAGATGTTATATGAAGAAAATAGATAACCAAAAACTCACTGAGATATCCTCAAAACATCTTGATAAAGCTGGTGGATGGGCGGTACAGGATGGGAACGACTTATTAATCAAAAAAATAAAAGGAAGATACGATAATATAGTCGGACTTCCAATGAACATTGTGAGAAAGTTTTTTAAAAAAGCAGATATTAAAAAATGAACTTACTGTTATGATTTGATTATGAAAACAAAAAAAATTTTGATAATAGCAGGATTTTTTTTATCTTCCTGTTCTATTAACATAAAAAAATATTCTGACGATTTCTTAATACGTCAGGCGCTTGAACATATAAAATTCTCAGGGCATAATTATCTTCTAAATTATTTATCAAAATATCCTGCAACAATAGCTTTTAATCCTGATGCATCAGTTGGATGTGTAAAAGTAAATACCAGCAAAAGACAGATACTAATACCTATAAAAAGCATGGATTCAAAAATAGCAATTGAAACTCAAATTATCAAAGGTTTATATATATACAAGATTCTTGTGAAATATGATCTTGAAGATTTTTCATATGAGATTGAACAGCTTGCTTCATATATTGAAACTGATTATTTACTTTTAAACTATCAGCCAGATGAAATATTGAATGATCCAATATTAAAAACAACATTTATTTCCGGATTATGCAGGTATATTCTTTCTTATCAAACATTTGAAAAATATATACTAGATAAAACAGCTGAAAATAATCATAGCTGCGGATATCCCTTGCAAACCCTTGAATATATTAAAAATTATTATGCAAATATAAAAAAATCTCTTTCTGATGTTGATTCTGACAGTTTTTATAAACTAATGTATGAATATGAAATGGAGCAGGTGAAAAAAGGTAAAAAAACAAGACAGGAAGCGGAAAGGAGCTATTATTATTTACTTTCTGAACCTATACTGGAATTATATAGAACACAAAGAAAAGATTTATACTATAAAATATCATCCGTCTTAAAATTTGAAAAATTTTACAAATCTGAGCTAAAAAAATTTAGAGAAAAATCAGAACAAAGGAAATTACTGCTAACTAAATTATTTCCCTTATGTACAGATTTTAAGCCATAGATCAGCGGAAAATTAGCGGGTATTTTTTGATAAAATATAATTATGGAAGACTATTTTGTCAGTAAAGTATTTGAAATATCTTATGCCCACCGATTGCTTAATTACAACGGAAAATGTGAAAACCTACACGGACATAATGGAAAAATTGAAATTATAGTTTCAAGTAAAAAACTTGATAATGAAGATATGGTTATGGATTTTGTTAAATTAAAAAGAATAGTAGGAAAATGGCTTGACGAAAATCTTGATCATTGTATAATACTTCACAAAAAAGATCCACTTGTAAAAATTCTAAAAAAGCATAATCAAAAAGTATTTGTATTAAATTTTAATCCCACAGCTGAAGTAATTTCTAAATTAATATTTGACGAAGTTAAAAAACTTGGGCTAAATCCAAGGCAAGTAAAGTTCTGGGAAACAGAAACCTCAATGGCAGCTGTAATGGAGGAATAAAATGGAAAAATTATCAGATATTCTTATAATCGGCGCAGGACCATCAGGATTAACAGCTGGTATATATGGAGCAAGGGGAGGATATAAGACAACAATTCTTACAGGTTCTCTTGCTGGAGGACAGTTACTTTACACAAGCGAGATAGAAAATTTCCCTGGCTTTGAAAATCCCATAAGCGGCTATGATTTGATGAATAGAATGATAAATCAAGCAAAAAGACTTGGCGTTATAATGGCAGATGAACAGGCAACTGCAATAGATGCTTCTAAAAATCCTTTCCAGATAACTGCTGGTGAAAAAATATATTATGCTAAAACGATTATAATAGCTACAGGAGCAAGTGCTAAGTGGCTTGGTCTTGAGAGCGAAAAAAAATTTAGAGGTAAAGGTATTTCTAGCTGCGCTACCTGTGATGGATTTTTCTATAAAAATAAAACCGTTTGTGTTATAGGAGGAGGAGACACAGCGTGTGAAGATGCAGTTTTTTTAACTAAATTTGCAAGTAAAGTTTACCTTATTCATAGAAGAGATAAGTTTAGAGCTTCATATCTTGCCCAAAAAAAAGTTTTATCAAATCCGAAAATAGAAGTTATATACAACCACATCCCTGAAGATTTCATTGGAGATGAAAAACTTAAAGGAATAAAAATAAAAAATGTAAACACCGGTGAAATGAGAGAAATACCAGTTGATGGTGCATTTGTTGCAATAGGTCATCACCCAAATACAAAAATCTTTTCTAATATTATAAAATTAGATGACCAGGGGTATATAATTGTTGATTCTAATTACGAAACTTCTGCGAAAGGAATATTTGCTTGTGGTGATGTATGCGACCCCAAATATAAACAAGCAATAGCAGCTGCTGGTATAGGATGTATGGCAGCAATGAATGCTATAAAATATTTGGAGTCTTTGGAATAAGATTTTAAAAAATATAAAATATATTATTAATAACTGCCCCCATAGCTTAATGGATAAAGCAACTGCCTTCTAAGCAGTTGATCCAGGTTCGATTCCTGGTGGGGGTACTTGCTTTTCAAAAAAACACGAAGTGTTTTGAGCAGGAATCGAAAGTCCGCAGCAAAACATGGGCGATACAGTTTTGCGAGGAGCGGGTCGCAAAAAAATGAGCGGTGAGCGAATTTTATTTGCGACCGATTCCTGGTGGGGGTACTTGCTTTTCCTGCGACACAAACAATTTTGTGTCGCAGGCAGAAGCAAAAGTCCGCAGGCAAATAGGGACATACACTTTGAGATTTAGTTGATATCAAACTAAAAAATTGTTAAACTATCTAATAAAATGAGAAATTCGAAAATATTGATTTTTCTTTTTTTAATCTCAGCTTGCTCGTCAAATTTACTAAAACAGGCTGAAAAGTTATATAAGCAAAAAAGATATCCTGAAGCAGCAAAATATTTTGAAAAATATTACTTAAATTATCCAAAAAAAGAAAAAGCAGACTATGCCGCTTACTATGCCGGATTAATATATTCATCCAAACTATATGTTTGCGAAGAGGCAAAAAGAAGTTTTGAATTTCTTATAAAAAAATTTCCAAAAAGCCAATATTATCAGGAATCTTATTTTAGGTTTTTTATCTGTCCTAATTATGTTTTTCCTAAATATAATAAGTTTTATTTCGGTGATAGTGAAAGTTATGGCAAGAATGCAAGTGAATTAATATATATAACTAAAAAAGATTATCAAAAAATAGATTTTACTTCAAAAATATATGCTGGCAAAAAACTGCTTAAAACGCAGAAAAAGCAATATATAATAGATGCAAACAGAGTTCTTGAAAAAAACGAAACAGGAGTTTCAAAAATAATAATCAATTATTCTAAGGAAGGTATATGGAAATATTCTTTAAATGGACAGGTTTATTTTGCTAAAATGGTATATGCAGGAGATATAAAAGTAAAAGCTGGAGAATTTTCAAATTGTGTAAAAGTAATGGAAAGCGTTGAAGGAAGTAATACAAAAATAATAACATATTATGCCCCTGAAATAGGAAAAATTCTCACCTCATCTTTATATGAAGATAAAGAAACAAGGATAATGGAGTTAATAAAATATGAGTGAGTATTTACAGGATGAAATATTCAGTTATAACCCGGAAAACAAAGGTACTGAAAATAAAAAAATAAAAATTTTAAATGAGGAAAAATTTCATTTTTCTTATTCCAAGATGTCTCTTTACCTTGAATGTCCTTTAAAATACAAATTCAAATATGTAGATAAATTAAAAGAGAAACCAAAACCATTTTTTGTTTTTGGCAGGATAATACACAGTGTTCTTGAATTCTTTTATTCAAGGGTTCCTCCTCCCTCAGTGGAAGAACTTATCACTTTTTTCAAAAAAAAATGGGATGAGGTACCACCTGAAGAAAAAAATTATCGCCTCCCAAGATATGAACAGGAAGCATTTGAAGAAGGCATAAGAATAATCAAAAACTTTCATTTTAAACATCGAAATAATGATAAGATTCCATTTCTTCTGGAGCACTCTACAGTAGTAAATATAGATGGAATAGCAGCGCAGATTGTAGCGGATAAAATAGAATATGACGGCAACGGATTAATAACCATAGTTGATTATAAAACAGGCAAAGATGGTGGAAGGAGCAATGATCAATTATATTTTTATCAAAAAATATGCGAGTCAGATCCTCAAATTATAGAGAAAATAGCCCAAAAATACAAAGTCAGCATTAAAAAGGTAGAAGTAAACAAGATGATATATTACTATGTACAAAGTCTTAAAGAAGTTGCTTTTGAAAGGGCTAAGGACAGTGAAATAAATCATTTCTGGGAAAAAGTAATGGACACTGTTGATAAAATAAAATCAAAAAAATTTGACCCATCTCCTTCAGATCTTGCATGTTCATACTGTGATTTTAAATCACTATGTCCGGTGATGAAAGATGTGAATTTGAAAAAAAACAGTAAAATAACAGAACTTATTAAGATAGACGCGCAAATAAATGAGTTTATGAAAAAAAGGACTGAAATTGAAAAAGAGATTATAAAAGAGATGGCTGAAAAAGATTCTATTACTATAAAAACGGAAAATGAAGAAATAATAGTTAACAAAACCCCACAATATGAATTTAAAGACCGCGACAAACTGATAAATATATTAAAAGATAACAATCTATATGAGAAGGTTTTAAAACCAACAGTTAAATCTGTTATAGAAATACTAAATGATGAAGATATAAGCGATGAAATAAAACAAAAAATTAAAAATATTTCTAATGTTTCTTATCAAATACAATTACTCAGAAAAAAGAAGGAGTAAACACTGCTAATTAATCAACCTATTTTAAATCCTTATAGGACTTTTTTCCTATTAAATCAGTAGTATTAAAATCCCTTGTAATACAATCATTTTTAGAGTATAATCTAAATGATAGGAAGGTAAAGAGGAGGAGATATGAAAATGGCCAAAAAAGCGATTTCTATGGTAATGTCCCTTGTAATTTTAACCACATACACAAATATTTCATTTGCAAATAACGCATTAAATCAGGCGCAATCAGCTACAACCAACGCCTCAAAAGCTTTTGATGGAAGCATTCCTCAGGCTAAATCCGACTTGCCTTCCGTAAAAGCCAGTATAAACACCACAAATCCCTCAATGGCAAAAGACGGCACAAACACTTCTTCACAAGAACCTGAAAAACCATCTTTTGGTCAGAAATTATGGCAGGACATCAAAAACAATAAAACTTCCTATATAACCGTTGGAGCGGCTGCCGGCTTGCTTGGATTTATTCTTGGCGGACCAATAGGAGCATTAATTGGAATAGGAGCAATGTTTGCATTTACAGTAACTCAAAGAGCTGATTATATAGATGCATATGTAAAGCCAGAATAATTATTTTTTAATATTCTAAATCTATTCATTTATTTTTTCAACGGTATAAATATAAATTTCAGTTTCGGGGCTATTTAGTTTCTCATAACCAATTCCAGATTTTTCATCTAATAACGACTTTAAGAAATCTTCTTTCTTGATAAAATGCTCCCATACCTGTGGCAGATATGTCCCGCTCATAAATCCATTTTTAACATAAACACCATGAATATTTTCCTTTATTTCAGACACATCATAAATTCTTTTTAAGGGAGATAGAAGAGAAATTTCAACTTTAATTTTTTTAAATTCTTCTAATGATAAAGGCGGAAATCTGGGGTCATCAAAAGCCGATTTAATAGAATAATCTATGACTGCATCACCAACAAGCATATGAGGGAAAAGAGAACCAATACATCCTCTCAGTTCTTTGTTAATTGTAAGTGTGACGAAAATTGCGCATGGAAGATTAATTTTAGGATACTGAAAATAATCCACAGAAAAACTTTTTTTACTTCTTAATTTAGTCTCTATAGCTTTTCTTGAAAGCATAATAAGATATTCTTTTTCATTATCATCAAAATTAAACCTAAATTCCTTTTCACCATCTTTCAAAAAAACTCCACCAAGATATCCTACAACCTCATCTCTATGGCCTGAAATGTCACCAGAATTTACACATTCAATTATATCAAAATTATTATAACCGCTCTCTATAGCAGCACTTAGCCCAACAACCATAGGCGCAAATCCGCAAGCAATGGTATCTATTTGCTTTTTATATTTTTCAGAAATAAGTTTTTTAGCAAGAGTAAAATAAGATATATCTCTGTTAATAACCGATGCTGAATAAGCGAATGATATTGCATTATCTGAAACATAAGCATATTCATAAGGTGGATAATGTGAAAGATCTGTAGAAATCACTATTACTAACTTCTTTTTTTTCATCAACTCAGCAATTTTCTTACCTGATTCAATCAACATTTTTTCATCTTCAAAATTAACAACAATAGGAAGAATTTTAAAATCATTTTTTATATATTGCAAAAATGGAATCTGAACTTCAATTGAATGTTCCGATCTATGAGCATCTGGATTATTTTCAAAGTATTTGTCTTTAAGTAACGATTCCGCCAGTTCATCATCAGTTTTTACCTCACCAAGGACATTTGAATAAATAGTATCTTTTAAAATCAAACATTTTCTTGAATAAGAGGTATGAGATGTCCCTATTATTACTGCTGTTTCAAAATCTTTTTCAACATATGAAAAAGTTTTTGCAGCGGTATTTCCACTATAAACATAACCTGCATGTGGGGCTAATATAATCCTGCTTTTAGGAAAACTATCCTTTATGGATGATGAAAGGAAGTTAACTAATTCATTTTTATCAGATGGATAAAATCTCCCTTCTACTGCTGGTCTTCTTATCATAAAAGTATTTTACAATTTTTTGCTATTAATAAAATACTTAAAATAATCATAATGTGCTAAAATATTAATATTACGGTGGCTGTAGCTCAACTGGCTAGAGCATCCGGTTGTGGCCCGGAAGGTTGCGGGTTCAAGCCCCGTCAGCCACCCGCTTTACTAAGTGATAGCGCTAAGCTATCACGCCGGGGATTGAAAGTCCGCAGCAAAACATGGGCAATACAGTTTTGCGAGGAGCGGGTCGCGAAAAAATGAGCGGCAAGCGAATTTTATTTGCGACCAAGCCCCGTCAGCCACCCGCTTTACTAAGTGATAGCTAAAAGCTATCATGCCGGGTGAGGACTGCCTTTAGAGCGAAACCTAAACGGTTTCGCGTGCAGTCCGCAAGGCCGGAGTTCGCCCTGAGCTATTCAGGCGAACGAGGCGGGGTCGCGCAAGCCCTCCAGGCTTATGCGTGACTTGAAAGTCCGCAGAGCAAAATTTGGGCAATATAGTTTTAAACCTTTAGACAACCTGCGAGGCTTGATTAAGGAAGGATCATTTTGATACAGCTAAGAATAACATTCATTTTATTAGTTTTCTTTCTTCTATTAATAGAAAGGAGCTTTTGCTCAGAAATAGAGACATCAACCATTACAACACCACCACAAACATTGGTTTATAACTCAGCATTTAGTGAAATAGAAAATCTTTTAGATTTAATAAAACAAGAGGTATATCAGATAAATCTTACTACAGAAAATATAACAAATATAAAAATTATTTTGAATGAAACAAAAGATAAGATTTTAATATTAAAAGAAAATGGTAATCTGGATAAAAAAGAAGAGAATTTTAAAAAAGCGATTTTAAAATTGAGAAAAGCGATTTTAAATTTTTTTATTAAGACAAACAAATATCCAAAGCAGATTGAAGAACTAATTGGAAACTTTATTAAGTTTATACCTGAGATAAATATTCATGGCGAATTTAACTCAAGAGTTAAATATGTATCTAAAGAATTTGATAGAGATTACACAAAAGCAGTTGATAATACCACAGAATATATTTATTTTTCTGATCCGCAATCAAAATATTGGGGATTTTTAATTATAAACTCAGATAAAAAATTTGAAGAAAGGTTTTATTACGAATATTAAAATTTAAAATATTTTTAAAAAATTTCACAACCAATTGGGCAGTTGTTAATGATACCATTACCGGACATTTACAAATACTTGACATAAGCTTTTTTTTTCTTAGAATTTAAAAAGGAGAAACGTGAGAAAATTTTTTTATATACTAACATCTGTTATTTTTCTGTATGGATTTGTATATTCTCAAGAACAATTGTTTGATTTTGATGGATCTAATAAACAGTTAATTAATATACTATCATTAAAAGAAAACAAACAATCAAAAAATCAATTTGATAAGTACTTTAATTATAAAAGAATAATTGAAATTATTACATCAACTGATACTTCACCTAAACCACTAGAACCAATTTACGAAGTAGTGTCACCATCATGCCCTTTTCATACATTCTACTATGAAATATCGCCAACATCTAATCTAAGAGTAAGATTAGTTGGTAATTGGAATCCTCCCTGTTTGCAGTGTTCATGGGATGTAAATGTTAAATACGAAAATTTACCTTTGGAAGCAGGGCATCACCATAACAATCCCCCACCACCGCCTCTTACAAGATTAAGTGGAGAAACACTTCCAAACCCACAAGCAAGTGGAATAATAAAACCGGGAGAATATATTTTTGATTTTAAAGCACCTAAATATGCTACAACCCTACAATGGAATACGGAAGGACATATATATGGAGGGAAACAAAGAAGATTTTGTGCAATGGATATAATATATGTTAGAATAAAAGGATTGGTTGAGATTTCTACTGGAACAGGATATGAACTTGTTGGAAAAACAGATATACATCCTTTCAATCACTGGGTAATACCAGAATTCAGAGATGATCTTATGGTAATAGGGAAACTTTGGAAGAGTATTTGTCCTACCTCTGCTCCTTTGTACTACAATGATGCAAGCCTTCCATGGGGCGGCCTGTTTGATATTTACGGGAATTGGAACCCTCCTCATCTAGAACATAATACAGGAATTCATATTGATATATCAAAGAGAAATATAAAAAAAGGTAATAGAGAAAAAGCTTTAAAAACCATCTGCCAAAAAGCAATTGTATATTCTGAAGGTGATGCGACAAATGAAAAACAACCACACTATCATGTAATTTATAAAGAGGCTCCTCAAGAAATACTTGAAATACTTGAAAAAGAATACAAATACACCCTTTGTTGTTCTCCACAAAATACTTCAAACATTCCTCAAAAGTGCATTAATCTAGAGAGTGGAGGGATACCGATAGAGGAAGATGAGGAAGGAGATTGTTTATGAGAATAATCCTTTTCTTATTAATTTCTTTCCTTCTAAACCTATCGATAAATTCTCAAACTCAGCAACCAGAAAGTAAACAAAGCTTTTTTAAAAAAATAGATAGATCGTTATTTCTCATAAATCCTGAAAAAAATATGTATAATCCAAAAATACCATTAATAGTAGGTAGACCTGAGGAAAAACTTCCTTATATCAGCTATCAAATTAAACTTCCAGATAAGATAGAAAATTTACTTAAAGAGTATGACCCAAATTTTAAACCTTTTGGTTATGAGGAATATTCAGCAGCCTTTCTATCGTTATTTCCATATACGCTATACAATACTCCCTCAATTGTAATTGGTGATTTTAATGGTGATAACAGATTAGATACGCTTATTGTTGGCAAAACGAAAGTTAACAAAAAAGAATTGGAAAAAGAATTGCTTATTTTATCCACGGGTAGTGAATACGAATTGATAACACTTAGAGAAAGGGAATATGTATCCATGAAAAAAAGAATTGGTTATTTATTTCAACCCAGAAAAAGTGAATATATATGTGGAGGAGATTTTGCTGAACAAATAAAGATATTACCTAATGATGGTTATGCGTGGGCAGAAGATGCTGGCAATAAAATATCTTATGATTGTATCCTTCAATGGGATGAGAAAACAAAAAATTTTGAACAGTATTGTTGTGATATAATAGGTTATTATTATTTACCTTTTTATATAGGTGAGATGAATTGAATTATTCAAGATATATGAAAGTTATACTATTGCTTACACTCTTTAATTTAATTTTAAACTCTTTAGACCAGCAAAATAAAGAAAAAGAGTTTGAAGAAAGAGAAAGACCAAGTTATGTTGTTGGGGATAACCTGTATCAACCAAAGATATCGTTGAGAACAATTAAAATTAATGAAAACATCCCTTATATCGACTATAAGATTAAAATTCCTCAAGAAATAGAAAAGGTTTTATCTGAATATGATCCAAATTTTATACCTTTTGATTCTGAAAGATATTCATCAGAACTTCTATCCTTTTTTCCCTTTACTTACTATAATACACCCTCCGTTGTAATTGGAGATTTTAATGGAGATAACAAGATGGATATTTTTCTGGTGGGCAGTACTATTATCAACGATAGAAAAGAGAAAGAGAAAATAGGAATAAACTTTTTTTATGTTAATGAAAAAATAAAAACTCTTCCAGTTGAAGTAGAAAAGGAAATAATGATAATTTCTTCAACTTCTGGATATATAGCAAGACCCATTAAAAAGATGACTCCTCCTTACTCAAGTTTTGAAGGGAAACGTAACTTATGGAAAATACCATATAGCAATTATTATAATTATGAATACAGGAAAAGAAGTGGCTATCTATTTCAACCAGGAAAAAGTGCTTATTTACTTGGTGGTTCAACAAAGATGATTGTAACCCATGAAAATGATTTTTTTGTAGAAGTAAAGGTTGAAGATAATAAAATATACTTTGAATCAGTGTTTTTGTGGGATGAAAATGAAAACAAACTTCAACAATTTGTTTACAAAAAACATTATTATATACCAGCCTATTTTAGCAAGGAAAGAAAAAATCCTGCTCACCAGTAATTTTAAAAAACTCAATATACTTTTGTTATATAATATTTATAGGAGGTTTTATGATATCTCCAAAAACCATAAATAAAGTTATAAAAGAACTTATTAAAAAATTTCCCCAAGAAAAAATAAGGATTAAAATAGGTGTAAATCAGGTTGCAAAATTGTGGAGAAAGGAAGATGGGAGTGAAAAAGAATTTATTGATTTTTGTTTAAATAATTTTGAAACTGTAGAGAAAGCTGAACTTATCTTTCAAAGATACAATGAAAAATATGAACACATTAAAGGACATTTAATTGCTTTATATCTAAAATTAAGGCTTGAACTTGATGAAGATAGAGGTGAATTACTAAATATAGACAGAGCATTTTCTAATTTAAACCCACTTACACATTTAAGTGATGATCTTTTCAAAACAAAGATAGCTTTTATAATTCTCTTAAATTTCAAAGCTGATGATTTAAAAACAACAATTGCTAATATGGATAAGCTATCTAGAAAAGAATGGGCTATAAATAGAATGACCAAGCAATTTACATCAAGGGTTCCATCAGAGGTTTCGCAAAAAATAACAAATACTTATTCAAAAGCCTCGGAATATGTTTATTCATACAATATAAAAATAAAAAATATAACAGATGAAAATGGCAAAAAAATATTTGATGAAGAGTTAACTCTTATAACACATTGGGGACTCAGAGATCAGATAAAACTTTATTACAGAGAAAAAGATGAAATTGTATTTAAAAAACAAAAAGCCATATATAATCTTATGACAAGAATAATAACTGGAGAATATGGTTGGGAATTTGCAAATGGGAAAGAGGAAACTTATAACCCCTTTACCAATGAGATTAATGGTAAGAAAAACAGTAAAGTGTATTTAACAAGATACGAACATTTGAAAAATATTTATCTTGCGCATAAAGAGGAAGATAAATACCATTTACTTTATAAAGATTATATTACAAGAATCTTTGAAGGGGTGAGAGAAATTCCATTTAAAAAGATAGAAGATATGTTCTTAAACATACTAAAAGAAGAAGTTACATACAATATAGCAGAATACATAAAAACAAAGTTAAATAGAAATCTCGATCCATTTGATATCTGGTTTAACCAATTTTCTCAAACTTCAGATGATACAAACCTTGATGAAAAGGTTAAAGAAAAATATCCAACACTTGAAAGCTTTCAAAACTCAATCAAAGATATACTTATAAAACTTGATTTTGATGAAAAAACCGCAAATTACTTAGCTGAGAAGATTGAGGTTGATCCGGCAAGAGGAGCCGGCCATGCCTGGGGACCTGAAATGCGTGGTGAGAAAGCGCATCTCAGGACAAGAGTAGTAGATGGTAAATACTTTAACTGGCAGGCATTTAATACTGCAATGCATGAGCTTGGACATTGTGTAGAACAAATATTTACACTCTATGATGTAGACTATAACCTTTTAAACGGGGTCCCAAATACAGCATTTACTGAAGCAATGGCATTTGTTTTTCAGAATAAATCATATGAAATACTCGGGATTAAGAAAGATAAAAATGAGTATTATACAAATTCAATTCAAAAATTCTGGGACACAAGGGAAATAGCAGGTGTTGCACTGGTTGATATGTATATATGGAAATGGATGTATAAGAAGAAGAGATTTACCACAAAAGAATTAAGGGATAAGATAATAGAGATAGCAAAAGAATTATGGAACAAATATTACTATCCTGTTTTTGGAGTAAAAGATTCTCCAATACTTGCAATATACTCCCATATGATATTTCATGGCTTATATCTACCTGATTATCCACTTGGGCATATAATATCTCATCAGATAGAAAAGTATTTTGAAAAAACATCTATTGGCAAAGATATGAAAAGAATATGCGAATTAGGCTCAATAAATCCAGTTAAATGGATGAAGGAAGCAGTTGGAAGTGAAATAAGTGAACAAGTTTTAATCGAAGATGCTAAAAATGCAATAAATTATTTAAAGGAAAAAGTATGAACTTTAAGGAAAAGATAATAGCAGTTGTAGGGGTAAGTTCAAATCCATCAAAGTATGGCTATAAAATATTTATGGATTTATCACAGAACGGATATGAGGTATATGGAATAAATCCTAAATTAAAATCTATTGAAGGTAAAACCATATATCCTGATTTATCGTCTTTACCCACAAAACCTGATATAGTTTTAATGGTTGTTCCACCTGAAAGTGGAGAAAAGGTCATACAAGAATGCATTAAACTAAAAATAGAACATATATGGTTTCAACCCGGTTCAGAATCTGAAAATTTAATAAACATAGCTAAAGAAAACAACATAAAAACTACAACAGCATGTTTCATGGTTTCAAATAAAATCTGGTAATGGATATATTTAAAAAACTTGGCGAAAAATATGAAAAATATTTTGATTATCTAAATCAGAAGATGATTGTTGAACAGATAATCAAAAGGGGGGTAAAAAATACAGCTATAATTGAAGCAATAAAAACAACTAAAAGACACCTTTTCTTGCCTGATAACTTAAAACTACGCGCTTATGATGACTGTGCTATTGAAGTAGCAAAAGAACAAACAATATCACAGCCGTATATAGTTGCTTTTATGATTGAACTTTTAGACCCTCAACCTGATGAAAAAGTTTTAGAAATTGGCACAGGAACTGGCTGGCAAACAGTTATACTTTCAAAATTATTTAAACAGGTTTATACCATAGAAATAAAAGACACACTATATGAGTTTGCTAAAAATAACATTCAAAAATATGCAAGGGGAAATGTTGCCTCTAAAATTGATAACGGCTATAACGGCTGGGAAGAATTTTCGCAGTTTGATAAGATAATCTTAAGCTGTGCTCCAGTGGATCTACCAGAAAAATTAATAGAACAACTAAAAATAAATGGGAGGATGGTTTTGCCAGTTGGAGAAAGCTTTCAAAAATTAAAAATTATAAATAAAAAAAGTGAAAATGAGATTGAGGTTAAAGATAGTATTGATGTCATTTTCCTTAGAATGGAAAAACTAAATGAAGATTGAATTTGAAAAGCTTATCTCAATCCAGAAAGAAATAGCCCAGAAAATAAAGCAAAAAGACTATAAAAAAGATATTAAAACAGTAATTGCTTTTGACATTTCATTTGTTAAAAATACTGGCTATGGCTGTGGAATAGTCGTTGATGAAAATCTAAAAATAATCAAAAAAGAATTTTTGAAAAAAGAAGTTGATTTTCCGTATATACCAACCTTCCTTGCTTTTAGAGAGTTTGAAATTATAGATGAAATATATCAAAGGTTGAATTTAAAACCGGATATAGTCTTAATAGATGGACAGGGAACTGCCCATCCAAGAAAATGCGGGATAGCGGTACATTTCGGGGTTAAAAACAATATACCAACAATTGGTGTAGCTAAGACTCATCTATATGGAAGATATACTGAACCAGAAAATAGAAAATTTGCTTACAGTTATTTATATGATGAAAAAAACAAAGTTATAGGTGCAGTGCTTAGAACAAAAGAAAACAGCAAACCAATTTTTATCTCACCCGGAAATCTCATTGATGTACAATCAAGCATTAAAATTGTAGAAAAATTTACAGTTAATTATCGCATACCACAGCCGATTAGATTAGCTCATATTTTAGCAAATAAATTCAGGAAAAATTTATATGTAACTTAATTTACATTGACAGATAAAGGTTTAATTAATATAATATTGACTGAGATAGTTTTTTAAGGGAGGGTAATGTATGAAAAAAATTCTTTTTAGTTTTTTGAGTTTTTCAGCTTTAATGCTTCATGCTGAGCAGTGGCAGATACTTGGAACAAGGGCTATGGGAATGGGTGGAGCTTATGTTGCTATGGCAAAAGGACCAATTGCTCAATACTGGAACCCCGCTGGACTTGCTCAAGTATCAACTCAAACATTTAATGGAATTGAAATACCGGCGGGGGTTGGTATAGAAGCGACTGGCGGCATACTTGATAATGTAAGCGAAGTTACAGAAGTTTCTAATCAACTTGATGCAATAAAACAAACTCAAACAACCGGGGAAAAGGTAGATGCAAATCAAATGTCAGCATTTATAAAGACCCTTGGAATATTATCAAAAATTAATGAGAAAGAGGATTCAGGCGCCCTTGTTGAAGTTGCAGGCGGAATAAACTTGAAATTTTCAAAGTTTGCGATATCAGTTAACAATTATTCATCAGTTGGCTTAAATCCGTTTATAGATGCAAATAATATAAACGTAGTTTCTAGTGGGGTAGGGGGAGCTGGTGGGAATTTACCAACCAATAAAACTGGAGTATCTGGTGAATATCAAACAGCAAGAGATAATATTCAAACAACTATATCAAATATAGGGCTTGATAACATAAAAGAATTATTTTGTGGAAATGATACAAGCTGTATAAACTACTTTAACTTATATTATTCTTCAAATCCTCAATTGCTTGCTAATGCTTTTGTAAATGAGGCTATAAGCAGTGGTATTTCAGCTACTGAATTAAATGAAATATCAGAAGAAGCATTAAAATATTCAAGTGATGCAAAAGAGGTTATTGATAATATGGTCGCTGGAGGATCATTTGATGATAATAGTTCAAATGTAAACATAAGAGCAGCTTCGTTTACTGAGTTTGCAATAGGATATGCAAAACCTATGGATAAATTGTTAAACGGACTTAGTGCAGGAGCAAATATAAAATTGGTAAGGGGGCAAATCGGAAATAAAACATTTGAGTTTTTGAAAGAAGATGAAACAGGTGATGCCTTTGAAAACCTTGATGAGAATCTTAAAACATCCACAAAACCATCAATAGATGTTGGATTTTTATGGAATGTAAATGATAAATATCCAAAAATACCTTTTAAACCAAGGGTTGGACTTACCATAAGAAACATATTAAGCCCATCATTTGATGGACCTGATGGAAAATATAAGTTGGACAGGCAGGCAAGATTTGGCATAGCTTTAAGCCCATTTAATTGGTGGCATTGGGCTATAGATATAGATTTAACCAAAAATTCAACAGTAGTTGATGGGTTTTATTCAAGACAGCTTTCTATCGGTACTGAAATAAATATACTCAATAAAAAATCATTTAATCTGCCAATAAGGTTAGGGATGATGAAAAATATTGCTGAGTCAGATTCATCAACAATGTATACTGCTGGAATTGGTTTAACATTTGCATATATACATTTTGAAGCAGCTGTTGGAATCTCAAGTGACGAAACTACAATAGATGGAGATAAATATCCTCAAAAAGGACAGGCAGTTGCAAGTATTGGAATATTATTTTAATATAATATAGGTGTTATTACTTTGAAATAGTGAATTTTTTTTAAATTTTTTGCTTTTCTTATCTTTTAAAATTCTTAACAAATAGGACAAAACGCCTATTTTCCTTTTCCCCGAATGTTTTTTTATTTTTTGTAAATATCAATAAAAACATTAATCCGAAAAAAGAATTAATAATATTATTATTGATGGCAATAAGCTTGCCAGTTTTTTCTCAAAGGATTGAGAATGGTTTTATTCCTAAAAATTTTAAAGAAACCATAACAGAGGACTTAAGTATTAAAATAAATGAATAAACAACTAAGGCTGAGCAATTTTTAGTTGCTTATGGCAAATGTCACGGAGCAGATTATGTTTCAATTGGGCTTTCTATTGGCGTAACTGTAAAAACGATGGAAGGGTCTAGCATTGTTATAAGTTTTATAATATGGTCAACATTCATTTTCAGTAATACTATCTTTGAAATAAAAAACAGCAGTTATTTAATTAAAATAATTTCCTTGTTAAATCCATTTACTTACTGCGTTGATATTTTAAGAAAAGTAATCTTAAATTATTCAGTTTTTAATCCTTTATCATCTCTTTTAATAATATTGCTATGGATTTTTATACTTTCGTTTATAGCTATAAAAATATTCAATAAAATTGATATCCAGAAATAAAGAAAATCTAAGATTAAAATTTAGAATTATTTTTTTCTAATAATATTTAAAATTTTATTTTTTTCTTCTTTAGAAAAATAAAATGCAAAAAGAAAAAAGGGATATATCATCACAAGAAAATATTTATACTGCTGATAAACGCAGGGATTTAAAGAGATTATTAAGTATTTTGTTAAATAAAATAAAATAGTAAACATAAAAAGCAATGAAACTTTCTTTATATCATAATCAATATAGTATATTTTCCTGTTTACAAAATACATAAAAATTGCTAAAAATAAATAAGAAATAAGAACAGAATAAGCTGCTCCATATATTTTAAATTGGGGTATTAAAATAAAGTTAAAAGATATGCTCAAAATAGCAGCGATAATATTTGCAATCATTATATATTTTGTCTTTTTTTTTATCATTGTCCCTATCATAAAATTTATATAAAGCCCATTTAAAAAATAGGCAAGCATAATAAAAGGAACTATTCCGAGCCCTGACCAGTAGTTTGGATTTATAAAATAAACCCCAAAGATATTTATCTTAACCATATCTTCAAGAAACAGTGAAAGAAAAAGCCATATAAATAAGACGATTGCCACAAAGTATTCTAAAACCTTTTTGAAAATCTGCTTTGCATTTTCTTTTTCAATCCTTTCTATAACAAAAGGCCGCCAGGCAAAATCAAACATTGATATAATAAGATTTATAAAAATAGAAAGCCTGAAATTTGCCTGATATATACCAACCATATAAGATGATAAAAGCATCATCATAATAGGTCTATCAATAAGCTGAATTATTACAGAAGAAAGAGAAGTAGGGATATAAGGAAGGGAATATGAAAAAATTTCTTTTAGAAGAGGTTTATCAATTATAAAACTTACATAATTAAAGTATCTAAATATAAAAATCATCTGAGAAAATGAGGAAATCATATTAGCCACAAATATTCCATCTATATCCATTTTTAAGTATTTTAAAAAGAGAAAATTTAAAATTATATTAAAGATTATTGTAAATACCTTTATAAACACAAAAACATAAGCTCTATGTTTCATCCTAAGGTCAGTTAAAGGAATTATAGCGAGGGAATCGAAATATAAAATAACTGCTGAATAAATTATAAGCTTATAGTTCTCCACACCTATTTGAAATAACCATGAAATCGGTTTTGAAAATAAAATGAGTAAAAATGAAAGTATAAAAGATGAAAAGAAAACAATACTTATAGTAAGAGAAATAGATTTTTCTTCTTTAAAAAACCTCATATAACCCTGATTTAATCCAAGTCCATATATAACATTTAAAAAAGCTATAAATGAAAAGACAGTTGCTACAATACCATAAGCATCAGGAGATAAATAATAGGTATATAGTGGAATTAATAATATATTTAATAATCTGCCAAAAACAGTGGATATCCCATATATTACACTTTCTTTTCCAAGTATTTTTATATCCTTAAACATAAAAATAGTTTAGCAAATTTCCATATTCTACAAAAAAACAAATCTATTTCAGCTCTTGTTTAGGCAAATTCAAATATGCTGGCATAGTTGAATTCTACTTGATTTGATTCGGATATTTGACAGAATCTCTTTTAATTTGCTAAAATAAAGCCGTTATGTGTATAATTTGGGGGGAAGATGTTATCCCTTGATTGTAATAATTGTAAGTTCAGTAGTAATTGTTTATATTCAAAAATAAAATTAGAGCAAGTCAGGCAAAAATGGAACAAATATAAGAGGACTTGCTCTTATCGTAACGGTGATATAATATACAATGAAGGTGACGTTCCAACTGCAATATACAATGTCTGTAAGGGTAGGGTTAAAATATCAAGAAGTTCTGCCTCTGGAGAAAACATAATAATATGGATAAAAAATCCAGGTTCTATGTTTGGATATTATTCATTATGCAGGAATGAACTTCATAAATCATCTTCAAAGTCAATGGGCGATACGATTATATCCACTTTTCCAAAGGATTTTTTCGTAGATTTGCTAAAATCTGATTTTGAGTTTACTCTTGAAATCATAAAAGGATTTTGCTCTGATATATTGTATCTACAAACCAGACTTTCAAATATGGCATATAAAACAGCGGAAGAGAAAATTGCAAGTGTTTTAATAAATCATATATCTTTTTCCACTAAAAACACAAAAACACCTTATGTATACAATCTTAAAAGAACAGAAATATCAGAAATAGCTGGTTTGAGAATAGAAACGGTGGTAAGAACACTCCAAAAATTTGAAAAAAGAAAAATAATAAAAAGAGAACAAAACTCGATTAAAATATTGTCTATTGATGATTTATTAAAAATAAGCAATACCAATAATAATTAAACAAGACTCTGCAAAAAATTAGATATATTATAATTAAGAATCAAATAGATAATTTAATATAATATTAGAAATAAAAACTTAGATCAAATTTAAAAAATAAAATATCTTATTAAACTAATATGTTCCAAACATTCTATCACCCGCATCACCAAGTCCTGGAACTATATATCCGTTTCTATTTAATTTCTCGTCAATAGCAGCTGTAAATATTTTGACATCAGGATGATGTTTTTTCAAAACATCAACTCCAAATTTAGAAGCTATAACAGACATAAAATAGATATACTTACCGCCACGGGATTTGACTATATTAACAGATTCAACAGCTGAACCACCAGTAGCAAGCATTGGATCGGTGATTATTATTATTTTATCCTTTAAATCATCTGGAAATCTTAAATAATATTTAACTGGTTTTAGAGTTTCCTCATCTCTATACATTCCTATATGAGCCTGTCTTGCCTCTGGAATTATTTCAATAAGTCCGTCCATAAGTCCCAGTCCTGCTCTTAATATAGCTACTATTACTATTTCTCTGGATATAACATGACATGCAATGGGAGCAAGAGGAGTTTTTAATTTAACTTCTTTCGTCGGAAAATCACTCATTAACTCATAACCAATAAGTATAGCAATATCTTTCATAGCCTTTCTAAAAACTGACGTGGATGTATTCATATCCCGTAAAAGGGATAACTTTTCCATAACCAGAGGATGTTTTGATATATGAACCATAAAAATCTCCGCTATAAAAAAATTTCAAGAAAATTATTTTATTATATCCTCAATGAGCTTGATTTTCTTTGGCATTTTTTGCGAAAAACTTAACGCTTTTGTAAATATTTTTTTGCATTCATTTATTTTTTCAATTTCAGAACCATAAAAAACAGCAATAACATCGCCTTTTTTTACATAATCTCCATATTTTTTCTCAAGCCATATACCTGCCCCGTAATCAATATTATCTTCTGCTTTGGTTCTTCCTACGCCAAGAGCTATAGTAGAATATCCTATTGTCCTTGCATCCATATTGGATATATAACCATCTGAATTAGCCTTAAAATAGCTAACGATCTTAGACTTTGGAATAAATGTAGAAGGGGAATAAACAACTCTTTCATCTCCTTGTTGCCATCTAATCATATCTCTGAGTTTTCTAAGCGCTCTGCCGGATCTCACAGCATTAATAGCTTTCTCATATCCATCTTCAGGGGTTCTTGCTTTTTTACCAAGCCATATCATATATCCGCAAAGAAAATATAAAAGTTCTTCAAAATCAGAAGCGATCTTCTCGCCCTGTAGAATCCTTATAGCTTGCTCCATCTCTATACCATTGCCAATAGCCCTGCCAAGTGGAAAATCCATATTGCTCATAATTGAAACGGCTTTTATTCCAAGTAGTTTTGATGTTTTTACCAAAGCAGAAGCTAAAGATTTTGCTTTACCATAATCACGCATGAAAGCGCCACTCCCAAATTTAACATCCATAACAAGCGCATTTATTCCCTCGGCATATTTTTTGGAAAGGATACTTGCAACAATAAGTGGTATGGACTCAACTGTTCCTGTAACATCTCTTAGAGAATAAAGTTTTTTATCTGCTGGCGCCAGTTCCCGAGTTTGGCCAAACATTGCAATGTCTATAGCTTTAAGCTGTTTCAATATACGATTATATCCAGGTTGTACATTAAAGTTTCTTATGGATTCAAGTTTATCAAGGGTTCCTCCGGTATGTCCAAGCCCCCTTCCACTCATCATAGGCACACATACTCCACAGCTTGCCACAATTGGAGCAAGAGCAAGTGAGATTCCATCGCCCACGCCACCAGTTGAATGTTTATCGACCTTAACCTTTTTTATCTCTTTTAAATTAAGCCTTTTACCGGAAAAAGCCATCGCTTTAGTAAGATAAGAGGTTTCTCTTTCGTTAAGTCCATTTAAAAAACAAGCCATAAGCCAGCTTGAAAGCTGATAATCAGGAATATATCCTTTTGCCGCTCCATCTGCAACAAATTTGAAATCTTCATAGTCAAGTTCAAATCCGTCTCTTTTCTTCAATATTATTTTAATCATTCTCATGTAATTTAAATCTCCAAAACAAACTTTATAATTTCTTTTATTTTATTACCTGCAATTTCGCCAAGTCTCAATACATCATCATGAGATATGTTTTTGCTCTCTATGCCAGGGACATAATTTGAAACCCATGTAATTCCAAAAACATCCATTTTAAGTTGTTTGGCGCTTATAACCTCAGGAACAACTGACATACCCATAACATCACCACCTATAATTCTATACATATTAGCTTCAGCAATAGTCTCATAACATGGACCGCTAACTGCCACATAAACTCCTTTTTTAAGCAATATTTTTCTAATTCTAAAAGCCTTTTCAACCTTATTTAACATATTAATATTATAAGGCTCTGACATATCAACAAACATCTCGCCAAATTTCTCATAAAAATTTCCTATAAGTGGATTTGTATCCATAAGATTAATGTGATTTTTAATAAGGACTATATCTCCCGGTTTAATGTTTCTTTTCAGGGAACCAACCGCCGCAGTGACAATCATTTTTTTTACTCCGAGATAATTAAACAATCTTATCGGAAAGGAAATAAAGCTTATAGGATGTCCCTCATAATAATGAAATCTTCCACGCATAATAAGAACATTTCTACCCTTATAATCTCCATATATAAGCTCACCGATATGTCCCTTTACAGTGGTGGGGGGGAAATTAGGTATTTCAGTGTATGGGATACTTTGGAGGTTTTCCATTTCAGGCATAGCGTTTTTAAGTCCGCTTCCCATTATAATAAGATATTGTGGATTAAGATTTTTTATCCTTTTTCTTAGATATTTGGCTGTTTCAACTATTTTTTTATACATCTCAATTCCATTCATAAAATAACTCCATTTAACTCTATTAAAAATATCTGTCAACTTTAAATGCATCTTTTATTAGAAAAAAATCAGGCGAATCTATTTTACCAGTTATTGAAAGAACATCATACCTTAAATCAGTGGATGGTGAAACTTTCCTAACTTTAAGATATATAATAGAGGACTTTATTATCTTATCCATCTTTCTTTTGTTAACCGCTTCAAATGGCTCATACTCTGAATCTTTTCTTGCTTTTATTTCAACAAAACAAAGTGTTTTTCTATCACGCGCCACAATATCAATTTCTCCAAGTTTAGTTAAAAAATTCCTTTCAATTATCCTGTATCCATTTTTTTCAAGATATCTACAAGCTATGTCTTCGTATTTTTTTCCTAATTCTCTCATAAATTAGAACATGGTGCATAAGTTTTTCTGTGATATGAACTAAGCCCATATTTTTTTATTAACTCAATATGCCTTTTTGTTGGATATCCTTTATGTCTTTTAAATTCATATGCTGGATAGTTAAGATGAATTACATCCATCCATCTGTCTCTTAAAACTTTAGCGAATATACTGGCGCATGCTATAGCAGCGCTTTTTGAGTCTCCTTTTATTATAGAAATTTGATCTAATTTAATCTCATTTATAAGATGGTTACCATCCACCGCAACAAGCAGTCTGGATGAGTTAAGAGATAAATATGAAATAAGACGCTCAACAGCAATCCTCATAGCCTTTAAAGATGCGTTCAATATATTCAGTTTATCTATTTCTTCGTTTGTTGAATAGGCAAAAGAAAATCTAACGCATGGATTTGAAATCATTTTTTTAAAAACACGTTCTCTTTTAAAAGCGGATAATTTTTTACTATCGTTAACATCATTTAAAAAATCAGCGGAATAGTCGTATATAACACATGCACAAGCAACAACCGGTCCTGCCAGAGGACCTCTGCCTGCCTCATCTACCCCGATAATTAATTCTTTTTCATGATTATGTTTAAGTTTCTGGTCAAAAAAAACAAGCCCCTTTTTCACAAGGGGCATATCAAACAAATTAATCATGCTTTTTTGCATGTTACAATTAATTATTGTTTTTAGATTCTTGTTTAACTGTCTCTTTTTCAGTGACAGGATTTTCAACTGCTTGCTTTTCTTGAGATATTAGTTCAATAAGCCTGGCAGCTTTACCGCTTAATTTTCTTATATAATTAAGTTTTGCTTTTCTAACTTTATTATTTCTAACTAATTCTATCTTCTCTATCTTAGGAGAATTGACTGGAAATGTCCTTTCAACACCGACACCATAAGATATCTTTCTTACAGTAAAAGTTTTTGAAGATCCACTTCCTCTTATTGCCATTATTATACCATCAAAAACCTGAATTCTTTCAGTATCACCTTCTGTCACCTTAATATGAACAAGGACTCTATCTCCAACTTTATACTTAAATTCTTTAATATACTCCTTCATAATCTCATTGAGTTTATTCATTTTTCCTCCTTGATATTTTCTTTGCTTTTCTCTAAAAATTTTTTATATAAATCAGGCCTTTTCCTTCTGGTAATCTCTATAGATTTCTTAAACCGCCACATAGCTATCTCTTTATGATTTCCGCTTAAAAGCACCTTTGGAACCCTCTTATTTCTCCAGATAAACGGGCGTGTATACTGAGGGGGTTCAAGCAAATATTCTGAAAAGCTTTCATTTTTAGCGCTTTCTTTATTTATTACCCCATCAATAAGCCTTGCTATGCAATCTATAAAGCATATAGCTGCTGGCTCTCCTCCAGAAAGTATAAAATCTCCTATTGAAATCTCATCATCTATAAAACCAGATATCCTTTCGTCTATTCCCTCATAATGCCCACAAATAAGCACTATATGTTTTTTAGATAAAAGATTGAAGGCGAGTTTCTGGTTAAAAACCTTTCCCTTAGGAGTTAAAAGTATGACGTAAGAATTTTTGCGCCTAACTTTTGATATAGCTTTATAAACAGGATCAGCCATTAAAAGCATTCCACTGCCGCCACCATACGGCTTTGAATCAACTGTTTTATGATTATCAGTGGCAAAATCCCTGGGGTTAACAAAACCAAGTTTTAAGAGACCTTTTTTTCTTGCTCTTCCAATTATACTTAAAGACAGCGGAAAATCCACCATCTCGGGGAAGAGAGTTACCACATCAATTGTCATCAATTTCAATATAAACTTTTTTGTTAAACTTTCTGGAAACAGCCATAAGATAATCTCTTATGCTGTTTATAACTTTTCCATCTCTGCCTATCAACTTTGACTTATTCTTAGAATTAGCAGATATATGAAATATCATCTCTTCATTTTTTTCAAATAAACTTAAATTAATACCTTTCTTATCGTCAACTATTGAAAAAACAATATAAGAAAGCAAGTTTTGCATAAGCGATTATTTATTTTCTTTCAACTTATTTACAAGCAAGCTTAACGTTTCACTGGGCATAGCGCCTGTTTTAATCCAATAATCATATCTATCCATTTTAATTATTATTTTCTCAGATATTTTTTCTGCTTTTGGATTATAGTTACCAATAACCTCTATAGGCTTGCCAGTGGGACCTTTTGTTTTATCGATTGCAACTATTTTATAATTTGGCTGGACCCTTTTACCATACCTTTGAAATCTTAAAACAACAGCCATTTTTCCTCCTGTTATATATAATAATATTATACAAAATAGATTTAACGGAAAGAAATAAAAATCTATGATTATATTATCCTATAAGTTTCTTTATTTTCTGTAAAAGCAATGGAAATTCATAAGGCTTTGAGATATAAGCGTCAGCGCCACTTTCAAAAGCTTTTTCCATATCATACATAAGTTTTTTCCCGGTAAGTATTATTATCTTAATTCCTTTTGTTTTCTCATTTTTCTTTAAAACATCGCATATTGTATTTCCATCCACCTTTGGAAGGCCTAAATCCACGATAGCCAGGTCTGGTTTAAATTTTATGGCTTTATCCAGTCCGTCATTGCCATCATAGGACTGCATTACCTCATACCCCTCTCCCTCTAATCTCAAAGAAAGAACTTTGACTATTAATTCTTCATCATCTATTATTAATATTTTTTTCATACCCTAATTAAATTATACATCTTTTTAATAAAAAATGGGTTTTTTTTAGCAAACAAAGCGCTTCCCATAACAAAAGAATTAGCTCCTGAGTTCATTGCATAAAGTATAGTATTTTCATTTATTCCACCATCAACCTGTAAATAGATTTTATATTTATTTAAATTTATAAAATCTCTTGCCTGTTTTATTTTATGGATCATATCAAAGATAAAATTTTGTCCGCCAAAACCAGGCTCAACAGTCATAATAAGAACAAGATCACAAAAAGGAATTATTTTTTTGATTTTCTCAAATTGAGTTTTTGGCTTTAAGGCTATGCCGGCTTTAATTCTGTATTTCTTTATTAACTTTAACGCTTTCTCAAAATCATCAGATTCGAAATGAACAGTTATTAAATCAGCCCCACTTTTTATAAATGGTTCAATAAACTTTACTGGATTTTTAACCATAAGATGAACATCAAGAGGAAGTGATGTTATCTTTTTAACACACTCAGCTATATGCGGTCCAAAACTTAAATTTGGAACGAAATGCCCATCCATAACGTCCAACTGCAACCATCCAGAGTATTTTTCCACACTTTTTATTTCCTTTTTAAGATGTGAAAAATCTGCTGAAAGCAGTGATGGAACTATAAAATTTTCATTATAATCTGGAAATCTCATACTATAATCTTACCTTTCCCAATTTATTTATACAAACAAATAACTATCAATATATAGACTATTTAACCTGTCTTTCTTCTATCAGTATTCCATTGACAAAAATCCTTATTTTCTCAGCAGAGGATTTAGGGATCGTCAATTCTATTTTTGAGCCAGGATCTTTTATTGCATTAAAAATTTCTTTATCACCTGTCTTACTGACAGCTACTATCCTTACATTTCTCTGAGAACCGCTTTGAGAAAGATTATATATTATCTTATACTCCTCAACAGTCTGACCCATATCGTTATCGCTAACTGTTATAATGACCTGTGTTCCTTCATTTATCTGAACATCATAAGATGGAGATTGTTCTATGATGGTATCTTTTGGGAATACAGTATTTTTTTCATGATTAATAGAATATTTAATTTGTGGATTTAATTCTATCCATTTTAAAAAATCAGAAATTTTTTTCTGTCTGAAATCCGGCATTAATACAACCCCTTTGGGAGGATATCCTGCTGAAACGATAAGGTTAACATATGTGTTTTTTGAAACCTGAGAATCAACCTGCGGCTGTTGATATATAACCATTCCTTTTTCAAATTTGGTTGAATAAGATTCGGTAACCTCTCCAAGAACCAGTTGCCTTTGCCTTAACAAAAGCTCAGCATTTCTTATTGGCATTCCTACAATATTTGGAACAAAAACTGATTCGCCACCTTGAGAGAATATAACCTTCACAATCTTGCCTTCTCTCACAAATATCCCAGCTTGAGGGGTTTGCCTTAAAACCGTTCCAACTGGAACAGAAGAATCAAATTCAAATCCTTCTATTTGCATGGCCAGATCGTTTTCTGAAAGAAGTTGTAAAGCGGTCAGAGCAGACTTGCCTTTAATATCCGGTACCATTATCTCCTTTCTTGAATGTATAACTGATTCAATAGCCCAATTTATCATAAAATAAGAAAAAAAGGATATAAATATTATTACGCCTAATATTTTCAAAAAATATTTATAGTTAAGTGGAATATCATTTCCTTTCATAAACAAAATCTCCAATTTTTAATCTTATGCCATTTATAAAAAAATCATAAGCATTCATTTCCTTTTTGCCCTGAGGTTTTATAGTTTTAAGAAAAATGCTTCCATTCAGACATTTTACAAAAATACCTTTGTTTTTTTCAAAACCTGAAATTCTACCACAAGAAAATTTAGAGTCATCTATATTAGTCAGTTGAGCTGAAATAATTTGAATATGATATTCTTTTCCATCATGCAAAAAAACAAATCTTGAGTAAGGATCATAAGAAAAAGCCCTTATCCTGGCGTAGACATTTTCAACCGAATCATAAAAATTTATATATGTATCTTTTAGATAAAGTTTTGGAGCATACGTTGGCACACCCTTTTGAGGGAAAAGAGTAAAATTTCCAGAGATTATAGAAGGCATGACATTAATAATCATTTTTTTTGCTTTATCAACCAGTTTATTAAGAAGTGTTATAGAAGTTTCATCTTTATCTATTAAAATTTTTTCTTGAACTAAAATTTCGCCACTATCAAGTTTTTCCTCAACTTTAAATATGCTTACTCCTGTCTCAATTTCCTTATTAATTATAACCCATCTAACCGGATCAGCGCCACGATAAGAGGGGAGAAATGAAAAATGGATATTAAAAAAGCCTGTTGAACAATATTCAAGAGAATCTTTTGACAGCAACTTCCCATAAGCGACAATAATTCCAATATCAGGTTTTATTTCTTTTATAACCTTAGAAAGATCCCTTGAATCAAAAGGTTGAAAAACCTGGATATTGTGCTCAAATGCGGCAATTTTAACAGGTGGAGGGAGAATTTTTTTGTCTCTTCCAAAAGGTTTATCTGGCTGGGTTATGACAAAATCAGGTTTAAATCCATTTTTACAAAGCTCATGTAAGAAAATAGATGCAACTGACGGAGTTCCTATGAAAACAATTTTTTTCCTTCTGGATATATTCACAAAAACCTCTTAGTTTTTTACATAATTTCAGGTTTTAAGTTAGTCTCATCAATTTTTTTCCATTGCCTTTTAAGCTTTATAAGCGCCGGCTTAAGCTTTAGTCTTGATGTAAATGGAAGGTGATCTATAAAAACAATGCCATTTAGATGATCTATCTCATGTTGTAATGCTCTTGCTAATAATCCTTCTCCTTTTATCTCAACTGGAATTCCTTTTTCATTTAATGCTCTAACAACCACTCTTTCATATCTTTTTATTGGAGCAAATAGTCCTGGAAAAGACAAACAACCTTCATCCTCTATCATCTCTCCTTCCCCCAAAATAATCTGAGGATTTATTATAACTATATCATATACTTTTCTTCTTTCTTTGTCTTTAAATTTTATAATAGCAATCTGATAATCTATTCCTATTTGATTGGCAGCAAGTCCAATGCCATTTACTACCTGTAATGTATCATTCATATCTTTTAATATTTCCAAAATTTTTGGTTTGATTTCATCATACACCACTTTCCTGGTTTTCTTTTTTAAGATAGATTCACCATATTTAACTATTCTTCTTACAGCCATAAAACCTCCTCTATTTTAAAATTACTATATATTAAAAAAATATTGCGATTCAGATAAAAGTATGTGAAAGAGATCTTGATTCCCATACTATACTAACTTCTATTTTTCTGTTAAAATCTTTAGGTCTATGCATCCCCCACATCATAGCAATGCTTTCAAGCTGCGTTTCAGCACCCATACTACCTGAAACACCCATCACTACCTTATCAAAATTCCCACAAATTGCTGAATAAACTATAGTAAAAATAGGATTATTGGAAAATATAACGACTGGATGAACTGTTTTGCCATATTTTTCAGCTATCAATATAACTTTTGAAAACAAATCTCTTTCCTCTTCATTAAGAGAATCAGAATTAAAACCATACTCATATCCTTTTTCAATTTTAATATAAAGAACAACAATATCAGTGTTCTCATCATTTGCAGTTTCAAGAACAGATTTTAAGTGTATCAGGTTATTTGGATTTCTTACAGGAACAAGTATTTTTTGCGGTTTCACAAACCTTTTAAACATCTCAGATATCTCTTTCTCATTTATAATGTTAACTTTTTCTTCATAAACCTCACCTTTAATATCATGCAATTCCTCGGAACGTGAAGTTTTTTTTTCATAATAAGTAAAAATTACATAAAGCACTATTGTAAAACTCACCCCGGCTATTGTTGCGATATTTTTTGTAAAAAGATTAATAAGAGCAAGAGATAACATAATAAGAAAAAGTAATATCAATCCCACAGGCACTTTATACCTACTAAAACTTATATTAAGTGGATAAAACCACTCTCTTTCTTGATCATATTTTCTGAATCTCAAGAATATAAGCGCCAGAAGATCAAAAGTAAGACTCCACAATACTCCAAAAGCATACGCCTCCCCCAATAAAAATACATTTCCACCTGACAATATTACTATAACAGATTGAAGAATTGCTATCAATGTTATCATCCTGTATGTTGTTCCATATTTTGGATGTAGTTTTCTTATCACATCAGGAAGGATCCCATCCTCCGCCACTCTATTTAATATTCCATTTGCGCCAACTATTGCTGTGTTGACAGCGCCAACAAGCATAAGAAGAGCTGAAATAACTACAATTGTTTTAATTGCAACTCGTATTCCATAGGGCGCATATAACTCCATTGCAAGCCCGCTTAAAAGATTTTCAGAATAGACGCTTATTATTTTCTCATAAGGTATAATAACAGCTGAAAGAAAAGTAAGAATACCTGTAAAAAAAAGGCTAAAAATAAATATAACTACAACTGCCTTTTTTAGATTTTTAATCTTTGGATCTTCTATCTCTCTATAAACCTGAGCCAGAGTTTCAAGACCACTTAAAGCAAGTATTGAATGTCCCATAGCCATTATTATGCCTATTAATCCAACAGGCTTTAAAAAATCAATATATCTAGCCCATCCAAGTGACTCATTATGAAAATTAAAAGCAAACTTTGGCAATACAAACCCTTTTTTATAGATTGTATAAACCGAAAAAACTAATAAAATAACTCCGACAAAACCGGTAAAAAGTATTATTTTAATATTGTTTTCGGAAGATTCTTTCACCCCTTTTATGTTTTCTCTCCAGAAATATACTATAACAATAAGTGAAAACATCACTGCTATAATTTGAGGATTTATATCCCATGATGGATTTATGTAAGGCAATATTATCTTAAGCAGATAAGCTAAATACAACCCAGCGCTTACCGCGCTTATTGGAGCGGTAAGAAGATAATCAAAAACCAGAGAAGAAACTGAAAGTTTAGCCATTGTCTTTCCCATTGCTTCTCTTACGGTCACATAAACACCGCCTCTTGTAAAAAGAGTTGAAGATTCAATGTATGCCATCAACAAAAAACCAGACAGAAGCATAACCCCAAGTATAAAATATGGGAACGCTGGTCCATAAGCTTTTGCTGCTATCCCACCAGCATAGTAAGCGCTTGAACCAAAATCACACAAAACTATAGCTGCTGCCCGCCAGAATGATATAAAACTCAAAACTGCGGTGCTTAAAATAAAAACACGTTTTATTTTCAAATCCATATTATTTAAAGGATTTTATATAAGAGTAAACCTCTTGCGGAGATTTCATATTTATTACCTTTGGAATGCTATCTCTAAACATTTGAGTAATTGAACTTAATATCTTAAGATGCTTTTCAAAAAAAGCGGGAGAAATAGGGGAAAAAAGCATAAAGGTAACATATATCTCATATTCAACTCGTGGATCTTTCACAGCTTTTGGAGTAATTACAAGCTGCGCTTTAAAATTGTTTATATCATCCAATTTAAGATGAGGTAAAAAAAGTCCGTTTTCAAAAACTGTATAAAATGATTTAGCTTTAGAAATTTTTTCATTAAGACTTTTAAGGGTTATACTTTTTGAAATTAAAGGATATATCTTATCTAATGAAAATTTTATCAATAAATCCAGATTATCAAACCCTTTATTTTCAATAGCAATATTGTCACAATTAATTATATCAGATACAGAAATATCCATTTCAGGGGTCATAATCATATTATATTAAAAAAGAAGGGTGTTATGTTATATATTAAAGTTCACTTATTTTTTTAGATATTTCCTCAGACAATTTAAGTGAAATATTTCTTATGTCGTAAACATTTGAAATTATTGAAAACTCAATAACATTATTATTAGAAAGGTTAATAAGAAATGTCTGATACTCCGCTTTATCCTCATCCTTTGATAATATCTGTCCCCAAATAGCAAAATCTGCCTCAAGTTTCTTTGCAGTTTTTATAACATTGTCAATATTTGAATATTCCAATATTGCGTATTTTATATACTCAGGATCAAGCCTTGTAATCATAGTATGGTTTTTTGCTAATAACCTTTCCTCTATGGAATTGGCTATTATCTTTCCATATTCAGATTCTTCATCTTTGACATAAAAATCAAAAACAACAAGTTTTTTCTTCATAGTAATCTGTTTTGCAACGAATTCTTTAAACTCTTTTTTTTCGTCCTGTTTTTTAAAATCAAGATTTCCAAAGCCAAATTTCATTGCAATCTTATGTGTTATATCCACATTTGAATATGGTGAAAAAGAATAATCAAACGAAAAATTACTAAATTCAAGACCAAAACCAGCAGAAAAAATAGAACCAAGCCCTAAATATTTTTTATTCATCAAATTAACCCCGCCTCTTAAATAAAAAGCAATATCTGCATAGTTTTTCTTATACTCAACCCCTCCCGCAAAATAAGGATCGCTATCGCATGGCATTTTAAGCTCAAAAACTCCGTTTAAATTAGATGAATAAACATATCTTACTCCGCCAACAACCTCAAAGGGCAAAGGATAAGTTTTACCATTTATCTCAGCAGGTATCCCTAAATTCCTGACAAAAAAGGAATAATAAGTTTTTAAACCTTTAAGTATAAAACCAAAATCAGCAGCAATACTATGCGCAGTCTCATAAATCAGATTTGAATACGCATATTTAACTGAAAAGCCAAACCTGTCTCTTTTGCCAGAAGAATAAGAAAAACCCATCACATAGTCATAAGGTGAAAAAGAACCTTTTATAACCCCGCTTTCATCTATTTTTGTAAAATCTCCATAATCTATATATGATAAATAAAAACCATAGGTTTTATAATCAACCCTTTTCAAATAGCTTATATCGGATCTTTTCGCATCGGAATTTATAGTCTGAAAATCAAAAAAAACAGATTTAGAATTATAATCTATAAATACAGCCGCAGGATTATAAAAGACATTGTCATGTGAATATAGTGTTGAACCAACTCCACCAAGAGAATAAAAACGAGCAGATACTGGACTTTTAAGAATTGGGAAAACTACTGTTCCTCTTGCCTCAGAAGAAAACGCATTATCAGGTAATACATCAGAAAATCCATAACAGAAAAAAATAAAAACAAAAAAACAACAGAAAAAAACATTTTTATATATCATTATCAAACCTGCCAAATAAAAGAAGGCAAATCAATCCTCTGTGTCTTTAGATATACTCTTTAATTCGCTTAAAATTATACTAAGTCTTTTTCTTATCATCTCTTTGTCTATATTTTCATAATCGTCAACTATATCCTCTATATATTTATAAATATATTTCGGAGTTATAGGTTGATCAGATAAAATTGTTGCGCTGTTATTTTTTGTTTCGCTTTGAGACTCAAAATTCTCTTTAACGATATTATCTTGAACCTGTTTTTCTATATTTGAAATCTTCTCTTGAAGAGATAAAATATCCTTTTTTGTGGGAAGATCAGAAAGTTTTTCTCTTATTTCTTCAAGAATATTATTCAAACTTAAAAGATATTCTTCAGCAGCGCTACGTTTTTTTTCTACTACTTCCTCTTTATGCTCTTCTTCTTTTTGAACAGAAGCAGTTTTGAACAAAGAATCATCAGATTCATTATCAAATTCCATTTTTTCTATCTCTTTTTCCTGCTTACCTTCAACTTCTATTTTCCCATCTTCTTCAACAATAGTTGGATTTAATGATGACACAGGAACTTCGTCATCTTTTTGAGTAACTTCTTCATCAACTCTCTCATTTTCATCCCCATCTTCCAAATCATTCAAAGAAGAAAGCCTGCGTATTGAATTTATAAAAACAATAGCAGACGAAACGAATAGAATTACATACAAATAAAATGAACTATCTTTAAAAATATTATAACTCATATTTTAAATTTTATTATTTATGCGAGTCTAAATCAAGATAAATCTTTATATGAATAAAAAGTACATTTTACAAGCGCACCTTCATTGTATCAATCATTCCAATAAGTTAAGATTATATTTTGTAAAATATCATATAATTAATTTGCCTGTCATAAGTTTTAAAAAAATCACTAAGGATTTTACAATAAATTATTATCCACAGTTTAAACACGATATTATCTTTCGGGACGGTTTAACTGCTATGTCCCATCTCCTTTTTTCACCCTCATCCTTTGTCTTCCCCCATCAAGGGGGAAGGGATTTTGACACTCGTTTATGCCATTTTCCATTTTAAAGAGACTGTATCTTCTTGCTACACAAATCCCCTCTCCTTTTTTGGAGAGGGTTAGGGTGAGGAGATTTCACCCTCACCTTAATCCTCTCCCATCAAGGGAGAGGAAATATATTTAATGGGGAAGGAACGGTTTGACCAGTTAAGGAAGGTCTCAGGAACTTGTGTTTTTTATTTAACCCAATTTTATTTTTTCGCCTTCTTTTGAAGCAAAACATTTTGTTTTATAGCCGTTTTTTTTGAGGAATTTATTACATTTTTTAACAATTAAATCTATTTCCTTATCTGTTCTATCCTGGTTGTGATGAAAAAGATATAATTTTTTTACATTTGATTTAATGGCAAGTTCAAGCGCATCTTTATAGGTAGAATGTCCCCATGTTTTTCTTATCTTATATTCTTTATCAGTATAATCAGCATCACAGACCAGAATATCGGCGTCTTTACAAAAAGATACATATTCATCAAAACTTTTTCCACCGGGATGAGTGTATTTTAACTCATTATCTGTTAAAAAAACAAATGTTTTGCCTTCTTCTATAAACTTATATCCAAGGCCGCCATTTGGATGGCTTAACTCTATAGGGAAAATTTTTATATTATTTATGATACACCCACCTTTACACATAGGAACAAAACTAAATTTTGCATCTATCTCCTCAAACTTTACTGGAAAGCCTGGTGGCTGCATTATTTTTGAAACAATAGATCTTAAATCATCAGTAGTGTAAGAGCAACCTGTTATTATTATTTCATTTCTTTTATCATATATTGGAGCAAAAAAAGGAAATCCCAATATATGATCCCAGTGTTGATGAGTAAATACTATATGAATTTTTCTTATATTCCTTCTGACTATCTCCTTACCAAGATTTTTTACACCAGTCCCACAATCTATTATTAAAATATCCCCATTTTTATCTGTTATTTCAAGGCAGGTGGTATTACCACCATATTTTAGAAACTGGCTGCCACATACCGGTATAGAACCCCTAACTCCCCAGAATTTTATTTCCATTTTATCTCCTTAAATTATAACTTATCATTTATTTATATTGTATCATGATTAATAAATTAAAGGGGGATATTTCCTTTTTTAGTTGTTGTCATAGAAACATTTTTATTTTTAAGAATAGCAAAAGCTTCTATTATTTTTTTCCTTGCCAGTTTTGGTTCTATAACTTCATCTATTGAGCCGGTTGAAGCAGTTTGATATGGAGAGGCAAATTTATCAGCATATTCCTGAGTTAACTTATCTTTTAATGCTAGCCTTTCTTCATCTTTCGCTTCTTTCAACTGCTTTGAATAAAGTATTTCAATAGCACCAGCAGGTCCCATAACCGCAATCTCCGCGCTTGGAAGCGCAAAATTTATATCTCCACCTAAATATTTAGAACTCATTGCAATATAAGCTCCACCATAAGCTTTTCTGAGTATCAGAGAAACTTTTGGAACTGTGGCCTCGGCATAAGCATATAAGAGTTTTGCTCCATGCCTTATTATACCTCCATGCTCCTGTTTTACACCGGGCCAATATCCGGGGACATCAACAAGTGTAAGAATCGGTATATTAAAGTTATTCAAAAACCTTATAAATCTTGCCGCTTTATCGCTTGCGTCTATATCAAGCGCACCTGCCATATAAGAAGAGTTGTTAGCTACAACTCCAATTACCTCGCCATTTAATCTCATAAAACCTATTACTATGTTTTTGGCAAAATCCTTATGAACCTCAAGAAATTTATGTTCATCAGCAAGCCACCATATTATATGATGAACTCTATAAGGTTTTTTAGGATCTATAGCGCAGAGCTTTTCAAGTAAAGGGGTCTCTCTTTTTGGAGAGTCATTTGATGCAACTGTTGGAGGTTTTTCATTTGAGTTTGACGGCAAATATGATAAAAGTTCACGAACTGTCCTATAACATTCTTGTTCAGAATTTAACGCAAAATGACAAACTCCGCTTTTTGAAGCATGTGTTTTTGCGCCACCGAGGGTGTCAAAATCTACATTTTCGCCAGTGGCGGCTTTCACCACAGCAGGACCAGTAACAAACATATTACTTATTCCATTAACCATAAAAACAAAATCTGTAAGAGCAGGGGAATACACAGCTCCTCCAGCACACGGACCAACGATAATAGACAGTTGTGGAATAATTCCAGATGATTCAACATTTCTTCTGAATATCTCCGCATAGCCATCCAGACTATCAACACCTTCCTGTATCCTTGCTCCGCCTGAATCCAGTATGCCAATAACTGGACATCCAACTTTCTTTGCAATATCCATTATATAGGCGATTTTTTTAGCATGCGCAAGTCCAAGCGAACCACCAAGCAATGTAAAATCCTGCGAGAAAACTGCAACTTTTCTTCCATTTATTCTTCCAAATCCTGTAACTACTCCATCTCCTTTTATATGTTTATCTTTTATTCCAAAATCAGTGCACCTTGACTCTACTAAAAGTCCCATTTCTTCAAAACTATCTTCATCAAGAAGGTAATTTAGTCTCTCTCTTGCGGTAAGCTTTCCTTTTGCTTTATGAGCGTCTATTTTATCCTGAGGGCTCTGGTTAAGCGCTGAATTTATTATTTCCCTGTATTTTTGCAACTTTAAAGGGACTTCTTTTAAAATGCTCTTTTTGGTTCTTTTCGGTTTCTCTGTCTTGTTAATAGATTGAGCAGATGACTCAATGTTATTGTTAGTATTTTTATCCTCTTTTTCATTTTTATCTTTTAATTTATCTTTTTCCATATTAGAGTTATTTTTATTGTTTTCCATCTATGCCTCCACCCAGCAAATACAGGATATTAAATCACCTCGTTTAATCAATTCATAAGAAATTTTACTAATTTTAAAACTCTCAGCCAAATCTTTTAAAATACCTTTTAATTCAATTTTTTCTTCTCTAACCTCAATAAGTCTCATATCTACAGAAAGCCCCTTTCCCAAAAGCTTAAGAACTGCTTCTTTAATAGACCATATCTCAAGCAAACTATTAGAATTAGATGAATCAATCTCAGGCATATACTCCTTTAAAAAATCGTATCTTTTATTCTCAATAATCTCTATATCTATGCCTATATATGGGGAAAAATCTTTATCAAATGCAACCCCAACAAAACCGCCTCTATGGGAAAGAGAGATAAAAAAAATCTTGTCCCTGGCTATAACATATGGTCTTCTATTTGAGTCGTTTTTTATTGAAATCTCTTGCGGTAAAATTCCAAGAAAATCAGATATAAACTCTTTTGCCAGAATTCTTGACGCAAAAAATTCAATTCTTCGTTTCTGGTTTTTAAAAGAAAAATACTCATTTTTTTCAAAATCGCAAAGAAAATCTATATTAAGATTGATATTATCAATCTGCTCTATCTTCCATAGAGGTTTATTATTTATCATAATTGGATTTTTTATGAAGCTTATAGAATATTGATCGGGATCATAACATAATTTATAATCTGAGCAAATATCTGGCCGCTTTCATCAAAAGCCCAGGCATCATAAACGCTTCTGCCATATTCATTAAGCCCTTTAAAAATAGAATAAACAAAAAGCTTATCAGGATCAGTTTTATTATCTTTTATCAAAACGCTCTCAATAAAATCTGGCAATGTCATTTTATTGTCGTTATAAAGATCACGCCATCCACAAGCCTGAAACATTGCTTCTATAACAAGCGGATGAAAGCAATAGTCAAAATCTTTATTACCCAAAAGCTTTTTTTGAGGTCTCTTAAATACTGCCAGAACACTGTCTCTATCAGCATCTATTATTCCATCAAGAACCTGAAAACTTGGTCCGTGGAAGTAAATTTTATATATTGTTTCTTTATCGGTTTTATATTTGTTTTTTATAGATGGCAACTCCACTTTCTTAAACTCTAAAGCCTGATTTATTAGATAATCAGCGGTAAAATGAATCCTTGTATCTCCCATCTTAATACCTTTTGAATTTATAAAATCACTTGATATTTTCATATTTATTGAATCTTCAGATTTTTGTGCTTCTATATTAATAATAATAGGTTTATTTTTAAGAAGTTTAATTGGAAGTTTAAAAGCAATATTGTTTAGCTTTAACGGGAAATTTCCAATATAAGCGCTAACAGTTTGGGCAAATGTTTCAAGCCCCATAACACCGGGGAAAACAGGGGTTTCGTTAATCGCATGATCCAAAAGATAATTTTCGCTTTCAACTGAAAGTTTCTTCTGAGCTTTAAAGCCAGAGGAATCTGAGTTTTGAATTATTTTTTCATGAAAATGGAACTTTAAATTATTATCTTTCTCCAAACAACCAGATGGGAAATTTTCTTCATATTGAAGCTGTTTATCTAAATCAAGGTTTCCAAGCGAACCAGAGTAAATTACCTCTGAAAATTCACCATAAGATATTTCATCGGCTAAAGCATTCATCACTTCTTCAGGGTAAAGGAAATCAACCTTCTGCGACTTCAAAAATGCCTCAACTCCAGGTCTTGTCCCCATTCCAATATTAGCTATAGCAGTCATATCTATAGCAAAAGCCCTTGCTCCCTTATTATAAAGATTTATGGCAAATTTAGATATATAATCAGATGCCGCAGCATAATCAGTTTGTCCAAAATTCCCAAATTTTCCAGCAACGGAAGAGACCATAACCCAGAGGCCGTTTTCTTTTATTATATTCTCCTTCCAAAAATTAATCGCGCTATTTGCCTTGGTGTTAAATATTAAGAAAAACTCATCTAATGTCTTGTCAACCACAAGTTTAGAACGCTCAAGCCCGGCAAAATGAATAATTCCATCAACTTTGCCAAATTTTTCTTTTATTTCAGCAATAACCTGACGGAATTTTTCTATATCGTTAAGGTCGCATTGATAATAATATACTTTTGAACCAAGAGATTCTATTTCACTAATTGTTTTATAAAGATTTGCTCCATCTTTTATAGCGCCAAACTCCTTCTCAAGGATAACCGGGGTAAGTTTTTCATATTTTTTCTTTAACTCAGAGGTTAAAACATTATTCTTATAATCAATAAGCTCTTTTTCGCTCATTTCGGCAAATTTAGCGGAATCTCCATTAAGATTTATTATATCCATTATTATAATATCTGATTTCCATCTATATGATGCTATCTTTGCAAAAAGAGACCCTAATCCTCTTCCAGCTCCGGTTATTATAATTTTTTTCTTCTTCAGGTTAAAAACCTCTTCTTTCCTGTTTATAGCGCATGGGATGGCTAAAAGAGTATGCCGTCTACCTTTTAAATTGTATGAAACAGCGCATCTTAAGTCTGAATATTGAATCTCATAAAAAGATCTCTTAACCATGCTCTGCATATCATACCCTTTAGGAAAATCTATTATTTTTACAACTGATTTATTATGTTCTTTTCTAAGGCATAGCCCTACCCCATATATGGCAGCATAGATAGGATCATAACTTTCCTTTGTAAGATAGCCAAATCCACCATCAACATTTGTAGTCATAATTATAAAAGTTGAGCAATCTTTTGTTGGATTATTTAAAGAACTTGCAAAATATTTAGCCGATAAAAACAAAGGCATAACATAATATTTAAGATCATTGAAAGGGTTGGTATTTGAATCAAGAGACTTTTCTATCATTCCCATAAGATAAGCTATACCGCTTATGTTGTATTTAGAGGAAAGAGTTTTTATTAACTCTTCAACCTCTTTCAAATTATTAAAATCAACAATATAACTATCCCGGATTTTAGTATCTGTTGATGTTATTACAATGCTATTAAGTCCAAGTTTTGAAAACTCCGTTCTAAAAAGCTTGATCAACTCTATATTTTCGCCTATAATCAAAGCAGCTCTTGCTGGGTCAAGCTTCTTTATTATTTCATCCTTAACTGGCATCTCTCTTACGACTGGAACATATCTTATGTGTCTGGTATGTTTATTTTTTATCTGATCAATTATGGTTGAAACATCAATTTTGAGTTTTTCTTTAACCGCCACATTGGTATTTGTAGGAATCTGTCTTTTTTCATCAACTTTAATCTTTTTTTCAGTTTTAATCTCCTGTTTTTCAATCTGTGTTTTTGATTGAGATTTATTTTCCATTACAAACTTAACGCAATGTCTTATCGTTGGATAATCTTTTAAACTCAGGTTCTCCTGTCTCGGTATCCCATAATGCTCCCTTATCATCCCAAATAGCTCAGCCTGCTTTACAGTATCTA
>JAINCQ010000017.1:0-101721 GCA_036574205.1 Elusimicrobiota bacterium | reverse complement strand
ATGGGAGCACAATCCCAATAGGAAGACATATCGTAATGGCTATTATCAGCGTAATTTACTTACGAGCATGGGGTATATAGCGGGGATAAATGTTCCCCGTGTAAGGGAAGGCAGGATAAATTGGAAGATATTTAAAAGATACCAGAGGCGTATGAAAACAGTAGACAGGCTAATAATGGGGATGTTTTTAAATGGAGTTTCTACTCGCAAGGTGGAGGAAGTATTAGAACCTTTATATGGTTATAAAACAGTGAGTTGTGGATTAGTAAGCAAAGTTACGAAAGTATTAAACAAGCAAGTAAAAAGATTTCATAACAAGAAAATAGATGACAAATATGAATATTTGATATTAGATGGTATATATTTGAATGTAAAAAGTCCAGTAAATAAGAGTCGCAGGTGTGTTTTAGTGGTATATGGTATGTGGATGGAGGGATGTGAGAGAGGTGAAATAAATCTTAAGAAGGAGCTAATAGATTTTGAATTAGCCAAGCATGGGGAGTCAGAGGCGGCATGGAGTAACTTTTTAAATAGGTTATACCATCGTGGATTAGAAGGTAAGAAGTTGAAGTTGATAATAACTGATGGTAATAAAGGGTTGAGGAATGCGATTAATATGATATATCCACATGCCTTGCCGCAACTTTGCTGGGCACATAAATTGAGGAATGTAGCCAAACGAGTTCCTAAACGGCATAGTGATTGCATAGAAGATGCTAAAAAGATATACAGGGCAGACAATTATGATAGAGCGTTATGGATATACAAAGGGTGGAGGAAAAGATGGGAGAGTATATTACCTGATGCAGTTAAATGTTTAGAAGAAGATATAAATGAGTTACTGAATTTTTACAGATGTCCTAAGGAATTTTCCAAGCACTTACGAACTACAAATGCAATAGAGAGGGTGTTTCGTGAAGTAAGAAGAAGGACGCGGACAATGAGTTGTTTTCAAAATAGGGATAGTTTAGAAAGGATAATATATGCAATATTTTATAGAATGAATAAAAAATATGGCAACAATTTGAATATAATGGAGGATACCCAATTTTTGAGAAATTACACAAAATTATTGACATTACCTTTCTATCTTTTAAACACAATCATATTTTTTTATTTTGTATAATATTATTGAAATAAGGGCCCGTAGCTCAGTTGGGAGAGCGTACCCTTGGCATGGGTAAGGTCGCCGGTTCGATCCCGGTCGGGTCCACAAACCTTCAAAATAATCACTTTTTTATAACTATCTTTCAATTAGAGAAAGCAGTTCCTTAACCTTATCATAAACCTCATCAACAGAGATTGTGTTTATAGATTTAAATCTTTTGCTTTTTATAAACCGTGAATAGTTATGAGGTAAAAACCATTCCTTTATAACTTTATCCGCATCACCAAAGAAATCAGAGTATAAAATCAGCATAGTTTTTTTCATCATCTGAGCTATATGCGCAGGACCACAATCATTTGATATAAAAAGATCTCCGCCTTTAAAATAAGATATTAAATCTGATAAAGTTTTATTAAAAAGTATTGTGCCTTCATTATTCATAATAAATTTTTTAATATCATCCTCATAGTTTTTCTCCATAGATCCTAAAACAAAAACAAAATAAAAATCCTTGCTTCCAATTTTTTCACATAGAGAAATGTATTTTTCTATGTCCCATTTCTTGAAATTACCTTCACCTCCACCTGGTAAAATAAATATGTTTTTTTTATCTGATAATTTAATTGAATCAAACAAAGAAAAATATGAATCTATAGGTGTTTCTGAGTCTATAACATCCATAAAAGCTAAAGCTCTATAAATGTTTTTATTGTATATTTTTGTCGTGGTATTGGAAAGAAAAGAAATTAGATTTTTAAAACCGATCCTCTCTTTCGCCCCGCTTAAAAATAATGCCAGATTTACATAAGTAGAAGATGGTCTTAATGAAATGAGTATATCAAACTTTTCCTTTCTTAATATTTTAACAATAGAAAAAAGAGAAACAGAATTATAAGAGATAACCTTTTTTACAAGTTTAGACTCGATAAATATATGATTATCTTTATAAGGTGTAAAAACAATTATTTCAGAGTCTGGATATTTTTTAGTAAGAGAATAAAGCAAAGGGATATGAATTAATTTTGCTCCAAAAAAATCTCTATTTTGAACAAAAACTCCAATTTTCATATATCTATTTTACAAAAAAAATCTATAAATAATATAAAATATACATAATGAAAAATAATATTATTGTATTTCACTTAGATGATGCAAAAGATTTTAGAGGTGGGACAAGACAATGTTTCTACCTTGCAAAAGAACTTAATGAAATTGGGATTGAAAATTATATAGTTTTAAGAAAAAACTCTCCACTTCATCTAAATGCGGCCAAAAATAATATAACTGCAATAACCATACCTTATCTTTTTGACTGGGATATAATCTCTGCTATAATGCTTGTATATAAAATAAAAAAAATAAATAAAAATAGTAAACAAATAATAATCCATTCACATACTGCTCATGCTGCAAGCATAGCTGTATTAGCCTCTTTTTTTATAAATGCGAAAATAGTTATTCATAGAAGGGTAGACTTTAAAATTAAAAATAATTTTTTATCCAGATTTAAGTATAGAAAAGCTGATCAAATAATAGCTGTTTCTCAGGCAATAAAAAAACAACTCATTGATGAAGGATTTCAAGACAGTAATATAAATCTCATCTACTCATCTATTGATAAAGATATTTTTTTAAATTTAAAAAACATAAAAAGACGAGTCAGTTCTAATAAAATTAGGATAGGTTCATTAATAGCTTTAACGCCACATAAAGATCCATTTAACCTAATAAAAGCCGCTAAAATATGTTTAGAAAAAAATAAAAATCTTGAATTTTTAGTAGGCGGCAAAGGACAACTGAAAAAAGAATGTGAAAATTTAATAAAAAAGTTAAAAATAGAAGAAAACTTTAAGCTTTTAGGTTATGTTGAAGATAACATAGGCTTTCTAAAATCAATAGATATATTCGTTCTTCCATCAAAAGAAGAAGGACTTGGGAGTGTTTTAATTGAAGCTATGGCTTGTGGTCTGCCTATTGTAGCAACTAATGCAGGCGGAATACCTGAATTAATAACTCATAACGAAAATGGACTTATAGTTCCAAAAGAAAATCCGCAACTTATGGCTGAAGCAATATTAAAAATAGCAGGTGATAGTAGTTTAATAAAAAAATTTTCATTAAAATCAATGGAACTTTCTCAAAACTATACAACAAAATCTATGGCTAAAAAAACTTTAGAGGTTTATGAAAAGGCAATTAAAAATACTTAACCTCATAGATATCCCCTGGCATAGCGGGTTATGTGACTATGCTATAAAACAATCCGAGGCGCTTGAAAAAGCTGGAAATATCATATATTTTGCAGCTCCGTTCAAAAGTAATGCATATTTTCTTGCAAATAGTAAAAAATATAAAACCTTTTTGATATCTGATAGAAAAAAAATATTAAACCCTGTAGAAATTTATAAACTTTGCAAATTTATAAAAAAAGAGAAAATAGATATTTTAAATGCTCACACTGGAAGGATGCAAACACTTTCATATCTTATAAGTCTTTTGTGTAAAGATATAAAAATAATAAGGACAAAGTCTGACGCAAGAAAGATTAAAAAAAGTTTTACATATTCTAAAATAAAAGCGATTATATGTGGATCAGAATATATAAAAAAAATGTATTTAAATGCAGGATTTAAAAAAATAATGCTTAAAACTATTTATGCACCACCACCAGATCAGATTTTAAAACCCTTTGAATTAAAACTTCCTTTTAAAATAGGAATAGTTGGAAGGCTTGATCCTGTCAAAGGACACATAAATTTTATAAGTGCGGCTTTAAAAGTGCTTAAAAAGAATAATAATATTTTGTTTTATATCTCAGGGAAAGAAGCAAATATAAAATGGAAAGATATAGAAAAATTAATACCTCAAAATTTTAGAAGTTATTTTAAATATTTTGGTTTTGTAAAAAACGTATTTGATTTAATGGGAGAATGTCACCTTGGAATAATATCATCAATATCAAGTGAGGCTGTTTCAAGAGTGGCTCTTGAATGGATGAATATGGCTAGGGCTGTGATTTCAAGCAATGTAGGATCTTTGCCAGAATTTATAGATAAAGATTATTTGTATCCAGCCAACAATGTTGATGCTCTGGCATCAAAAATAATTGAAAACCTTGATTTTGAAAAATTAATGAAAATTGGAGAAAAGAATAAAGCAAAGGTGGATTTAAAGTTTTCAATAGATAATTTTGAAAAAGAAACAAATGAGATATTTCAAAATATATGATTTTACCAATTATAGATAGATTTTATTATTTTATTGTTTAACTCTTCATTTCCTAAATCAACATCAACTATAACAGAATCTTCCTTTTCATCAAATATTTTCGCCTTAAGATAGCTCATCTTAGAATAAATATTATCACCAGGACAATCTGTTTCAGCAAGATCCCTGTGCCCAAAAAAATTAGTCTTTGAAATTTTATATTTATCTTTTATATGCTTTACAAGCGTAATTATAGAATCAATAGTTTTTTGAGTTAGATCATTATTAACAGGTGGATGGTAATTTCCCATTATTGATATTCCAACATTATCTGTATTTTTATTGGCGACATGAGCTCCAATAACAAGAATAGGTCTTCCTTCAAAAATATCACCCAACGGGTCTATTAAAAAATGATAACCTATATCTATCCATCCCTTTGCCTCCTGATGGTATTCCTGTATAACTTGAATCTCAGTTATTGCATCTTCAAGCGTTGTAGGGTAATTTCCTGCTGTATTATGTATTGTTATTTTAAGAGGAGTATGCTGAGTATAAGAAGAAGTAGGAGATTTTGCCCCCCATTCAGCCCTTCTTATCAATTTAAAAGGAAGTGGATCTGGCAATGATAATCCTTTATCAATCTCTATTTTACTGTCCTTTTGGTCTTTTTTTTTAAATAAATTTGCGGTTTGTATTTCATATATTGTTATCTTAAATTTATCTGATTTAACCCCATTATTTATAACGACAAATTTAAATTTCTCTATTTTCAAAGATAAATCAAATCTGCACCAAAATCTTCCATTAGGATATATCTTTGAAACCCCATTTATTATTGAATATTTTACCTCTTTTGTATCAGGATCTTCTTCCTGAGGAATCCATAATTCAAAACTAACATTTTTATCGCTAACTAATCCCTGAACCGCAATAGCATTAAAAGAACTATCAATTTTTTCCGATAGCGGCGTTTGATATAAAATATACGTTTTCTCGCTAACCTCAGAAGTATAGGATATAGGATATTCTATGCCAGTAAAGTTAATATTACTTTTCTCATCGTTTGCAGAAACAAGGTTAAAAAATAAAACTAATATACTCGCAAACTTCATCATAAAACCTCCTTATAAAATTTTAATTTATATTAAATATAAAAAAAATGAAAAAATACTCTTGACAAAATAGATCTTTTAGCCCTTGACAGATTATATAAAAATTTCCCCGGCAAAGCCTCTTAAATTATAATTTGACGCCATAGAAAAAGCATATGCCCCGCATGATGAAATAACAAGAATATCATTTTGTTGGGGCAAAACCATTTTATAATCTCTTATAAAAAAATCTGAAGTTTCACATATGGGACCCGCAATATCTATATTTATTTTATTTCCTTTTCTTTCACAAAAATTTATTATCGGATGAAATGCATTGTATAATGCAGGCCTTATAAGATTATTCATGCCAGCATCCACAATAACAATATATCTATCATCAACTTTTTTCCTATATAAAACCCTTGTTAATAAAATTCCACAACTTGAAACTATACTTCTTCCAGGTTCAAGGATAAAATTATATTCTTTTATATACGGTTTTATCACATTTAAAAGTTTTATATGATTTTTAGATTCTTCACCTTCCTTCACCCCCCAACCACCACCAATATCTATGGTATTTATTTCAATTTTATGTTTTTTTAAATTTTCCAAAAATAGAATTACTTTTTCTAAGGCTATTTTATAAGGTTTCTCTGAAAATATTTGAGAACCTAAATGAAAATGTATCGCTTTTATATTAAGATATTTTTCACAAGAAGCTTTTTTATATATTTCAAAAGCGGTATTAAAATCAACTCCAAATTTTGAATATTTTTTTGCTGTTTTTATATAGTTATGACCGCCTGCTTCAACGTTGGGATTGACTCTTACAGAAATATTAGTCTTTATTTTTAATCTTTTTGAAACCTTAGATATTTCTTCAAACTCTTCAAATGATTCAATATTTATAAAGTCTATTTTATTTATAATCGCTTTTTCAAGCTCCTGTCTGCTTTTTCCAACACCTGAAAAAACTATATTCTTAAATCCAAGCTTTAAAGCCAAATCCAGCTCCCCCCCACTAACTACATCTGCGCCAAATCTATGTTGTTTTATTACTTTGCATATATTTGTATTTGAATTTGCCTTAAAAGCATAATAAAATTTAACATTATAACCTAAAAAAGTTTTTATGTATTTATTAATTTCATTAATTAATGTCTGTTTATCATAAATATATAAGGGGGTTTGATTTTTCCTGACAATACATAATAGATGATTTTTCTTTTTTATATACCACATAAAAATATGATATAAAAAATAATAGTAAAATAATACTAAACATTTAAAATTCAGTATTAATTTTTTATGATTAAGGTAATTGAATATTTAGGGTTAAGGCAAGGAAATTTATTTTTCACCCTCACCTTAATCCTCTCCCATCAAGGGAGAGGAAAATAAGTGTCAGCAAGGGGATTTTATTTTTCACCCTCATCCTTCACCTTCCCCCATCAAGGGGGAAGGAATTTTAACAGTCGTTTGGTTTCATCCCATCAAAGGTAGATGATGAAGGTGATGATAAAACCTCACTCCTTATCACTTCTAAAACGCCTTCTATATTTTTTAAAACTTCATTATCCCAGAACCTCAACACTTTAAAGCCTTGCTCTTCTAACCAGCTATCCCTGATCCTATCTTTCTTCTTATATATATTATGTTGTCCACCATCTAACTCTATTATTATCTTCTTTTCAAAATTGACAAAATCAACTATATAATTTCCAATAACATGTTGTCTCCTAAATTTCAATCCCTCTAAATTATAATTCCTTAAATATCTCCATAGTTTCTTCTCTGCTTCAGTCATATTTTTTCTAAGTTGTCTTGAAAATTTTACCATTCTTTTCATTTTTAATTCCTTTTACATCTTAATATTTGCCCTCTTCCAATTGTAATCTATCCCCTCTCCTTTTCACCCTCACCTTATTCCTCTCCCATCAAGGGAGAGGAAATATAAGCGACAGCAAGTAGATTTAATTACTTCACCCTCATCCTGCCCTTCCCCCATCAAGGGGGAAGGAAATTTAACACTCATTTATTTCTTTTTCTATATTCATCTTCTTGTTACACAGATCCCCTCTCCTTTCCTGGAGAGGGCTGGGGTGAGGAGATTTCAGTTTTTCACCCTCACCTTAATCCTCTCCCATCAAGGGAGAGGAAACATAAGCATCAGCAAGAAGATTTAATTATTTCACCCTCATCCTGCACCTTCCCCCATCAAGGGGGAAGGAAATTTAATGCGCGGGAAGGGACTCTCCCACAAATAAATTTTGCTCACCGCAAAATTTCTCGCGGGCCGCCCCTCGCAAAACTGTATGCTAATGTTTTGCTGCGGGCTTTCGAGTCACGCATAAGCCTAGCGGGCTTTGCGCGACCCCACCTCGTTTGCCTGCATTGTACAAGGCAAACTGCGGCCTTGCGGACAGCACGCAAAACCGTTTAGGTTTTGCTCTAAAGGCTGTCCTGTCACGCATAGCCCTGACGGCTTGCGCGACCCCGCCTCGTTCGCCTGTATTGCCCAAGGCGAACTCCGGCCTTGCGAACAGCACGCGAAACCGTTTAGGTTTCGCTCTAAAGGCTGTCCTCACCCACGAAACGCTTGACGCGTTTCTTAGAAAAGCATGCGCGGGAAGGGACTCTCCCACAAATAAATTTTGCTCACCGCAAAATTTTTCGCGGGCCGCCCCTCGCAAAACTGTATGCTAATGTTTTGCTGCGGGCTTTCGAGTCCCACGAAACGCTTGACGCGTTTCTTAGAAAAGCATGCGCGGGAAGGGACTCGAACCCTTACGCTGTTAGGCATACGCCCCTCAAACGTACGCGTCTACCAATTCCGCCACCCGCGCAAAAATAAATATAATATTATTCTAACATTTTTTATCTTTTCTTTTCAATTTTCTAATCAATAGGTATATTGTCTTCAAAGATTGTAAAAATCTCTTCAATTTTTTCTATACTTTGAGCTTTGAATATCTTTTTCCTTAATGTTAGATTTAATACAAGCTTTGATATCTTAGACAATATATTTAACTGTATTGAAGGATCATTATATGGAGTAAGTATCATAAATATTATTTTAACCGGTTTATTGTCTGGCGAAGGAAAATAAATCCCATCTTTATGTCTGCCAATTATTAATACCGGCTTTTTAAGCCCTTCTATCCTTGCATGAGGAATTGCAAACTGATGCCCTATTGCGGTAGAAAAAGATCTTTCTCTCTTCAATATTTTGTCCCTTATATCGTTTTTATTTAGTATTTGTGTTTTTTCAAATAATTTTTCAATCATCTCTTCTATGGCAGAAAATCTATCTCCAGAATTTAATTCCATTATAGAAGACTCTTTATCCAATATCTTATCAAGGCGATACTGAGGTCTTTTTTCAAATTCATCTCTTATTTCACCAGTAAGGTCCTCTATTATATCCTCAACGCTTAAAAAACCTACCACCTGTTTGTTTTCATCCTCAACCAGGGCTATGTGGGAGTTGTTTTCCTGAAAATATCTTAATGCTTTTTCAAGAAGCATTTTATATGAAATACTTTTTATCTCTCTAATAAAATTTGAAATTTTAAAATCTTTTTTTTCATTCCAGATAGTATCGTTTAATATATCCTTTATATGAATAAACCCAGCATATACTTCACCACTTTTTACAGGATATCTTGAAAACTTATATTTACAAACTACATCCACAAACTCTGAAAAAGAAGCGTTGATATCAATTGAAACTATCTTTTCTTTTGGAACCATTATTTCTTTTACCGTTGTTTTTCCAAAATCAAAAAGATGTTCAAACATCATCAATCTACCAAGGGATATCTTTCCCAATTCTTCAGATTTTGAAAGAATAAGCCGTATCTCATCCTCAGAATGATATACTTCATCTTTTTCCTTTTTAATTCCAATAAGTCTTATTATAAATTCAGATGAATGATTTATAAAAAACATAGGATAATAGGTAATCTTATAAAATATTTTGAGTGGAATTGCAAAAAATGTTGCTATTTTCTCTGAGAAAGAAATTGCTATGTATTTAGGTACCTGCTCTCCTAAAATGATATGAATGGTTGTTACGATAATAAACGCTATTCCAATTGAGATGGTATAAGAATAAATTTTTATTGTTTTGAAGGATAAATTACAAAAAAAAGAATTTAAAAAATCTGCAATAAGCGGTTGAGCTATCCATCCAAGGCCAATGCTGGCTATGGTTACTCCAAGTTGAATTGAAGCAAGATAAGAATTAATATTGCTCACTATTTCAAGAGATATTTTTGCTGGAATACTTCCCTTCTGAGCAAGCTCTTCAAGTTTTGTGTTTCTTACCTTAACTATTGCAAATTCAATTAAAACAAAAAGAAAATTAAGAAAAAGAAAAAAAATCGCAGCCAATATTTTTATATAAACCATTTACGCTTAGTTTTTTATTTTTTAGTTTGAACAGGAGGTGGCGGAGCTTCATTTAATACAGATTTATATCTTGTTGGGGAAAGCATCGTCAGTATTATAGAATTTATTGCAAAAGCCAGAGCCACCCACATCGTAAATTTCTTAATAAAACTGGTCCCGCTCGGGCTTGAAAAAAGAGAATCTCCTCCGCCTCCACCAAACATACTCAAAGCTGAACCTTTGCTTGTTTGAAAAAAAAGCACCGAAACTATCAAAAGAAAGCATATAATGATATGCAGAATAAGAAATAAGTTATACATCTGTCCTCCAAATATTATGTATCGTTTTATTTAGCCAAAGCCTCAAGACCAGGGAGTATTTTTCCTTCCACAAATTCAAGGCTAGCTCCTCCGCCTGTAGAACAATGTGATACTTCTGAGCTTTTTACTCCTGAATTTTTAAGAGCATTTAATGTATCACCGCCTCCAAGAACACTTATAGCGCCTTTTTTCGTTGCCTCAGCAACTTTTTTAGCAAGTTCAGTTGTTCCTTTAGAAAATGGAGGAATTTCAAATATCCCCATTGGACCATTCCAGAATATTGTCTTTGCTGCAAGAATTTTAGATCCAAATATTGATATTGTCCTATCCCCTATATCAACTCCTATCCACTCATCTGGAATAGCCATAGATTGGGTCACCTCGCGTCTTGAATCTTCTTTTATTTCCTTGACCACAAGATGATCTGCTGGAAGAATCAACTCAACATTATTTTTAAAAGCCTTTAATATTATTTTTTTTGCTTCCTCAATCTTATCTTCTTCAACAAGAGATTTCCCAATATTTATATCCTGAGCTTTTAAAAATGTATACGCCATAGCTCCACCTATCATTAATACATCAACCCTATCAAGCAAGCTTAAAAGAACATCTATCTTATCACTAACCTTGGCTCCACCTATGATGGCTACAAAAGGGCGAATAGGTCCGCTGACTATCTTATCAAGATACTCAAGCTCTTTCTGAAGCAAAAAACCTATGCCACCGGGTAAATGCTTTGCTATGGCACTGGTAGAAGCATGAGCGCGGTGAATTGCGCCAAAAGCATCCTGAACAAAATAATTAGCTCCACTTGCAAGTTCTTTTGCAAAGGAGTCGTCATTCTTCTCCTCTTCAGGATGATACCTTAAATTTTCACAAAGAAGTATCTCTCCATTTTTAAGACTTTTCTTCATTTTCTCTACCTCAGGTCCAATACAATCATTGACAAAATAAGTTTTTATCCCCATTATCTCCTCAACCTTTTTTGCCACCGGCTCAAGTGTGTATTTGGGATCAACCTTGCCTTTAGGTCTTCCAAGATGAGATATAAGAACCACCTTAGCGCCGATAGAAACAAGGTATTTAATTGTTTTTTCGGTTTCTCTTATTCGAGTGTCATCCGATATAACACCATCCTTTATCGGCACATTATAATCAACTCTCACTAAAACCGTTGAGCCCGCTGAAATATTCATATCCTGAACTTTCTTAACTTTTAAAACAGGCCTTATATCCATATTCTCCTCCCTTATCGTCTAACAGCTTTTTTCAAAATAATATCATTTACTATCTCTTTAAGCCCGGGCGATGTTCTTTCTTTTAAATAATAAGTTATCCTTAAAGATGGCTTATTAAACTTAAGATGATTGGCAAGATCTATTGGTGTTCCAATAAGAACAAGGTCGCATGGAATTTTTTCTATTGTTTCTTTTAACTCTTTCATCTGGGTTGTTCCATATCCCATAGCCGGAAGTATATGTTCAAGATGATTGTATTTTTCGTAGGTTGTTTTTATTGAACCAACAGCATATGGTCTTGGGTCTATTATTTCTCCCGCGCCGTGTTCTTTTGCCGCCACATAAGCTGCGCCGTAATTCATTCCTCCATGGGTTAATGTCGGTCCATCTTCTACAACAAGGATTCTTTTGCCCTTTATCTTTGAAACATCGCCTTTGACAACTACCGGACTTTCCGCTTCTATAATTTTAGCGTCTGGATTTGAATTTTTTATGTTCGCCTTAACTTTTTCCACATCCTCCGGTTCAGCAGTATCAACTTTGTTTATTACAACCACATCAGCCATTCTCAGGTTCGTGGCGCCAGGATGGTAATAATTTTCATGTCCTGCCCTTAAAGGATCTGTAACCACTATATGAAGATCTGGTTTATAAAAAGGAAGGTCATTATTCCCGCCATCCCATAATATTACATCTGCTTCTTTTTCAGCTTCCCTCAAAATTTTTTCGTAATCAACACCAGCATAAACTATATGTCCTTCACTTATATGAGGCTCATACTCTTCCATCTCTTCTATAGTGCAATCCTGCTCCTTCATATCCTTTATAGAAGCAAATCTCTGGCATGTTTGTCTTTCAAGATCTCCATAAGGCATCGGATGTCTTACAACTACAACCTTCTTTCCCATTTCTTTAAGTATAGACGCAATTCTTCTAGAAGTCTGGCTCTTTCCACATCCAGTTCTTACAGCACAAACTGATATTACCGGCTTTGTGGATTTTAACATTGTATGCTCTCCGCTTAAAAGCCTGTAATCAGCGCCGCATGCAAGAGCAATACTCCCCCTTTCCATAACATAGTTAAAATCAACGTCGCTATAGGCAAAAACCACCTCATCAACCTTATACTTCTTTATTAAATCACTAAGTTCAACCTCATCATATATAGGTATACCATCCGGATATAATTTTCCGCAAAGCGAAGGGGGATATTTTCTTCCGGCAATATTCGGGATCTGTTGCGCGGTAAAAGCGACAACTTCATAGTTAGGATTATCTCTATAATAAGTGTTAAAATTGTGAAAATCCCTTCCAGCCGCTCCCATAATTATAACTTTCTTTTTTGTTTTCATAAAACCCTCCTGCAATATTTCTTATAATCCTTTTTTTATCATATAAAGCGCAAGGTCAACAACCCTATTGGAATACCCCCATTCATTGTCATACCAGGATAAAACTTTTATAAAATTTCCGCCAATAACCTTAGTAGATTTACCATCAATATATGAGCTTAACGGACAATGATTGAAATCAACTGAAACAAGTGGTTCATCAGTATATCCAAGTATTCCTTTAAGTTCATTTTCGCTTGCAGCCTTTAACGCAGCATTTATCTCTTCAGCAGTGGCTTCTTTTTTTATTGTAGCGCTTAAATCAACAACTGATACGTTTGGAGTTGGAACCCTTATAGCAAAACCATCAAGCTTACCTTTCAATTCAGGTATAACAAGCGAAATAGCCTTTGCGGCTCCGGTAGTTGTAGGAATCATGCTCAAAGCCCCGGCCCTTGCCCTTCTTAAATCAGAATGCGCCATATCAAGAATTTTCTGGTCATTGGTATATGAATGAATTGTCGTCATTAAGCCTTTTTCTATCCCCCATTTTTCATTAATAACCTTAACAAAAGGGGCAAGGCAGTTTGTGGTGCAAGAAGCGTTTGAAACCACATGATGATTTCTGGGATCATATTTATCTTCATTCACTCCCATAACTATCGTAATATCTTCACCCTCCGCTGGAGCAGAGATAATAACTTTTTTCGCCCCACCTTTTGTTATATGATTTTCAGCTCCTTTTACCTCTTTTCCTTTTTTATTTATTCCATCTTTTTTAACAGTAAAAAGCCCTGTTGATTCAATAACTATCTCCACTCCCAGATCCTTCCAGGGCAGTTCAGCTGGATCTTTCTTTTTCAAAATCTTTACCTTTTTACCATCTATTGAAATTTCGTCATCAGAAAGAACTTTAACATCACCATTATATACACCATGGATTGAGTCATACTTAAAAAGATGAGCATTTGTCTTTGCGTCAGTAAGATCATTGACCGCAATCAACTCAATCTCAGAAAGTTTTCTTTCAAAAATAGCACGTGTTACCAGTCTTCCTATCCTTCCGAAACCATTTATTCCTATTTTTACCGCCATATTTTCCTCCTTAATATAAGTTATTATATCAAATTTTTTTGTATAATAATTCATAGGAGGAAAATATGATAGCATTTGTGCTGTGTAAATTGATAGCTGGGCTTGAGCAAAAAGCCATTTCTCAGATAAAAAGTGTCAGGGGTGTTAAAGATGTTTACATGACTTTTGGAGCATGGGATGCGATAATAATTGCGGAAGCTGAAACAATGGACAGATTATCAAACATGATATTAAGGGAAGTCCGATCTACACATGGCGTTCAGACTACTGAAACTCTTGTTACCACAAACTACTAAAATTATATTTTTATGGAATTAGCGCAACCTTCTGAAAAACTTATCTTGATAGTTGATGATGATGAAAGCATAAGAGACCTTCTTGAGTTTATTATTAAAAAAGAGGGATTTAAGGTTGAAAAATGCTCTAATGGAAAAGAAGCTTTACAAAAGGCAAAAGAGCTTTCCCCGGACCTTATAATTCTTGACTTGATGTTGCCGGGTTATGGAGGTTTTGAAATACTCAGGGAATTACAGATGTATGATACAGCTCATATACCAATAATAATAATAACAGGCAAGTATATGGACAGAACTACATCCGAGATGATTAAAATGGAACCAAATGTCAAGGAATTTATACAAAAACCAATAAAAAATGCTCTTTTGACTGCTACGATACATAAGATATTGGGAACAAAACCTCAGATTAATAAATGATAAGAATAACGACCCTTCTTGCTTTGCCAATGATAGCAGCAGTAGCGTTATCTTATGCAGGTCTAATCAATATTTTTATATCCAATATTAATAGATCTTTCCCGCTTGCCGTTGGTTTTATAATATATCTGCTGGCTCATTTTTCTATGAAACGAAAAAAAATAATATCCTATCTTTATGTTTTATCTCATGAGTTTTCTCATGCAATATTTGGATTTTTAAGCGGCAACAGGATAAAAAAAATAAGTGTTAAACCAAACAAAGGTTATGTAATTTTTAGCGCTAAATCTAATGTTATCACTGCAATTTCTCCATATATCTTTCCTCTTTACAATGCTATTTTTTTTCTGTTCTACATCTTTGTAAATAAAGGAATAGAGGGAAAATATTTTGGTATTTTTCTTTTTTTTCAGGGGTTTCTCATATCTTTCCACATTCTAAACACGATAGAAGTAATATCTTTGAATCAAAAAGATTTTAAAGAGACTGGAGGAAGAATCTCTTCAATAGTTTTAATAACCCTTTTCAATCTTATTATATTTGCAACCATAATATTATTGTCCACTCCCTCAGGCGTATCAGGATTAAAAATATTTTTTACAGAATCTTTCAAATACTATGTGATTTTAATAAAAAAAATATTTCTGCTTTTTAAAAGTTTGATTTTTATTGTTAAAGATTTTACAAAATGATTTTTTTTAAAGTTTTGAAATTTCTGACACTTTTAATATTTTCGCTAATTTTAGCTTTTGCTATTTCTTTTGTGTTCATATATAAAAAATATTTGACAAAAGAAAACATAAAAAATTATATAACAGAAACCATAAACGATAAAAAAAATGTAATTATATCATTCTCTGATTTTGAAATATCTTTTCCAGATAAAATAACACTTACAGATATTATAATTACTTTAAAAGATTCAAAATCCTCTATTGGAAAAATAAAAACAATCAGAATTAATATTAACACTTCTTTCTTTTTGAAAAACTTTATATTAAAGCCAGATGAAATTTTCGCAGAAGGCGCAGAGATAAACTTATGGAAAAAAGACAACATATGGAATATAGAAAAAATTTTCTCAGAAAAAGAAAAAAATAAATATGAACTTCCTGACATAAAACTACTCAACTCAATAATAAAACTTGAAAACAAAGATAACAAATACAAATCTTTTATAGAAATAAAAGATTTTAAGCTCACAAAAAAACTTTTTAGCAAAACTTTCTTATGTAATATAGATATGAATTATCAAAGCGATTCTATAAGAAATATAGGAATAAAATCTGATTTTTCTTTTGATAAAACCAACAGGATAGAAATCAATAAATTAGAAACCACAATAAAAAACAAAAGGATAGAGATAACTGGCGAATTTAAAAATATTCCAGAGTTATCTTCCCGGCTCATCTTAAAGACCTCTGAAAAGATAAATTTAAAGGATTTTCTCAAAATAAATAAGGATATATTTTTTGATAGGTTTGATGCATCAATAGACTCAAATCTTTTATCCAATAATGTCTTAAACTTGAAATCTTACATAAAGGAATTGAATGTTTTTGTTACAATGGATATAGATATAAAATCAGGAAAGATAATTTCAGCTGAAATCAAAACAAAAGGAACTGATATTAAAAAAGTTTCGAATTTTGTAAATCCTTATATAAAAAATTTTAGCGGAAAAGTGGATATGGATATAATTATAAGAGAGAAAGACGGAGCAGGCAAGCTATATCTTATCGCTCAGTCTTCAGGGTTAAATTTTAGCGATACAAATAATCTTTTAAATTTTAAAAATACGAATTTAAAACTTATGATAACCCCCTCATGGACAGCCTTAAATATAATAAAAACAATTGCCGAATTTCCACAAGGAAAAGCGTCAGGAAGCTTAAAAAGTGATTCTGATGGTAAAAATGAAAAAATTGAAATTTTTTTCACCCTTGATGACATTAAAGCAAAATCTTCTATATTTATAAAAAACATAAATTCCCCCAAAAGAAGCTTTAACATTAAAATTAATACTACAAAATTTGATTTTGACAGATTTTACGAGATATTCAATTATTTTGATAATAAACTTTCAAAGATACCTGTTAATTACAATTCAAAATATTCCCTTATTAACAGAAAAGCAGTTATATTATGGGATTCAGAAAACCTTATAAAAACAGACTTGATAAAAGCATCTAAAATTATTATAAAATGCGACATAGATAGATTTGGCAGATTAAATCGTTCAATTGGAAATATAAAAATAAAAATTTTAAATGGAATTATGGACAATATACAAAAAAATACTGAAAAAAATGAAAGATATCAATTGATTTTTCTTCCAATAATTAAAATATTCAGTTTAAACAGAATCGGTGCTTTAATGCTGGATTCCACTCTTAACTCAATAAATTTTTCAGATATGGGCGCTGATTTTAATTTAAATAATGGTAAAATAATAGTTAATAAATTTTATCTTAACTCAAAAGAGTTTTTGATATATGCTAAAGGCAATTTAGATATGAACAACCAGTTAGTTAACCTTGAAGTTTATATAATAAACAGAAAAGATTATAAATCAGGAGCATTGCCAGAATCTCTTACAGATTCAAAAGGTAGACCAGCTCTGGCTTTTAGTGTAAAAGGAAGTTTCAATAAAAACGAAGTAAAAATATTTGACGCGACAAACATAACTGAACTTGTTGAAAAACAAGTTCAAAGCTCTTTGAATATTAATTAAAAAGGAGGAAAAATGGCTAAAAATAAATTTGATATAATAGGGATTCTTCAGGAGCATGGAGCTGTTGTTAGTGGACATTTCCAACTTCCCTCGGGATTTCATTCCCAAACATATATACAAACCTCTATTGTTCTTCAATATCCCCATATAGCTCAAAAAATAGCAAAAGAAATGGCTAATAAATTTCCAACGAACATAGACGTGGTTATCTCTCCAAATCCCGCAACGATAGTTATTGGACAGGAGGTTGCAAGAATTAAAAAAGCAAGATCAATATTTACCGAAAGGGTAGATGGCATAATGATGCTAAAAAGAAATTTTAAGATAGAGGAAGGAGAAAAAGTTCTTGTAGTTGACGATGTTTTTTCCACAGGCAAGATGTGCGCCGAGGCTATATCTCTTGCAAGAAATTATAAAGCCAAAGTGATAGGCGTTGCGGCAATAGTTGATAGATCTACAGGAGAGTTGCCTTTTTTTAATGTTCCGGTTAGAGGACTTGTTTCTTTTCCACTTGAACTTTATACTCCAGAAAACTGCCCTTTATGTAAGATGGGAATTCCCCTTACCATAATAAGCTCTTCCAAATAGTTATGAAGACTAAATTTATAGCGCTCCTTACCGATTTTGGAGAAAATGATCCATTTGTCGGCATAATGAAATCAGTAATTTATTCTAAAAATCAGTCTGTAAATATAATAGACATTACGCATTCAATCCCCCCCCAGGACATAAAAACCGCTGCTTTTTATCTTATGACATCAATCTGTTATCTTCCCAAATCGGCTATTATGCTTTGTGTAATTGATCCTGATGTAGGAACTGGAAGAGCAATTTTATGGCTAAAAACCGAAAAACATCAGATAATAGCACCTGATAACGGTATTATAAGCTGGGTTGAAGAAAAGGAAAAGATAATAGAAATAAGAATAATAGACAATGAAAAACTTTTTCTTGAAAAAATCAGCTCCACTTTTCATGGAAGGGATATAATGGCTCCCGCTGCCGCCTTAATATCAAAGGGTTTTAAAGAGCAGGATATAGGACCAATATATGAATCCTATCACAGAATACCATTTCCCCACCCTTTAAGGATAGGCAATACCATAAAAGGGGAAGTTATAGCTATAGATAGATTTGGAAACGCCATAACAAATATACCCAAAGATTATGTGACTCCAAAATCTATTTTTAATATTTCAAATATAATTATCAAAGGATTAAAACATACATATGCAATGGGACTAAATAACGAGGAAATAGCGATTATAGGATCATATGATCTGGTAGAATTTTCAATAAAAAATGCAAATTTTTCAAAGACACATGGGATAAAAATAGGAGAAAAGGTTGAGGTTTTTGTATCAATCTAAAAAAAGTGAAAACAATAAAATTAAAAGAAAAATTCATTGAAAGATTAAATTCTCATCTGTGGATATTCTCTAACGAAATTGAAAAACATGATTTTTCAGTTACTAATGGAGAGATAGTAAAAATTCTTTATTCTGATGATTCACTCTGTGGATATGGATTCTATAATCCCCATAGTCTTATATCTATACGACTTCTTTCAAAAGGAAAAGAACTTGAATCCGATTTTCTGGAGAAATCAATTCAAAACGCATTTAAATATAGAGAGGAATTAAAACTTGATAGCGGAAGATTTTTTTTTGGAGAAAGTGACGGGATAGGCGGACTTATAATAGACAAATACTCTGATACAATTGTAGTAGAAATTTTGTCCGCTGGTGTAGAACTTTTAAAAAATCAAATAATTGAGGTCATACAAAAAATCTTCATGCCCAAAGCAATTTTAATCAAAAAAGATCACACCTATAGGTTGCTTGAAGGACTTAAAATAGAAAAACCTGAAATAATAGGCAATATTTCGGATAAGATAATCATAACGGAAAACGGATCGAAATTTAAAGTAGATATTTTAAACTCTCAAAAAACTGGGTGGTATTTTGATCAAAGAGAAAACAGGGAATATTTAAAACCATATTTTAAAGATAGGAAAGTAATGGACTTATATTGCTATACCGGCGCTTTTTCTATTATAGCGGCTAAAAGCAGAGCAAAAATGGTATGGGGTATAGATTCTTCAGAAAAGGCTATAGAAATGGCGGAAGAAAACAAAAAACTGAATAAAATTCCCGATTCAAAACTTATATTCAAAGCAATTTCCGCAGAAAAAATACTAAAAGCTATGCTAAATGATGAATTACCTCAAAAACCTGATTTTATATTATTGGACCCACCAAATTTTGTAAGAAACAAAAAACATTTATTTGAGGCTAAAAGGTTATATATAAAACTTTTAAAGTCTTCAATGAAATCTATTGAAAAAAATGGATACATAGCTTTTTCCACCTGCTCACAACATGTATCAGACGAGGTGTTTAATGAAATAGTTGAAACAGCTTCAATTAAATCAAACAGGAAAATTTTTTATCTTTATACTGGAACTCAGGCAAAAGATCATCCTATAATTTCAGGGATGAAAGAAACAAAATATTTAAGATTTTGCCTGTTAAAAGTTATTGAATAAAAGTTTTATAATAATATCATTTATCATAGTTTTTTTAAAAAAAAATTTAAAAATTTACTATACTTTAATATAGTGAAAAGGATAATATTCATATTCCTTACTTTTATTTGCTTTGATGCGTCTATTTTTGCATTTGAGTTTGATGAAATAATAGCCAACAGGGAGATAATCTTAAAAAACAATAATATATACTATTCAACGGTTTCTATTAAAGGTTATGCTTCTTTCTGGATTCAAAAATATTCTGGAGGTTCTTATTTATTGCCTCAGATTATTGAAAAAAATATCCCCCTTGAAGCTGATCTTAAAATATATAATTCTCATCAATATGTTGATCTTAAAACAATCAATTTAGAGGGACACATAGAACTCAACGCAAAGATTGATCTATATTCTATCTGTTCATCAACAGGGGACAATTATTGTCTTAATTATTATTTTATAGTTCAGATTAATTTAAACGGTATTGTGAAATCTTTTTGTGGAGGATATTTTAATGAAAAGGATTTTATTCCTTTTCCAGTGCTTTTTTGCTCAGGATATGCCAGTGATATGCGCATTGGCTTGACCCTTCATAGATTAAAATATTGAAAATCTATATAACTTATACAAAACATTGATTTTTTAATATAAAAAATGATAAATTAGTATTATAGTGCCAAAAAGGAAGGATTATGCAAACGCTTATTAAAATATCTGATGCGGCTGTAATAGCCATACATTGCATAGATCATATGATAAAAAATAGTAAAGAAGTTTATATAGCAGCTGAGATAGCAAAAGAACTTAATGTAAGTTATAACCATTTAAGTAAAATCCTTCAATTAATGGCAAAACATGGTTTTCTAAAAACAATCCGAGGTCCACATGGTGGATATTCTCTTACAAAAAAAGGTGAAGAATCAACCCTAAAAGATATAATTGAACTTATAGATGGGAAAATACAGGGTAATACATGCTTTATGAAAACAGTAGTGTGCAAAAAGGACTCCTGTGTTTTGAAAGATTTTTTATTAAGGACAATGAAAGATTTTGAAAAAACAATAAATACAAAAATAAAAAAATTTTAATGAAAGACAAACATTTCTTTGAAGAAATATATAAAAATTATCACAAATCAGAGTTTATATATTCAGATCCAATACAATTTCCACACAGGTTTAAACGAAAAATGGATATAGAGGTTGCTGGTTTTATATCCTCATCTCTTTCCTATGGAAATGTAAAGCAGATAATCAACTCCCTTAATAAAATTTTTCAAAAAATGGGAGAAAGTCCATTTTATTATTTAAAAAAATCTTCAGCAAAAAAAATTGAAAAAGATTTCAAAAATTTTAATCATAGGTTCACTAAAGGGAAAGAATTAGTTTTATTTCTCCTTAATTTAAAAAGAATATATTCAAGGCACAGGAGTTTAAATGAGTTTTTTATTAAACATTATAATAATACTGATGAGTTTTTAGATAAAGCAATTTATAATTTTTCAAAAGAATTTTCCTTTTATCCAACACCGACACTTATCCCAAGTCCATTTAAAAAAAGTGCTTTTAAGAGATTAAACCTCTTTTTAAGATGGATGATAAGAAAAGACGAAATAGACTTTGGGATATGGGAAAAGATCCCTCCTTCCACTTTGATAATCCCACTTGATACCCATATGTTAAATATATCAAACAAATTAAATATAACAAAAAGAAAAGATTCTTCAATGAAAACAGCCATAGAAATAACAAATTTTTTCAGAAAAATAAATCCATCTGATCCAGTAAAATATGATTTTTCTCTAACAAGAGCACCAATTTTGAGGCAGTTTATATAAATGTTATAATAAATAGTTAAGGAGGAAACTATGAGTATAAAAGGAACAAAAACTGAGAAAAATCTATTAACTGCATTTGCTGGAGAATCTCAGGCAAGAAATAGATATACCTACTTTGCAAGTGTAGCAAAGAAAGAAGGCTATATCCAGATAGCAAGGATATTTGAAGAAACGGCAGAAAATGAAAAAGAACATGCTAAAAGATTCTTTAAACTTCTTGAAGGTGGAGAAAGCGCTATAAATATTGATGCAAAATTCCCTCTTGGTGTTATATCAGATACAAAATCAAATCTTCTTGCAGCCGCAAAAGGAGAGAATGAAGAATGGACCCATATGTATCCTGAATATGCAAAAATTGCAAGAGAGGAAGGTTTTGAGAATATTGCATTAATTTTTGAGGCAATAGCATCGGTTGAAAAACATCATGAAGAAAGATATAGAAAACTTGCTGAAAATATAGAAAAAGGACTTGTTTTTAAAAAAGAGAGAGAAACCTTATGGAAATGTAATAACTGTGGTTACATACATAAAGGAAGTGAAGCTCCAAAATCATGCCCTGCATGCGCTCATCCGCAAGAATACTTTGAAATTTTAGCTGACAATTTTTAAGGAGGAGAAATGGAAGAAAATAAGGAAATAAAAATAAAAAGGACTGTTACACTTCAAGGAAGAGAGTTAACGCTTATAGGAGAAGAGTTGAAAATTGGAGATAAAGCCCCTGACTTTAAGGTTATAGCAAATGATATGACACCGATGAAATTCTATAGAACTTATAAAGGAAAAATAGTTTTAATATCATCCGTTCCATCGCTTGATACCCCTGTATGCGATATTGAAACAAAAAGATTTAATGATGAGGCTCAAAAACTCTCTCAGGACATAGAAATAATAACAATAAGTATGGATTTACCGTTTGCCCAAAAAAGATGGTGTGGTCAGGCTGGCGTAAATAGAGTAAAAACATATTCAGATTACTTAAAGGCTGATTTTGGAAAGTCTTATGGCATACTCATAAAAGAACTGAGACTTTTAGCAAGATGTATATTTATAGTCGATAGGGAAGGAATAATAAGATATATCCAGCTGGTAAAAGAAATATCAAATGAGCCAAACTATGAAGAAGCAATAAACGCTTTGAAACAAATAGTATAAGGAGGTTAGTATGACAGTTCAAAAAGGGATATATAAATGCGAGGTATGTGGAAATATAGTGGAAGTTCTACATATAGGACAGGGATCTCTTATCTGTTGTGGAAAAGAGATGAAACTTTTTACTGAAAATACTTCAGATGGGGCAAAAGAAAAACATGTTCCAGTAATTCAAAAAATAAAAAATGGATATAAAGTTACAGTTGGAAGTGTTTTGCATCCAATGGAAGAAAAGCATTATATTGAGTGGATTGAACTTATAGCTGATGGTGTTAGCTATAGAAAATTTTTAAAGCCGGGCGATGCGCCAGTAGCTGAGTTCTGCGTAAAAGCTCAAAAGGTTGAAGCAAGAGAATATTGTAATCTTCACGGACTTTGGAAAGCTAATAATTAAGGAGGGATGGGTTATGAAAAGGTATGTATGCAAAGTATGCGGGTATATATACGATCCACAGACAGGGGATCCAGACTCAAATATACCACCGGGAACTCCTTTTGAAAAGCTACCTGAAACATGGGTATGCCCTGTTTGTGGAGTTACAAAAGCTGATTTTGAACCTGAAAACTAAGTTTTTTTGTTCAAAAAAGGCATAAAAAAGGCGGCTAATAGCCGCCTTTTTTTATTATTTAGGGTCTTTTGAAAAAGTCTAACGGAATAATGTATTATCAATAAAAAAAATACTGAAAAACTTTCCTGGACAAATGAAAAATATCAAAGGAAATAATATTATCAAAAAGCTTTCACTCTTGGATTTCCTTATTTAAAAAAACTAAAATTATCAAGAATCATCATTAAAATAAAACCTAAAATAAGCCACCATGTGGCAATTTTATCGTAACCTTTTTCATGAGATTCAGGAATCATTTCACCGCTTATTACATAAAGCATACACCCACCAGCAAAAGCAAGGACAAAAGGCAAAAGACCTTTAAATAAACTTACAAATATTATTCCAATAAAACCGCCAACAGGTTCAACAATAGCGCTTAAAAATGTTATAAAAATACAATACCACTTAGAATATCCGAGAGCAAGAAGTGGAAGGGCAATAGAAGCTCCCTCCGGGATATTTTGTATCCCAATACCAAAAGCAAGAGAAACAGATTTGAGTTTATCTTCCAATGCCCACCCTACCCCGACACTCATACCTTCAGGAAAATTATGTATAGTTATAGCAAGCATAAAAAGAAATATTCTTTGCAGGTTAATATTCGGACCTTCCTTCCCTTTAAAAAAATGCTCATCGGGACAAGCTTCGCTATTATATCTATAAATAAAGCTCCTGTCAAAATTCCAATAGATGTAATATATACATCAGACATTTCTATGGAAGGGATAATCAAACTGAAAAAAGTTGCAGCAAGCATTATCCCACCAGAAATCCCAAGCATAGCAGAGTAAGATTTATGAGATAATTTGGTTTTCAAAAAAAATACAGGTATAGATCCAAGCAATGTAGCCATACCTGCAATAAGTGAAGCTAAAGTCCCATTTATTATATTTTCCATCTAACTCTATAAGATAGAAAGATATCTTTCAACTTCATAATCTGTAACTTTTACTCTGTACATATCCCATTCTATTTTTTTATTCTCTATTAACTTCTGGAAAACATGTTCTCCCAGAGCTTCCTTTAATATCTTAGACTTTTCAGATTCTTCTATTGCCTCAATCAACGAACCCGGCAAAACCTCTATCTTATTTGCTTTCCTTTCAATCTCATTCATTTCATAAACATCAGCTTCAACAGGCGATGAAAGTTTCTCTTTACTTTTTATCCCTTCAAGTCCAGCCCTGAGCATCACAGAAAAAGCAAGATAGGGATTTGCAGCTGGATCAGGAAATCTTGCTTCAATCCTTGTTGATTTTTCTTTCCCTAACTTTGCCTGAGGAACTCTTATCAAAACCGATCTATTTCTTCTTGCCCATGCGATATAAACAGGTGCTTCAAAGCCAGGAACAAGTCTTTTATATGAATTTACCCACTGGTTAGTAACAAGGCAAATTTCTCTAACATGCTTCATCAATCCTGCTATATAATATTTTGCGTCTTGTGACAGAAAATACTTATCATTTTTATCAAAAAACATATTCTTCCCGTTTTTAAATAAAGATTGATGAACATGCATCCCACTTCCATTTGTGTTATTTAATGGTTTTGGCATAAAAGTGGCGTAAACATTATTTTTAGAAGCCACCTGTTTTACAACAAGTTTATATATTATTACATTGTCGGCCATAGTTATAGCATCGTCATATCTTAAATCTATTTCATGCTGGCTTGGCGCTACTTCATGATGAGAATATTCAACATGGATATTCATCTGAGAAAGAACCTGAATAGTTTTTTTTCTCAAATCATTAGCCTCATCAACAGGAACAGAATCAAAATATCCACCTTCATCTATAATCTCTGGTTTTAATGAATTTTTAAAGTAAAAATATTCTAATTCAGGTCCAACCATAAAATTTGTATATCCCATTTTTTTCATAAACTCAAGATTTTTCTTAAGTATATATCTTGTATCACCCTCATAATTTTTACCATCCGGAGTTAATATATCTCCAAACATCAATGCAGTCTTTGACCCATCAAAACTTTCTGGCAATATGTTGAATGTTTTAAAATCTGGCATTAACAAAAGATCAGATTCATATATCCTTGCAAATCCCTCTATTGAAGAGCCGTCAAATCCCATTCCTTCATAAAGGGCATGTTCCAACTCTTTTCTGGTTATTGTAAAAGCCTTCAATTGCCCGAGTATATCAACAAAACACAGTTTTATAAACTGTATTTTTTCTTTATCAACTATTTTTATTATTTCTTTTGGATTCATTTATTTCCTCCAATTTAAATATTCTACAATTTTTGCTTTTTTTAAAAAATAACTTTTAATATAATTTTATTTTGAGCGCTCATAGCTCAATGGATAGAGCAACGGCCTGCGAAGCCGTAGATTCGGGTTCAATTCCCGATGAGCGCACCAATGTAATTAAATATTTTATACTTATCCAGCACTGAACAGATTAAAATAATAAATCTTAAACACCCGCTGATTCTTTTAGCGCTTTTAAAACCTTATCAGGAGTAAATGGAGCTTCAAACAATCTTATCTTACAGGCATCATATATGGCATTTGAAATAGCTGGTAATGGTCCATTTATACCTATTTCAGATACTGATTTTGCGCCATAAGGACCTTCCGGTTCATATGTTGGGATGATTATACTTTTAATTGAAGGTATATCTTTTGAACTAAATATTTTATATCTTCTAAAGCTTGCATTTAAAACTGCCCCGGAACTAGAAAATTCAAGTTCCTCTGAAAGGGTATGACCTATGCCATTTACAACAGCCCCATCATTTTGTCCTTCAGCAAGAGTTGGATTTATTGCCGTTCCACAGTCAACACAAGCAACATAATTTATAACATTAACTCTTCCAGTCCTTGTATCAACCGACACCTCGGCAAAATGAGCCGCAAATGGTGGAGGTGAAGTTTTACCATAATGAGAAGCACTTGCTATTATTTGATGCTGATCATGATAATAAAAAGCTGTATTTGCTATTTCTTTGAAACTCAGTTTTTTCCCGGTTTTAGAAACAACAAATTTATTTTCAATACTTAAATTTTCCTTTGGCTCCTTTAATATTTTTGCGGCATCTTCTATTATTATATTTCTTACAATCTCAGCCGTTTTTTTAACCGCTCCTCCTGAAACAAAAGTTGTGCTTGAAGCATAAGCCCCGACATCAAAAGGAGTTAAATCTGTATCTGAGGAATAAACTATAATATCGCCTAAATCAACCCCAAGGGTTTCTGCGGCTATCTGAGCAAGTATTGTGTCAGAGCCAGTTCCAAGATCCGTTGCCCCTATTAAAAGATTAAATGAACCATCTTCATTCATTTTTATAGTAGCCGATGCCATATCTATTTCAGCAATTCCAGAGCCCTGCATCATACATGCCATTCCAAGACCATATTTTACTGTCGATTTAGGATTTAACTTTGCGTATTTTTCCTTTTTCTCATACCATTTTATCTCTTTTAATCCCCTATCAATTGCTTCAATAAGCCCAATTGAGGAAATAGACTGATCTACCCCTTCTCTTCCTTCTCCCATTGCTTTAAAAACAGGCGAGGTCTCTCCCAATCTAATGTAATTTCTTTTTCTAAACTCAACAGGATCCATTCCAATTTTCTCTGCCATTATATCCATTTGAACTTCAAGAGCGAAAAAAGCCTGAGTTGCGCCGTAGCCACGATATGCTCCGGCAACTGGAAGATTGGTATATACACTTGCTCCACAAAATTCAAGATAATTTTTAACTTTATACATAGGAAGTGTGTGAGATCCAGAGCACATAAGAACAGTTAAAGCATGTGAACCATATGCTCCAGTATTCAGCATTACTTCCATAGATAGATCTGTTATGCTTCCATCCCTTTTTACCCCAGTTTTCAGTCTTACAACAGAAGGATGTCTTGTTCTAGACGATACAAATACATCTTTCCTTGTATATTCTATCTTTACCGGCCTTTTGGTTTTCAACGTCAAAAAAGCGCAAATATCTTCCAATAATATTTCCTGTTTAGAACCAAATCCTCCACCAATCCTCGGCTTTATCACCCTTATTTTTTTTATAGGTATCCCTAGAGCCTGAGCTACTATTCTTCTTACATGAAAAGGAACCTGGGTTGATGTCCTTATTACAAGCCGACCATAGCTATCAAAATAAGTTATCGTAATATGTGGCTCTATTGCACAATGCTGAAGATAAGGTATTTTATAAGTATTTTCAACTACATACTCAGCTTCTGAATATGGTTCAGCATTTTTAAACATTACAAGATCAGGTACTCTTGCCGCTATATTATGAGCTGCATCTGGAATATTTTTTGAATCTTTTTCATCATGAATTATCACTTTTCCCTTTTTGGCTTCAAATGGATCAAACACAGGTTCTAGTATCTCCCAATCTATCTTTACCTTTGATATTGCTTCATCACAAGCCTCAACAGTCTCTGCCGCTACAGCAATAACCCTGTCTCCGACATATCTGACTTTATTATCAAGAATATATGTGTCATATGGAGAAGGCTCAGGATATCCCTGCCCGGCGGTGGTATGACAAATTCTTGGAACATCCTTATAACTAACAACTGCTTTAACCCCTTTAACTTTTATTGCCTTAGAAATATCTATATTTTTAATCCTTGCGTGAGCATAAGGAGAAAACATTATTTTTCCATAAAGCATATCTTTTATTTCAATGTCATCACAAAAAAGCGGTTCTCCGCAGGCAAGAGCAAGCGAATCTATTTTAACAAGCCTTCTGTTTACAACTTTAAATTTGTTTTCTTCCATAATCACTCCTTGTTCTTTTTATTATTTTTAAGCCTACTAGCAGCCATTTTTACCGCTTCTATTTGTTTAACATAACCGGTGCATCTACAAAGATTTCCATCAAGATGATGTTTTATATCCTTTTCATCTGGATCCGGGATTCTATCAAGCAAAAATTTTGTACTCATTATTATCCCGGGTATACAATAACCGCATTGAACAGCTCCGCTTTCTGCAAATGCTTCTTGAATTGGATGAGGGTTTAAAACATTTCCAAGCCCCTCTATTGTTAAAATATCCTCGCCATCAGCTAAAAATGCTGGTATAATACAGCTAAGTATAGCTTTTCCTCCTAAAATTACAGCGCAACTTCCACAGTCACCTGTATCACATCCTCTTTTTGCTCCTTTGTATCCAAGCCTTCTTATAACATCAAGCAAACTTTCATTTGGCTTAACCAAAACACTAATATCCTTTGAGTTAAGCCTGAAATTGACCTTGAGAAAACCCTCATTATCTAATTTTATAGTTTTCATATTATCTCCCCAAAACCTTTTTTATAAATTCCTTTACAGTTGCATAAACCACCTGTTTTCTATAATTTGCATATTTATGAGTGGGATGCAAAGAATATATATATTCTGCATATTTGTTTGAAATATTCTCAATCTCTCTTTCATCTAATATCTTTTTCTTAATTATTTCATCTTCAAAGCTTTTATTAAAAACCGGAAGAGAATTAATTGCTCCAAAAACAAGCCTTATATCTTTCAAACCCAAATCGCATCTGAAAGAAAATGTTATATAAGATTCCCAGCTTGAATTTGTCTTTGAAACTTTTTCAAAATAAAAAATATTTTTATTATAAGAAAGAGGAAGAAGTATCTCAACAATAAGCCCCTTTTTTGCGGTTTTATAATAATCCGAAAGAGAAATAGTCTCATATTTTTTACCATCATAAACTTTCACTTTTCCATTAAGAGTTTCAATAACCAGTGGCATTATATTAAAAGCATTTGGATGAGCAATATTTCCTCCAATTGTAGCCATATTTCTTATCAACTGACTTGAACATTGAGACGCAGCTTTTGAAAGAAATCCAAAATAGAGATTTTTGCATAAGGTATTATGCTCTACATCATCAAATGTTGATAGAGCGCCTATTTTTAGATTTTTAGAATCAGTTTTAATATACCTCAGCCCAAGTTTTTTAATAGATATAATTTCTTTTATGTCTGTATTTTTCCCCATAGCTTTAAAAAAGTAAGTAGAACCGGCAATGATATGGCTTTTTTTGTTATAAACTTTAGAAAACTCTTTTATACTACCTGGATAATATACTACATTCAAGTTATTCACAATTACCTCCTTATAAGCATCAAGAGACTTATCCAGCTTAAATTAACCGCCTTTGCTTAAAACATAAAAACTCAAGTTATCTTAACCATATTATATCAGCGAACCTATTAAAATTATACAAAATAATTTTGTTTTAATTTAAAAATTTGCTATATTATATTTCTATGACAACTAAGACATATTTACCATCAAAAGAATTCGTGGAGAAAAACAGAAAATGGCATCAGATAGATGCCAAAAATCAGATTTTAGGCAGAATGGCATCAAAAATAGCTATGCTGCTTATGGGAAAGAATAAACCTTACTATACTCCAAATATGGATTGTGGAGATTTTGTGGTGGTAACAAATACCGATTATATAAAACTCAGCGGCAATAAGGAGAATGAAAAGTTTTATTTTTCCCATTCAGGCTATGCAAAGGGCGCAAAGATTACATCCTTTAAAGATATGATGAAAAAAGATTCAAGGAAGGTAGTTTACTTAGCTGTAAAAAGAATGCTTGATGAAAATAAGCTGAGAGATAAAAGGTTGAAAAGATTAAGGCTGTACAAAACAGATAAAATAGATTTAGTTTTACCAAAAAATTAAAAAGAGGTTAATATGGAAAGAATAATTGCAACCGGAAGAAGAAAAACTTCAACAGCAAAAGTTTTTTTGCAGCAAAATGGTTCTGGAAAGTTAATAATAAATGATAAAGATCTTGATTCTTATTTTGGTAACAATCCAAGATTAAAGACAACAGTTCTTTCCCCATTTGACCTTGTTAAAGATCAAAAATTTGACTGCGTAATTCAGGTTAAAGGTGGTGGGATTTCTTCTCAGGCAGGAGCCATACGACATGCAATATCAAGGGCAATAGCAAAGCTTGGAGAAAGTTTTCACCATTCAATGAAAAAAGCTGGATTTTTGACAAGAGACCCAAGAATGGTAGAAAGGAAAAAGCCGGGAAAACCAAAGGCAAGGAAAAGATTCCAGTTCTCAAAGAGATAATTTATTTATCTGGAAAGTTTTACTTGAAAGCCCCGCTTTTTTAAAGCGGGGTTTTTAATTTAAAAACAAAAAATGAAATTGAATATTTTGATAAAAGAAATAGCCACAACAGTTGAAAATTTAGATTTAAACTCTATAGATTTAATTGAATCAAAAATTTTAAAAAATAAATTTTATTCCCCACTTCTTTTTTTAATTATCAAAAACCTATCTACAATTATCAAAGATATAAAAAATGAAAAAAATAAAAATATTAAGAAATATGTTTTTGAAATTTCATCTATATTAAAAGACTTATCCCACAGTAAATTTGCTCAGTCACGTAAAAAAATATATGAATTGCAAAAAAACTTAAATCTTGATTCAAAAAGTTTAAAACTCGAAGAAAATTTTATATATAACATAAAATATGATAATATATATAGTGGAATAAATAATATTTTAACCGCTATTTTGCTTCTTATAGAAAAAATGGAGGGATAAATGATAAAAAAAATAATATTTACAGCTATTCTAATATGGCAGGTTGGGGTTTTACATTCAGAAAAAATAAATATATATCATACAAGTGATGTTCACGGAATGTATTCAAGCAGACTGGCTAAATGGGATAAAGAAAACTCCACACGATCAATTGGGGGATTTGCAGCTATGTCATCTTACATCAAAAAAGACACCAATCCTGTAATATTGTTAGATTCGGGAGATATGTTTCAAGGAACTCCTGAAGGAAATGTTACAACTGGTATGGCATCCATAGAATATATGAATATGCTTGGTTATTCCGCGACTGTTGTAGGCAATCATGATTATGATTTTGGTGAAGAAAACTTAAAGAATCTAATAAAATCAGCTAAATTTCCATTTCTTGGATCGAACGTATATTATAAAGAAGACATTAAACCTGTTGAATACTTAAAACCATGGATAATTATAAACAAAAACGGGAAAAAAATTGCTATACTGGGTATAGCTGGAGAACATACTAAGACCTCTACCTTACCAATTAATGTAAAACACCTTTTTTTTGGCAGCGAAACAAAAGAAACAGAAAAATATATGAATGAAATATCTGCTGAAAAGCCAGACGCTATTATAATCCTTGCACATATAGGAATAGATGGAACACTATCTGCAAAATTAATAGATATATCCACATACACAATGACAGCTGAAAAGCATACAACTCTTGGAATAGCCAGATCGGCAAAAAATGCTGATGTTATTATAGGAGGTCATAATCATACAGGTCTTCTAAAAGGATACAGAGATCCTAAAACCAATACTTTGATATGTGAAAGCTACTGGGGGCTTACTCATATTACAAAAGTTGAACTTGATTTTGACGATAAAACAGGCAAATTAAAAAGTACATCCTGCGAACTTATTCCTTTATGGACTGATATAACGGGTGAAGATCCAAAGGTATTAGAACTAACCCAAAAAATATCCTCTGAAACAGCTAAAAAAATGGATATAATAGTTGGACATGCCGAACTTCCGCTTACATTTGAATCTGAAAGCCTTGATAATCCCATAGGAAATTTTCTCACAGACATAACTTTATGGAAAGCAGAGGCTGATATGGCATTTCAAAATGCTGGAGGAGTAAGGAACATAATACCTCAGGGTGATGTAAAACTAAGAGACCTATATCAGGTTATGCCGTTTGAAAATACAATAGTTAAAATAAAAATGAAAGGGAGTGATATTTACGACCTTATTAAAGATAATATTAGACCTGACAGAACAGCGATGTATGTATCAGGGATAAAAGTCAAATACTGGATTGAAAATGATAAGGTTTCAAAAATAGAGATAGAAAAAGATGGAAAACCAATTGAACTTGAAAAAGAATATACTGTAGCAACAAACAATTATTTAAGTTCTGGCGGGAGCGGCGGAAAAGTTTTTTCAAAAATAGCTGGGCATCAAGACACAATGATACTTGTTAGAGATGCTATGATAGAATGGGTTAGAAAAAATAAAGAAATAAAAATCCCCGATACAAAAAGATTTATCAAAATGGAATGAGATATTTTTTTCTGGCTTTAGTTTTATTTTTGTTTTCTTGCGCTAATAAAAATCCAGAATTTAAGATATTTATTTACAATGACTTTGCGAGAAACGTATGGTCTTTAAGAAATTATAATGACTACTGTGGAGAGAAAGGAGCAAATCAAATAAGCTTAACATTTCCACTAATTTCACCACAGGAGATCCCTGAAAACGAATACAATAAAGGCAATGATATTCTGTCTTTCGCAAAAGATTGTTCAATAAACATTGTTTCTTTAACAAACACCGATTTAGAAAAACTCCCCCCTCAAATTATAAGCAATTATTTTAAGAAAAATTCATCCATTTTAGCTACCAATATTTATAACAAGCATAACAGCAAATCTTTTTTTGCAAAAAAGAATTTGATTTCTAATATTAACAACAAAAAATTATCTCTTTTTTCAATAATAGCAAACTCTACTGATCCAGCCATAGCTTTTTATATATCGGATTACAGGATTGAAAATCCGCTGTATGAAATAAATAAAATAAACTCATCTACCTCTTATGATATAGCGATAATAATTCTTCATTCCAATTTGAAAGGGAAAAACGAAGAAGAGTTAAACAACTATCTTAAAAAATTTCTTTCTAACCTGACCAGAAAACCAGATTTTGTTCTCGCTGATATAAACAAAAAAATAAAGATTGGAAAAACATATTTTATACCATACGGGAATAAAAATTCCTTGATAACAATATCCCAGAAGCTTAATTTCTGGAAAAAAATAACAATAGAAGAGATTCCAAAAAAGAAAATCGGAATAAAATTTGTTTTGCTTGATGATATCATTGAAAAAACAGATAAATATTTTAATAAAAAGATATCTTTTTCTTATTCTGATATACCTGTTAAAAATGGCAATTCTTCGCTTGGAAATATCTATGCCTACGCTTTATTTTCTTTTTTAAAATCAGATATCTCTATCTTTGACAACAATTTGCTTAAAAAAGGAATTAAAAAAGGTGATATTACAATTAAAGACGTATACTCAACCATTACTGACACTTCAGAAAAGCTTGTTTATATAAAAGTCAAAGGGGATAAAATTAACGAACTAATAAGATATACTAAAAATTTAAATACGAGCATCTACATATCCAAAAAATACACAGATAAAGACTCTGAAAAAATAGATTTGCCTCAACAAAAAACCTATAGAATATTGACAACAAAAAAATTTATAAAAGAAAACAGTGAACTATTGAATTACATAACAGAGTTTTCCATACTGGATATAAACATAATAGATGGAATAATGTGGTATTTAAGAAATCACAAATTAGATATAATAAATAAAGTATGAAAGGAATATTTGAAAGCATAAAAGGGTTTATTGTAAAATGGTATGATAGATTTAAAAAATTTTGTTATCTATTTGCTATATGGGCAGTGATCCATTCAACCATAAGTATATGTAATTTTTCAGCGGCTTTTGAATATGATGATGGTATAGTTTATTCCAGAGACGCTTATCAAAAAGCCATAGAAGCTGGAGATGATTTTAATTCGAGATTAAACCTTTATTCTGATTATGAAAGAACTAAAATCATCCCATTTCTAACTATGTTTTTTTTAAAAATATTTGGCTTTAAGATTGACATAATTGCAGACAGACCAGATATAAACTCATCCGGTATAATAAAAAAATGGAAAGAGATTTCATCTTCAATATATTTTGTATCGGACCAAAACCAGAAATACGAAATACTTGAGTCAAAAAAATATATTCTATTTTTCGCTAACTCTGATGAAGGCATTACACAGGCAAAAAAGGCAGGTATTAGTGCAATAAGAATAAAAAGAAATCCAAAATCCATAAATAAACTTTCCTATACACCCGGCAAATTCAATGAAATTATTCTGCCGCTTTCAGAATATTAAATCAAGCAGTAGTAAACCTTTAAAAATCTGAAATAGTTTTAATTTGTAATTCTTTTTTTATCTTTTTAAATATGCTATAATGTAATTTGTATATAGAATATTTGCAGTTTAGTCAGGGTTATCATGGATTGTATATTTTGCAAAATAGCATTAAAAGAAGTTAAATCAACTATAGTTTATGAAGATAATGATATAATTGCTTTTAATGACTTAAATCCGCAGGCTCCGGTCCATATTCTTATAGTTCCCAAAAAACACATAAATAGTCTTATTGATGCTAATGAAGAAGATATCACACTACTTGGGAAATTAAATTATACTTCTAAAATAATAGCAGAAAAATTGAAAATATCAAATTTCAGAATAGTCTCTAACTGTGGAAGCAAAGCCGGACAAAGCGTTTTTCATATTCATTATCATTTTATGGCCGGTAGAAGGTTTATCTGGCCTCCAGGATGATTTTTGAAATTTAAATAATCAAAAAAGAGAGGTGATTAACTTGGTATACGTAAGAGTAAGAGAAAACGAATCCCCGGAGGATGCTATAAAGAGATTCAAACATGAGTGTGAGAAAAACTCTATATTGAGAGAAATTAAAAAAAGGGAGTTTTATATTTCTCCAAGCCTTAAGAAAAAAATTAAGAGGCAGGAACTTAAAAGAAAACTCAGGAAATTGAATTCCAGGAAATAAATCCATTAAATGGATTATCATAAAATAGCAAATGAAATCAAGGATAAACTTGATATAGTTGATGTTATCCGCGAGTATTTGCCAGGACTAAGGCAGAGAGGGCGAAATTATGTTGCTTTATGCCCTTTTCACAGCGAAAAAACGCCCTCTTTTACTGTAAGCAGAGAAAAGCAGATTTTTTACTGCTTTGGATGCAATACTGGCGGGGACTTGATTAAATTTGTAAGTAAATATGAGAATCTCACCTATGTAGAAACCTTGAAGAAACTTGCTGTAAAAGCTAATATTTCTATAGACATGGACCTTTTAAACGATTCTTCGGAGGAAGAAAAAGAAAAGATACTTATTAAACAAATAAATCTTGATGCAATGTTTATGTTTCAGAAATATTTAAAATCATCAGAGGGCAAAAAAGCGATGAAAATACTTATGGATAGAGGATTTAAAAGCGAAACTATAGCACATTTTGGTATTGGATATGCTCCAGATTCATATGATCTGGTTTTCAAAGAACTTTCAAAAAAATATCCCGAAAATCTAATACTTAAATCTCAGCTTGCTATATCTTCCTCAGGCAATATTATGGATGCTTTTAGAAACAGGATAATGATACCAATAAAATCCATATCCGGATCAGTGATAGCTTTTGGCGGAAGGAGTATATCAAGCGATCAGCAGCCAAAATACATTAATTCTTCAGAAACTCCTGTATTTATGAAAAGAAAAACACTGTTTGGAATTTACGAAGCAATCTCCAACATAAGGAAAACAAAAAAAGCGATTATTGTTGAAGGCTATATGGATGTGATGATGATGCATCAATATCTTTTTAATATTTCAGTTTCCCCCCTCGGCACCTCTTTTACTTACGATCATGCAAACTCTTTAAAAAACTGCGCGGAAGAAATCATAATAATGTTTGATTCAGATTCAGCCGGTATAAATGCCGCGCTTAAAGCGGCAGATATTATAATAGATGTTGGAGTTTACCCCAGGATAGCCCTTCTTGATGAAAAAAATGATCCAGACGAATTTCTATTAAAGAAAGGCACTGATGAGATGATTAAACTGATAAACACAGCTAAAGATCCCATAGAATTTAAAATAGATATTGTAAGAAAGAAAAACCACAAGCTTACACCAGAAAAAAAAATGAAGATCCTTGAGTTTATGGCAACAACCTTGTCAAAACAAAAAAATGAAATTATAAAAGATGAATGGATAAAAAAGATTTCTGCGGAGCTTTCCATCTCAGAATCGGCAATAAAAAATTATTTAGATAAAAACACTAAGGAAACAAGACAGCAAATCAAAATCTCAGAAAATGAAGATATGGTTATAGAGGAAAACTTTGCAGAAATACTTATAAAAAGACCTGAGTTTATGTCCATAGTGGAAATGGAAGAGCTTTCAGAAGAAGATTTGAGATCAGATTTTGCCAGAAAAATATATGAGACAATAAAAAATAATTTTCAAAATTCAAAAATAATAGATGTACTCATAGAAAAAATACCACAATATAAAAACAAGATAATGAAAATAATGATAGAAGAAAAAAACGAAGAAGAGATAAAAAATGCTACCAACTTTCACAAAGTGGTACTAATGATAAAAAAGAATTCTATGGAAAGAGAATGGAATTCACTTAAATCAAGAGTTAATGAATTAACACCTGAGGAGCTAAAAAGATTTAACGAGTTATCCATAAAACTTAAAAATCTAAAAATATAAGGAGAAAATATGTCAACTCAAAAACAACTCAGAGACCTTATAGAAATAGGCAAGGAATATGGATATATAACCCTTGATGAAATAAGCAAATCAATGTCAAGTTCGTCAATGACCCCTGAAGAAGTTGATAGTTTTATGTCAACCCTTGAAGACCTTGGCATAGAGGTCAGGGAGAGACAAAAAGTCAAATCATCAGAAAAAGATTTTTTAGGGGATGAGTGGACATCTTTTTCAACCGATGTATCTAACTCTATAAAGATGTATCTTTCCGAAATGGGAAAGACACCACTTTTAACAAGGGATGAAGAGTTAACCTTATCAAGGAATATAAAAGAAAGAGAAAAAGTACTTAAAACCCTTGTTTTGCAATGTCCGCTTACTATGAGAGAAATAAAAAACTGGGAAACCTTGATAGAGCAGGAAGAAATGACCACAAAAGAGCTTATGCCTAGAGGAAGAAAGACTGAAAAAGAACTTGCAACAATGAAAAAAAAGATGAAAAAAGTTGTAAGAACCATAACTAAAATAGAAAAAGAAATAACAGCGCTTCAGGAGAAATTAAAATCAAAAACAACTGATGAAGAAAAAAATAAAATTCAGGGGAAAATTGAGGAAAAAAAGCATTTAATTGTAAAAAATATTCTTGATTTAAATCTTAATCAGGAAAAGATAAAAAGGCTTATTAACAAAATAAAAAACATGGCATCTAAAATAAAAGAAATTAAAAATGAGATTGAGAGATATAATAAGTTGTATGGAGATATTCAAACACTTCTTTCAAATTATGATAAATATGAAAAAAACAGAATATCAAAAGAAGAGTTTAAAAAACTGCATGGTTTTTTCCCAAAAGAAGTTGAAGCAGCAGTTGAAAATATAAGAAACATAATTCAAAAACAACAGATGCTTATAAAAACAATACCTCAAAATATTGACGAGTTTCTTGCTCTTAATAATAAGATACTTTTTCTTGAAGATCAGATATTACAGGATAAATTAAAATTAATAAAAGCTAATCTAAGGCTTGTTGTCTCAATAGCTAAAAAACATATAAATTCTAACCTTGAGCTTTCTGATTTGATCCAGGAGGGAGGACTTGGACTTATGAAAGCTGTGGAAAAATTTGAATATAAAAGAGGTTTTAAATTTTCCACATATGCCACTTGGTGGATAAGACAGTCCATAAACAGAGCCATAGCAGATCAATCAAGAACGATCAGAATACCTGTTCATATGAAGGAGCTTGTTTCAAAACTTATGAAAGTTGCAAAAAAATATAGACAGGAACATGGTAAAGATCCAGATGTAACCGAATATGCCCAAAAACTCAAAATTTCTGTTGATAAAGTTAAAACTGCGCTTAAGATAATGCAGGACCCTGTTTCACTTGCAACCCCAATAGGTGAAGATGAGGATTCATCCTTAGAAGATTTTATAGAAGACAGATATGCCGCTCCTCCTTCAAACTCAGTTGTAGACATATTAAGGAAAAGAGAGGTTAATAAAATACTTGATACCTTAACTCCAAGGGAAGCCAAAATATTAAAACTCAGATTTGGCATAGATACTGGATATCCAAGAACACTTGAGGAAGTTGGAAAAATATTCAGGGTCACCAGAGAAAGAGTAAGACAGATAGAGGCGAAAGCAATAAGAAAGTTAAGGCATCCATCAAGAAGTAAATTAATTAAGGACTATCTTAATAATAATTTTTCCAGATAAACTCTTCTTTTCCTATTAAAACGGTATCGCCTTCCTTGATACCTTTTTTAAGAAGCTCTTTAATCAGTCCTATTTTCCTGAAAATATTAAAAAGTCGTTTTAATGCTTCCTCATTATTTAAATCCGTTTTATCCACAATTTTTTCTACACTTAATCCTTTTACACAAAATTTTTCACCATATTTTTCTATCTCAAATCCTTTTTCCATTTTAATAACTTTTTTTACAATAGAAATTTTTTTTTCATCAGGTTTTATTTTGTCAATTCTTTGAAGTATATAGTCAAGTAGTGGATTTATCCCTGTTCCTGTGACGGCAGAAATAAGAAAAACCTTATCCTTTTTATACTTTTTCTTAATCTTTTCATAAATTTTTAGTGATTGAATAATATCCGATTTATTAATAGCTATTATTTTTTCCTTTTTCATAAGTTCAGGTGAATATTTTTTAAGTTCTTTATTTATTATCTCAATGGATTTTATAGGATTTACATTATAAAAGCCAAGGGGGTCAACAAGATGTAAAAGAATTTTTGTTCTTGAAATATGTTTAAGGAAATTATCGCCAAGCCCCTTGCCTTCACTTGCACCTTCTATAAGCCCAGGGATATCAGCAACAATAATAGACCTGCCTTTATGAAAACAAACTCCAATATTGGGATTTAATGTTGTGAAAGGATAATCGGCTATTTTCGGAGTTGCTTTTGTAATCCTGGAAAGAAACGTTGATTTCCCCGCATTCGGGAATCCTATAATTCCAATATCTGCTATTACAAGAAGTTCGAGTATAAGAGTTTTTTCTTCTCCCTTTTCACCTTTTTCAAAGAAAGACGGAGCTTTATTTACAGATGTTTTAAAAGCAGCATTTCCTCGCCCTCCACATCCCCCCTTTGCCGCTAAAAATTTATCTCCATCCTTAATTAAATCACACAAAACATTACCCTGTATATCCTTTACAACAGTCCCAATTGGAACATATACGAATAAATCATTGGCTTTTTTGCCAAATTTATTTGATCCTTTTCCATGCTCTCCACTTTCCGCTTTTATATGAGGGTTTAAAGCCAAACGTGTTAAGGTATTCAAATCTTTTGAAGCCACTATATAAATACTTCCGCCATCGCCGCCATTTCCACCATCTGGTCCACCGAAAGGAACATATTTTTCTCTTCTAAAAGATGCGCAGCCATTACCCCCGTCCCCAGCTTTTAAATATACCTTTACCTTATCTACAAAATCTTTAACATCCATATTTTTTTTGTATTGATTTTTTAGGTAGAAAATAAATGGTTTTTATCAGGATTGAGGATAAACACTTACCTGCTGTTTGCCTTTCTTAAAATATTCAAATTTAACTATCCCACTTTTAATTGCAAATAAGGTAAAATCCCTTGAAGATCTTACATTAAGCCCCGGTAAAAATTTACTTCCTCTTTGTCTGACTATAATCTCTCCAGCTTTTACAAACTGCCCACCATATCTTTTCACACCCAGGTATTTTGGATTACTATCTCTTCCATTAGTAGATGAACCCTGAGATTTAGTATGTGCCATGATATACTCCTTACGACAAATGGATATCTTTTATTCTTATTTCACTAAGAGATTGCCTGTGTCCTTTTGATTTCTCATAGGCTTTCTTTGGTTTTTTCTTAAAAACTATGATCTTTGGGCTTTTTAAGTGTCTTATGACTGTAGCAACAACTTTTCCCTTATTTGATGAGACACTATTGTTTTCTCCGCTAGACCAAAGTGCTTCAAATTCTATTTCTTCACCAACTTTGGCGTTAACTTTCTCAATCTTTAAAGTTTTTCCCGGAACAACCCGGTACTGTTTTCCACCTGTTTTAATTATTGCATACATAATATACTATATTACCAAAAAAAACAAAAAAATTCAAGTTTTTGTACGAGTATTATCATAAAGTTTCCATTTTAAAATTTTATATAATCATATTATGGAAGTAAATTCAGATTTAGATTTATCAAAGATATTAAAATGCGCAATAGATCAAACTCTTGTCCCCTATCTTATAACCGATATAAATGGGATTATAATATATGCAAATTCTTCAGTAACCAGAACTACAGGTTATTCTATTGATGAGTTAATAGGCAAGAAAACCTCCATATTCAAAAGTGGGACGCATAATGAAGAATTATATAAAAAACTCTGGAACACTATTTTAAAAGGTAATTTTTTCTCTTCAAGAATGATAAACAAAAGAAAAGATGGAAGTCTATACCAATTAAGGATAACTATACAACCTATAAAAGTAGATGGAGAAATAAAATATTTTTTATCAAGAGAAGAAGATATAACTCAAATAATAGAACTCGAAAATAAGCTTATAGAATCTCAAAAACTTGAATCTGTTGCGCTTATGGTAGGAGAACTTGCTCATGATTTTAATAACTTTCTTACAGTAATAATAGGCGGACTTGAGTTAATAAAAGACGATATAGACAAAAAGTTGGTACATTACCAGCTTGCCGATGAGATTTTGAAAAGTGCAAAAGAACAGGCAAAAATCATAAAACAACTTTTAATGTTTTCAAGGAAGCATCAACCTATATATACTGAAGCCTCTTTAAATCAAATAATAACAGATATGATTCCGCTTATCCAATCTCAAGTATCTTCCAAAATAACTCTTAATATCCAGCTTTCAGAAAACATCCCTAAAATAAATATTGACGAACAGTTGATAAAACAGGCTATATTAAATCTCACTTCAAACGCAAAGGACGCAATAGATGGAGTTGGAGAAATTATTATAAAAACATACTCTAAAACTACTACTTCAGAATATGAAGAACCATATCATGAAGGAGAATATTCGGTAATAGAAATAATGGATACTGGAAAAGGAATAAGTGAAGATGCGGCAAAACATCTTTTTGAGCCTTTTTTTACAACAAAACTAAAGGGAAAAGGAACTGGACTTGGACTTTCAAGTACCTATGGAATAATAAAAAATCATAATGGCTATATATACGCCTCAAACAGAAATGATAGTCGCGGAGCATCATTTAGAATATATCTTCCCAAAAAATAAAAGACTTATCTTGTAAAATTAGTTGCTGAATCAATTATCCAATCAATGGTGTTTACCCCCACATCATCAACCGAGATATTCTTTTCAGATTCTGCTTCCTTTTTTATTATTTTTCCTATATCAGGAATTACCTGAGTAACACAGTGAATTGACCCCCCTGCGGTTATAGATGAATCGGAATTAATCGCCAAAACTTTTAGTCCCGCTTCTTCATATATCCTTTGAGCATCCAGATTGGAAGAAGAATAACTTGAATAAGAAGGCATCAATACATAACCGTTAACTATAAGAGAATTTGTATAAGTATACCAAACATTGTTTTTATAATAACCCTTAACCCTTAAAACTCTATAAGGTTTTCCATTTGGAGCATTCCTTTCCTTAAAAAACTCAGCAGCTTTATTGAAAACAGATTTAAAAGGCTCCACATCGGTATCAGCAATCAAAACAGTATTATCATTTAAAAGTTTCATAAACATATCAATATGCCCTGTACCATCATAAGGCTCGCCAGGATACCCGGCATATTCAAAAGTATAAATATTCTTTATTTTAAAGTAATCCTTCAATATAGAATTAACCTGATCTTTTGATTTGTTGCTGTTCCATATATAGGTCCTTTCAGTCATAAATAGATTACCGTAACTATCCACCATAAAATTTCCACCATCAAGTATTATATCTGCGCTATAAACGTTTATCCCTTTAGCCTCTCCTATTTTTTTAGGGACGGCGTCATCATCTGTTCTATATTGATAATGCCTGTATACCGTATCAACTATTCCAAGTTTTTCCTGTTTTTTAGAAAGCCCAAAAGGTCCGTAATCTCTCATCCACACTGTGTCTATTGGTATAGAAAAATTGACATACTTATCTTTTGGGACCCCGCTCATAGAAGAAGGTCCAGACATAACCCATATATGAGCATTTGTGTTATTTGTTACAGCCTTTGCTATGTTGCTTAACATTGAGGTATAACCTGCATAAGATATTAAAACAGCGGCAGCAGGTTCATATTCCGCTGGTATTCTAAAATCAGAAGGCGGAACAATTTTTATTTTAGGAAGTCTTATGTTTTTTTCATGTTTTATTTCTCTTTTCAGGTCAAGCCAGTTTGGCAAGGGATTGTCAAGATCAATTGAAAAAAGTTTTGTTGAATTAAAGATTAAAAGTGATAACAATATTATTTTAATCATAAATTTTCCTCCGGATTTAACAAGACATATTTATATTTTAATGCATTAAATCATAATGTTAAGGGACATAGGACCTAAATTTCAATCAAACAATAGTACTATCCTGTAATTTATAGAAAGTCTTACAAAAAAATTTTGAGAAAATATAATTTTAGGTTTTATTCAATATGAAAGCGTTAACTTCCTTGTTTTTATCTCTTCTTTTATTTTTGAGATGAAGTCATTTAAATCTATATCATAAATATTTTTATTTCCTCTGATCTTTATTGATATAAGATTTTTTTCCATCTCTTTCTTTCCAACTATCAAAATATACGGTGGTTTTAAAAGCGTTGCAGCCCTTATTTTTCCGGATATAGGCTCTGTTGAAAAATCTACTTCTGTTCTTATCCCATTTTCTATAAGTTTATCATATATAGATTTTGCATATCGCTCTTGCTCACTTGTTATATTAAGAACATAAACCTGAACAGGGCTAAGCCAGGTAGGAAAAGCTCCAGCAAAATTTTCTATTAAAATACCAAAAAATCTTTCAAGCGAACCCAATAGCGCTCTGTGTATCATATATGGACGGTGAAGCTTTCCATCCGATCCTGAATATTCCATCTGAAATCTTTCTGGCATATTGAAATCAAATTGAATTGTAGTTGTTTGCCATTCTCTTCCTATTGCATCTTTAATTTTAAGATCTATTTTTGGCCCATAAAACGCTCCCCCCCCCTCATCAATTTCATATTTTAGATTCTCTTTTTCCACAGCTAACATAAGACTTTTTTCGGCTTTATGCCATAATTCTTCATCACCAATAGCATCCCTGGGTTTTGTGGATATATAAGCTTTTACATCCTTAAATCCAAAAACATCCCAGATATTTAAGCTGAAATTCAATACTCTTTCAACCTCTTCCTCAACCTGTTCTCTGGAACATATTATATGAGCGTCATCCTGAGTAAAACCTCTCACCCTCAGAAGCCCATGAAGGACACCAGCTTTCTCAAACCTATAAACTGTTCCAAGCTCAGCCCATCTAAGTGGCAAATCTCTATAAGATCTTGTCTTAGACTTATATATCTGAATATGGAAGGGACAGTTCATTGGCTTAATATAATAATTAATCTCATCTATTTTCATAGGAGAATACATAGCATCTTTATAAAATCCCAAATGTCCTGATGTTTTCCATAAATTATCCCTTCCAATATGAGGGGTATAGACAAATTTGTAGCCACTTGCAAGATGCCTTTCTCTCCAGAAATTTTCAATCTCTAATCTTATAGTAGCGCCATTTGGATGCCACAATATAAGCCCCGGTCCAACATATTCATTTACACTATATAAATCAAGTTGTTTCGCTAAAACTCTATGATCTCTTTTAGCAGCCTCCTCCTGAAATTTTATATACTCATCAAGCTTTTTCTGATTTTCAAATGCCAGTCCATAAATTCTCGTAAGCATAGGATTTCTCTCGCTTCCCTTCCAATATGCCCCCGCAATAGACGAAAGCTTAAAAGCTGCTTTTTTAAGCTCAGATGTATTTTTGACATGTGGTCCTTTGCAAAGATCTATAAACTCCCCGTTTTTATATATGCCAACTTTATCACCTTGAATATCATCAATAAGCTCAACTTTAAATTTCTCTCCAAGTTTAAAAAAATACTTCCTTGCTTTTTCCTTTTCCCATTCTTCTCCTATAAACTCCTGTTCGCTATTTATTATCCTTCTCATCTCATCTTCTATCTTTGATAGTTCTTCCTCTTTTAAGGGCTGGGCAAAATCAAAATCATAATAAAATCCATTATCTATTGCTGGACCAATTCCTAATTTCACATCTTTATACAACCTTTTTACAGCGAGTGCCAGTACATGCGAAAAAGAATGTCTTATCCTCAAAATCTTCTCATTCATAACTTCTCCTTATACAATCTATTATATTAAAATTAAATAATAACTTATAATTTTTCTTAATCCAAACTTCGTTTTCTATTTAATTTTTATTATAATATTTATTATAGCCCGGTTGGCGCAGCTGGCTAGCGCGTTCCCTTGACATGGGAAAGGTCATAGGTTCAAGTCCTATACCGGGCATTTTTATTTTTTTAGATTGCCAGACTTGAAAGCCCGCAGCAAAACATTGACATACAGTTTTGCGAGGGGCATGGCCTTGAAAAAAATTTTCGGTGATAAAATTTTATCTGCAAAAGAATCCCCCCGATATTAAAATCCCTTACCCCTTGATGTAGGAAGGTGCAGGATGATGGTGAAATAATTAAATCTCCTTGCTGATACTTATATTTCCTCTCCCTTGATGGGAGAGGATTAAGGTGAGGTGAAAAACTAAGTCTCCTCACCCCAACCCTCTCCAAGAAAGGAGAGGGAATTTGCAAAACCTCAGGACAACCTACGAGGTTGAAATTATAGTTAGCAGATGAGTCAGCGGACAACCTGCGAGGTTGGAAAGGTTGCACCAAAACTTAAACATAAAGTTTTGCGAGGGGCGGCCTGCAAAAAATTTTGCGGTGAGCAAAATTTATTTGTAGGCAAGTCCTATACCGGGCATTTTTATTTCCTGTTATTTTTTATATAAAGAACTACTTCTGTTTAAATAATTGCAGAATTGGAAATTTAAACTAAAATTTATTCCTTAGATTATTAATTATGGGAGATGACATTGAGAAGAATAATTTTCCATAATATTCTTATATAAATGAAGATATGCATAATTATCACGGCAAAAATCTAAAAACTCTTTTTCCTTTCCAGATTCTTTAAGACTAAGACCTTTAACCAATAATTTCTTAGAATAAAAACCATCTACCAAATCAATAATTGACAGGGCTATATTATTTTTTTTATTTCGTCTATATACCTCAGCTAAATATATTAAAAAATTATCATACAATTCATCATCACCCTCTAATTTAACCCACATTGAATTTCTGATTTTCATATTAAATTTTCTTCTATCCAAATAATATCTCCAATCTTTTTTATTCATTTTTATAAACCTATCAAGCATATAAATTATCCTTTCATCAAAAAAATCATTTTCTTTCAAAGTTGGCATATAAGCCACAGTATATAAAAGAATACTATCAATCTCATTCTGAGTAAGATAACCTTTAATATCTATTTCTCTTGAGTCTATATGTTTAATATATCTACATTCTTCAAGTTCATTAAAAATAAACCTATGAATAGATGGATTCAGCGTCTTAAACCAGTGGACATAATCCGCAAAATAGTCAGGATTTATTATTATATTATTTGAAATTTTTTTAAAATATCCGTCAAGATCTATTATACATATCCCACTTTCCATAGCTGTTTTTTTTATCATATCATTTCTTATATCATCTGATCTATCAATCATTATTTCTTCTCTAATTGCTTTATTTAAACGCTCAAATGCTTTTGAATAATTTTTAGTATTATACAAAACAACTCCTGCATAATAATCCAGAAAAGGATTATTATCCAGCCCTTTTATTTTCTCAATTAAACTAAAGGCAATATCGTATTTTTTTAAACTTATTAAATTGATTGCCTTTATGAGCTCTGAATTTAAAGGCAAAACGCCCTTAGGTGGCATTAAGAGATTTTGAGGGACAGTTGTAAAAGCCAGTTTTATATTATTTTTTGAAGCTATCTCAACCATTTCTTTTAATATTTTTTTATGTCTTCTTATGTTTTCCAGATAATTATGATTTATATCTTTTGAAATAGAATTTATAAATCCACTTAAAATTTTTTTTCCACATCGTCCTTCATTTAAAAACTCATTATTACCACTTAATATAATTACTATATCTGGCTTAAGAACGATAGATTCTTCTAAAACATTTTTTATCCTCTGACTATCATATGCCCCCATACCAAGATTAAACCACTCATAATTTTCCACAGAAAAATATTCTGATTGTGGAGAAAGCAGTATTTGAGCAATAGATTCTCCCAAAATAAAAATTCTCTTTTTGTTTGTTTTAATAAGAGGTATCTTGAAATTTGAGCTAAAGCTTCTATTTGGAACTGCATATTTTTCCCCGTTTTCTTCTATATACCTAAAAAATGGCTTTTTTATCTCATCACATATATAGGTTTTATATCCATCATAATCAATATCCACCGCGAAACTACTTGCTGTAAGCAAAAAGAAAAAAGATAATACCTTCATATAAATAAATTTTAGCAATAAAACAATAACCTTTTAAGACTTACTGCAAAAATAGCAAAAAACAAAAGTATAAGCTATATTTGTCTATTTTGTATAATATTATACTGTGAACATTACCAAACTAAAAAAAAATTTAGCTACAATAATTTTATTATTTGCGGATATTCTTTTACTATTAGTGATTTTTGAGGCTGCAAAAGCCATAAGAATTTATATCCTCCCTCATTTTTTAACTCTACCTCCATTTCATCATAAAACGATTAACTATATCTGGATTTTTGTAATATACATCATAATATTCTTTTACAAAAAACTCTACAATAAAACCTTCCCCTTCTGGGATGAGATAAAAAACATAATTGAATCTATAACCATAGCTGCCATAATAATATTATTTATATTTTTTATAGGCAAAATATCCACCGTTTATTCCAGAACACTTATAATAACCTATAATGTTCTCTTAATTTTACTATTTCCTGCAATAAGATTACCAATAAGAAAACTTCTTTATAAAAGCGGGTTATTTATAAAAAAAGCGCTTATAATAGGAAGTTCAACCCTTGCTGAAAGCATATATCAGTCAATAAAAAATGAACCAAATTTATGTTATAAAATCTCCGGTTTTATAGATGATCTTAAAACAAAAAAAGAAATTGAAGGCAACAAAATTCATTCCGGTCTAAACAAAATAGAAAGCTATATAAAAATTGCTCACATAACAGATGTTATTATTGCAAAAGAGGATTTTTCAAGTAAAGATCTCTCATCATTTATAAACAGAATACAACATAAAGCTGAAAATGTTATATATGTTCCAGACATAAAAGGCATAGCTGCATATGGGACTGAAATAAAATATTTTTTCAATCAGCAAACAATAGCTTTTGAAATAAAAAACAATCTTTCAAATATTACAAACTATATAACAAAAAGAGTCATAGATTACATTTTTTCAATTTTAATATTTTTTTTGATACTCCCGATAATTATTATAATAGCAATACTAATAAAGTTTACAAGTGAAGGAAGTATTATATACTCTCACAAAAGAATAGGGAAAAATGGTAAAGAATTTAACTGCTACAAATTTAGAACTATGTATAAAGATGCTGATGAAAAACTTAAAGAAATCCTTGAAAGCGACCCTGAAAAGAAAAAAGAATGGGAAACATACTGGAAGCTTAATGATGACCCGAGAATAACTCCAATTGGCAAATTTTTGAGAAAAACATCGCTTGACGAAATCCCTCAAATATTCAATATTTTAAAAGGAGAGATGTCTTTAGTAGGCCCAAGACCAGTAGTTCAAAGAGAAATAGATGAGTACTATAAAGAAAACGCAGATTATTATTTCAAAGTTCCTCCGGGAATAACAGGACTATGGCAGGTAAGTGGAAGAAGTAGTGTATCATATGAGTACAGAGTATTATTGGACAGCTGGTATGTGAAAAACTGGAATCTATGGCTTGATATTGTAATATTACTAAAAACTATAAAAGCAGTAATAAAACAAGAAGGCGCTCGTTAAGAAAATACTAACATATATTATTAAAGTTTAAAAAAATCAAGAAAATTTTCCCTATTTACTACATTAAATTCTGATTCTTTGTAATTTTCAACAAATAAAGATGGGATTTTAATTTTAGATGATTTCCACTTTAACTCATAAGCATGTATTTTACCATCATATTCTTCTAAAAAATCTATTTCCTGTCCCTGTTTTGTTCTCCAATAATAATAATTTGCTCCATAATTAAAATACTCAAGATATTTTATTCTTTCAATTATCCAGAAATTTTCCCATAAATTTCCAACATCATTTCTAATACTCAAATCATTTAAATTATTTATAAGAGCATTCCTTATTCCTGTATCAAGGAAAAATACTTTTCTTAATTTTTTAATCTCATTTCTAATATTTCTACTAAAAGGACCAATTCTATAAATTATAAACGCTTTCTCCAATATTTGAAGATAAGACGAAACAGTATTTTTATCTACTCCTACTATTTGAGCAAGTTCATTATAAGACACCTCATTTCCTATTTGAAGAGCCAGAGCTTTCAAAAGTTTATCTAAAACCTCTGGATTTTTTATATTCTGAAACTTTAACACATCTTTATAAGAATAACTTCTGGCTATTGATTTAAGATTTATTTCCCTTTCCTGCGAGTTTAAAAGTATTTCAGGGTACATCCCATAAATCATAAACTCTTCAACCAATCTTTTAATTTCCAGATCTGAATACAATTGTTTTAATTCTACAAGCGATAGAGGATAAAGGACAAATTCATATTTTCTACCAGTAAGTGGCTCTATAATCTTTTCTGACAATTCAAAAGATGATGAGCCTGTAACAATAATTTGTATCTCTTTGAAATTATCGCTAACAAGCTTTAAAAATTGCCCAATATTTTTTATCTGCTGAGCCTCATCAATTAATATCAATCTTTTATTTCCAAAAAAACTTTTGATTTGCGTAGATGTTTTAGAAAAAATTTCCTGTATATCCGGTTCATCACAGTTTAAATATAAAGAAATATCTTCATATTTTTTTTCTATTTGTTTAATAAGGGTAGTTTTACCAACCTGTCTGGGACCATAAACTATTATTACCTTACCCCTAAACATTAATTTCTCAATTTTATCTTGTATAATTCTTTTTAGTAGCATAAAAATAGAATACAAATTAATTCACAAAAAGTCAATACTTTTGGTGAGTTAATTCACTAAAAATACCAACTATTTGTTTTTATTAATTTGTTACACTCGTTATTTATGGCCCACTAAAAAAGTCTAACAAAATGCCTTTTTTAATAATTAAAACACTTTTTAAAATAAATCAGTAATAAAACAAGAAGGCGCTCGTTAAGAAAATTTATTTTTTACTAATAATATCTATATTCTCATTTAAAAGCAAAACCTGACCAATTCCCATCCAGACACTTAAAAAACCCCACAAGACAAAGGTAGAGAAGTTAGACTCAAAAAAACCGCTTAAAGCTACATTAAGCCACCCACCAAAAAGAGAATAATAAAATGCTTTATAAAAATCTTCATTAAATTCTCTTGCTACTTTAAGATACTTTCTTAAAAAATAAAAAATAATAAAAACAAAAAATCCAACTCCAATTATTCCAGTTTCAGCAGCTGAGGTTATATAACTGTTATGACAGTGAGCAGTGTTATCAATCAAGCCTTTTTCAAAATAAGGTTTTAAATAATGAGTTATCGTCCCTTTACCAGTGCCATAAATTGGATTTTTTTCAAATATCTCAATCCCGGCTTTCCAGAAATTAATTCTTAATGACATGTTTGACATCTCCATTGTTTTAGGGGAATTAAAAGCTGTATTAACCCTCAATTTTAATTCAGGGAAGACCAGATAAAAACTTCCCCAAAAAACTGAAACAATAATAAAATAAAAAATAAATGTTTTAAAAGACCTAAATAGCGAAAGGATTAAAATTGTTAAAACAACGCTAAACCAGTAACTCCTTGATCCATTCAATATAATTCCACAAAGAACTACCAAAGAAGGAATTAAAAATTTTTTAGAATAAAAAATTCCAAAAGATATACCAATAACGCAGACTGTTGAAAGATATCCAGCAAATCTCAAAGGATGTGAATGATACCCCTTGAATCTTAACATATCCTCCGTAAAAAGTCTTTTTACAATCACCGGAAAGCCAGCATACTTTTGGAGTAGAGCATAAACTATTATAAAAACATTAACCCACAAAAGTATTTTTAAAAAATTTAATACCTTTTCTTTATCTATCTTCAAAGCAGAACCAGAAACATAAGGAATTTTATCCCATATATTATTTAAAGAAGTAAAAACTTCTGAAAAAACACCATTTAAAATATCGCTTATTGCATGCCAAATATAAAAACCGACAAAATATAAAAAATCTTTTGGCGAATTTTTAAAACTTTCCTTTAGATTCAAGAAATAAAAAAGCAAGAAAATAAAAAGAAGCGCAGTCATAGCTGATATTGAAGTTGCAGAGGCTATAGCAAACAGATAAAAAAAATAAGTATGATATTTTTTGCTATACTCAAAAATTTTTTTCATATTCTCTTATTCCCTTCTATTTCTTTTACTTTAAAATAATAGAAAAAACCATTTAATAAATCTATCAATGCGACAAAAAAACCTATCTTTCCATCTAAAAATCCAAATTTAAATAAATAATTTATAAAAAAATTTCTAATACTTCTAAATAAAACTCTGGAAGGTTTTCTATTTAACCTTATCATTTCAATTGCCCCACGATTAATATATGAGTCCATCTTACTTACCATATGCTTTAAATCTTTTACAACTATATGTTCAAAATATTCCTTTAATAATCCTATCTTACCATCTACTTTTATCCTCTCATGTATACTCTTACACTCAAATACACCTTTGCCATTTTTAAAAAGTCTCAACTGTCTATCAGGATATTTTCCCCCATACTTAATCCATTTTCCAAGATAATAATTTTTTCTTGAAATCAAAAAGCCATTATACTCAGTACCCTCAAGGACTTTTAATATCTCTTTTTTTAATTCCTCAGTTAATCTTTCGTCAGGGTCAATATAAAAAATCCAATCTCCAATACAATGTTCTATCCCAAACTGCTTATTAACATTTAAATTTAAATTATTTTCTCTATAAAAAATCTTATCAGTATACTTTTTAGCTATTTCAACACTATTATCGCTACTCTGACAATCTACGTATATTATTTCATAAGCAATATCTTTCAAACTTTCAAAACATCCCTCAATAAAATCTGCCTCGTTATGCCCTATAATTGAAAACGATATTTTCACCATAAAGTTATTTTATTATATTTTAAAATCAAATAATGAAGACTTATAAATTCCAGATTTATACAACAAATATTTAAAAGCAACAGCAAGAGTCTTTGAGCCATACACTATCCCCCTTAAAAAATAAATCTATTGATGAAGCTTCTTTGAAGTATTTAACAGGCACCGGTATATCTCCTATTTTAAAACCAGCATTTACGCACTGAAACAGAAATTCGCTATCAAAAGCAAAATCGTCTGAGTTGTTTTCCCAGTTGATCGTTCTTAAAACTCTGGAAGAATATGCCCTTAATCCTGAATGCCATTCCCCAAGATTCTGTCCACTTACAAGATTTTCAAAGATTGTCAAAACTCTGTTTGAAATATATTTATAAACAGGCATACCACCTTCAATAGATTCTTTTCGTGTCCTTATACGATTTCCTAAAACCACATCGCATATCCCTTCTTCTATTAGAGAGTGCATAATCGGAATAACTTTTGGCTCATACTGATAATCCGGATGAAGCATTATAATAATATCTGCGCCTTTATCTAAAGCCTTTTTGTAACAAACCTTTTGATTTGCACCATAACCACTATTTTTCTCCAATCTATAAGTTTCAATCCCAAGATTTAAAGCCACATTATAGGTATTGTCAGTTGAACCATCATCTACAAAAATTAAATGATAATTTTCTATATTTGGAATACTTCTAACGGTCATTTCAAGCGTTTTTTCTACATTATATCCCGGCAAAACTACAACCCTTTTCATTTTAATCTCCAAACACTTACAGATTACATATAAAATTTTCTAAAAAATATCATAACTATTTTTACATCAAATCAATTCAAAATTTCATACAATTATCTACAAACTCTTTAAACTCTTTTTTAAATCTTTCTATTGAAAATCTTTCTGCATTTTCTCTAATTTTTTTATAATTAAAAGACATTTTCTCAAAACGATTTACAGCATTGATAATAGAAACGACACTTTGCTCATTAAAAAAGATGCCAGATACCATTTCCACAACTGTTTCCAACGCCCCCCCTTTACCATAAGCAATTACTGGTGTTCCACAAGCTTGTGCCTCTACAGGTAATATACCAAAATCTTCTTCAGCTGCAAAGATAAAAGCTTTAGCTTTAGACAAATAATCTTTTAATACATTATCTTCCTGCCAACCCAATAATTCAATATTTTTAGATGCTACTTTTTTAACTTTATCAAAATCAGGACCATCTCCAATAACCACCAATTTTTTATCAGGCATATTTGAAAAAGCTTTAACAATTAAATCTATTTTTTTATACGGTACCATTCTTGATGCAGTAAGATAATAATCTTCTTTTTTATCACAAAGTTTAAATTTTTCAATATCCACTGGAGGATATATAACGAAAGATTCCCTTTTATAGTTGTTCAATATCCTCTGCTTTATGTAATTAGAGTTTGCTATATAGTACTTAAAATTATTTATTGTTTTTATATCCCATCTTTTAATATAATCAAGTATAAAATCTGCAACTATTCTTTTTATGCCCCTGTCTAAATTTGATTCAATTAAATATTGTTCCCTCATATCCCAGACATATCGAACTGGAGTATGAAAATAACAAATACTTAAAGCATTTTCAGGGACTTTAGCACCTTTAGCAACGCAATGTGATGAAGAAATCACTAAATCATATTCAGACAAATCAAAACTTTCCACTGCAGTTGGGAATAATGGAAGATAAGAACGATATTTAGTTTTAGCAAATGGCATATATTGAATAAAAGAAGTCTTAACTTTTTTATTTTTAATAAAAAATCTTTTATTTTCAGGTAAAAAATCAATGAGACTAAAAAGATCAGCATCTGGATAAATATCTACAATTTGCTCTAATACCCTTTCCGCGCCAGCGTAAGTTACAAGCCAGTCATGCACAATTGCTATTTTCATAATCTGGTTTTATTTTTTTAATTTTAGTCTCCCTAAATTTAAATTCATATCCATTGATTTTCCCACCTTTTTATTCAATCTTTCCATAAAAATAAAATTCTCCCATAATCTATCTTTATAATCATAATCCACAATAAATATCTATTCTAAAATATTTTTATCAGGTTTAAGCTTAGATAGAAAATAATCACATGGAAGACATAATATATTATCTTTCCTGATATGTTCCTTTCCTCTATATAATAAGAGGCATTGTGCTTGCGGATAATCTTCTTTAAAAGATTTAAGTCCTTTGAGAAACTCTGGATATATCCTGGCTGAATTTTTAACTTCAATTGCGTACAAACCATCCTCGCCATAAATCACAAAATCCACCTCCACACCCTTAGGTGTACGCCAATAATAAAGCCTGTTATTTTTACCACGATAATCTATCCATGCCCGCAAATTTTGTGCCACAAGTCCTTCCAGCGCAACACCATCTATTTCTTCTGGACGGTCAAGTGGACCTTTAGGGCGCAAAGCCCTGAAAACCCCTGTATCAAAAAGATAAAATTTAGAGTGTTCTATAAGTTTACGTTTGGCTCTTTTTGAAAAAATTTCAACCTGAAAACCTAAAAGTAAATCTTCCAGAATTTTAAGATAACCATCCACAGTTTTTCTTTCTACCAGACATTCCCTTGAAATGGCGCTAACATTTAAAACAGATCCGTGAGAGAAAGTTACAGCTTCCATAAATCTTGAAAAAGCAGGGATATTTCTTACTAAAGCCTCTGCCTGAACCTCCTCTTTTATATAAAGTGTTATATATCCTTCAAGGTTTTTTTCTGGATCTTTTGAAAAAAATACAAGTGGCACAAGTCCATTAATCAAAGCTTTTTCAAGAGAAAAATAATTACCAACCTCAGATGCCATAAACGGATGCATAGCCAGTTTTACTGCTCGTCCACCAAGCAAATCTTCTCCTGTTTTTTTTATCTTTCTTGAACTTGATCCAGTCAATATAAAACGTAACCCCCTTTTCTCCTCTATAAGCGAATGAACGACTGAAAGAACCTGCGGAACCTTTTGAATTTCATCAAGCACAATATCCTTTTTATCTGGATAAGCATAAACAATTTCCTTTAAACGTTCTGGATAAGCGGAATAACTCCTGAAAACCTGAGGTTCAAGAAAGTCTATATAAAGAGCCTGAGGAAATTCTTTTTTTACCCATAAAGATTTACCGGTTCCACGAGGACCAAAAAGGAAAAAACTTTCTTTTAACGGAGATAAATATCTATCTATTATTTTCATACTTATATTATATCAAGTATTTTCTGGAAATACAAATTCCATTTTTAGCCCATTTCTGGAAATAATACTTCCATAATATTCCAAATGATCCTACCTAAAATATATCATAATAATTGCAAAAGGTAAACTCAATATAAGACCGCTTTAACTAAAACGATACACTTCCCACCCTTCAATAAGTCACAAACCACTCATCACAATTGCTATTTTCATAACTTCTCTTATTTTTTAACATAAATCCTTAAAGTTTAAGTTACAAAACTTAAAAAATTATCCTTATTTATTATTTTCACCTGAGATTTATATGTTTCCTCCCAGTCTTTTATTTTTTTTATTTTAGTTTCTGTAAATTTAAACTCATATCCATTAACTTTACCATCTTTTTCTTCAACCAAATCTATCTCTTTACCTCCTCTAACCCGCCAAAAATATGAATTCACATATTCTTCATTATAGGAATTTTTCTTTAATCTTTCCATAAAAACAAAATTCTCCCATAATCTACCTGAATCTTCCCTTAACTCCAAATCATTGAAATTAGAAATTAGCGAATTAATAACTCCATTATCATAAAAGTAATATTTTTTCTTGGTTGTTATTTCTTTCCTTTGATTTTTAGCAAAAGCGCCAAGTTCATACAAAACAAAATTTTTTTCAAGCAAATCTATATATCTTTTAACAGTCTTAACATCCACATCACAATTATTTGCTATTTCATTTAAAGAGACTTCAAAGCCAATTTGAAAAACAAGCAGTCTTAACATTTTTAATATCACATTAGATTTTTTTATTCCCTCAAACTGAAATACATCTTTAAGTAAATAAGAATTAACAATTTCATTTATTATTTCTATTTTATCCTTTTTATCATTACACAACACAACTCTTGGATAAAGACCAAATACTAAAAAATCATTCAGTTTTTCCTTAATTTCAAAATTATTTAAATAAGAATTCACTTCTTTAGTAGAAAAAGGAAAAAGATTTAAAGTTTTTTTTCTCCCTAACAATGGCTCACCTATTTCTCCCATTAATTCAAAAGATGATGAACCAGTAAGGATAAACTTTATTTTTTCTAAGTTATCTACAGCAAGTTTTATACTTACACCTATATCTTTAATTCTTTGTGCTTCATCTATTACAATCAAATCATAACCTGAAATAAGCTCCTTTATTTTATCAAGATTTCTTGAAGAAAAGATTTCTACTATTCTTATATCATCACCACTAACATATTTAGACCTTAAAGCAGACTTGCTTAAATATTCTTTAACAAGTGTAGTTTTCCCAACCTGCCTTGGGCCTATCACAATAACAACATTATATCTATCTAAATATTTTTCTATACTTCCATAAAGTATTCTTTCTAACATAACTAAATTATACAAAATAGTCAATATTTATGGATTAATAATCCTTAAATATTTAACAATATATAGATTTAGCCTTTTTTTGGAAATAACACTTCATCATATCCTCAAAAACTACACCTAAAACTGCTTAAAAATAGATAATACAACTTCATTTTCTAATAATTAAAAACACACACTATACAATTAATCTTTCATTTTAAACTTTCTATAATCTCTATAATCTTATTTGCTGATTTTTCCCAGGAAAATCTTTTTATATTTTCAAATCCTTTTCTTATTAAATCCTGCCTTAAACTTTCATCAGCTAAAACTTTCTCAATACCTTCAGCTATATTTTCAACACTGTAAGGGTCAACATAATAAGCAGCATCCCCACAAACTTCAGGCAAGCTTGCAACATTTGAAACCACACATGGACAACCGCAAGCCATTGCTTCAAGTGGAGGTAATCCAAAACCTTCATATAATGAAGGAAATAATAGTAGTTTTGCTTTTTGATATAGGTATCTTAATTTATCATTATCAACATATCCTGTAAGTTCTACCCTTTCACTATTATTATTTATTTTCTCAATTGCCTTTTTATCAAAAGTAATAAAATTCTCATATTTTCCTACTATTTTAAATTTTAACTTACTATTTTTAATTAAAGAAAAGGCTTCTAATGCTCTTATTAAATTTTTATGAGGTTTTATATTTCCAACATATAAAATATAATCTTCTTTACTTACATTATCAGAACTAAAAAATAACTTTTCATCAACAGCGTTATATACAACTTCTATGTTTTTTGATGTTTTTGTATATTTTATAATTTCTTTTTTTGAAAAATTAGAATCAGTTAAAATTATATCTGGTTTTCTTGTAGCTACATAAAACATAAGATCAGCATATAATTTCTGTTTTAAAGTCAAAGTGTTTTTAAAGGCAAGATGATATACATCATGTATTGTAACCATTAATTTTTTAGCTTTTATTGGTAAAAGAGGGATATTATAATGAGGTGACCAAAAAATATCACAAGAATAAATTTTTACAGGGTATAGTAACTGTTCAGTTAAAGTATATATATTAGTATTAAAATCAATTATTTTTTCATCCTCAACTGATAAAAATTTTCTAATTTTTTCTCGATCTCCCAGTAGATAAACTTTAAACTTATTTATTATAAAAGGAACTATATTTACAATATAGCTGCCTATTCCAGAAGAAGCTATCATTCTACAATCAATTACAATTTTCATATTTATGTTTATGTATTACTCAAACCAAAAGCTTCCATTATATATAAAAACATATTTACTCCATATTATTATCAGACAAAAACAAAAATAAAACAATATTCAGGTATACAAAAATAATATTACTGGTAAAATTAGAAAGTGGTAGAGTGGAAAAAAAAGAAATTATAACACTTCTAAATAAAGAATTATCATATAATTTTATTAAATATTTATATGTTTGCCATAAAAAAGCAAAAAATAAAATTAAACCAATAATTCCTGTATGTAGTAAAATATCAATATAAAGATTATCACAAGCATATTCTGCCATATTTATATGTCTGCTATAATATATCCCCTGTCCAAATAAAAAACTTTTCCAGCTATTAAAAATGAGATCAATAGCTATTTTCCAGCTTATAACACGCATAACAAAACTATCCGAAGCAAGAACAGGGGCAGATCCTTTTTGTAAAGATATGGGAGTTTTATCTATTAATTCAGCATAACTAATAGTAGAAGAACTATAATATTTTTTAAATTTCATCCCAGTTACACCTAAATTTTCCTCCATTTTCTGTTTATATAGAATACTTTGTTGCTCATTTAATTTATGATAGTTTAAAAAATAAAGACTTAAAACTAATACCAAACCAATAAGAAAGTAAAAAACAGGTAAATAGTTTAAAAACTTATAATTATTACTTTTTTCAAACAAAATGAATGAAATAAAGCTCCCAATGAAAATCAAATAACCTGTTCTTGAGTAGGTAATATAGACTACAAAAATAGAAATTAAAAACATTACTAAAAATAAAATCTTTTTTATGCTATCCTTCTGAGTTAAATAGAACTTAAAACAAAGTAATGAAACCAATGTGCTAAAAATCGCCAATAATAATGAAACGCCAAAAAAGGAATAAGCTCTTATTTTTCCATAAAAACTCCAGACAAGTGCGTCATAATATCCATCAATTGAACGAACAGGAATAATATTTGAGTTTAAAAAATGTTGCAATAAAGCAAGTACATATATTGGAACTGAAGTAATTAAAAATATCATTATTATATTTTTTTCATTAATATATCTAACAGAAATAAAAAATGGAAACAAAAAAATAAAAAAGTAGTATATATTGTAACCGAATAAAATGAAATTAAAATCATATTTTAGATAAAAACTAAAATATAAAAATTCTCCAAAAAGATAAATTAACAACAAGATATATGTAGGTATTAACTCCTGTATTAGCTTTTTTCTAATCAGAAAACTTACGAATACTATTAGTATTAAAATAAACTTGAAAAATACGTTTGGAAAAACAACTTTTCCACCAAATAAAAACATTGAAATTTGAGGCCATAAACCTGGCACAAATAATAAAAATAAACAAGCAAAACTCAACCAAGAAATAAACTTTTGAAAGTTGTCTTTTGATGAAAGCATATTTTATTCTCCCTACTTAATTCATAAAATTTCTTTAAAATAAAGTTTATTACAAATCATTTTAGTAAATCCTTTATTTCATCAAATTTTATTTGAAAACATTCATCATTACAACTTATTTTAAAAAAACATGGAGAACACGAAAGTTGCTTCCTGTAAATCATAATATTTTCACTTAAAGGCCGCCATTGGTTAAAATCATTATTACCATGAAAAATTACAAGAGACTTTTTATTATATATTCCTAAAATATGCGAAATCAATGAGTCAACACTAACAACAAATTCAGCATTCTTTACCAAATAGAACACATCATACAAATTAGTTTTACCAGCTATATTATAAACTCTATTACTATTTATCTTTGAAACAATTCCCTTTTCTATAATTTCTTTTATATCAGAAGTTCCAATTAAATATACATCATAAAAATCTGCAAAATACTTTATTAAATCTATCCATAAACTATTATCGTTTATTTTTTTCCTTTCCTCTCCAGAAAAAATATTAATCACGATGTATTTATTAATTCCTATTTTATATTTTAATTTTTCTTCTTTAAGTATATATTCCATATCTGGATAAGATAAATATTTATGATAATCTTCTTTTAAAAAATCTTTTAACAATCTTAAATGATGCTCTATTTCATGTTCTCCTTCTATCCACTCCTCAGTTTTAGTTAAAAGAAACCCCATTCCTCCAGTTTTATAACCAACTCTAATAGGAATACCACTTAATAATAACAAAAAATTAGTAGTATTAAAATATGCTCTTAGATTAAAAGCTATATCAATTCTTTCTTCCCTAATTTTTTTTAATACCTTAACAAAACCTATTAAATTAATCATAATTTTTTTAATTTTTGAAATTCTATTTCTATTTAATAAAACTTCATCATAGATTATTATCTCATCGATATAAGGATTGTCAACTAAAAGAGCTAAACTCCAGCTACCACATAGAAAATATATTTTTACATTATTAAATTTACTTTTCAATAATTCAACAAATCTTAATGATAGGAGTACATCTCCTAAATGTGCAGTGTTACAAACAAGTATCTTTTTATTATTTAAATCATATCCTCTAAATCTTCTATTAAAGTTAAACAACTTATATCCTAAAAAATCAATAAATCTAAATAGCTTTAATACTTTTTCATTTTGAATAAGATAACCTTTTTTCAACTGGCTTTTTATCATATCTTTAACTACTTTTTTATATAATCAAAATTTATTTAAAACTTAAAAATTTTTTAACTTTTCTGTATATTCCTCTGAAAAATTTATATATGAAAAATAAATCATACTTTCCAAGAATAAGCTTCAAATATAACTTAACTATTTTGAAAAAGGTTATTTTATGATGCACCTTTTCTATTAATCTTTCCCATCTGTTATATATTATATAATTTGAAGGATAAACAATAGGAAATCTTAATTCTTCCAACTCTGCGTTTTCTATATAAGAAGGAGCTTTGTCAATCGTATGAACAGCGTCCTCACTTCCATATCCAATATTCTTTATTAAGTTTTTCTGAGGTACTATTGTTAACATATTATGTTTCATTAATACATATGAAAATTGAGCATCCCATGAACTTTTTTCAACTTTGTAGTAATATAAGTCAAATATTAACTGAAAATATTTTCTAACAAGATAGTTATCAGAAAATGAGTTAAGCACACCACTTTTTTTATCTTCAATCCAGCTTTTAATCTCAACATCATAAAGCTTCCACACCCTTCTCCATGTAGCCCATCCCCAGATGATATCATACTTAGAAAAGAAAAAACTTGAATCAATTTTTATCCTATTTGAAAATGGATTAAATCCAAATATCATCCCCACCTTATCATCATCCTTATAATAGACAAGTAATTCTTCACAAAACTTAAAAAAACTTTGCGAAGGAACACAATCATGCTCAAGGATTATACCCATTTCTTCATTTTCAAAAAACCAAGTAATTGCCATAGAAACATATTTCATAGGTCCCCAATTTTTATTTTCAAAAAAAGTCTTTACTTCACAATTCCAATCTATGTTTTTTAATAGATATTCGCGTATTTTTTCAACAATTTTCGCCTCACCTTTTTTATCTTCTCTAGGTCCATCGGATGCAATATATAAACGCAAAGGTCTTGCTTTTTTAATTTCCTCAAACACTCTTTGTGTAGTATCAGATCTATTAAAAACTATGAACAATATTGGAATTTTCATTTCTATAAATTTTCAAGACTCATTTCTTCTTTCAACTCACCTTTCCAGCCTTTTCTACAAGCTTTTAGAAAAAGTAATATTCTTTTAAATACCCTCTTATCAAATTTATAGATAATAAGAGTGGAAGTAGCATGCCATAAAAAATAAATAGCAAAGTTTAAAAAATAGACTAATTTATTTTTAACCAGGTACTTCTTTTCAACATATACCCTATTTCTAAGTGAATAAAACATTCTCACTATATTTGTCTCACCCCAAAAATACGAATTTCCTTTCATATTTTTGTTACACCAAGAAATTTCAAGATCTTTCAGTCTAGCATCTAAAATAAGGAATATATCATATCCTCTACTCTTAAATCTCAAAGAATATTCTGTATCATCTCCATATAAAATCATATCTTTATTAGGATATCCAACTTCATCTACTACACTTTTATGAAACATAAATCCACTATATGCAACTGCTCTGACTTTAATACAACTTTGAATTTTTGGTTTTAAAAAAATTTCTTTTATTTTATTTAAAATATGAAAGTTCGAAAACGAATTATAAGCCTCTAAATAAGGATAATTCGTCATTAATAAAACATCAGATTTATTATTATACTTAAATGCCTTTAAACAATTTTTAGGGTTATTTCCAAGTTTTATATACCAGGAAATAAGATTTTCAAAGCAGTTTTCCTCTACCACATTATCATCATCAAGTAAAAATATGAAATCCCCCTTCCCTTTTTCATATGCAGTTTTAATTCCAACATAAAAACCACCCGCAGAACCAGTATTTTTTTCAAGCCTTATAACACAAATCTTATCTGAGTTAATTGACTTACATAAATTACCTATATCCACTTTAGAACCATTATCAACCACGATAATATCGCTTACAAGTTGATTATCCTTAACAGAATTTAAAGCTTGAGATAAATAATTCCATCTATTCCCATAGGTAACTATAACAACCGTAATTTTATAAATATGAGAAATAACTTCGGTCATATTACCTATATTTTATCAAATAATAAAAGAGTAACATTAATAATGATTTAATTATTTAAATTTTTTTTAATTTTTAATATTTTTAAAAATAACAGCAACAATAAAATACTTTCACTTACAACCAAACTTATAGCTGCACCATAATATGGAAATAAATAAACCAATATGCTGCAAAAAAATAGATTTAACAATCCTGTTATAATAACACATTGTGAAAAATCTTTTTCATAACTCATTGTAACTAATCCCAAAATTCCATAGTAATAATTAAAACCACCTATTAAAATAACAAAACTTATAATCTGAAGATTTAATATCATAATTCTGTTAAATTCTCCTGCCAGAATGTATATAATATATTTTGCTGAAAAAAGAGTAATTAAACTCATTGATAAATAAATAAAAAAAATAATTTTCAAAAATTTGTCATTTAAATCAAAAAAGAACTTATTTGTTACATTAAATTTTTTACTAAAGTATGGAAAAAGAGTATTTCCTACAATACCCTGTAAACTTTGTAAAACTTTTACAATTTTTTCTGCAATAAAATAATATCCTACTATAGTATTATTTGTTAATAGTCCAAGTATAAATGTATTTGCATTTCTATACATTGCACTAAAAATAGAAGAAACAAATATATGCCAGCCTTCATAAAAATATTTTTTAACAGTATTTAACTCCTGAAATCTAAAAATTATACCAAATTTATTTTTTATGATATAAATCGAACAAATCGTTGATATCAAAGAGCCAAGTGAGGTAAATAGTGGTACAAGATAATAATTATTCTGCTTTTTCACAAATATAAAAACAGCCAGAGTAAATATACCTTTTGCCAGAACATTTAGGTAAGTAATATATTTCATATGCTCCATACCTTGAAAAAACCAGAGCGGGAAAAATGAATCACCTATTACTATACCAAAACTAATGAAAAAGATTAATGCATCTTTATTAAATTTCTCAAAACCATAAATCAATACAAGAAGTATTAAGAAAGCAACAAAAAGCAATGTAACTTTTATCATAATTACTGAGGAAAATATCTCTATCAATTTTAATCTATCATTTCTATAAACACTTATCCTTCTTGTAGCACTTAGATTAAACCCATAATCGGTGATTATCTGAAGATAAGATATTGTAGAAGTCGCAAATCCTAAAAGTCCCACATACTCCACCCCTATTACCCTAATTAAATATGGCATAGCAATAAGAGGAAAAATATAATTTGCTACCTGCAAAAAGGATAAGTAAGTAAAATTAGAAAATAATCTTTTGTATTCTTGATTTTTTCTAAACTTCTTGATTATCACATAAGGAAAAAACTCGTCATTTATAAAAAATATCTCATAAACTTTTTTTATCATAAATAAATTCTAAATCAAAGTAAGATAATCACATCAGATAATACAGGTATAATTCACTGACTACCACAGTAAAAATCCTTTATCATACATTAAAATTTACTATTAATTATTTTATCATTTTTTTATTCAATAATACTCTAAACGAATCAAGTCAAATATAATCTAACCAAGCTTTTGTTTTAACCAATAACTAAAAGCAAAATGATTTAAAACTGGAAAACATTATAAAAACTGGAAAAATATTCAAAAAGGAGGTTATTTAGTTGACTTATTTATGAGTTGACACTGAACGTAAAACTTTTCAGAAACTGTAAAAGAATACTAAAGAAGACTACCTCGGACTGACCGCCCCGGTCAGTCCGGTTATTCTATTATGTATTTTTTTATTATTTGAAGTTTCCTTTGATAGTCTTTTCTCTCCTCTACAAACTGCTTATAAAACTTTTTAAAATTATAATTTTCTGGAAAATACTTTAGATATCCGCAATTTATTTCTTTACCCTCCAAATACTCCCTGTATGATGAATATTTCCAATCTTCTGGTCTATCCACTAAAAAGGCTGTAACAGGATTTAAATTAATATACCTTGTTAAATGTATCAAATATATATCTTTTTCTACATTAATTTTCTTATATGAAGACTGCCATAACGGGCCTTTGCGTTTGTGCTTTAAATTAAAAAACCTTGTATAGCTATTCTGAATATTGTTCATGTATTTTGATAAATAATTATCATTAAAATCATTTAAAATAAGGTGAAAATGTGTCGGCATTATAACATAACATATTATTTCAATTGTTTCGTTTGTTTTATGATCTCAAAAAATCTCATTACCCTTCTCTTTTTTAATATTAATCTTAAAAATTTTACTACCAAGTCCATTGTTGTTTTTACTTGAATAAAACTTAATATCTTCTATAAATCGCATATATTCTGAATCAGTATTGAATATAACATAATCTGCAATGCTTTTATTAAAAACATGATATATCATTTTCCCTCCCATTGGACTGACCGGGACTGACCGCCCCGGTCAGTCCGGTTTTAAATATTTTAACATATTTTTTGAAAGGATTATATTAAATTAAATAATTTATTTACCTTTATATTTAATATTCTTTTTCTATCAATTCTATATAATCTCAAAACTTATAATTTTTGTTATTTTAAAAACTACAAACAATTTAAATATTTTCAAGAAATGAGAAAAGTTTATGAGTTATTTCTTCAACAGTCATTTTTTCTAACTCGCCTTGAATGCCGCTGTGAATCTTAAGAGGAGGACCCCACGCTTGTGGATCAGAGTATGGACTATATATTGTAAATGTTGGAACATTAAAGGAAACAGCAATATGCATTGGGGCTGAGGATGTTCCTATATGAAGGTTTGAATATGAAATAAGCGCTGAAAGTTCTAATAGATTTAAATTTGTAATTACTAAATGGCTGTCTTTATATTTAGAGTATTTATTAATTGACTCTATAACATAATTATACTCCCACAGAGCTGGATGAAAAATCGTTTTATAACCTTTTTCTATTATTTTATCAGCAATACTAATAAATTTGTCCGCTGAAAGTTGCCTATAAGCCCTTGGACTTGTTATATCAAATGTCGCTATCTTATCTTTTTCAATATTAATACCTTTTGAAATAAGTATTTCCTTTGCCTTCAAAAAATCAGAAGTTAAAGGATATATCTCAGGCTTTATATCATTTATTTCTTTCCAGTTCACTCCTAAAGGTTTAAGATATTGAAACTTTTTGATTACATTATATCCTTCATATTCGCTTTTAATCATCAAATTATACGCTATAAAACCCCAGCTTCGCCAAAAAGCAATTCTTTTTTTCGCTCCACTCATAAAAGAAAAAAAAGCAGATGAGCTTGAAAGCATATAATCTATTGAAACATTTATTTTATAGCTTCTAAGTTCTTTTATCGTTATCTCTTCCCTTAAAAGAACTTTATCAATATAAGGATTATTTTTTAGTATCTCAGAAGAGTATTTTTTAGTAAGAAAATATATTTTGCTATCAGGAAAATATTTTTTAATTGCCTTAATAAGCGGAGTTGTTAGAATAACATCGCCTATTCCTTTATAAACTATTATTAAAAAATTCATATCCTGACTAAATTTTTTTTATGCCAGTTAAGTGCTGTTTTTACAATTATATCAAGATCACAAAACTTAGGGCTCCAGTTAAGGATTTTTTTGATTTTATCCGAGCTTCCAACTAAAACAGCAGGATCGCCTTCTCTTCTATCACCATATACAATATTAAGTTTTTTGGAAGAAATTTTTTCTATAGATTTTAAAACTTCAATAACTGAAAATCCCTGTCCATTACCTAAATTAAAAGCATCACTTTTATTATTTTCAAAAAGATATTCAAGGGCAAGTAAATGTGCCATCGCAAGGTCATAAACATGTATATAATCTCTTATACAGCTACCATCCTTTGTAGGATAATCATTACCAAAAACTATTATTTTATCAGTAATCCGTAATGCATTATATATCGCAAGCGGAATTAAATGAGTTTCCGGGATATGCCATTCTCCAATTTCTGCAGCAGGATCTGCTCCAGCCGCATTAAAGTATCTCAGGTTTATATATTTTAACCCATATGCTTTTTCATAATCATCAAGTATCTTTTCAATCATTAATTTTGTTTTTCCGTATGGATTTATCGGATTTTGAGGGTGATTTTCAGTTATTGGTATTTCAAAAGGAATGCCATAAGTAGCACATGTTGAAGAAAATATAAACTTATTAACTTTATTTTTAACCATAGCGTCAAGTAGATTTATAGTGTTTATTAGATTGTTATTGTAATATTTTGAAGGATCTTTAACAGACTCACCAACATAGGTATATGCTGCAAAATGCATTACCGCTTTTATTTTATTTTCTTTAAAAATCTTATCAATATCATTTCTATTATTCAAGTCAACTTCATAAAATTTTCCCCATTTAACAAACTCCCTGTGTCCATATGTTAGATTATCAATTACTATAGTTTCATAACCTTTTTCATTTAATATTTTATTTACCTGAGAACCTATATACCCAGCCCCACCTGTTATAAGTATCATATATTTACTCCGCTTAAATATTCTAATAAATACTCATCCCATTTCTTTATAGAAATATTCAATTCCTTTCTAAGATTAGAATTATCCATAGCAGAAAAATTAGGACGTTTAGCAGGAAGTTTAAAATCTGATTGTTTGGCTTTATTTATTCTAATTGATGGATCTAATTTTTTCATAGTCTCAACAGCCCATTCATATCTTGAAGCAAAACCACAAGGTATACAATGCCAGATCCCTTTTAATCCTGTCTTTATTGACTTTATTATCAACTCCGCTACCAATTTAGTAGGAGTAGGAACTGATACCTCATCTACAGAAATATTTAGTTCTTTATTATTTTTAGCCCAATTTATAAGTTTGAATATAAAATTTTGTTTTCCATCTCCATAAAGCCAGCTAACCCTAAAAATCAAAAATTTTTCATAGTTCTCTTTCAAAAAATTTTCCCCTGAAAGTTTTGTAAGACCATATTTATTTATAGGATTTGTATCATCCGTCTCTTTATACGGATCAAAGTTATCTTTCCCGCCAAAAACATAATCAGTACTGAAATGGATAATAAAAGTTTTATATCTTTCGCAAAAATTAGCCATATTTTTTAGTGAAACGGCATTAACTTTATATGCCCTGTCATAATCAGTTTCCACCCCATCAACATTGTTATATGCAGCGCAATTTAGCACTATATCAGGCTTTACAAAATCTATAGCTTGTTTTAAATCCTGTTCATTTGATATATCAAGTTTGCTTTTGTCAAAAGCATAAACATCAGCGCTATTAAGAATCTTTAAAAATTCCTTTGCAAGTTGCCCATTTGCTCCAGTTATGAGGTATTTCATATTTATTTAAGAATAAAATTTTAAATTTTTGCTAATTCTCTTTGATAATCTATTTGATCCTCTGAAAATTTTTTATATGCTTCACAGGACATATTAATATACTCTTTAAATTCACAAAAAGATTCTGTTAATCCAATATATTGCTTATATGATGAATACTCCCAATCCTCAAGATTATTTACTATACCAGCAGTAACTGGATTTAAATGGACATATCTTGTTAAATGTATAAAAACATTATTATCATCTATTAAAACATTTTTAAACCTTGATTCCCATAATGGTCCTTTTCTTTTATGTTTCTGATTGAAATATAAAGCATATGATTTTTGAAGAGAGGAAATGAACCTTTCAATCCCTTTCTCCTCTTTTTGAAGCAAAATCATATGATAATGGGTAGGCATTATACAATAGGAAATTATATCAACTTTTTTAGAATTATCTTTAACTTCAAAATCACTTCTAATTGAAAATTTCCTTTCAACATTAGAAAACCTATAGTATTTCATCAGTTCAATAAACCTGCTATATTCCATTGGATTATTGAATATAACATAACCTGAAATACTTTTATTATACACATGGTAGAACATTCCATTTACTAATTTATCCTTTCTTATAGGCATTTTAACCACCACCTCACCTTCCGGCACCACCTTACCTTCCGGGACGGTATGACCGTCCCGGAAGGTAAAACGGTTATCTGCGGCCGTAGATGTCATCAAATCTTACTATATCATCCTCACCCACATATTCGCCATTTTGAACTTCTATAAGTTCAAGATCAACTTTCCCCGGATTTTCAAGTCTGTGCCTTGTGGATTTTGGAACATATATGCTCTCATTTTCATGAATCATATGCTCCTTTCCGTCTATTATAACCCTTGCCGTTCCCTTTATCACAACCCAGTGTTCACTTCTATGATAATGCATTTGCTCACTTAATTTATGTCCTGATTTTACCACTATCCGCTTTATTTTATAGCGCAAGCCTTCTTCAAGAACCGTATAACTCCCCCATGGTCTATAAACAGTTGTATGTTCAAGAGCTTGCCTGTAATTTTGCTTTTTGAGAGCATCTACAACCTCTTTAACCTTTTCACCACTTCCCTTTTTTGCTATTAAAAGAGCGTCATCTGTATTTACTACTATAATATCTTTAACATCTATAAGGGAGATAAGTTTATCATTATCGCTGTATATTATAGAATCTTTTGCATTAAGTGAGAATACATTTCCAACTTTAACATTGTTATCATCATCCTTTTCAATTATCTCGGCAAATGACTCCCACCCGCCAACATCTGACCATATTATCTCTGATTTATTTACAACAGCCTTTTTGGTATTTTCCATTATGGTATAGTCTATTGATATATTTTTAAGTTCATTAAACTTTTCAATCAAATCATTATATTTTAAACTAAAAAATTTATACATATCAGGCTGATATTTTTTAAACTCCTCCATAATGGTGGCAATTGAAAATTTAAACATCCCGGAGTTCCAGTAATAATCGCCAGATTTGAAGTATTCTTCTGCTTTTTTTATATCGGGTTTCTCAGTAAATTTATCTACTTTATAAAAGTCTTTTGAAATTTGTTTCCCAATTTTTATGTATCCATAACCGGTATGCGGTAAAGTTGGTTTAATACCAAATGTTACTATATATCCCTTCTTTGACAATGTTTCAGCATTTTTAACATATTTTATAAATTCATCCTCATTAAGTATTATATGATCAGACGGAGTTACAAAAACTGATTCTTTAACTGAAACTTTTATTTTTTCAATAAGAAATTTAACGCTTAATATTATAGCACCAGAAGTATTTTTTCCGACAGGTTCAAGTATAAGATTTTTTTCTATATCTTTATTCAAATTAAAAAGTTCATTTATCACATAAAACTTATATTTTTCATTAGTTATTATATATATATCATTCCTGTCGCACAACTTCAAAAACCTTTTATATGTTTTTGAAAGAAGACTTTCTCCATTTATTTTTATAAATTGTTTTGGATAGTTTTCCCGAGAAACAGGCCATAGCCTTGTGCCACTGCCACCAGCCATTATTATGGTCTTCATACTAACCCCTTAAATCTAAGTCTATTTTACACACTCCTTTTCAACTCGCTTAATATCAGATTCCATCATTATTTCAATTAGTTCCTTAAAAGTTGTTTTAGGCTCCCATCCAAGCTCCCTTTTTGCTTTTGATGGATCACCGAGCAAAAAATCCACCTCAGCAGGTCTATAATATTTTTTAGAAACCTCAACAAGTATCCTTCCTGTTTTTCTGTCTATGCCTTTCTCATTAATCCCTTTACCTTTCCACTGGATTTTGATCCCAATATAGTTAAAGGCAAATTCTATTAACTCCCTTATACTGTGGGTCTGACCAGTTGCAAGGACATAATCATCCGCCTTTTTTTGTTGAAGCATAAGCCACATCCCTTCAACATACTCCTTTGCATATCCCCAGTCCCTTTTTGAATCAAGATTTCCAACAATAAGTTTATCAATAAGCCCAAATTTTATCCTTGCTATGTTATACGTCGTTTTTCTTGTGATAAACTCAAGCCCTCTTAGAGGCGATTCGTGGTTAAAAAGTATTCCTGAGCAGGCAAAAAGATTATACGATTCTCTGTAATTTACTACAATCCAATGTCCAAATAATTTAGCAACAGCATAGGGACTCCTTGGATAAAATGGTGTTTTTTCATTTTGAGGTATTGTCTGAACTTTTCCAAACATCTCGCTTGTTGATGCCTGATAGAATTTAGTTGATGGACTGAAATACCTCATAGCTTCAAGCATCCTTAAAACCCCCATTCCATCTATATCAGATGTAAGCAGTGGCTGGTCAAATGATGCCTGAACAAAACTTTGCGCCGCAAGATTATATACTTCATCAGGTTTTATTTTCTTTATCACATCGACAATATTTGAATATTCAAGTAAATCCATATATATATGCTCAATTTCTCTTTCTATTCCAAGTTCCTTTAATCTCCATAATCCAGAGTCCCCGCTTCTTCTATCAGCTCCATAAACTTTATAGCCTTTTTCTATTAAAAATTTTGCAAGATAGGCTCCATCTTGACCTCTTATCCCTGTAATTAGTGCTTTCTTCATATTATCTCCTATTTTTATAATTTTTAGAAATCCATTTTTGATACTCACCACTTTTAACTTCTTTGACCCATTTATAATTAGATATGTACCACTTTATAGTAGAATCAATTGCAGAATCAAAATCATAATAACATTTAAAACCAAGTTCATTTTTTATTTTATCGCAGTTTATTGCATATCGCCTGTCATGTCCTGGTCTGTCTTTGACAAATTTTATAAGGTCTATATATTTTTTGCCTTTTAATTTAGGATTATTAGAAGATGGATAAATTTTTTCAAGTTTCAAGCATATGTTTTTTACAACTTCTATATTTTCTTTTTCACATTCTCCACCAACATTATAACTTTCACCTACTTTCCCTTTTTTGAGTATTAGCCATATTGCTCTGCAATGATCTTCTACATAAATCCAGTCTCTAATATTTTTCCCATCACCATATACTGGAAGGTCTTTTCCCTCAAAAGCATTTGTTATTATAAGCGGAATTAGTTTTTCTGGAAATTGATATGGTCCATAGTTATTTGAACAATTGGATATTGTAACCGGCATTCCATATGTATGAAAATATGCCATAACTATATGATCAGCTGATGCTTTTGACGCTGAATAAGGGCTCCTCGGAGAATATGGAGTAGTTTCATAAAAATATCCCTCTGGACCAAGTGAGCCATAAACTTCATCTGTGCTTATATGATGAAATCTTACATCTTTTCTGTCTCGCCAGTATTTTCTACATGCCTCAAGAGAGATAAATGTGCCGTTTATATTTGTATCTATAAAATCTTTGGGGCCAAAAATAGAGCGATCAACATGACTTTCTGCGGCAAAGTTTACAACAACATCTATATCATATTTTTTCATTGTGGCTAGAAATGTTTTATAATCACATATATCACCTTTAACAAAAAAATACCTTTTACCCCAAAACTTTCTGTGGATATCTATAAGATTATTAAGATTTGCTGCATATGTAAGTTTGTCATAATTTATGACCGCTCCCTTAAATCCGGTTTTTTCAAAAATATATCGGATAAAATTTGAACCTATAAAACCAGCGCCACCAGTTATCATTATGTTTTTCATTTTAATTCCAGGAAAGGAAGTTTAAGATCTTTTTCAGATACAATAGGATCTGACACACCCCATTTTATTCCTATTGATGGATCATCATATCTTATGCCACAATCATGTTCTGGGGAATACTCCTCATCACATTTATATACAACATCTGCTTCTTCACTTAAAACAAGAAATGCGTGTCCAAATCCTTTTGGAATAAAAAGCATAAAGCCATTTTCATCGCTTAATTTGACTCCATACCATTTTAAATATGTCTTTGATTCTTTCCTTAAATCCACAGCTACATCATAAATCTCACCCCTTACGCATCTAACAAGCTTGGATTGAGCTTTTGGTTCTTTTTGGAAATGTATACCCCTTATTACATTTTTAAAAGAACGTGAGTGATTATCCTGCAAAAAATCACAATTTATACCATTACTACTAAATTCACTTTTTTTAAAAGTCTCCATAAAAAAGCCGCGCTTATCTATGAACATTTTAGGTTTTATAAGAATTAATCCATCAAGTGAAAGTTTTTCAAATTCAAAAGGCATTTTCCCCCGCTATTTTAAAAAGATACTCACCATAAGAATTATTTGAATATTTTTCAGCTATTTTAATAAGTTCATCTCTGGTTATAAATCCCTGTTTATATGCTATTTCCTCAACACAACCTATCTTAAGACCCTGTCTTTTTTCAACTGTCTGGATAAACTCACTTGCTTCTATAAGGCTTTCATATGTTCCAGTGTCAAGCCAGGCATATCCACGACCCATAAGTTTAACAACCAATCTTTCAAGAGAAAGATATATTTTATTTAAATCAGTTATTTCAAGTTCCCCACGCTTAGATGGCTTTAATGTTTTAGCTTTTTTAACAACATCTTTTGGATAAAAATAAAGACCCACTACTGCCCAATTTGATTTTGGAATCTTCGGTTTTTCTTCTATTGAAATAACATTTCTGTTTTTGTCAAAAGATATAACCCCATATCTTTGTGGATCGCTTACATAATAACCAAAAACAACAGCTTTGTTTTTTTTGAGACTCTCTTTTGCATCAACAAGAAGTTCACTAAGTCCATGTCCATAAAAGATATTATCTCCAAGAACAAGCGCAACATCATCATTATCTATAAACTTTTCGCCTATTATAAATGCCTCAGCTATTCCATTTGGCTCTGGCTGTTCCTCATAGCTTATGCTAAGTCCAAGATTTTTTCCATCGCCAAATATATCTTTAAATCTGGATATATCCTTTGGGGTGGAAATTATAAGGATATCTTTTATCCCACAAAGCATAAGAACTGAAAGAGGATAATATATCATCGGTTTGTCATAAATGGGAAGAAGTTGCTTTGAAACGCCTAAAGTAATAGGATATAAACGGGTTCCACTTCCTCCTGCAAGTATTATCCCTTTCATATAAATTAACCTCCCTGCTTTTAATAAAATATATTCTATAATTTTATAAAGATTAATACAATGAATGGTGTTATCTGCCCCAGATGGCGTAATTATAACCGCTTGTCAAAAGTTTATATGATGAATCAGGAGAATAATCTGATGAACCCATTTTAACTATAAGTTTATCGTCTATCCTTGCGACATAAAGCCCATTTGTTGCTGCGATTATATATACTGAGCTTGCTGAGTTAATCCCATATTTTTTTCTTATTGAAATCATCTTTATTATTTCTTCTTTAAAACCATAATCAAAAAAGTGTGGCCAAAAAACAGTTGGTATTCCAGGATGAGTCAGTATATAAGCATATCCCTCAAGAATTCTATTAGATGGAAAAGGCCATGATCTATGACCAGAGCCAGAAGTTCTATTCTGGGTATCATGATTTTCTATAAAAGTAACTGCATTATCAGGCCACCATCCTAAAAGACCAGAAGGCCTTCCGTTTTTGTCAACAAGTCGCCAGTATTCTCCCGTTTGTATAACATACTGCAAAATGCCTTTGGTTGTGAAATCAAATACCTTAATTTTGCCTTTAACCGAATCCATCCAGTTACATAAAGCCTGTCTATGTTTATCTGTGTTGTTTAAATCAAGATCATCCCATATTTCAGCAACCGAAAAAGATGGATTAGTTGCTTCAGTATACTCAAGAATGTACTGACTTGAAAATCCTCGCGCGTAATCATATCTCCATCCATCATAGCCTATTGAATTTTTAAGCCATAACATCCACTGTTTAATAGAATCTCTTACATACTTTTGAGTGTGATCTATATCTCTTGCAGCATCGTATCCTTTTCCAGTATCATAATTACCTTCACATTTTTTATATTCATCATCTTTAACACAGGCATCAAGTTTCCAATCAGGATCTCTAAAATCAGCCCAGTCAGTTACACCAACGCGGTGATTTATAACTATATCAGCCACAACTTTTATTCCATATGAATGTAATTTAGAAATCGCAGATTTTAGAGCATCCTCCGTTCCATATTTTGAATCCTGAATATATAATTTTCTTGGCAGATATCCTTCATCTGAAAGCGAGTCGTTTGATGGCGGCAGCCAAACTAAATCAAACTGCCCCCTCTTAATCTCGGAGGAATTTTCATATATTATATTCCACCACGGTTTTGAAGATCTTACACTATTCCAGTGAAACCCCTGAAGAAGGACACGCCCATCAGCACAAAAAAGAGAAAAATTAGCAAATAGAAATATTCCTGAAATAAAACTTAAAACTTTCATTAATAATATTTTATATTAATTTTCGGTTTTTTCAAGGGACAAAAGTCCTAAAATTTATTTAGGGTTTGCTTAAAAAGTCTAACGGAATGGTGTTTTAATAATAAAAAACCTCTTAAAATATGGTTCTATAACTAATAAACTGCAAAATAGTATAAGATTATCAAAAAGCTTTTAAGTTTTGAACTTCCTTTCGCATCTTCATAGCCATCTTCCAATTTTAATATATTCTCCTCTCTTTTTCACCCTCACCTTATTCCTCTCCCATCAAGGGAGAGGAAATATAAGCGACAGCAAGAAGATTTATTTTTTTCACCCTCATCCTCACCTTCCCCCATCAAGGGGGAAGGGACTTTAACATTTTTGAAACTTCATTATCCCAGAACCCAACACTTTAAATCCTTATCTCAGCTTAAAAATCAGCTAATTTTGCTTGTGAATATACTTATTCAGTGGACCCTATTTAGATTCTTTATTATAGTTTAATACAACTAACCCAAATGTATCAATAGATGTGATATCTTTAATGAACTCTTTTTTTTCCATTTTTTTTAACCCTGACCATTCATCTGTAAGATTTTTCATTAAAAAGTCAAACAAATAATAATCTATGTTTTCCCTTATATCTTCAAAAAAAGGTGAAAGACTTAATCTGTATATGTCTTTGCTTTTTTCTTTTTTCTCTTCAGAAGTTTCTTCATTATTTTGAGAATCTTTTTGAAATTCTATTTTTTTCTTTTTGCCTATAAAATACCTGAATGGATAAGAGTTATAACCATAATACCTAACGCGAAAAGAATCTCTCAACTCAATATTAGATATATCGTAATAAAAATTTGCTGGAATCTTATAAATATATTTAAGATCTTTAAGGCTGGAAAATTTAAAACTATAGTTTATAGAAGTATATTCGCCATGCTTATCTTTATTAAGGACAAAATTAATATTCCTGTCAGAAAAAGAAGAATCTGAAAATAATGGAAATATTAACAAAAGAAACAAAGAAATCATTTACTTGCAAACCTACTTATCAGCTCTTTTGCCATTTTATTTGCCGGATCATACTTTATAGCTTCATTCAACAGATTTCTTATTGATTTTTCTATTTTATTTTTTTTGTCAGATCCGATATTTTCATCAAGCAAAACGCTCAACATAGCAGCTTTAAGGGCATAGACACCAGAGATAAATTTGTCGTTGTCTGAAAAAGGAAGATTTGTTAAACGACTTGCCTTTTCAGATAACATTTCATCAAGGTACTGAGTTTTATCATACACAAAATCCACAAGTTCATCTTTATTTCTTTTCATAAGTGAAAGAGCAAGAAGATTTTGAAACTCCGCTTCAATAAGATTCTTCCTTGCATCAAAAAAATTTTCGTCAATACTTAACGCTGCTTTATAATATATGATAGCGTTAGTGTATTCTTTTTTGGCGAAATGCCTGTTGCCGTCTATGGTATATTTTACAAGCTTTTGAAAATTTTGATCTTTATTTAATTTTTCCAAAATACTGCAATTATCTTTAATTGAATTTTGGCGTGTTGTGAAATCAGAGAGTGTAGAATTAAAATAGTAGATAAGTTCAGGGGAAACATTATTTAAAAATCCGCTATCACTTTCTGATTTTATTTCATATATCTCTCTGGCATAAGTGCAATATTTTGAAAGATAGTCAATCATCTCATCATAATCATTGTTTAATGAAATCTGGGCATATGATTGAACCCAGTAAAGCATATTCACTTCCACTATAAAAGAAAGTATCTTAAAATTCTTATCTTTCATTGTCTCCCTATCAAAATCGCTTTTTAAATTACTAAGATTATAAAGGTCTCCTTTTAACGAAAATATATTGATTATATTTAGATAGACCTCCCAGCTATGAGGATTTTTTTCCACATATTTTTTGAAAAATCTTAATTCATTTTCATAAGCTTTTACATATCCAGCTTTAAGACTTGCCTGAGTTACCCCTTCAACAAGATCTATTGATTTAGGAATATCTTTTTTATAATCAAGAGCTTTCATTAAATAGTCATAGAATCTGTCTATTTCTATTTCAGAAACCTCTTCTCTTTCAGCTATTTTTTTAGCTTTATTAAAATAATAGCTACCAATTTTATCCTTGATAAAATTACATGATAAAAAATTGAAACAAATTAATATAAAAAAAAATCTTTGATAAAATTTTATCTTACCTTTCTTCATTCTAAACTAATTTATCGCCAATTCAATATTACTTTCCCTGAATTTCCACCTGCCATTATCTCAAATCCCTTCTCATAATCATCTATACTAAATTTATGGGTTATGACAGGTTTTATATCCAGCCCGCTTTCAATCATACTTGACATCTTATACCAGGTTTCAAACATTTCTCTTCCATAAATACATTTAATTATAAAAGCTTTGAATATTATTGAACTCCATGGTATTTGAGTGGAATCAGGAAGTATTCCAAGAAGTCCTATCTTTGCACCCATCCTTAATACTTTTAGCATATCATTAAATGCCAGGGGACTTCCGCTCATTTCATAGCCAACATCAAATCCTTCCGTCATCCTCAATTTTTTCATTATATCATCAAGTTTCTCTTTTCGTGCATCTACCACATTTTCAATTCCGCATTTTCTTGCAAGATCTAATCTGTAATCGTTTATATCGGTTATAACCACATGCCTTGCTCCAACATGCTTTGATATTAATGCTCCCATAATGCCTATGGGACCTGCTCCAGTTATTAAAACATCTTCTCCAACCAGATCAAAAGAAAGAACTGTATGAACAGCATTTCCTAAAGGATCAAATATAGATGCCTCATCATCCGTTACTTTATCAGGGAGGGCAAAAACATTTTCATCAGGAATTACAAGATACTCTGCAAAAGCTCCCGGGATGTTAACGCCAATTCCTCTTGTATTTATACATAGATGCCTTTTACCAGCCCTGCAATTGCGGCAATAACCGCAGGTTATATGCCCTTCCCCGCTGACCCTTTGTCCTATCTTAAAACCTTTAACATTCTTTCCAGTCTCAACTATTTCTCCAACAAATTCATGCCCTATCACCATGGGAACAGGTATGTTTTTTTGAGCCCATTCATCCCATTTATATATATGAATATCTGTACCGCATATTGCTGTTTGCTTTATTTTTATTTTAACTTCATTATCTCCACAAACAGGTTCGGGAATATTTTCCATCCATATTCCTTTTCTGGCAAATTTTTTTATAAGAGCTTTCATATTAAATAATCCTCCATAAGTTATTTTATAATAGCTAAAAGATAAGGTCAAGCCAATTTAGATATAAACATTATGATTGAAGTTTGTTAAAGTCAATAAGAAACTCTTCTACACTATGATATCTGTTTTCTGGTTTTGGTTCAAGAAGTTTTGAAATTACATAATCAATCCCTTCCGGAAGACCAACAACTACCTGAGAAACAGGAGTAAAAAGTTTTTTTTCTTTCTGATAATGATAGTCAGGACCAGTAAAAGGTAGTTCGCCTACAATCATTTCATATACACATACTCCAAGAGAATACAAATCTGATTCTTTTATAAAAATACCTAAATCCTGCTCAGGCGCCATATAAGCAGGGCTTCCAACGACCTCAGTTGAAGAATATCTTGCTTTAGCTTCACGCAATACTTTTGCAAGCCCAAAATCCATAACTTTTATATAACCATCTTTTGAAACCATCACATTTGAAAGTTTTAAATCCCTGTGAACAATATTCTTAAGATGAGCATAATTTAACGCTTTTGATATTTCATTAATTATCTCTTTCACTTCATAAAAAGGCATTCTGATTTCTTTATCAAGTTTTTTATCAAGGCTAAGTCCATCAATGTATTCAAAAACAAGATAGATATCACCTTTTTCCTCAAAAATAGTATATATTTCTATAATATTTGGGTGATGAAGCATAGCAACAGTCCTTGCCTCCTCTATAAACCTCTGTTTTTCCCTCTCATTCATTTTTATATCTTCGTTCATTTTTTTAATAGCAACTTCCCTGTTTAAAGTTTGATCTATAGCAAGATAAACACTCCCCATCCCACCCTGTCCGATTTTTCTTACGATTTTATATTTACCTGTCGCGACACCTTCATAGAAAATATTAGGCGTAAGGGTATCAGTCTGCGTTGTATTAGATTGAGTTGTGGCGGTATGGGTTGTTACCTTTGGAGAAAACACATGAAGGAGGGCAATACCTATAAATATTCCGCCTAAGATAGTAAAAATTAAAAGAAAAAAGAATTTTTTAGCATTAAATGTTTTTTCATCCTCACCCTTTTTTAACTTAAACATATCCTTATTTCTATCATAATATTTCATAAAATTTGGAGCTTTATATGAATAGTTTGCCACAGCATCATGAAACTTTGAAATATAATTAGGATTTAATCTGCTTGCCTTCTCAAGATCTGAAAGCATCTCATCAAACTTATTTTGTTTTTCGTATATCAGAGCTCTTAAAAACATCGCATCTGCATAATTTGGTTTTAGATCTATAGCTTTACTGGTATCATTATAGGCAGATTCCATATCGCCTTTCTTATAAAGAGACCAGGCTCTAATGTTAAGAGCGTGTATATTTTGAGGATCATTAATTAAAACATATGTAGCATCCTTTATCGCTTCATCATAATCCCCCACAAGATTATATGTATTGGCCCTTTCAATATATGCATCAAGATTATTGGGATTTTTTTCAATAGCCATGTTGAGGTATTTTATCGCTTCCTTATAATCTTCCATCTGAGCTTTAACCATAGCTGATTTAAGATAATAAGCAGATTTTTTCTCATCAATTGTTATATCTGTTCTATTATTCTCAACAACCTTATCAGCACTTCCACCTATCACAGGATTAGTCTCTTTAAAAGAAGAATCATCTATATCAGAAGAGGCAAAACTATCTTTTATTGAACTTAAATTAGTTTTTGAAAAACCTGAACTTTTTGACATAAAAGAAGCAAGAAGTTTTGTGGTTTCATTAGTCGGGTCTATTTCAGTCGCTTTCCTTACATCTTCTATAGCTCCTTTAATGTCCTTAAGCGAATATCTGGCTTCGGCCCTCATTGTATAAGCATCATAATTTTTATCGTCTATCTCTATGGCTTTGTCTGTGTATTTCTTAGCTTCTTCATAATTTGAATTATCCAGAAAAAGTCTTGCCAGACCATTTTGAACAGATGAGTTTGTAGAATAAGCAATGCTTATGTTTTCTGCAATATTATTAGCCGTTTTAGGATTCCTTCTAATATCTCTTGCAAACTCTATAAGATGCGTCAATGCATTGTCATATCTCAATGTGGAAGTAGAAATCTCAGGGACTCTAAGATTTGGAGGCATCCTTGCAACTCTATTATTAAAATCAACAACATATGATTGTATTATCTCTTTTGCTTGAAATTCAAAATTGTTAAAAAGAGAGGGATTTACTGGAAATGAATTTTCAACAACAATCTTCAATACCTCATCAAATTTATCAGATCTTTTATCATCAAGATTAAAAAGCAGATATGAAACCTTATCGTAGTTTTCTTCTATAAAGCGTTTTTGATCTTCCGGCAAACGACTTTGCATAATAGAGATAAAAGCCTCAGCAGCTCTGTCTGGCTCCTTTCTTATTATCCTATAACTTTTAATTATTTTTTCAGGGTCAGTGATTTTTTTATCATCTTTATAATGAGAATCAAGAAAGTAAGATATTGTGGATGTGTCTAAAATATTATCAAAATGATTGACTTTGCAAAATAAAAAATCACAATTAAATACAATTAAAGTTATGAATAAGAACGCTCTCATCATACCTCTTTTATATATTATATGGTTTAAAGTTTATTGTCAAGAGACCAAAGGACCTAGTCTGGAGAATTAAAAAATATCTTTATAAAAAAACAAAGTGTTATTTATGGCTTCATATTTTGTAGGGAAGCGTATTAATATTTGCTTTTTAGTAATTATCATACTAAAATATATTATAATGAGTTTCAAAAGACTTTATATTTTTTTGTTTTTTATTCCTTTGTTTTTTAAGACAAACCTTAATTCTACGGATCTCAATCCGACAATATCAGCAGTTTATATAACTTCAATAACCTATACCTGGAATTCAGTTGGTTTAAATAGTTATAATGTTGTAATATCTACAAAATCAGATTTTTCAAGTTATATCTCGTCCCAAACACTTTCTACAAACACAACAACATACATAGGTCTCAAAGGAAATACAAGCTACTATTTTGAAGTCAAAATTGACACAGAGAGTGATTTAAGCTATTCATCTACATTTACAGTAACTTATACCCAGACTCCCTATAATATAGAAGCCATTTTTAACCTATACGAGCTTGACACAACCGCACAGATAGTTCTTAATTTTCCTGATGAAAATGCTCCAGACACTCTATATACGATAAGATATTCTACAGCTTCGGATTTTTCTATTTTCAATGACATAAATTACTCCGGGACACCTCCATTTACTGTACCATCTCTTTTAACAAACACAACTTATTACTTCAGGATAAAGGCTTATGATAGATTACAAAGATCAACCTCTTTTTCAACGCCAGATTTTTCAACACAGACAATAACAAGATTTCCAGATGCATTCTATCCACAGGTATATGAGACAAGCGTCACCTTTAAATGGTCTGCAATAAATGGATTGAATGAAAATTCTTCAGCAGGATATTCTCTTGAGATTTCAAATAAAGATAATTTTGATACAATAATAGATTCCTGGACAACAAATAACAATTCCACAGACGAATATTCTTCTACTGATTTAATAAAGAACACAATTTATTATTATAAATTTTCTGTCTTAAATTCCATAGGAGTTCCAAACCAAAAAATAGGAGTAATATATACCTTAACATCAAAACCATCTAATTTTTCTTTAATAAATTTCTCATCCTCATCGGCTAAATTCAGATGGGATCCATTTCCTCCCTCTCCCCCCTCTGAAACTGCAAAGGGATATAGACTTGAGGCTTCAACAGATCCTGATTTTACCATCACAACTTCATCCTCAACATCAGATATCACCATATCAACACTTTCTATAAACTCCCTTGAGGCAAACACAACATACTATTTTAGAGTTGGGGCGCTTAATTTCTACAACGAACCAAATTATTCACAAACTCTAACAACAACTACACTAAGCGTTCCAATAGATTCAACTCTTATTTTGTATACCCTAACCCCAAAATCAATAAAAGCAACCTTTCCAAACCAACCAAAAGATGTAGAGTATCTTAAATCATATGGATACCAATTGGATGCCTCAACTACCAACTTTGAAGGTGGGATTATTTATTCAAGTTTCACCTCAAATCCAGATGCAACAACTTTATTAATAGAGGGATTGAGACCAAATACCACATATTATTTAAGGCTTGCAACTTTTAATAGAATGGGGGTTCCAAACTATTCACAAACAAGCCAGGTTTTAACACCCATACCAGAAATATCTCCAAATGTCTCCATTACATATTATTCAAGCAATACATTGTCTGTATTCTACTCCACCAACGATGCCGACGGATATGTAGTTGAATTAAGCACATCAGAGTTCTTTCAAAATATATCTTATTCATCAACTGTTTACTCAAATGAAATAACAACTATTACCATATCTCCTATTTTAATAGATACTGTTTATTATGTTCGGCTTGGATCTCTATTTGAAGGAGCAACAGTATATAAATTAGCCACCCCCTTTCCAATAAGGACACTCACACCCCCGCCTATAAACCCATCAATTGATAAAGTTAATATATCAAGCATAACTGTTGTGTGGGGAACAGCGACTACCGTTGGATATTGCCTTGAAGCATCCACATCAACAGATTTTTCTTTGATTTTTTCATCTACAGTTATGTCTTCTCAAATATCAACTCTTTCAGTTTCAGGTCTTACCCCCAACACAAGCTATTATTTGAGAGTTGGAAGCATAAACTCTTCTAACGAAAAAAATTATGTTTTTGTTGGAACTACTTCTACACTTGCTAATTACCCAACAGAAACCCCACTTACAAACCATACAACTCATTCTATGCAAATAAACTGGAACCCCTCATTAAATCCAGATGATACCATTTATCTTATTGAAATCTCCTCAACAAATTTTACCGATGGGCAAATACATTCATCTCAAACTACAAATAACTATGCTTATTTTGATAATCTACAATCAAACACTACCTATTATAAAAGAATAACAGCTATAAATAGAAACTCAATACCAACCGGGCCAATATCATTCCAACCAATAGCAACATTAGCTTTTAAACCAATAAATTTAACTTTTATTTCTTCAACCCATACAATAGAAATAAATTGGGATGACCCAAACAACGCCGATCAAACTCCATATCTTGCTGAAATATCCTCAACCTGCTTTATAGATTCAGTAATATCCTCATATACCCTTCAAAAAACTGCAACATTTTATAACCTCAATGCCAATACTGTTTATTGTCTAAGGATATCGGCTTTAAATTTTTCTGGTATGCCATCTGAATATGAAAGAAGTCTATCAACCACATACGTTGAAATTCCTAAAATAACAACTCCCACTTTTATAAATGTTTTACTTGATGGATTTACAGCGCAGTGGGACAATAACACTAATTCCACTCATACAATATATATAGTTGAAGCTTCTACCCATAGCGATTTTTCATATATATTTCGTTCAACTCAAACTAACATGACAACTTTTGTTTTTCCAGAACTTAATTATAATACGCAATATTATATAAGGATTAAGGCGAAAGGAATAATAGAAAATAATGAAAGCGATTATCAGGAACTTGGCTCGGTATCAACGCTTTATAGACAGGAACAAATTATAAATAATAAAACAAACCAGATTGTTTCAATACCTTATTCATACGGCTCAATAGAAGTAGAAATTCCACCCTATTCACTTGGAAGTGTAACAAAATTGTTCATAGAACCAGATTCAAACCCACCTCCACCTATATCAAAAGCTGGAAACCTTATCCCGACAGGATTTGCGGCAAAAATTTATATATTTCCTATAGTTCTATACAATGGAGTTATAAAGGTTAAAATACCATACACAAATCTTCCTCCATATATGGATAAAAATAAACTTGTAATGGCAAGATATGATGAAGATGAAAAGCTATGGGTCCCTTTAAAATCATATCTTGAAAATAATTATGTTATTGGGGAAACATATCACTTTTCTATATTTCAGATAATGCAATTTGAAGCATCAAAAAGTTTGAGTGAAGTAAAGATTTACCCAAACCCCTATAAACCAAACACTAATCTTGGAAAGTTGAATTTTTCAAATATGCCAGCAAACACTGATATATACATATACACAATTACCGGTGAGCTGGTAAAGAAACTAAAGTCAGATGAAAAAGGATTCGTCCAGTGGGATGCAAAAAATTCAAGCGGAAGGGATATAGCAAGCGGAGTCTATCTTGCAATTTTTAAAAAGGACGGGAAAAAGGTTATAAAAAAGATAGCAATAGAAAAATGAAAACAAAATTTTTAATTTATATAATACTTTTTAATTTCCTTACCTTACACTTACACTCTGCTTTTGATAATTCATCTTATGGCACTACATCGGCATCGATTTTAAGACTTGATATCAATCCAAAATGCGCAGCTATGGGAGGGGCATGTGCTTCTGCTATATATGATTCGTCAGCCATAGATATAAACCCTGCAGGGCTTATTAAAGTGAAAAAAACATCTTTTTATTTCTCCTATAATAAATTTTTTGAAGATATTTATTGTGGCCATATATCATACGCAAAAAATCTTTCAAAAAATACCGGGGTTTTTGGTCTGGGAGTTAAATATTTAAAATGGGGAGACATTGATAAAACAGACGACTATGCCAATAATATAGGAACAATAAATCCAAATGAACTTGTTTTTGAAATAGGATTTGCTGGATATCTTGGAGGAATGACAAAAGATCCAGAAGATAGAATTGTTTTCGGTGGCATAGGAAAATTTATACGTCAGGAAATAGACTCATCCGCAACCACACTATCTGCAGATATTGGCCTATTTTTTCCGTATTTGTTTGACAGAAGGCTTTTGATTTCAATGGTATTTCAAAACATTATCGGCAGTATAAAAATGGATAAAGAAAACTATAATATAACAAAAATAATAAAGATTGGAAGCAGTATATTTCTTGGAAAAAATTTAACAATAACCTCTGATATAATACTTCCTGAAGATAGATTCCTTTACTGGGCTATTGGAATTGAAACATCTATATCTATAAATAAAAGAACTAATATTTTCTTTAGGGGAGGGGCTAATACAAGCAATATATCTGATTTAGAAGGGCTAAGAGGAATAAGTTTTGGTTTTGGTTTAAAGCACTGGGAATATAGCCTTGATTATTCTTTCTCACCTTTTGGCGATCTTGGTAATGTTCACAGAATTTCTTTATCTTTAAATTATTGAATCTCTTTAACTTTAAATTTCGTTGCTACATATGACCAGACACCTGAGAAAAACATTATAGAAGGTATGAGGTAAGCAATGTAAGAAAAAGAAAACCTTGCAATTAGCGATAAAATTATTGATATAAAACCTTTTGAAAATCTATAGATGAAAGCATCAACCACTTGTTTTATTCTATATCTTGTATCATAAGAAAATGGTATATAAAGTATTTCCTTGGAAGCGCGATAAATGGAATAATCCATAGATTTAAAAATCATAAATATAATTGAAGCTGATAAAAGAGATGGATAAAATAAAGAATAAGCAGAGGTGACAAGATGAAATAACGGTATTATAACCAGAACATATTTGACATTAAATCTTTTAAGAACAAAAGGTGTTATTAAAAACTGCATTGTAAATGAAATTATATTTGTCTTTGTCCAGAACGCTCCAAGATATGCGGTTCTTAAGTCTTTTTGTGAAATCTCCTTACTAAGATAATAAGTAAAATTTAAGTCGCTTAATGTCGAAACAACCTGCGCTATAAAAACGACAATAGCTATTAAAAGAACTATTTTATTTTCAAAAAGAAGTGAAATATGAATATGACCTTTTTTCCCGCCCGCCTCAGATTTATCAACCACAGGCTCTCCGCCGGTTTTATAGGAAAAAAAGAATAAAACAGCGGAAGGAATCAAAATAAAAGATGAAATAAGAAAAATTTTTTCCGTTGTTAACATAACAGCGTATTTTGATACGAAATATCCTCCTATAAGAGACCCACAAGCTCCAAGCCCGGCAACAGGACCATTTAAAAGTTTTGCTTCATAACTTTTTAGAATACTATTTATATAAGACCAGTACATCTCCGATAGAACAACTACATAAGCCTCTTTAAAAACAAGAATTAAAAAAGCCGCCCAGATATATTTTTTTGAAACAAAAAAATAAAGGAAAATATTAGAGATAAAAGAAAAAGTAAAATATAAAAGCATTGTATTTCTGCTACCAAATTTTGATAATGAAAAACCATATAAATATATCAGAGCAAAAAGAAGAAATGGGGTTGCACCAAGAGCATATACTTTTTGAGTTGAATCAAAAACAGAAAGAAAAATAGACTCTGAACTTGTACGAAATAATTCATATCCCATAAAACAAAACATTGCGGAAAAACCTGCTATAATTACAGCTAAACCGTTTTTCTTACCCCTTTCAGTCTTAAAAAGATAGTCAAAAAGCGAAATATCCTTTACTGAAATTTTTATATTTTCCATTTTTAAAGATTTTTAAAAACTAAAACTTGAATTTTCCGCTCTCGTATATTGTTATCCATTTACCACCTTTAACTTTAGCCTTTACAACTTTATCTTCAGTGTTTATAAGGTCCCAGTGAATTGCTGAAATATTAAAACCAAGAGCTTTTTTATTTTTTTGAGAAAGTTTTGTGGCATTTCCATCATAGGTATCTATATAAGAAGAACCGATGGCTATATGACAATTTCCATATTTACCACCGTAATTTTCATCAAAAAGTATATCAGCCATAAATTTATCTATTTTAGAAAATCTTGAATCAGTTAAGGAAAACTCTCCAATCATTTTTGATCCCTCATCTGTATTCATTGTTTTGACAAGATATTCCTGTCCATTAACAGCGCTTATCTTTACAGCCTTTCCATTTTTAAATTCCAGTTTTATATTTTCTATATAGTTTCCACCTCTATAAGTTGGAAGATTTGCAAAATATTTTCCGTTTGTATATCTTGCATCAGGGGATGTGAATATTTCAAAAGATGGAATGTTGTGGCCACTACCTCCAAGAAATTTTCTTTTTTCCCCTATCTTTATGTTTATATCTATATTTGGAGATAAAATATTAACATCCTCTATCCCCATTGAGTTAAGCCATTTTTTAATCTCAGAAATATTCTTGAAAACCTCTTCCCATTTTTTTACTGGATTTTTCTCATTTATAAAGCATGCTTTTATTATCTGTTCAGTATAATCTTTAAGCGAAAGTCGAGCATGTCTTGCAAGCTCTTCCGTTGGATAAGTGCATAATGTCCAGCCAAAAAGCCCCCTGGTTTCTCTTTTCTCCATTATATCTCTTAAAAACTTCTTTGCTTTAGCCACTTCGCTTTGCTTTCTGGAATCAATACCTTTAAGATGAGTAAGAGATGATGGCGCAGATATATATATATTGCCATTTAAAGAACTAAAAAATTCCTTTTCCCCGCAAGGAATAAATTTTCGCTGCTTAGCATCTGAGTATAGATAAAAGTTTCTTTCCATATCAGCTGTGGATATCATTCTAAAAACCACATTATATTTTTGTCTTATTAATTTTGAATAAACAATCTCGGCAAGAGGAAGTCCGCTTAAATCAAATCTTAAAAGAATAGTGTCATATGGTTTTAGATGAGGATTTGCCGTTTTAAGCCCCCATACCAATACATCTGCATACTTTTCCAGTTGTTCTTTGCTCATCATAATAGTTCCTCCTTTTATCTGCAATATCTCAATTTTGCTTCTTTAAGATAAACCTCGTATGAAATATTATCATTGAAAAAAGCCAGTGGATTATATTTCATTTCCTCAAAAAGATATCTTGTCACAAACATATTTTCATATTCTTTATATCCTTCTCCACCTTTATTTTCGCAGACATCTAAATCAGAAAATTTCTGAGGATTTGAAAGAGCATACTTAGAATAACCAATAACCTTCCACCGGGCTATTGATAAAAACTCAATAGATGTTTTCTCAAAAAGCAAGCAGGAATAAATTAAAGATTTTAAAATCTCCTCATCAAAATCATAATTTAAGTCTTTTCCTTTAAATTCTTTTTTTTCAAAATCAGCAGGGGATAGGATAACATATCTCGAAATAAAATTTGGATAAGAATTAGCTGAACTGAAATAAGAAAAAATCTTATATTTAAATATAGAATCAGCAAGGTAAAATTTAGCAAATTTATTAGTTTGCGCAAAAGGAATTTTTTCGCAAAATACTGCAAATAAATCGCATATTTTTTCAAAATTTTCAGCTTTACTATAATGAAAACTCAATCCAGAACCTGGACAGGAATATTCATTTCTTATCAAAATGCCCGGAAAATTCATAAAAACAAGACATATAAAGACAATTAGAATAAAATATAATACATATTTCATCTTATCTTTTAGATATATACCAGACTATAAGCGCTATAACCAGAGATATTATTTTTATCTGCCAGTTTTCCAGTATATATTTTTTCATACACCTCTGTTATTTTTCCTAAAAACAGTTTTTTGGATTTTAGATTTATAAAGATTTAAAAGATCCCTTTCAACTTCCTCCGGTTTTACTTTTCTCATAAGCACTCCATTTCTTGCAACTGACATATCACCAGTCTCTTCAGAAACAACAACAGCTATGGCATCTGTAACCTCAGTTATTCCAATAGCAGCTCTATGTCTCATTCCAAGTATCGGGGACATATCCTGTCTTTCAGTAAGAGGAAGCTGACAGGCTGCCGCTATAAGTCTGTTAGATGAAATAATAACAGCGCCATCGTGAAGAGGGGTGTTATGGTGAAATATGGTTAAAAGAAGTTCCTTTGAAACCTCAGAATTTACAATTACTCCGCTTTCTATATATTCTCTTAATCCCATATCCTGTTCAAGAACTATAAGCATTCCTTTTTTTTCACTCATAGCAACTTTAACAGCGGAAATTATTTCTGCTATGAATTTATATTCAGAAGGGACAAAAATTCTTCCAAAAGGATTTGATCCGATATTTGCAAGAGCATTTCTTATCTCAGGTTGAAAAACAACTATCAATAATATTATACCAGCCAGCCAGAATTTCTGAAGAAGCCAGAATGTCGCATCAAGCCTTGCAAACCTGGATAAGAAAGTTATTATGGCAAGCAAAAAAACTCCGCCAAGCATATGAAGGGCTTTAGTCCCTTTAAGTATAAGTATAAGCCTGTATATTATATAATAAACTATGAGAATATCAATAATGTCTTTTATATATAAAACCGGTTTAATCATCTTTTAGCTTTTAAGCCCCATTTACTATAAGATCAAGCTCTTTCCCATCTATGGTTTCACTTTCAATAAGTCTGTCAACTATTTTATCAAGCAATATTTTATTTTCAATAATTAAATTTTTAGCTTTAAAATAACAATCGTTAATAATCCTTTTGATCTCATCATCTATATTCTTTGCAGTTTCATTGGAATATAAGTGCTGTTTGACTATATCCCTTCCAAGAAAAACCTCATGTTCATCCTTTCTAAGCGAAAGAGGTCCTATCTTTTCGCTCATTCCAAATTCCATAATCATCTTCTGCGCGTAGCTTGTAGCTTTGGAAAGATCATCCCCAGCTCCAGTTGTTATCTCGCCAAAAACAACCTCCTCGCTTGCTCTACCAGCCAAAAGGACTGAAAGCTTTGAAAGTATTTCACTCTTAGATGTAAGATATTTATCTTCCTCAGGGAGCTGCAAAGTATAACCAAGAGCCGGGCCTCTTGGAATTATAGATATTTTATGGACAGGGTCTGAATTTTTTAAAAGCTTTGCAACAAGCGCGTGTCCTGCTTCGTGATATGCTATTATCCTTTTCTCTTTTTCAGATATTACCCTGCTTTTTCTCTGTGGACCTGCTATGGTTTTTTCTATCGCTTCTTCAATATCAGAAAATTCTACTTCCTTTTTACCTTTCCTTGCCGCTATTATGGCAGACTCATTTATTATATTTGCCAGATCCGAACCTACAAAACCCGGGGTTCTTTGCGCCACTATATTCATATCTACAGATTGTGATAATTTTATTTTTTTAGCATGAATATTCAAAATTTCAAGCCTGCCTTTTATATCAGGCACTGGAATATTTATTCTCCTGTCAAATCTTCCGGGCCTTAAAAGCGCAGGGTCAAGCACATCAGGTCTATTTGTCGCCGCTATTAAGATTATCCCTTCTTTTGTTTCAAAACCATCAAGTTCTATTAGAAGCTGATTTAAGGTTTGCTCCCTTTCATCATGTCCACCACCTATTCCAGCAAACCTGCTTCTGCCCACAGCATCAAGTTCATCCACAAAAATTATAGCAGGTGCATTCTTTTTTGCTCTTTCAAAAAGGTCCCTAACTCTTGCAGCGCCAACTCCAACAAACATTTCAACAAACTCTGAACCACTGGCGCTAAAAAAACTTACTCCCGCTTCACCAGCAACTGCTTTTGCAAGCAAAGTTTTTCCAGTTCCTGGCGCTCCATATAATAAAACACCTTTTGGCAAAACACCACCAAGTGTTTTATATTTATCAGGATTTTTCAAATAATCAACTATGTCAGCTAATTCCTCTTTAGCCTCATCACACCCTGCTACATCTTTAAATGTTATCTTGTTTTTTTTCGGATCAATTTGTCTTGCCTTTGACTTTGCAAAGTTTATTGCCTGTTTGCCAGTAATATTTGCCTGTCTGAAAAATATAAACCACCATGCAAGTATAAACAATAAAATCCACCCTATATTAAACAATACTGTGGTTATCCAGCTTCTATCAGCAACACCTGAATAATTTTCAACACCTGCTGATTCCATATCTTTTATAAGATCGGGGTCATTTAAAGGAAGAGTTCTAAATTTAACTGTTTTATTATTTTCTATAAACTCTCCTTTTATAATATCATTTGAAATATAAACTTTTTTTACTTCTTTTGACTTCAATTTATTTTTAAAGACGGAATATGGAACTTCCTTTTCACCATCAAGCACCACAATGCTGTTGTATATACCTGCTATCAAGATAAAAAACAAAACCCATAAAAAAACCTGTTTTAACCCATTATTTTTTTTCATATAACCTCATTTTTTAAAACTCCAACATAAGGTAGATTTCTATATAACTCATTATAATCAAGACCATAACCAACTACAAACTTGTCTGGTATATCAAAACCAACATATTTAAGATTGACATTAACTTTTCTACATGAAGGCTTGTTAAGTAAAGTGCAAACTTCAAGTGTTTTAGGTTTTCTGGTCTTTAAAGCCTTTAAAAGATATGTTATAGTAAGCCCTGTATCAACTATATCTTCCACTATTATGACATTCTTCCCATCTATTGGCTGTTTTAAATCAAGCAATATTCTCACTATCCCTGTGGATTGTTTCCCTTCATAGGAGGATATCATCATAAAATCCACATTTGTGTCTATCTTTGAGTTTTTAACCAGATCTGATAAAAACAAAAAACACCCTTTTAAAACTCCTATAAAGAAAACCTCTTTGCCGGCGTAATCTTCGTTTATTTTATTTGCAAGTTCTTTTACTCTTTTCTCTATCTGCTCCTTGCTTATCAAAATCTCACTTAAATTTTTATGCATAATAGATATATTTTACCTTTTTTCAGGTTTTATGTAAAATCTTATTAAATAGTTTGAAGGTTAAAAATTAAATTCCCGACTCAGATTTTATAGCAGTAAAAATGCCATTATTTATATTGAAAAGATAGTTTTTTCCTATATCTTTAAAATAAAAGTTTTTACCATTCCATGACTTCTCATCTATTGTATAATATGCTGAATCTTTTTTTATGGGAGATTCAACCATAAAAACCATGTTATCATTTGAGAAAAAACATTGAGAAAGGCATTCTACTTTTCTGCCATAAACCACTTTATATTCTTTTAAAATTCTAATCCCAACACCAAATCCTGCAAATACATCCATTATCTCACCAAGAGTTTTATTTATTACAATACCCTGGGGACCTTTTATTTCAATCTTACTTTTGTTTATATCATTTACGGAAGCATAAATCTTTGCAATATACTCATCTCCATCTATGATTACTTTTTTATGACCGCTCATAAATATGCTCAGATTTATTATGTCTTTTATTTTTATAAATTGTGTAGAAGCATTTGATGTCATAGTTAAAAGAAATTTTTCGCTATCTTTACATTTCTCTCCTCCCCCAGGACAATTTGAAGCTCTTGTTATGCTTACATAAACAACAGAGCCTTTTGTGGTTTTAAAGGTTATATTTGTATATAGATATTTGTCTTTCGTCGGAGAAAGATTTATATTATAAAGGACCTTCGAGGATTTAAACGATTTAGTAAATCTCATTTCATCTGGTTGGCTGATTACGCCAAAAAGATTAGATAAATTTTCAAAAAAAACTCTGACATTGTTATCAGAGTATTTTTCAATAGATTTTTTGGGAAAAGGTATATTTAAATTGCTTTTTTCTATCTTATTAAAAGATTTATCAAAATCATCTGAAAAAATATTTAAATTAATAAAAACTGATATCACAAAAACAAAATAAATCTTCATAGATTGACCTCCTTATAATATTATTTTAGCAGGAAAAAAGATTTTGTCAAGGGTCGTTATGAAAGGGATTATGTTTTATTGTATTTACTAATTTCATACATAATTATCCCAGCAGCGACAGAAACATTAAGGCTATCAAAATCTAAAACCTGAGGAATTCTAATAAGCTCATCGCAATGTTCTTTTGTTTTTTCCCTCATCCCCTCTCCTTCTGATCCAAAAATTATAACCAGAGGAAAATTAAAATTAACATTCCTTATATCTTTTCCTCTTATGTCCGCTCCATAAACCCAAAAATTTTTTGATTTCAGGTAAATAATAGTTTGATTTAGATTGACGACTTTTATAAATTTTATTTTCTCAACCGCCCCACAGGCTATCTTTTCAACACCGGGAGTTATCTGGCAATTTCTATTTTCACTAAAAATTATAGCTGAAAATCCAAGACAGACCGCAGTTCTTATTATGCTTCCAAAATTTTGCGGATCTGTTATTGAATCAATAGCAAGCCACTTTGCTTTTTTAAAATCTTCATTTAAAATAGCTTCATCAACTGAATAATAATATACATCATCTATCTCAACAATAACCCCCTGGTGATTTGCCTGTTTTGTGAGTTTATCCAGAATTTTGGCTGGAGAAAATTGGACACTTATATTTTTTTTATTAGCCAACTTTATAATGTGAATAAGCTTACTTCCAAGGGTATTTTCCACTATAAGGCGATATATCTTTCTTTTAGAATTTAGCAAAGCTTCTTCTACAGTGTTTATTCCATAAATGTATTTTCTCATAACACCTTCGAGTTTCCAAAACTCATCCCGACATTTAAAGCAGATTTTACCTCAAAAGAAGCAGGATCCACTCTTTTTAAAGAACCAACAGCATCTTTTAAATCCACATCCACAAAATCCTGTCCTTTAATAGCAACCATTTTTCCAAAACGTTTTTCTTCAAAAATTTCTATCGCCTTTGCCCCAAAACATGTTGAAAGCCATCTATCAAAGGGGGTGGGGCTTCCGCCTCTTTGAAGATGTCCAAGGACAACCACACGCGCTTCAAAACAGGTGTTTTTTTCTATCAAATCTGCTATTTTATATGAAACTCCCCCAAGTCTAAATGGATCTGTGGATTTATCAACTATTTTACTTACTGTAACCTCTCCCCCTTTCTCTTTCGCACCTTCAGCTACAACTACAATAGAAAACAATTTACCTTTTGCTCTTCTTTGTTTTATATAAGCTATAATATCATCAGGAACATATTCTATCTCAGGAATTAAAACTATATCTCCACCACCGGCAATTGCAGCTCTAAGCGCTATCCATCCAGCATACCTTCCCATTGTCTCAACTATTAAAACTCTATCGTGAGACTCGGCAGTTGTGTGGACCCTGTCAACTGCCTCTGTTGCAATCGTAAGCGCCGTATCATACCCAAATGTATAATCTGTAGAGGATAAATCATTATCTATAGTTTTTGGAACGCCTATGACAGGTAAACCCATTTGACTTATTTTATAAGATATATTTTGCGTCCCATCTCCCCCAATTGTAATAAGACAATCAATTTTATGTTCATCAAAGATCTCCTTTACTCTTTGAGAAAGATCTGCTGGATTGGCTGGAGTTCCATAAGGTTCAATTCTATACTCAAATGGATTTGCTATATTACTTGTTCCAAGAATAGTTCCACCTTTATTTATTATTCCAGAAACAAACTTATCATCAATTTCAATAAAATCATTTTCTATAAATCCTTTAAACCCATCTTTAAACCCTATAACCTTATACCCTTTTTTTAAAGCAGATTTGGAAACAGCCCTGATTACAGCATTTAAACCGGGACAATCTCCACCACCGGTTAAAATCGCTATAGTTTTCATAAAGCCTCCAAAAGTCAAATTAAGAAATTAAAAAAATAGAATATTTTCTTCTTTTTCTACTGAAATTATATAAAGAAAGATTGAAACTAAATGTATAGAATTTACCAATCTAAAATAATCATAATCAAAATGAACCTGATAACCATTTATAGAATTTAAATCAAGAAATAAAAATCCTATCCTATTATTGTTATCGCCATAGGCACTATAGTAACACCTCTTCTTCATAAATTTATTTCCAAGAAGCTTAATCCATACCCATATCTGGGGAAGATCGTCCTTTATCGTTAGTATGAGCTGGTCATCTTCATTAAAACAATTCCATACTCTCTTAAAATAATTTCCAGCCTTTAATACTTTAATAACATCCCGTCCCTTAGCATCCTTTACGACAAAACCATTTTTACTCTTAATGACCTCACACAAAGTATTCATCTGTGAATCCGAGACTACCACTTTCTGATTCTCTCTATATTTCAGGAACAAAGAAAAAATAATCATTACCACAAAAGGAACTTCCACAAAAGAGAGAACATAATTTCCAAGAGGAAAAGAAAGTATTATTGCAGCAAAAAATCCCTCCCTTATAAATTCACCTAAACTCCATAGTATATGAATAATCAAAATACCATATATTCCCCATTTGTTATATTTTTTATAGTTATGATTAAAATGAGCAGAAAGGAACTGATTTGTTCTTGTTATTATCTGATACATTGTCTCATTAGCACTCTCTATCTTTGTTATTATGAACGGAAAAAGGAAATCAGGAGGCATTTCCTTAGGATATGGTTTTATCTTAGGATTTGAATATTTTGAAAACTTCCATCTTAAAATTATATTTAAAATAACATATATTACTAAAATTACAAGCATTATATATTTATCTAATGGTTTTCGTTTTGCAATCGTTTTCTTATTTGCATTTTTGATCATTAAATCTATTGATGTTATTAAATCGCTCTTATCACTTTTTACTGGTTCTTTTAAGATACTCTGTGATGGCTGAGCTGATGAAATTTCTGGAGTTTTTTCTTCTATTATATCTGTAGTGATTGATGAAATTACAACATCAACATTCGTCGGTGTTGAAACAGAGACAACAGATGCCGTGGAATCACTTATGGAAACGTAACTTACAAAACTCTCTTCAGGAATCTTTTTAATTTTTTTTGCAACAGGTTTAGGTTTTGGTTTTTGAGACTTAATTTCTATCTTTTCACCTTCCTTTCTAAAGCTAAAAATAATTTTTTTAAAAGATTCCTCGCTTAAACCAGTAGCAAAAAGATTATAAGTTACCCCCCCATATGTAAAAAGCGAAACAATATTTGTTTTTCTATCCTCATAATAAAAATAATAAGCTTTTGAAACAAAATGAATTGAAGTGGTTTTTATATCGGAAGGTTTAATGCCTTTATTAATAAGGACATTTCTCTGCTCCTGTAATCTTGAATTAAGGTAAAAATCAGAAAGTTCATCATCCATTTTAATAAACTCAACTGATGAGCCATTTTTTTCTATCTTTAGAACTGACTGTGGATCCCTGCTTTTTACAATGTTCCACCCGTCATCAAAATCAAAAACAAAACCTTCAACTTTGTATTCCGCCGAAAATGCATAAAACGATAAAATCAGAAAAAATAAAAAAATAAAAAAGAAAGAAAATAACCTTTTTGAACTGAATGATAAATTACTAAACTTATTATTCATATGCTATATAATCTTGCGAACTGAAATCAGAAGTTCTAACACCAAATATATCATAGTTATTTAAAAAACTTAAAATATTTTTATAGAACTAAAAAATATATAATCCTTCATTATAATTTAGTCTTTTACACACTATAAGTATTATTATACCTTTATGTAACATAAGTTACAAATCATCTTATCTCAAGTATGAGCGTTTCTCTCCTGAATCTGTACCCTTGATGAAAAAAAGTAGGATTTAACAAAAGCGGAGATTTTACCAAAGTCTTGTATATCTTTAATCTACCTATTTTTATTCTCGATTTCAATGGATTTTTTGCAGCCACAAGATATAAGGAATCCATTGCCCAATAAATAGGCCAGATAAGAGATATTTTCAAAGCAAATTCGCTGGCTTTAATAGAGTCTATAAAAAACTCAGATTCATCAAAATAATCAACACAGGTCAAAATAATAGAATTAATAAAAGGTTTGATACGATCAATATTTTTGTAGTCAAGAAGATCTACCTCGCTAAACCCAGCGCTATTTAAAAATTCTTGTGGGATATAACACCTTCCTTTTCTTAGATCAACATAAATATCTTTCAGTATATTAGTTAATTGTAACGCCATACCTATCCTGTAAGAAGATCTCAATACATTGTTTTTATATACATCAGGCATATATTTTTTATAGATATTATGCCAGTAGACTGCTGGAGTGCCGCCTATAAGTCCTGCATATCTTATAAGATCTTTAAAACTTTTAAAAGACGAAATTCTATCAGTTATATTAAAGTTTTTTATATCCATCATCATTCCTTTAAAAATTCCATCAATCAAAAAAATGAAGTTCTTCTTATCTTCTTCATCCATATTTAGCCAGAATTCTCTGGCTATTTCATCTATATTTTCAACAAGTTTTCTTTCCCATTTTTCAAGTTTTGAAAGATATTGTGGCTTTAATGAATGAATTTTTTGACTAAAATTACCCTCACAATGTTTTTTAAAAGCAATTAAAAATTTTTCTTTTTCCTCAACTGGTATATCCTCACAATCAACAACGCTATCCATAGCTCTTGCTACAAGATATCCAGAAGAAAGCATATACTTAACATAAGCCGGGAGTATGGAAAAACTTAAATACAAAGTTCTTGCAGTTTTTTGAAGCAGCAATCTGTTATCTTTAGAAATTTTGTATTTTTTCATAACTGCCTCCCGACAAGAACAAAACCCTCTCCTGTTTCAACAAATATCTCAAGCGGATTTTTAAATCTAACCCATCTGACATAATCCGTCTCATACATAGTTTGCGCAATATTAAGCAAATCCCATTTTATAAAGTCATTAGAACCGGTGATAGAAATATATGGTATAGACATAGCTATTATATTATGAAAAAAATGAGTGCCATAGGATGGCGCTACATTAAAAGAATCATAAACAGACTCTACTATAACTTTAGCCATTGAAATCTCATTCCATTTTACTGGAATTCCAAGATGCTCGTCGCTTGTTCCCCAGCGACCAGGACCTATAAGCAAATATTCACAATTTTTTTCCTTGCAAATTCCATTTACAGTCCCTATTTCTTTAGCTATATCTGTGGTTTTAAGATTTGTGAAACTTTCTTTTTTTACAAAAACAACATCTTTTATTGTTTTTAAATAAGAACTTCCAATAACATTTTTTGAAAAAATCAATTTATCCTTACCATCAACGTTTATCTCAGATTTTTTTCCAACAATTTTACTGGCAAAATGTCTTATCTGAAGTATGTTTAATTCAACAAAGTTATTCTGTTTATCCATATTAAGGGCAAATTCTATTTCCACATTACCACCTATAGCATCAGAAGATATTCTTGATATTTCAAGCAAGGTATCATTTAATCTGACTAAATTGTTTTTTATTATCGGGAAAAATGTCAGAATATTTATTCTGTCTTTTGAATAATAATCAACGATTTTATCGTCATCAGGTATATAGGAAGAAAAGAGAGATAACATTTCATCACTTAACTCCACTGAGTTAATATCCTTTTCTTCAATAAAAGAATTTTTTTCATATCCTATTAGATCATTTTTATTTAATGATAATGCCATAAATTTTTTTTGAGAATTTTTCAAAATATCATCAATTGTAGCAAATTGATGTATATTATCGGGATATGCCGGAGAATATCTCAAAAAATATCTTCCACTAACCACAGCCTCTCCAAGCCCCATTGCCATATGAACTATGGGATCTGAAGGATTTAAAGGCTTAACAGGATAAAAATTATACGATTGTAACACGCCAGAAATAAGTGGAAAATAATAACCCTTAATATACTCTCTTCCCACAACCGATTGAATTATAACTGCCATTTTTTCCTCATCAGGTATATGAGGATTGGATCTTCTAAACTCAACAGCTTCCTTAGAAAAAGTGGATGCGTATATATATTTTATTATTTTTTCAACAATCTTAACGTTATTGCGCTCATTTTTTAAATTTGGAAACATATAAGTTTTATATATACCCGCAAAAGGGCAATTTTTTGAATCCTCAAGAAGAGATGATGATCTTATGGCAATAGGACCTTTCATCTTATCCATTAAAGCAGATATATCCCTTAAAGCATAATCAGGAAGATTCACATTTTCAAATATCTTTGCTAATTCTTCATCAGAATACCTGCCGTTTAAAAAAGTCGCAAGATTATTATGCTCTATAAAAAAATCAAAAACATCCGTGCCAATAACTACAGAATTTGGGGTTTTTATCTCAATACCATTCAACCTCTCTTTTATCACTCCTTTGCCTATTAAATAGTCAACAAAAGCAAGCCCCCTTGCTTTTCCTCCTATTGAACCATATCCTATTTTGGCAAATGGCATGTCGCTTTCATATTTATTTTTATCAAATTTCAATATGCTACCAAGCTGCGTTTTATACATAAACTGATGAATGGTTTCTATTAAATAATTTCTTATTTCAGACGCATTTTTAAATTCTTCTATCTTCTTTGGCTTTATCTTATAAGCTATGTCAAATTCTGTTCTTGCAAGAAGCCATTTTGAAAAATGATTTCTTGAAGCATGATAAAGTATTGATTTGTCAGGTATTATTTTAAGAACTTTTATCATTGAAAGAAGATCCTGCGCCCTGGCTATTTCATTTCCGTTTCCGTCGTCAAAAACAAACTCTCCAAAACCAAAATATCTCTGGATAAACCCTCTTATTTGTTTTGATATATCAGGAGAGTTTTTATTCAAAAAAGAAGCTCCCATCTTAAGAGCTATAGGCTCATAAGCTTGATTTGAGGATTGTATCAAAACAGGCATATCTACTATTTTTTCTTTTACTTTTTTTGCAAGCAACAATCCAGCTTTTTCATCTGTTTTCTGGGAAATTGGATACTCCACATCAGTGATTACACCAAGCAGATTATTGGAATGTTTATCAAATATCTCCCACGCATCTTCATAATTTTTAGCAAGATATATCTTTGGTCTTGCTCTCATTCTTAACACCTTTCTTGCAAGGTTTAATTCATCAGACATGACAATATGCATCTGCTTTATAAGTTCATGATATATTATGGGAAGATACATTGAATAAAATTTTATATTATCCTCTACCAGTAAAACGCATTGAACCCCAAAGCTTAGATCATGCTTTAAGTTAATTCTATCTTCAAGAAGATTTATTATAGAAGAAAATATTTTAGTGTTGCCCTGCCATAAAAAAATCCCATCAACCTTTTCTTTAACACTGTCGCTTAAAAAATTTATATCCTGCAAGCTTGAAGAAAGTATAACAATGGGAATATTCTTTATCTTTTTTATTGATAGTATAAAGTCATCCATGTTATACTCAGCGCTTTGAACCATAGATATAACTACATCATAATCATCATTTTCAAGATAATTAATCGCATCTATTGGATTTTTTGCTCTTGTTATTTTGAAATGTTCTTCAGTTGTAATATTATGCTCAAAGAAAACCTCAGAAAGCATTTCATCATCTGCGAATAAAAAAGAATCATAAATAGAAGCAACCAACAAAACTTTTTTAAGCCTTTTAGGCATTAACCTTTCAAAAACTTCAGCTCCCGATATTTCCATAATTATATTTTACCTGTTTTATAAAAAAATATAAATCTATAAAAATAAAACCGCCGCATTCTCATGCGGCGGTCGTTAAGATTTTAGTCAAGTAATATCCTGTTTTACACAATACCCTGAGCCATCATAGCATCAGCAACCTTCATAAATCCAGCAATATTCGCTCCTGTTACATAATCGCCTTTAACACCATATTCTTCGCTTGTTCTAAGACAGGTATTATGTATATTGACCATTATATTCTTGAGGTGTCTATCAACCTCTTCCCTTGACCAGCTCATTCTTATGCTATTCTGAGACATCTCAAGTCCGGAGGTTGCAACTCCACCAGCATTGGCAGCTTTTCCCGGGGCATAAAGTATTTTTGCAGCTTTAAAAACTTCAATAGCCTGCGGAGTTGAAGGCATATTAGCGCCTTCACATACACATATACAACCATTTTTTACAAGTTCTTTTGCACTATCTTCATCAAGTTCATTTTGCGTAGCGCATGGAAGTGCTACATCAACCTTAACCTCCCATGGTTTTTTACCTGCATAGAATTTAGCTTTTGGAAACTTTTCAACATACATTTTAACTTCATCCCTTCCACTTGCTCTCATTTTAAGCATATAATCGATCTTTTCGCCACTTATTCCATCCTCATCATATATATATCCATCAGGACCTGATATTGTAACAACTTTAGCTCCAAGTTCATTTGCTTTTATAGCAGCTCCCCAGGCAACATTTCCAAAACCAGATATTGCCACTCTCTTTTTATTAAAATCAGTTCCTCGAGTTTTTAGCATTTCCTGAGCAAAGTAGACGACACCAAAACCAGTTGCCTCAGGTCTTATCAAAGACCCTCCCCAGGTAATACCTTTTCCAGTTAAAACTCCTGTAAATTCATTTACTAACTTTTTATACTGCCCAAAAAGATATCCAATTTCTCTTCCACCAACTCCAATATCTCCAGCTGGGACATCTGTGTCCGGGCCTATATGCCTGAACAACTCAGACATAAATGACTGACAGAATCTCATAATTTCATTATCGCTTTTTCCTTTTGGATCAAAATCAGATCCACCCTTCCCACCACCCATTGGAAGAGTTGTTAGCGAATTTTTAAAAATTTGCTCAAAGCCTAAAAATTTTAATATACTTAAATTAACAGAAGGATGGAATCTAAGTCCTCCCTTGTATGGTCCTATAGCGCTATTAAACTGCACTCTGAACCCCTTATTGATGTGAATCTCCCCCTTATCATCCTGCCACAAAACTCTAAACATAACAACTCTTTCTGGTTCCACTATTCTATCTACTATCTTTGCCTTAATATATTCCGGATGTCTTTCAAGGGTAGGGCCCAAAGTAATAAGAACTTCTTCAACAGCCTGATGAAACTCTTTTTCTCCAGGATTTTTAATTTTAACATTTGATAATACATTGTTTAAGTATTCCTGAACACTGCTTTTTGAAGCTACTGTCATGATATGCCTCCTTATAGTTTTTTAGATAAGCTATGCCTATCATAACTCATATTACAAATATATTTTAAAATTGTCAAGAAAATGTATGAGTTACACACATTTGCGACATTTTATCTTTTAAAATTAACTCTAATGGCGCTTTCATATTCAATGATTTATGCGGTCTCTCAATATTATAGTATATCAAATCTGCCTGTGCGTTGCACGCA
>JAINCQ010000016.1:0-32834 GCA_036574205.1 Elusimicrobiota bacterium | reverse complement strand
TTATGTTTTCACCAAAATATTTCTCAAGCACTGTTTCAATTGCTTTGTCTTTAATCTTTTCAAATGTCTCTTGTTCCATTAATCCTCCTTTCCTTTCTAAACTAGACACAATATTATTATAACATCCGTTAAATGTTTAGAAGAAGATATAGATGAGTTACTGAATTTTTACAGATGTCCTAAGGAATTTTCCAAGCACTTACGAACGACAAATGCAATAGAGAGGGTGTTTCGTGAAGTAAGAAGAAGGACGCGGACAATGATTTGTTTTCAAAATAGGGATAGTTTAGAAAGGATAATATATGCAATATTTTATAGAATGAATAAAAAATATAGCAACAATTTGAATATAATGGAGGATACCCAATTTTTGAGAAATTACACAAAATTATTGACATTACCTAAGATATCATATCAATCATATCGATACATACCTGTCTGCGTGCCTGCCTGAGCGAAGACACTCGCAGTCAGGCGGACACGCACAGGCAGGTTGGACTTTTTATGATTTTTAAATTGCTAATCTAAAAACCAATTTATTGGTGTTTTTCCGATTCAATTATCTATGGCGTTTTTCAATACTATAACATATAAGCCATAAACCCTATCATTTAAACTCTATGTTATGAATATTACCTTTCGAGACGGTTTAACTGTCATATCCCCTCTCCTTTTTTCACCCTCACCTTACTCCTCTCCCATTGAGGGAGAGGAAAATAGGTGTCAGCAATGGGATTTAATTTTTCACCCTCATCCTTCACCTTCCCCCATCAAGGGGGAAGGAACAGTTTGAGCTTCTAAGGAAGGTAAAACCAGTTTTGTTTGGGTTAAAAAAACAATTATCTACAGTTTAATTATGGCCGTGTAAAATTAGTGGATGTTGTTTTGAAAAAAACACCATCAACTGACCGCTCCGGTCAGTCCGGTATCGAAGATATATCTATTTTTTATTACACACCTTTAAATAGACTTACAAATATTATTCTATGGCTTAATGGCCTTAAGAATCTATCCAACATGTTTTTGATATTTTGCAAATAATTGTATGAGTTATATACATTTTTGGATATTTTGTCTTTTATAACTAACTCTAATAGCAATTTCATATCCACAATGAGCTATGGGGACTGTCAGTGTTATAGTATATCATATCTGTCTGTGCGTGCGCGCAGACAGATATTCTGCTAACCTTTTGCTTAATAATTCTTTATCAGATTATATTTAGGTTATTATCTATAATTTATCTTACATCATCCCTACCTTTCTATTTGATCTTAGTTGCTGAAATACTTAAATATTTCTTTTATTTTATCTCTTTAAACCTGACAAAATTTCTAAGATTACTCAGTTTATCTTTTCAAATTATCTTATTTTAAACTAAATAAATTGTATAAAACTATTCCAACCTCGCAGGTTGAACATATCTCCACTGCCAAATATAATTCCAACCTCGTAGGTTATCTTAGGTTATGCCATCTGCTTATTACTTGTCCATCCGCGCCAAATGCTTCCTTCGTTGCTTTCTCGCTATATTGCTCATAAAAACTTTATTATTTTTATCCTTTCCTTTGCATTTGGCTATCACTTAACTTCTTAAGGCTATACATCATATTATATCCCCTTTTGTAGCCTTTTATTCTACGAAATAAAAAGAAATTTTGCATAACAAAAACATCAACCCTTAATGTCGCATATGTATCGTAACTTTTTAATGGATAATAATAAACTATAAAACCAAAAAAGGTAAAGGAAGAAGCATTAACTCTAAAAGTACCCTTTTATCCATTATAGGATTAACTTTCCTGTATGAACGATGTGGTATTATCGTTTTCTTTTCCACGCTGCATTGTGACATATTAAAATAACATTTTATTTTTTAAAAAATATTTATATTCCCATCATATATCTTATTCATATAAAATCTTAATTCTTTCGTTTATTTCAAAAAAATAATTTTCTTCTGTCTGAGTTTCTTTAAAACTACAAACTATTTTTCTTTTGCAAAAAAGTGGACTTTCAACCACAATAGTTTGAATATCTGGCTTATAAATTTTAAGCTTTTTCATATCCTCTATAAATTCAATATCCAGTTTTTAATTATATAATCCATATTCTTTTTTAAAAAAGGAAATTCAAAATCTATTTTTTCTTTAGTTAAAAAACTTGTTATCCTATTATATTGCTCAATATGTTTTTTTTCCGCTTTTATATCGTCATTATCCCATGTAAAAAAAAATTTAATATCAAAACCTGCTTTTTTCCTTGCAAACTCATATACTTCCTTCATAAAAATTTCAATTTTATTTTTAAATAGTTCATATTTATCAATATCAAATCTATAATATAAAACTGGTATCCTCATAAGACTTGAATGGATCTCTATTATTTTCTGACAATACGGATGGTTAAAATAATACTTCCCCTTTGAGGCAGGAATAGGTTTTAGATTTATCAAAAAAGGTATCTTATATCCTTTTTTTATCGCGTAATAAAGTGTATAGTGAGAATCTTTTCCTCCACTATAAAGCAAAGTAGCTAATCTCATCTTCCCTTTTTCTTACTGAAATCCTCAAGCATTTCGTTTAAATCATTCCAGCTGCCAATACCTGTCATTCCATAATAAGCATGTTCTATTGGGGTATCAGGACAGATATAGCTTCCCCTTTTAACGCCTTTTGGATCTTTTTTCAGCCCAAGCCAGATAAGCCAGATATCTATATTTGAAAAATCTTTTTCTATAAGCTCAGGCCCAGCCATAAATATTTTTCTTTTATCTCCAAATCCATCAAGAACACAGGCTGAATGATATCCAAGATTTTTTGCCGCAGTTATATCTTTTTCAGTATCTCCAATAACATAAACATCAAAAGGTCTTATTTTACTCTTTAAAATTTTAGAAGCATTTTTAACTGCTTTTTTAAGCATATCCTCTCTTTTTGTATGATTTTCTCCGAATCCGCCAAAAAGAAAATAGTGAGATAACCCTGATGGTTTAAGTTTTATATAAGCGCCTTCTTTTAAGTTCCCTGTTCCAAGACCTATTAAAATATCATCTTGCTTTGATAAAAAATCAAGAAATTTTTCTATACCATTAATTTTAAAATAAATCTTTTTTTTAACAGAATATTCAACCTCTTCAGGGAGATATTTTATATATAATTTGCTTAATTTTCTAAATTCTTTTTGCGTTGGCATCCTTTTAAAAGCGGAATAAAAAGCATTTTGAAAATTAACTCTATCTGTTGAACCCTGAAGTTCAAAATGACTGCATATATCAGATGGTCCTCCCATTTCTAATATAGCTTTATTTAAGGCTCTCAAACCCGCGCCGCCTGCTTTGATAATCGTTCCATCTATATCAAACAGAATTACCTTTTTCATAAATAATATTCCCTCTTTTTATAGTCATCCTGTTCAAATTTGAACCGAAATAATAAGCTATTTCTCTATAATCTTTAACTTCCATTATGATAACATCAGCGTCCATACCGCTTTCAATCATACCAACTCTTTTATGTAAGCCAAGTAAACACGATGCATTATAGGTAGAAGCATAAATAGCTTCTTCTATCTTCATCTTCATATAATTTACCGAGGCAGAGATGACAAACTGCATATTCCAGCAAGGCGATGTGCCAGGATTAAAATCTGTTGAAATAACCACCTTAGCACCATTATCTATGAATATTCTTGCATCTGGATATTTTTTAGCGCCGGTAAAATAATTGGAGGCGGGTAAAAAAACTGCTGTCGTCTTTGATTTTTTTAAAAGTTCAACATAGCTTTTATCAGCCCAATCAAGATGATCAGCGCTTATAGCCTTAGTTTTATAAGCAGCAACACATCCACCAAACCTTGACATCTGCTCTGCGTGAATCCTTGGTTTAAGCCCAAACTTCTTTGCAAAATTAAGATAATCGATAGATTCTTCTACGCTAAAATATCCTTTTTCACAAAATATATCCGCAAAAACAGCAAGTTTATTTTTTGCTACATAAGGTAAAACTTCTTTTTTAAGATATTTTAAATATTCTTTTGAATCTTTAAATCCATCAGGAACTGAATGAGCACCAAGAAAAGTAGGGATCATATCCAGCTTTGTATAAGCCTTAGCTTTTTTTATTGTGTTTAGGATTTTTATCTCGTTTTCAAAATCAAGTCCATAGCCACTTTTTACTTCTATAACTGTTGTTCCACATTCAATAAATTTCTTTGAAAAATAAAGAAGATTATCAAAGAGTACATCATCAGAGGAGTTTTTTATCTGTCTTGCGCTTAAATTTATCCCTCCACCCCGCTTTTTAATCTCCAGATAACTTAAACCGTTAGTTCTCATTTCAAAATCTTCAAGTCTTGGTCTGGCAAAAACAGAATGAGTATGAGTATCAATAAATGCTGGCATAACTACACCGTTTGCCCTTATATTTATATGTTTTCTATTCCTAATTTTATCAAGAACATCACGCTCTTTTCCAAAAAATTTTATCTTTTCATCCTCAATATACAAAGCAGCATTTTCAATTATTCCAGGATTTCTCATTTCATTACCTATTCTTGCCCTCTTTGGACCTGAAAGTGTTAAAAGTTGAGTGATATTGGTAATTAAAATATTCATAAAATAATCGCTATTGAAAATAGAATTCCAAAAATAAGAACAAGTTGAGCGGTTTTTCTCACGACAGATCCATAATCCTGCTTTTTTAGCAATTTAAAAATCTCATAAACTACTAAGATAGAAAGCAAAAGCACAAGCGATGAAGTAGAAAAATTTAGAAAGACAAGCGCTGAAATATAGCTAAGAAAAAGAAGAAATATATATATATATCTTGAGAGATTAATACCCAAAATATCTACTATTGTTTTAATCCCTTTTTCGCTATCGCTTTTATCATCTCTTATATTATTAGCCAGCAAAATATCTACAATTAAAAGAGCTGCAGGAATGCTTAAAGCCACTGACTCTAAAACAAATCTCTTAGCCATTATCATAACACTGCCACTAACTATCAAAGGACCAAAGCATAAAAAAATAACTAACTCACCAAAAGCTCTATATTTCAATGAAACAGGATTTGCAGTATAAAATATTGCAAGTAAAACCCCAATTATAGCTATGGGTAAAAAAGAATAAAGTGAATACTTGAAAACAAGAAACATACCTATAAAAACGCCTATAAGAATAAGACCATACCCAAGCTTAAAAGCGGTATCAGCTGAAATAAATTTTTTTACTATTCCTATATCATCTGAATTTTCATCATCAATATTGTTTTTATAATCATAATAAGTATTTAAAACATTTGCGCCAAGATGAATAGACAAACCCGCTATAAAAATAAATATAAAATCAAACCAATTAAACCATCCATTTTTATAACTATAAACTCCGGAAATTATTATAGGAACTATTGATGCCGGCCAGGAGTAAGCTCTTAAAACTATAAACCATTTCTTAAAAGTTGACATATATCCTCCTTAAATTAATTTCTTCTCAAAGTCATGGAACGCATAAAAGCGTAAAAATCTACTACGTTTTCCCCATCTCCAAGCGCAAGAGTTTCGTGTTTTACTTTATCTATTAAACTCAAAGCGCGTTCTCTTGCAGCCACCACATATTTTTTCTCAATCAAATATTTTTTAATTTCATAAAGAGGGGTAAGGTCGGTTTTATCGGCAAAAAAATAATCTATTCTTTTTTTCACATAATCCTCATCAATAGCCATAAGCATCGGATAATTTATTTTCCCCTCGTATAAATCTTTGAAAGACTCTTTCCCTATAAAACTATCATCTCCCTCCACATCAAGGACATCGTCTATTATCTGAAAAGCAATACCAAAGTTCTCAGAAATTTTAGAACACTCATTAAAAAAATTTGATTTTGAAATCATAGCTATACATAACGCAATCCACCTAAACAGCGAAGCTGTTTTTAAAGCAGCTATCTCCATATATATTCTTTCGTCAATAATTTTATACTTAAAATTTTCTTCTAAAATCGCGCCTTTTGTCATAGCCTCTATACAATCCACAAGTGATATTGAAAGCTGAGGAGAAACAGAATTTGCTTTCTTAAATCCTACCGAAACCAGAAGATCACCTACCAATATAGCCGTGTTTATCCCAAATGAAAAATTTAAAGTATCAAATCCTCTTCTTTTAGAAGCGCCATCAATGCAATCATCGTGCATAAGTGAAGCAAGATGGACTATCTCTGCTGAGGCAGCTATAGAAACAGACTTTTTCCAGTCAGCTTTAAGGGCGTTTAAAAGATGAAAAGCAAAACGAGACCTAATTGCCTTTCCAAGCGGTTCATAAAAGTTTTTTTTAAAATCAAAATATTTTTCATCTATAACTTCAAAAGAAGAAGATATCTCGTCTTTTACAGCAAGCAAAAAGTTTTCCATAATTAGATTTTACAAAATATAGATATACTATAGAATTAAGGCTATTAAATTTTGATCTTCTTCTCTATTTCTTTTTTCCAGTTATCTAACTTCTCGGAGTCTAATTTTAGTTTGTTTTTAAGCGCTTCCTGATTATCTTTTATAAACCTATCAAGTTTTTCCTTATTTTTGTTTATCTCAGCATCAATTTTTTCAGATATCTGTTTTTTTGCTGAATCAATTTTATCCCTGAAAATGGATCCAAGAGAATTTAATACTACATCCGCAAGGTCTGTTTCAACCTTAAAAGAAGGATTTGAAAAACTTCCGCTAAGATAAAAATTAATATTAAAAGTTTGTATTTTTGAAAGTGAGTTTTCTATGGTTTTATTCAACTCCCCATATTTTTCAGATATATTAACATAAGGCGTTATTAAAACATCACTGAAAGATGATTTAACTGAAATATCTATATTATCTGAAACAGTTTTAGCAACAACAAAAGTATCAACCAAAGATTTTTTAACATCAATTTTAAGTCTTTCACTACCATAAGATAGATCTGATAATTTTGCTCCAATATACTTGATATTTAGAGTAGAGGTGTAAGGTTGTAAAGAAAAATCAGCCATTCCTAAAACAGATACTTGGGATGTTTCTTTTTTACCATAAAGCTCTAACTTTAAAGGGTGAGGATATAACTTTGGCTGAGCGGTTAGATTAGAAAGAGTAGCAGAATATTCTATAGGATTTGAAGGAGTTAAAACACCATCTATATGAGCAAGTTTTAAAAGAAATGATGGGTATGTGTTCTCTTTCTCATATAAAACTATCCTCCCCCTTTTGCGCTTCTCTTCAAAAATTTTCTTCTTTGCATTTGTTGGAATATATTTGGTGGCTTTGCTTGCAAGATAATAATAATGAGCTGCTTTTGTAAAAACATCTTTTCCAACAATCATTGAAGCAACACTCTCCCTGTCAATTGATGGAATTTTTGCCATAGACATTATCTTGTTTATATCAGCATTCCTTGCCTCATTTACCTCTTTATAATAATTTTTAGCTTCATCTATCAGTTTTTCAACTTCTTTTTTATCTTTCCTGAAATCCTTATACAAATTTTCTATATCCTTCTTTAAATCGGCAGAAAGTTTTAGTTGTTTAATAAAATTTTTTTCTTTTTTAACAGATTCTAATTTCTTATCTATCTCTTTTATACGTAATTCATATCTATTAAAATCTATTTTTTTATCTATATTCTTATATTCCTCTTCATATCTGTTTTTTAGCTCATCCATTAATTTTATTGATGATAAATTTTCTACATTAACTTTAACTTCGCTTATCGCATCAGATTTCATATCATCTATTTTCTCAAGCGCTGAAATTCTGGCAGTATCCATAAACTTTCCAACAAACTCTGGCATCTTTGTCTTTTTAATTTTGATTTTACATGATTTTTTCCTTGGTGTATCAAATGAAAGCCCTTTTATTGTTGCCTCCTCTATAACAAACTTTTTTTCAAGAATGGCTTTACCATTAAGTCTAAATCTTGCCTCATTAAATTCAAAAAGATTGTTAAACTCTTTATCTTTATTCCCAACACTGAGCTCTTTTATTATTATAGAAGGTGGGAAGAATTTAGTCTTTAAAGTTTTTATCTCGGATTTTGCTTCAAATAAAGCTTCAAGCGATTTTACAAATCCCCATTTCAAAATAGGATCAAAAGCAAAATAAAAAAAGAGATAAATAATTAAAACAAAAACAAATCTTGGTGTTATATAACTCCATCTCATAATTTTAGTCTTTATTAAAATACCATTCAAAAAGCCAGCTTGCTTTAAGCATCTTAATAAATTTAAGATTAGATATTTTATTAGCCAACTTTTCTTTGTAATAAGCTCCAAATTTTTTCCCGAGTAGATAAACTGGGAAAAACACTACTATTCCCACTATTACCCCCCCCATAACAACTGTATTATTAAAATCTGTCCAGGGTATAAAAGGAGTGTTATACATCTTTGTAAAAAAAGCATTTAAAAATTCTCTTGTAAGAATAAAATATCCTATTTTATCTGTCAGGATATCTGTGATTAGAGAAAAAGATGAAAAAAAGAATATAGAAAGGATTAAAAAAGGAATATTTGCTTTTGTTGAAACTGCGATAATAAAAATAAGTTGGGCTGTGATATTATTTTTTGGGATAACTCCTATTATCAACCCAAAAGCCACAGCAAGTCCTATTTGATAAGGTTCATTATCTTTCAAAAGCCCTTTTATAAACTGTCTTATTATAGAAATTGGATTCATAAATAATTTAAAGTATTAATTATGTCTTATAAAATCCTCTTCCTCCCAATCTCCAGGAACTCCAGAAATTGGGGCAAGACGAGGATCTTCATAGGTTTTTGCTGCCATATCCTGCATTTTTTTAAATTCCTCTTTTATCTGAGCATAAGATATATCATATCTTTTTATTTTGATAACTGCAAAATAAGAAGCAAGATACATTGGCAATGAAATAAAAATAAAGCTCCAGCCATAAGCATAACTGTTAAGCCTTGTAAGCATCCAACCACTTAAAGTTTCCCAGAATGAAATAACAAAAACCGAACCACAAAGAATATAAGCTACTATGATATTAAGCTCGGAGTTTTTAGGAATTGAAAGTATAACTATCATTAGCGATATATAAAGCATTATAATTATTGAAGATCTAAAAACCCAGTTTTTCCATCTATCCTTTGAAAGTACTATAACCCCATAAACAGGATGATCTATTATCTCAGCGTTTTTGCCCCAGTCATAATCAACATCAGATTGTTTTATATTCTCAAAAGTTTGTAAAGCCTGATTGTTATTCTCAGCAAAAGCTTGTGTAAAAAATATAGGCAAACTAAGAATAAATGTAAGCAAAATTTTTTTCATTCCCCTTCTTTCTCCATATCAGGTTTAAAATATTCCTCAACTTTATAAAACGTAGAAATCTTTTTAAGAGGAACCATATAATCAACATCCTGTTGAGATATTTTTTTTATGTCATCTTTTTTAAATTCTGTTTTGAGTTTTATCTTCGGCTTAAGTTCTATCATATCAAAATAATGCCAGTATGTTGTAACAACCGAAGCAACAAGACAGGTTATCATAAATCCAGTGAAAAAAAAGTCTTCCCTGTCTTTTCTTATCCAGTATTTTTCCCTGAATTTTTTTACAAAATTACTCATAATCCCGACAGAATTTTTTTGAGTTTTGAAAGTTTGCCAAGGTTTTCCCTAACCCTTTCCTTGATTTTATTAACCTCTGTTTCAGGAGCTTTAGTAACAAAATTTCTATCTTTTAAAAGCGTCTCCCACCTTGCATTTGAGTTTTCTATATTTTCTATTTCTTTTTTTATCCTGTTTTTCTCTTTTTCCACATCTATATTACCATCTATCTTAATATACACCTCAAAATTTCTTACAACGCTTTTAATTGCTTTACCCCCTGAAAAACTTTCACAAAGATTGAGATTGCCTATCTTTGAAAGGTGTTTTATATAGTTTTGATAATCAAATATTTTTTTAAGCCCATCGCTGGTTGAAATAATATCCACATCCACTTCCCTTATTGGATGTATAGAAAATTCAGAACGAAGAGTTCTTATCTCCTTCACTATATCCATCAAAACAAGCATACTCTGTTTTGCCCCATCATCATTTAAACCTGAAACCTTTTTAAAAGAAGTATTTAATAAAAATCTTTCGCTCTCTCCAAGTAGATTGCCAATAGCAGAATATATTTCTTCTGTTACAAAAGGAATAAATGGGTGAAGCATTTTTATAATAGCGCCAAAAACATTTAACAAGACCCCCATTTTATATCTCTTAGATTCGGTATTTAGATATTGCTTTGATATCTCTATATACCAATCGCAAAATTCATCCCAGGAAAATCCATAGACCAGATCAAGAGCCTCGCTAAAAAGATAATTATTCATTAATTTTTCGTATTCCTCAATTATCTCATTTATTCTGGTAAGTATCCATCTATCGCTTAAATCAAGCATTTTCAAATTTATATCATACTTTTCATTTTCGTTTATGTTAAGCTGTATGAATCTGGATACATTGTATATCTTATTTATGAAATTTCTACCACCTATTATAGAATTTTCATCAAAAGGTATATCCTTCCCTCCTATAGCGCCTATAATAAGTGAAAACCTCATGGCATCAGTTCCATATTTTTCCATCATCTCAAGTGGGTCTATGCCATTTCCCTTGGATTTAGACATTTTTTGTCCATGCTTATCCCTTACTATTCCGTGCAAATAAACTTTTGAAAATGGTATCTGATTTAAATGAAATAATCCAGAGGTTATCATTCTTGCAACCCATAAATATAAAATCTCATATCCTGTAACAAGTGCAGCTGTTGGATAAAAATAAGAAAGTTCCTCAGTTTTATTTGGCCAGCCAAATACAGAAAATGGCCATAAAGCTGATGAAAACCAGGTATCAAGGACATCTGGATCTTGAACAAAATCACTACCATGACAATCTGGACATATAGAGGGTCTGGAGAAAGATATTATCGGTTTTGCGCCCTTTGCCAGAGAAACCTTTATAATCTCTCCCCTTTCATTATACTGAAGCCCGCCAGAAGAACATTTTTTGCAGTAAAAAGCCGGGATCCTATGCCCCCACCATATTTGTCTTGAAATACACCAATCCTGTATATTATTTAACCAGTCAAGTAGCGGCTTTACCCATCTTTGAGGATAAAACTCAATTTCTTTATTAACAATAACTTTTATAGTTTCAACAGCAAGCGGTTTTGATTTTACAAACCATTGCTCGCTAATAAGCGGCTCTATATGATTATGACACCTTGAACATTTTGCAACATTATGAGTATATGGCTCTTCTTTAATCAAAAATCCAGATCGGGATAGATCTTCAAGTAACTCCTGGCGAGCTTTTAAAACCTTAAGCCCATCATATTTTGAAGGGCAATTAATCATTCTTCCTTCATCGGAGATAACCTTAAGTGTTTTAAGATTATGTCGTTGCGCAATTTCATAATCAAGCGGATCATGAGCAGGGGTTACCTTAACCACCCCTGTTCCAAATTCTTTTTCAACTTTTTCATCTGCTATTATTTCTATTTCTCTTTCTACTATTGGAAGAATAACTGTTTTTCCTATGATTTTCTTATATCTTTCATCACCAGGGTTTACAGCAATAGCCATATCGCCAAGCATAGTTTCAGGCCTTGTGGTGGCAACTACCACAAAATCCTTAGAATTTTTAATTGGATATTTTATATACCACAATTTAGATTTTTCCTCTTCGTATTCTACCTCTATATCGCTTATTGCGGTATAACATCTTGGGCACCAATTTATCATTCTTTCACCACGATAAATAAGCTCTTTATCCCATAATTCTTTAAAAGCTGTATAAACAGCGAAAGCCCTTTGGCTATCCATCGTAAATCTAACATTTTCTTTAGAGAAATCTATTGAGCATCCTAATTTTTTTAGTTGATTTAAAATAGTATCCCCACATTCCTCATACCACTTCCACATCCTCTTTAAAAACTCATCCCTTGTTAAATCAGTCTTTTTTAAGCCTTCCTCTTTAAGCTTTTTTTCCATAACATTCTGAGTAGCTATACCACCATGATCTGTTCCAACCACCCAGTATGTATTTTCACCCGACATCCTTTTATATCTTATTAAAATATCCTGTAATATATTGTTTAAAGCATGTCCCATATGAAGCGCTCCTGTTATATTGGGCGGAGGAATTACAATTGAAAAAGGTTTTTTTGATCTATCTATTTTAGGCGAAAAAAGTTTTTCATTCTGCCATATCTCTATCCATTTTGGCTCAACAATTTTTGGGTTATATGTCTTTGGAAGCATAAAAAACTCCTATCTTATCAGATTTGAGACAATAGAATTAAATACAAAAAGATAATCTGGTTTTATTCTAACCCTTCCATTAAAAAATTCCATATATCCTTTTATCACCATATCAGCTATTTCATCCTTAAACTTCATATAAACATCATCATTCAAATCTATTCCACAACACATTCTTAATCCAAGCATTAACCTCTCATTTAAAATATCAGTTTCAGTTAATTTTTCAATATACTCTAATTTTATTTTATCATTATTTAAAGCCTTTATGTAAGACTCTACTGAAGATATATTAGTCCATCTTCTACCAGAAATATGTGAAGCCGCTGAAGGACCAAAGCCGATATACTCACCATAATTCCAGTAATTCATATTATGCTTTGATTCCTTACCCTTAAGCGCAAAATTAGATATTTCATAATGATTATATCCATTTGAAATAAGAAAATTTCTTATTAAATGATAAAAACGGCTCATCTTTTTATCATCAGTTTTTACTTTTCCCCAAAAAGGTGTATTTTTATATATCTCAAGTCCATAAAAGGATAAATGATCTGGTTTTAATCTAATTAATTGATTAAGATCATCAATTAAATCTTTTTCATTTTGTTGAGGCAAACCATATATCAAATCAACATTGACGCTAAAATTCTTTTTAGCTATATCATATTTTTTAAGAAAATCTTTATATGTGCAAATCCTGCCGAGAAATTTAAGATAACAATCTTTTGAGCTTTGAAGCCCAATGGAAAGGCGGCTTATTCCATAATCTTTCAGAAGCTTTATTTTATCAACATTTAAAGACTCTGGATTTGCTTCAAATGTCACTTCGTCAAGAGTTTTAAAATCCTTAATCCGAGAAAAAACTAAGAACAACTCTTCTATTTCTTTTAGATTTAAAATACTCGGAGTTCCACCACCAAAATAAATCGTTTTTAGAGATGGTAGTCTTGATTTTATAAGTTTGCTTCTTATATTCAACTCTTTTAAAATTGACTTAATAAAAGCAGATTTATAACTCAATTGAGAAATGGAATAAAATGAGCAGTAATTACATTTTTTTTTGCAAAAAGGTATATGGATATACACCGAAAAAAAATTGATTCCCATCACCAAAAAAATTCAGCTAAGAATTAATTTTTCTTATCGATAAAAGCCTTTAAAAGCTCAATAGGTATTGGGAATACGACTGTGGAACTGTTTTCAGTTGAAATCTCACTAAGAGTCTGAAGATACCTGAGCTGAATGGCAACTGGATTTTGAGATATAATATTTGAAGCATCAGAAAGCTTCTGAGCAGCCTGAAATTCACCATCTGCATTTATTATTTTTGCTCTTCTCTCCCTTTCAGCCTCCGCCTGTCTTGCTATGGCTCTTTGCATCTCCTGAGGAATATCAACATTTTTTATCTCAACAGCGCTTACCTTTATACCCCATGGCTCGGTATGCTGATCTAAAATCTGCTGCAAGCTCTGATTTATCTTTTCTCTATTGGTAAGAAGATCATCCAACTCCTGTTGACCTAAAACACTTCTTAATGTAGTTTGAGCAAGCTGGCTTGTTGAATACATATATCTTTCAACATTCAAAACTGCTTTGTCTGGATAAATTACTCTGAAATAAATAACAGCATTAACCTTGACCGGTATATTATCTTTGGTTATTATATCCTGAGGTGGAACATCAAATGTAACAACCCTTGTATCTATCTTAACCATTTTCTGTATTACCGGTATTATTATTATAAGCCCGGGACCTTTTACCCCAGAATATCTGCCAAGAGTAAAAACAACACCTCTTTCATATTCATTTAATATATTTATAGCGCTGAATAACAGAAACAGAACTATTATAATCAATGGCCACATTTGCATAAAAACCTCCTATATATAAAGTTTAGCAAAAAATTAGTTAAAAATTTCATTTCCCCATAAATCCACATATCCAACTTTATCCTTAATTTTTATCTCAGCTATCCCATAATAAAAAGATGATCCCCAATCATATTTTAAAGGAATTTTCAAAACACCAGTTTTATCAATAAAACCAACCTTACCATTTAGCTCAACCATAGCAACTCCGTCTGAAAATCCATTAACGTAATCATATTTAAACTCTATAACTTCTTTCCCCTTAGTATCTATAAAACCCCATTTACCATTTAATTTCGCCCTTGCAAGCCCTTCATAAAACAAATCCACCTCATCATATTTAAAAGGGACTACAACTTTATCTTTTTTGTCTATAAAACCCCATTTGCCATTTAACTTAACGGCTGCCAATTCTCCGACAAATCCAAAAGACGCGTCATACTTCTGTGGTATAAGTTCTTTACCATATTTGTCTATAAATCCAACCTTTCCACCTAAATTAATCATTATATAATCGTCTTTTGATATTTCCCTATTTTCATATCTTGTTCTTATATTATCTATATATGGATTTTTTATATGATTTTTTCTTAGCTTATCAATTATTTCTTTTGCCTCTTTTTTATCGTATTTTATTTCAATTTTCTCAATACCCTTTTTGTCTATTCCACCCCATTTCCCAGATTTTTTAACCATTGCAAAACCATTATGAAACGGTCCAACATAGTCATAACGTGGTTCTATATACTGCTCTCCATCGAGGTAACAAAATCCCATTTTTCCATTTTTTATACATCTTCTAACTACATAATTTAAGAGTTCAGCAGAATAAAAATTATCCTCTCCATATTTATCTATAAACTCCTGCGCTATCTCATCCTTTCTTTTCCATCCCAATTTCTCATCGGAAAGCAGTTTTTTTGCATTTTGATAATCTATAAAAACTTTTTCTTTAAACTCTTTGTTATTTGTTTGGGAAAAAAGCAGATGAAATGAAAACAAAAAAAATAAAATTATTATTTTTATTATCTTCATCTATAATTTGTAAAAGATAAGTTTATACCAAAATCTTTAGATTTTAAAAGGGCTATTGTCGCCTGAAGTTCGTCTTTTGACCTTGATGAGACTCTTATCATATCCCCCTGTATCTGAGCTACAACTTTTAACTTTGAATCCTTTATAAGTTTAACCATTTCTTTCGCCTTTTCAGAAGGTATGCCCTGTTGAATTTTTACAATCATTCTCGCTCTAGAACCCAAAGCATTTTCTATTTTTTCTGAGACGAAATTTTTAAGCGGAAGCCCTCTTTTACTCATTCTTGTTAAAAGAACATCATAAAGCGTTTTAACCTTATATTCATCGCTTGAAGTAAGATATATCTTATTCTCTTTTTTAGCAAGGGTTATCTCAGAGTTAGTATCTTTAAAATCATATCTATTTGAAATCTCTTTTAAAGCTATATTTATTGACTCCTCAACTATATTTAAATCCACCTTCGAAACCACATCGAAACTAAAATCCGCCATAAAGCCTCCTTTAGTATTAATAATCCCATATATTAGCATTATAAATAGATGCTAAAATCTAGAATTTAAAAACAACCATCTTATATAATATTTTAACAAAAATTAGATTTTTTTGCTGACAACTTTGCTAAATCACAAGCAGTTTTATAAATCTGAAAAACATCTCCATATAAATATGCTATTGCCGGGCATCTTGAACAATAATTCTTATAATTACATAGAAGGCATTTTTCTGGCTCAATGCTTAAAGTTTTTCTTATTTTTTTTATTTTTTTGGAATTTAGTATTTCAATTAATTTTTCATTTTTTAAATTTCCAATTTTTTCGGGAAAAGCAAGGCATGGATAAACGTCTCCATATGAGTTTATCCCCAAAACATTTCTTCCAGCCCCGCAGGCAAAGTATTCTATATTATTGAAACTTTCATCCTGTGATATAGAAAAATTTTCAAAAGTGGATATGGCTTTAAAATCAGTTTCAGAGTTAATTTGATATTTTTCATTCATTCTATTACCATCATTAAGAGGGGTTATCGTTGGATCAATTTTAAATCCAAATCTATTCTCATTTGCAAAACGATAAACCCAGCTAATTTCTTTCAAATTAATATTCATAACCGGTGTTTTAATTGTTATTTTAAAACCCATATTTTTAGCGGCAATAATGTTTGCAATGATTACATCAAAAGAATTTCTACCAGTAATAAAATTATGAGTTTTTTTTCTGCCGTATAAACTAACATCTATTTCCCTAAGCCCTTTTTTATATAAATTGTTTAATCTTTTTTGGAATTCACCGTAAAGCGAAGAGAAAAGTTTCACAGAAAAATTCAACTTAATTGCATAAAAAATTATATCTTCTATATCATTCCTTAAAAGCGGCTCGCCACCAGTTATATTAAGAAAAATTGTTCTTGATTTTTTTAATTGTCTAAATATATCCAATATTTCTTTTAAACTAAGTTCTTTATCTATTCTTATTTTCTTTAAACCATGAGTTTCACACAGATAACAATGAACGCAATTTAAATTACATCTTCTTGTAACCTCAAATGTAACTGACAAAGGAATATTTTTGACAAGCGATATATAGTTTAATTTTGCCGAAATAGACATCTTCTAATCTTCCTTATAATTTTTAAAATGCTTCCAAGAGTATATCCAATCATCCCATTATATTTACAGACAACTTTTCCAAAAACAAATTTTTTATTTATTATATGATATTCAATATCATCATCATTTGAAACAAAAATATCATCCCCGTTTATTTTATAAACCCTGTGAACAAATTTTGTTTCATTTAAAAAATATAAAATAATATCACCTTTTTTCAGACTAAAATCATCTTCATAAAAAACAACATCGCCATTTTTTATAAATGGAGACATGCTTGTTCCAAAAACCTTTAACGGTTTTAACATATCAGGATTTTTTTCTCAATGTTCGGCAAGCAAGTTGTGATATTGGTCCTGCCTGACACTTCCCGCAGGCCAGTGCTGCAGTCTCAAATACTTTTTCAGTTTTTATTTTTGGTTTTATATACCTCTTTTTAGTTTTCACTTATAATTCCCCTTTTTATAAATTCGGATAACAAATATTTTAAATCATTTTCACAAGTTTTTCTATCAATTTCATATTTATCCAGAATTATATCAACTATCTCAGGAATTTTTTTATTTTTATTTATTAATCTAAAAATTAAAGAAGCAGTTTCATTTAATTCATGTATCCTTTCATTTATTGAATCTATTATAAAAATCTCGCCATCTATTTCCCGCCAAACAATATTACCTGATATTTTCATATCTTTATTATACTAAATTGTTTTAGATATTGATTATAAGATTGTCTAATTAATTCTAATAAATCTTTTTATAGAAAATAAATTTCTCCCGGGCATGGATTCGAACCATGAACAACGCCTCCAAAGGGCGCTGTGTTACCATTACACCACCCGGGAAACGGTTTAAGGTAAATATATTTTTCCCCTATCCCCGTTATTTGTTCTGCGGTGACGATGATGAATTTTTTTCACTTAATGCCTTATTATAAGCGTCAAGAACGGTCTTTTCAAGTTTGCTCCTGAACTCGTTGGTTATTGGGTGAGCTATATCCTTGAATGACCCATCCTTAACTCTCCTTGAAGGCATAGAGACCACAAGTCCTTTTTTGCCGTTTACCACTTTCACATTATGGACAACAAAAGTGTGATCGAATGTGATTGTGGCAAACGCCTTGAGTTTCTCCTCAGGTCTTAAGTGTATTCTTACCTCAGTTATTTCCATAGTTGCTCCTTACACAGTTTAACTATATTGCCTGCGCAACGCTGACTTATATAACATTTTTATTATACAAATTTTGTTAAAAAAACAAAATTATAAATTTTGGCAAATTCATTCCTTAAATACTCAAGCAAACTTCTGTCATAACTAACAGCAAAAACCCCGGATCCTGATCCACTCATAAGGGCATCTGCTCCATAAGAAATAATTTTTTCTTTAATCTTTTTGATCTCGCCTGCTATCTTAAAACTTGAAGATTCAAGCCTGTTAAAAAGATATTTTGAAAAATCAACTCTTCCACCAAGCGAAAGCTTCAAAATAAAATCATCAAGCCTATTAGTTTCAGGAAGATATCCATACTCCATAGATGAATAAACATCTTTAGTTGAAATATGTATATCAGGCACTATTATTAAAACATCAGGAAGTTTTGATTTAGGCGAAATAGGGGAAACTATCTCACCGCGCCCCTGACATATTGCAAAACTAAAATCTGAAATAAAAAAAGGGACATCGCTTCCAAGTTTTGCTCCTATTTCATATATCCTCTGTTCATTTTCTATATTAAAAATTTTTGAAAGCGCAAGTAAAGTAACCGCGCAATTTGAAGATCCACCTCCAAGCCCGGCTCCAAGTGGTATATTTTTTTCAATAGTTATATTTATACCTCTTTTTATAGAAAAAGCGGAAAAGAATTCCATTGTCGCCTTATAAACGAGATTCTCCTCTTTTTTAATAGAAAAAGCATTTGTATTGTTTATGATTTGTATATTTATCTTTTGGGTTTTATCAGTAAAGAATAAAAGTTTATCTGATAATCCAACCCTTGCAAAAAGGCTTTTTATGTTATGATAACCATCAGGCCTTTTTGAAAGAACTTCAAGGAAAAGGTTTATCTTAGCATATGAATAATATTCAAGGTTTTCCATATTTTATTTCTATTTTATTTGTTTTTATATCCAGTTTAGATTTACCTATTTCTATAATTATATTATAAGGGACGTAATATGACTTAAAATCTGATATTGGGTTTGAAATAATCCTATAATCATTAAAACTGATTGAAAAATTAATCATATCTGATTTATACCCCAGATAATCAGCTACAAACATATTATTAACACTACAAAGTTTAACTGAATCATTCTGTTCTATGATACCATTATATATATGACATAATCCTTCACGTTTAATTAACTTTGTTTTATTTTTATAATTAAGATAAAAAGAAGAATTAAAATACCAATTTAAAACCTGTGAAACTATAAGGATATACTCATCAATCTTGTTATTATAATTATTTTCCTCAAAGCTAAAATCATTTTTTATATTGTATTTACCATCCATTATCTCTATATTTAAAACAGGAGTAAAAAGTGGACTTAAAATTGAAGCACCAAAATATTTTCTGGCGGGATATATATCCATAATCCCATTAAAGCTGAATCTAATATTTTTCTTTTTCAAAAATTTTCTATAAGAATATCCAAACTCCATTTCAAACTCAAAGATATTTCTATCCTCTATGTTATTCATAAAAAAAGACGATAGAAGATTTGCTGAAGGAATCTGAGAGATTATTTCCTTTGATTTTTTATTCAGTATTTCAAAATTTTTTGCCCCACTTATTAAAGCATTTCTATATTCATCATATGCCTGAACAAAATCACCAATTTTTACAAGTATATCAGCCTTATGTTCATATATAAGCGGATCCTGTGCCTTATTGGTTTTATTGATAATTTCAATAGATTTATTTATTAACTCAAGCGCTTTAGAATAATCTCCTTTTTTGTAATATCCCCATCCAAGCGAATCCAGATATGCGGGATTTTCAGGCTCTATTTGAAGCGCTTTTTCAATCATATAAATTGCCTCATCAATCTTAATCCCACGATCTATTAAAGAATAACCGAGATAATTAAGAACAGTTGAATCCTGTGGATTTTTTAATAAAAGATAGCCAAAATGTTTCTCAAAACACTCTACGTTATTTAATCTCTCACATACAACACCTAAATTAAATCTTGCCTCATATGAATCAGGCCTCGTTGAGATATACTCTTCGAAAAAAGTTTTAGCTTGCCGGTCATCTCCAATATCCATAAATCCAAGCCCAAGATAATAAGTTATATCCAAATTATCTGGCCATTTTTTATGAGCAGATTCAAGAATAGATATGGCGTTTTTAATATCCCCATCCATAATGTTGAAATAACTCATTTTCAAAACCGTATCTATATCATTTTCCCACCCTTTTATTTGAGAAAGATACTTTTTAGCTTTACTAAAATCTTTTTTATTTTCAGATAAAAGGCTCATCCACCATAATGCCTTAGAATTTGCGGGATTGCGTTCTAATGTGGCTAAAAAATATTTTTCAGCCATACCATAATCCTTCGTAGAAATATAAAGTTCAGCTATCCTGTTAGTCGCCTCGGTGTTAGTCGGTTCAACCCTAAGAATATTTTTGTAAGCTTCTAAAGATTTCAAAAAATCGCCCTTTTCATCCCAATACATAGCAAGAAAGTAATATGGTTTTAAAGAATAAGGATCTTCATTTATGGCTTTGTTTAGATAATCAATCATTTTAATCTCATTCTTTTTCATTGAATAAAGGACAGCTATATTGTAATATATATCTGATTTGAAGGAAGGATCTATCTCTATTATCTTATTGAAATAACCAACAGCTTCATCAACATTATCACTTGAAATAAGAGCAAGCTGATAATAAGCATCTATATCATCAGGATTAACCTCAATGGCTTTTTTATAAGCTTTTTTCGCTCCCTCAAGATCCCCACTGGCAACAAGAGAATTTCCATAAGAAATCCAGTTTACCGAAGACATTGAATCTATCTCTACCAATTTTTTTGAAAGTTCCATAGCTTTTGAACTTAAATTACCCTTACTTGCAATCTCATAGAGATACTTATAAAGGTATGGGTCGTTATCTCTTTCAGCGATTTTTGAGGCTATTTCAAAACTTTTTTTATAATCTCCTGATTTTTCATAATAAAGTGCATCAATAAAATCCATATATTTATCTGCAAACAAAGGAATAACAGAAAAGATCAATAAAAAAATCGATATGAATTTTTTCATAATTTTCTCCTTGCAAAAAGCCATATTTACTAAATCCGTCTTTCCATTAATAAAGCATCATACTTTAAATCATAGTATTTTTTTCTTACATTATAAACTTGAAAAAACTTTTTTTTATAAAGGGATATAGCAGGAATATTATTGCTACTAACCTCAAGAATTATTCTTCTGGATTTTAACTCAGTTGCGCGTTTTATCACAAAGTCAATAAGCTTTTCTCCAATCCCTTGCCTTCTTTCTGATTTTAAAACAGCCAATGTATTTATTTCAATCTCATCCCCAATCTCCCAGAAGTTTATAAATCCAACGACACTTTCATTATCCTCGTATACAAAAGTTTTACTGAATTCTTTTTCAAACTCTGAAAGAAAACCAGTTTTTCCCCATCGCAAATAGTTATTATCACAATCTTTTTCAATTATAATCATACGCTCTATATCTTTCTTCTCTGCTTCTCTTATCATATAAGCTTAAACTTCAAATTTCGCAGGTTTTAAATAAAAAGGAGATATATCTTTTTTTCCAAAAAACATTGCCGCGTTTATTATATTTCTTTCATCTATTTTAAGTAAATTTTGATCTGCAAATTTAAGATTTTTAAACATTTTAACTGTCTGTGGATAATCTTCGGCATCAGTAAGCGCTATCCCTTTAAAATTCTTCAATTTACCACAAACATCTGAAAATAAAAGCCATCCTGGATCATATTTTCTTATCAAACTTCCATTTTTAATAACATATTTAGCAAGATAAAACTCTTCCTTAAAAGCATGAATTATAACAGCTATTTCAACATCCCTTTTATCAACTAAAAAAAGGTTATAAGCCAGAAGCTCAAAAACATCCACACCCCAAACTCTACATTTAGAAATTGCCTGATAAACTTTGACAAATGAATAAACTGATCTTATACCTGTAAATCTTCCCGGACCTCTAACAACACAAAAATCAGATATATCTTTAAAATCGGCTCCATATTTTTTTAAAAGTTTTATTATAACCTCAAACATCTTATCCTCAAAATTTAATATCTGTTCTGAAAAGCAACTTAAATTTAATCCGTCAGAAATTGCTATTTTAAGAAATGAAGAACAAGCGGATATCCCGCATATTATTTTTTTATCCATATTTTAATATCTTTATCTCCCTTGCGTCTCCCTTTAACAATTTAATAGTTATAAGGTACGGAAAAAATTTTAAATATTTTTTTACATTATATGGCCATTCTATAGCGATAATATTTTCTTCTCCAAAATACTCAATAAATTCATCATAATTGAATCTTCCGCCAGTTCTATATAAATCAAAATGCACAAGTTTATAGTCTCTCCCTTTATATTCATAAACAAGAGAAAAACTTGAGCTTATAACATTTTCATTAGAACCCAACTCCTTAAACACAGCATTTAAAAAAGTTGTCTTGCCAGACCCTATCTCGCCTTCAAGCAAAATCAAATCCCCGGGCTTTAATAATCCTGCAAATTTGCGCGCATATTTTTCGGTTTCAATAGCCGAATATGAACTAAAAATGTTCAAAGTTTTCAATTTTGCCGACATAGCCACTACAATAAACTCCTTTCCCTTCTACAAACTCGCCTATAACCTTGACATTTCTAACCTCTTTTTTAAGATCAGCAAATTTTCTTTTTGGAACAGAGAAAATAAGATTATAATCCTCTCCGCCAAAAAGAACATATTTTCTGGGATCTTTGCTATTTATATCGCACCATTTTTTAAGATTAACAGAAACAAAAAAATCTAAAGTATTATAATCTATTATAGCCCTTAGATTGTTTGTTTTTGCAAGGATCAAAGCGCTTTTATAAAGTCCGTCAGAATTATCAAGCATAGCTGAAGCAAATTTAGAGATCTTTGAGCATTCTCTTTTATATATCATAGGTGAGGTAAAATCTCTTATCAAACTTTCTTCTATCATAGAAATATTTTCTCTTTTTCTTAAAAGCATTATCTCCGCTGCCGCTTTAGAGCTTCCCATAAAACCTATTGCGCAAATTAAATCACCTTTTTTTGCTCCACTTCTCATTAAAATCTTTTTTTTATTAGCTTTTCCAATAACCGTCATTGAAAAATAAATATTCCTGCTTCTTGAAAGATTCCCACCTATATTTTTAACTCCAAAAAAATCCAGCTCCTTTTTAAGCGACTTAGTAAAAAGCGAAATCCACTTATCATTAACCTTTTCTTTATTTAGTCCCGCGCTTACAAGACAATATAATGGAGTTGCATCCCCCATAGAATAAATATCGCTTACATTTGCCCTGACAAGTCTTGATGCTACCTCCTGAGGCTTTAGAAAATCTAAAATAAAATGAGTCCCTTCCACCATTTCATCAACAGTAAAAAGATAAAAATTTTTTTTATCACCAAGATCAATAACTGCGCAATCATCTCCTGGTCCTTTTATTACATCTTTAGAATAATAGGTAAAAACTTTAGCCAGCTTCTCCAATATTTCATTTTCATTCATAAGCTTTTAATAACCGGACCTATCATATCAATTATATCAGAGGCTAAAACAGAATACTTAGAAAATTTTTTAGAAGCTTTATAACCGCTTTCGCTGTGAACCCATACTCCCGCTACAGCGCTTTTTAAAAGCGAATCCTTTGTTATACCATAAGGTTTAAACTGCGATATAAAACCTGCTATAATACCGCAAAGGACATCCCCACTTCCCGCTTTTGAAAGCCCTGAGTTTTCCCTATTATTTAAAAAAATATGTTCTCCATCTGTAATAAAAGTTTTATAATCTTTCAAAACAACTACCCCGCCTGTCTTATGAGCTATATCCAAAGCTAGATAAACTCCATCTTTTTGTGAAAGCCTTCTTGCCTCGCCTGGATGAGGAGTTATAACCGAAGGTATATCTTTTAAAAAATCCGTACCATATTTTGAAATAGCAGTTATTGCATCAGCGTCTATTACAGACGGAATTTTAAGTTTTTTCAAAATCTCTACAACAGTTTTTAATGTTTCGGGATTGGTGCCAAGCCCTGGACCTATAAGTAAAACATCAAATTTCTTTTGAATATGAAGATTATAAATAAGCTGGCAGGTTTTATCATTTATATAATCCCCACCTCCATATGAATAATAAATCCCTTCAGGGAAGAGATTTGAAAGAATTGATTTGATTTTATCTGTACAGACCCCATAAATCAGTCCACATCCAGATCTCATAGCCGATTTAGAAGCAAGATAAGCTGCTCCACTCATGAGATACGATCCGGCTACCACAAGAACTTTACCAAAAACATTCTTGTTTCCTTTATCACTTCTTTTTGGAATAAATTTTTCAACAATCTTCTTATTTATAAGATTGATTTTCATATTGAAAAATCATTTAACTGTTACTGCTTTGGCAAGGTTTCTTGGTTTATCTATATCACTTCCTCTGTTAAGGGCGGTATAATAAGCAAAAAGTTGAAGCGCAATTACAGAAAGTATCGGGGAAAAATACTTACTTACATATGGAATTTCAAAATAATAATCAGATTTGATAACTTTCTTTGATTCAGAATCAACAATAGCAAAAACTTTTCCACCTCGAGCTTTAGTTTCCTCTATATTGCTTTTAATCAAATTTATCTCATCATTCATTGTTGCTATTGCTACAACTGGCATTCCTTCAGAGATTATAGCAATAGGACCATGCTTCATCTCACCAGCGGCGTAACCTTCCGCATGAAGATAGGAGATTTCTTTTAATTTAAGCGCACCCTCAAGAGCTATTGGATAGTTTATCCCACGCGATATAAAAAGATAATCGTTTTTCCCGCTAAATTCCCCTACTATATTTTTTATCTTCAAAGCCTGAGAAAGAATAGATTTTATTAGCTTTGGAATTTCAAGTAGTTCATTTGCAAATTCCCGAGCCTTCGTTATAAGCATATTTCCTCTAATATAAGCAAAATTAAGAGCTAAAACATAAATTGCCGCAAGCTGCCCTATAAAGGCTTTAGTAGAGGCAACCGCTATTTCAGGTCCACAATGAGTATATATAACATAATTAGATTCCCGTGAAATAGTTGATCCAAGTGTATTTGTTATTGAAAGAATTTTATTTCCATTTTTTTTAGCGATTCTTACCGCTTCAAGGGTATCCGCAGTTTCACCAGACTGGGTTACTGCCACAATAAGCGCGTTTTTATCTATAACCAGAGCCCTGTGATGGAACTCACTTGCAAGATCAACCTCGCATTTAATACCAAGCTGCTCAAATAAGTATTTTCCAACATAAGCGGCATGATAAGCAGTTCCACAAGCTACAAAATTCACATATGAAAAGTTTTTAATATCATCAATACTGAGGTTAATTTCTTTTTTAAGTAGATACTCTCCAACAGGCAAAACCCTTGCTGCGATGGTGTTTTCAAAAGATATATCCTGCTCAAAAATTTCTTTAAGCATAAAATGCTGATATCCGCCACGTTCAGCCATCTTTATATCCCAGGTTATTGTTTTAATCTCTTTGTTAATCTTTTTTCCATCAAAATCAAAAAAAGCAATATTTTTATCGTCCATAAAAACAACTTCGTTATCATCCATAAAATAAACTTTTTTTGTATATTCAAGAAAACCAGAGACATCAGAACTTAAAAAATTCTCACCATCACCTTTACCAACTACAAGCGGAGAAAATCTTCTTGCTGCAAGGATAACCCCCGGAGTCCCATTCCAAACAACAGCCACAGCAAAGCTTCCTTTAAGATGTTTTAAGGTATTTAAAAAAGCCTGAAAAAAAATAGGATGTCGCATCTCAACCCTTAACTGCCTTGCACCTTTTGAAATCTTTTTTATATTCTCCTCTATAAGATGAGCGATAACCTCTGTGTCAGTATCAGATTTGAAATTATGACCTTTTAAACTCTCCCTTATCTCTACATAATTTTCTATGATACCATTATGAACAACAACTATATTACCAGCGCAATCAGTATGTGGATGAGCGTTTTCCTCGCTCGGAATCCCATGAGTAGCCCATCTTGTATGAGCTATTCCATTTAATATACCATCACGTTTTTTTCTCGACAGTTTTTCATTAAGCGCCTCTACTCTTCCTTTAACCCTATCTAAAAAAAGATGTCCATCGCTTGAAACAAGCGCTATTCCGCAGGAATCATACCCCCTGTATTCTAACCTCTTCAATCCCTTTAGAAGCACATCACTAACATCGTTTTTACTGCCTGCATATCCTACTATTCCGCACATAAAATTTTTAACTTATTAACTCCTTCATTTGAGAAACAGCATTTTTAAGTCCGACAAAAACCGCCCTTGAGATTATAGAAAAACCAATATTGAGGCATTCCATACCCTCAATCTTGGCTATTGGCTTAACATTATAATAATCAAGCCCATGCCCACAGTGGAGCCCCATCTTTAGCTCCTTAACAAGATAAGAAGCTAACTGAATCCTTTCAAGCTCTTTATTCTGGTTTTTCTTTCCCCAACTTTCAGCATATGTTTTAGTGCAAATTTCCACAGTATCTGCTCCCAATTTATATGCCATTCTTATATCATCTGGATTTGGGTCAAGGAAAAGACTTGTTTCTATTCCTTTATTGGAAAGAGCTTTAATAAATCTCTCTATCTCCTTAATCTTAGCTTTATCACTGAAATTAAGTCCTCCCTCAGTTGTAATCTCATCCACTCTTTCTGGAACTATACAAACAGAATCTGGCATATATTTAAGAGCGATATTTTCCATCTCTTTTGTAGGGGCCATTTCAACATGAATAAATCCTTTAACTTCTTTCCTTATTCTCTCAAGATCAGATTCTTTTATATGCCTTCTATCACCTCTTATATGCATAACAATCATATCAGCGCCACTTGTAAGACAAACCTTAGCTGCTTCTACAGTATCAGGATTAATATCTTTTCTTGCCTCCCTTAATGTGGCGATATGATCAATATTAACACCCAGTCTAACTTCAGACATAAAACCTCCCTTTTCAAATTCTGGATTTTAGATTGTAGGTTGTATATATCACAAACATATATAATTTAAAACCTATAGATTTTAAATCAGAAAATAAACTAATCGCTTATATACGCTTGTTTTAATTATCAACCTACTATTTTACTGCTATTTTTTTGGTAATATCACAATAACGCTTAAATACCTTATCAGAGAACTCCTTCAATTTTTTTTCCGGCATATCAGCCTCAACTAAAACTCTTAAAACAGGTTCAGTACCGGAATATCTAACAAAAATTCTTCCTTTTATCTCTTTTTCAGTTTTCTTAATAAAACTCATAAAATCATCAAGTTTTTTTATATTTAATTTTTTATCAATTCTATAAGCGCCAAGGTAACTTGGAAGTCTCTCCCACATTTTTTTAACATCTGAAGCATTCATATTCATCTTAGTTAAGCAGCTTAAAAACTCAAGCGAAGTTAATATCCCATCCCCAGTTGGAAGATATCTTTTAATTATTATATGACCACTTGGTTCTCCACCTAAAATAGACCCGCTTTTTATCATCATATGACTGACATTTCTATCGCCAATATCCACCGAAATAACTTTTATTTTATTTTCCTCTAAAAATCTTAAAAGTCCAAAGTTAGACATATGAGTTAAAACGACAGTATTATTTTCAAGTAAATTATTTTGTTTATAATAATAGCAAAGCGCTGCTATCATATCATCGCCATCAATTATATTCCCATTTTCATCTGAGAAAATACACCTATCACTATCTCCATCATAACTAATTCCACAAAAAGCTTTAGATTTAACCACCATACTTCTCATCTTCTTAACATTAAGAGCTCCACAACCAACATTTATATTTTTTCCGTCAGGTTTATTCCCTATAATTTCAAGATTCACTTTCAGTTTTTTAAAAATTAAAGGCGCAATTTTATAAGCAGAACCATTTGAACAATCTATTACAATATCTAATCCTTTTAATTTTCCATCAAAATTTTTAACTGCATAATCAATATAATCTTTTATAATATCTTTTTTTTGAGTTTTATACTTTTTAAATTCAAGGTTACCTGTAGAATCTATAATTTTTTCAATATCCTTTTCAAGCTCCTTGCTTATCTTCTCCCCTGTGGCAGTTAAAACCTTTATTCCATTAAATTCTGGTGGATTGTGACTTGCTGAAACCATAACTCCAAAAGAAACCTTATTTTTAGAAAGAAGGTAAGCAAGTGAAGGAGTTGTTATAACCCCAAGGTCAAAGACATTTAAACCAGAGTAAGAGATCCCGTCTACAAGATATTGAGTGATTTTCTTTCCGCTTTCTCTCGTATCCCTTGCAATAAAAACAGTTTTATTTTGATTTTTTAATCTTTTAGCTATAGAAAAACCTATCTTTCTTATAAAATCAGGCTCAAAAGGAAAATTAAAAGGAATTCCTCTTATCCCATCAGTTCCAAAATATTTCATAATAAAATTATACCATTTTTAAAAAAACATACTGGTAAGTTTAATCAGCATTACATCAGGAGTGTTTATTCAGATAAAAGAATATCTTGATTTAATCAAAAGAGAAAGTTCTTCTTTAAATTTCATTCCCTTAATTTAGCCCCAAAATTTGAATTTAGAATATTATATATTTCTTCTATTTTCTTGTTTAGTTCTTCATCAGTAAAAGTTTTATCCATAGACGAGAATATAAATCTAAATGTAAAACTTTTTTTATCAGCACCTATATTTTTCCCCTCATAAACATCTATAAGCCTTATATCAAAAATATCTTTAGTTTCTGCTAAAGATTTATAAATATCTTCATAACTATGTTTTTTATCAACAAGAAAAGAAAGGTCTCTTATACCATATTGAAACTGAGATATGGGTTTTGGTTTTTTTATTGAGTTAACAAAATCAGTTTTAAAATTACTGCAAAGCAAATCAAAGTCTATATCAAAATAAAAAATATTATCAGCCTTTATATCAAAAATTTTTGGCACATCAGGATTTAAAAGACCAAAAAAACCTATTTTCTTATCCCCATAATAAACCTCCATTGAAACATCTTCAACAATGTACTTTTCGTTTGACTTATTTTTAAATACTATATCAGTAAAATCTGATAGTATATATTGAATAACATTTTTCAAATAAAAGAAATCTACCTCTTTTTCTTTTTCCTTCCAGTACTCATACTCATCAACAAGTCCACAGATAACTCCAGCTAACCTTCTTGATTCATATGGCTTTGATTTTTCATTTAAAAATAAAGAACCAAACTCATATATTTTAACGCTTTTAATACCCCTATTAATATTGTATCTTATATTTTTAAGTAATGAAGGAAGAAGTAATGGCCTTAGGTATTCAAACTCTTTAGAAAGTGGGTTTGAAATTTTAAGAAAATTTATATTTTCAAAACCCAATAGATTTAACTCCTTCTCAGAAACTATATCATAGTTTAAAACCTCATTAAAACCAAAAACAAGGAATTTATCAGCTATTTTATTTCTTAAAATATAATAAGGATCATCCTTTGATTTCATTAAGGACATATTAGTTTTTGATTCAATTACATCATAACCCAGATATCTTGCAACCTCTTCACTTATATCCCACAAGCTTTCTATATCAGAGCGATAAGATGGAACTGTAAAATTTATACCATCAAAATCAGAATCAAGTTTTTTAAGGAACTCATTTATTTTAACATTATCTATATTTGTGCCAAGTATAGAATTTATTTTCTTATGGTCTATCTTTACAACTTTTTTATTTTCTTTAAAATTTTTAACATCATTGTAATAAAAGACATCGCAATCAGGGTTTTGATCTTTTATTATCTCAACCATCCTTCTTGCACATAAAGGAGCAAGGTTTATATCAACCCCCCTTTCAAATCTATATGAAGAATCTGTTTTTATATTTAAAAATTTTGAGGATTTTCTAACAGCAGATGGATTAAAGTTTGCTATTTCTATTAATATATCCTTTGTCTTTTCATTTATTGAGCTAAAATATCCACCAATAACCCCGGCAACTGCAAGAGGTTTTTTAGTATCAGCTATAACCATTATGTTTTCATTCAATTCATAATCTTTTCCATCAAGTGTTTTTATTTTTTCTCCACTTGATGCCATCCTGACAACTATTGAATCTTCAATATTATTTAAGTCAAAGCAATGGGTTGGCTGGCCAAGTTCAAACATAACATAATTAGAAAGATCTATTAAAATATTCTCTTTTGGATTAAGTCCTATTTTTTTTAACCTGTCTGATATATAATGGGGGGTTTTTAAGTTTTTTATGTTTTTTATAATTACACCTATATACCTCAAACAATTAGACGTTTCTATTCTTATATCAAAATTTTCATTTAAACAGCTAACTGGCAAAGGATTTACTTCTTTAAGTTTATAACCAAAAAATATTGAAAGCTCTCTTGCCAATGAGTAATGAGAAAGACAATAAGCAAGATTTGGAGTGATTTCAAGTTCAAAAACATAATCAGGGGGAAATAGTTCTTTTAAATCCTTCCCGAGCTCAATCTTTTCATCTAAAACCATTATACCTTCTGATTTTTCTTCAAGCCCAAGTTCTTGACCTGAGCATATCATTCCACAGGATTCAACTCCTCTTATTTTAGCCTTTTTTATAATAATCTTGCCAAGTTTAGCTCCAATCTTTGCAAAAGGAACAACCTGACCCTCAGCCACATTTTTAGCGCCACAAACTACCTGATAGCTTTCTTTTCCATCTGTAACCTGACAGAGAGACAATTTATCTGCATTTGGATGTTTTTCTTTTTTAATAACCTTTGCAACCACTACATTTTCACAACTAACACCTATATTTTGAATATTTTCAATAGAAAAGCCTATTTTTGAAAGATTAGATATTACAACATCAAAGGCAGGTTTTTCTTTTAGATAATCTACAAGCCATGAGTATACAACTCTCATAAAACCTCATTAAAATTAATATATTTGTCTTAAAATTCTAAGATCATTTTCATAAAGAATTCTCAAATCATCTATACCAAACAACAACATCGTAAATCTTTCAATCCCGGCTCCAAAAGCAAAACCTGAAAACTCATCTGGATCATAATTACAATTTCTTAAAACATTTGGATGAATCATTCCAGCCCCGAGCATTTCTATCCAGCCATTACCATGACAGACCTTACAGCTTTTATCTTTTCCCCCGCAAAAGACACAGCTGACTTCAACCTGAGCTCCAGGTTCAACAAAAGGAAAGTAAGAAGGAGAAAATTTTATATTTGCGCTATTTCCAAAAAGGTCTTTGATGAAATTTTCAAGAATCCACTTTAAATCTGACATTGAAACATTTTTATCTACATAAAATCCTTCTATTTGATTAAAAACAAAAGAATGAGTAGCATCAATTGCTTCAGACCTGAAAACTTTTCCGGGTGAGATTATCCTTATTGGTGGCTTATATTTAAGCATTGACCTTATCTGAACAGGAGAGGTATGGGTTCTTAAAAGATAATTTTTGCCGCTTTCATCCTTTATATCAAGATAAAAAGTATCCTGCATATCACGTGCGGGATGATCCTCCGGGAAATTAAGTGCTTTAAAATTATAATAATCTTCCTCAACAAGAGGACCCCACTCTATAGAAAAACCCAGTTTTTGAAATATATCTATTATTCTATTTAAGGTTATTGTTACAGGATGTTTATTGGATTTATTAATTCTTTTTTGAGGTAATGTAGTATCTATCTCAAAATAATATTTTTTAAACTCTGAAAAAGAGTTTTTTTTCTCCTCAATAAATAAAACTATTTTTTCTTTTAACTCATTTCCTTTTTTGCCAAGTTTTTTTCTATCTTCAATTTCAAAATTAGAAAGATGCCTTAATAAAAGAGTAAGCTCGCCCTTTTTGCCAATAAATTCGTCAAACAATTTTTCAACTTCAAGATCTTTTTGTAAAACAAGCGAGTTAAACTTCTCCTCTATTCTGGAGAGCGCGGAAAGCCATTGTTCAATGGTCATCTTAGTTCGAAGATATGTTTTTTTTAGCGATATCAACCAACGCTTTGAATGAATTGGGATCGTTTATCGCAATTTCCGAAAGCATTTTTTTATTAAGTTCTATATTTGCCTTTTTAAGACCACCTATAAACTTGCTATAGCTAATTCCAAACTCTCTTACAGCAGCGTTTAATCTTACTATCCACAGAGACCTCATATCTCTTTTTTTCTTTCTTCTATCTATGAATGCTCTGGTTAAAGATTTTTTAACCTGCTGTGTAGCCATCCTGAGTCTTCTTGATTTATCTCCGTAAAACCCCTTTGCAAGTTTAAATATTCTCTTTTTTCTTCTATTTCTTGCTACTGAATATTTTATTCTCATAACATCTCCTTACTCATATGGTAGATAAGTTTTAATTAATTTTGCTTTTACATTCTCAGATCCTATTATTTTAGATTTTTTCAATCTCCTTCCCCTTTTTGCAGACATAGGAGTAAGAAGATGTCTTAACCCAGCTTTTTTCCATTTAATTTTTCCAGTCTTAGTTATCTTTATTCTTTTTTTTGCGCCGCTATGATTTTTCATTTTTGGCATAATAACTCCTCAAATTAACTTAACTTTAACCATTACATTATATTATATATTATTTAAATTTTTTTAACCAGATAATGTAAGATATCTATACATATTGGACTTTTTATGATTTTTAAATTGCTCATCTAAAAACCAATCCATTGGTGTTTTGTTATTCAATCCTTTATGTGGCTTTTCAATATTATACCATAATAAGTAGTCC
>JAINCQ010000015.1:0-7664 GCA_036574205.1 Elusimicrobiota bacterium | reverse complement strand
TCTATTTTTGTTATACTATTCATAAGGCTATTCCTCCTTTTTTTGGTAGTTTTTGTTTCTATATAAGGAGAATAGCCCTTTTTTATTATTTTGTCAATATAAAATTACACACAATATTATACACTACCTATGAGTTACACACATTTGCGACATTTTATCTTTTAAAATTAACTCTAATGGCGCTTTCCTGTTCAATGATTTATGACGTTTTTCAATACCATAAGATTATAATCCATAGCCCTATCATTTAAACTCTATGTCAGAATATTACCTTTCGGAACGGTTTAACTGTCATATCCCCTCTCCTTTTTCACCCTCACCTTAATCCTCTCCTAATTTTTCACCCTCATCCTTCACCTTCCCCCATCAAGGGGGAAGGGACGGTTTGACCGCCCCGAAAGTGAGCACCGGACTGACCGCCCCGGTCAGTCCGCTATTGGAAATATATCTGTTTTTTATTACACACTTTTCAATAGATTTACAAACATCATTTTACGACCCTCCAACCTTAAAAATCCGTCCAATACGTTTCTGATATTTTGCAATATTTAATTTGATAAATTTTATATTGAATTTTAGAAATGTAAAAAATCAAAAGGATTTAAACAGTTACTCCTAATTCTTTAGTTATTATTTCTTCAATCCTTTCTTTGGGCATTAGTCCAATTGAGATCATTGGTTTACCAGAAAGCGGAACAAAAAGCAATGTTGGAATACTCTGTATATCAAACATAGCTGCAAGATTTTGTTCTTTGTCAGTATTAACTTTATAAACATCAAGTTTCCCGGCGTATTTTATAGATATCTCTTCTAATATTGGAGATAGAATTTTACAAGGACCACACCAGTCAGCATAAAAGTCCACTATACATGGTTTATCACCTGAAAACTTCCACTCTTTATTTTTTTCAAAATCAAATACTTTAGCCTTAAATGTCTCTTCATTAAGAATTTCCATAATTCCTCCTTGAATTTAGTAATTTAATTAAGCTTACATAATTTAAGTTTATTTTTGCTTCAGATTTATCTTAAGAAACTTAATAAACTTAAATTACCTATTCTCAAATATTAGATGCTTTAAAATAAAAAGAAGATTCATTATTATTATAAATTTGAAACTATTTTGAGCGAATATACATCTAATTTATGTAAGTGAAATGGAGGAACTAATGATTGAGTTAGTGATTAAAAGGCTATCATCTATATTATTGATGATATTAATTCTATATATTCAGGCTTTTGCTGAAAACTTAACATTAGTAGAAGCTGTAAGGAAAGGATTAAAAGAAGATAATTTGGTTAAAATGGGAATTACTATGCTAAGTTCTGCCAATGCTGGATTAAAACAAGCAGAAATGTCACGGTTTGGTGAGTTAAAAATTAAAGCCACATATACTAAAAGTGATGACCCTGTCTATGTTTTTGCTACAACTATGAAACAAGGTGATTTTTCGATGGCATATATGAATAATATAAATAATCCAGATGCATTAGGAAACTATATGATTGGTTTTGAAGCTGGAATACCAATTTTTACTGGTTTTTCTATTTCAAACTATATAAAATCGGCTAAGATACGTGAAGAAATAGCCAGGGATAATTATCAAAGAATAAAGGCTGAGATAAGTTTTAAAATAATTATGCACTGGCTTAATGTATTACTTATGGATAGTTTATCTAAATTGGCTGCTAACACAGTTTCTTCGGCAGAAAACGAGCTTAAAATTGCGCAAATGTTGAAAGAAAGAGGCGTGGTGCTTGGTTCTGATTATTATGGGGCAGAAGCGATATTATCATCCTTGAAAGGATATTTGCTAACATGGAATAAAAATTTAGAATTAGAAAAAGAAAAATTAGCCGTACTTCTTGGATTAAGACTTGATCAATTTCCACAATTGGATGGCGTATTGACTGAAACAATATATCCTGAAAAAGATATAAAAGAGTTATTAGCTTCTATAGAAAACAAAAGGCTTGATATAAAATCTATTGAGAAAATGATTAATATATACTCTTTATCAGAATCAATTGTAAAAAATTCTATATTACCTACAATACAAATTTTTGGAAGCCTGGAAGTTAATTCAAAGGAACTTAGTGATTTTAATAGCAATCATTTAGCTGGTATTAGAATTATTATGCCAATAGGCGATCCTGGATATTTTGCAAAAAAGGAATTAGCTAAAAATGAAACATTTATAGCAAGAGAAAAATTGCTTGAAGCAAAAAAACAGGCGATTATAGATGCTAATGAATCTCTAATAAATTATAAAATTGCAAAAAAAAATATAGACATAGCTAAACAAACAACGGAAAAAGCTAAACAATCACTTGCCCTTCTCCTTCCTCTTTACAGGCAGGGACGGCAGAGTGTATTAGAAGTTCTTAGGGCACAGTCTATGGTAATGCAATCTGAGGCTTCCTATTATGAAAGCTTATATAAAATACATCTTTTTTATGCAAAGATATTATTGGTGGCAGAAGAGCTTAACGAAAATACAATATCAGAAATATCTGATAAGCTTTCCACAAAAAAAGGAGATAGCATATGAATAATACTGAAAATAAATATGGGCTTGCTGGCAGAATTACTTCTTCTTTTATAAATTCAAGATTAACTCCCATACTTATAATAGTATCTATACTTCTTGGGGTATTTTCTACGGTAAAACTGCCAAGAGAAGAAGAACCACAAATTAATGTGCCGATGTTTGATATAATGGTTCCATTTTTTGGTGCTTCGCCTAAAGAGATAGAAAAACAATTACTTGAGCTTGGTGAACGCAAACTGTGGGAAATTCCTGGGGTAGAATATATTTATTCTATGGCCGGGCAAAATTTTGTAATGTTTACTGTGCGATTTAAAGTTGGAACTTCCCCGGAAACAGCAGCTAACTTAATATATACTAAAACCTTAGATAATAAAGATCTTTTCCTCCCGGGAAGTGGTGAGCCTTTAATAAAGTTCCGTTCCATAGATGATGTGCCGATATTAGCCTTAACATTATGGGGAAAGGGAAAAACTGATTATGAACTTCGTCGTATAGCATCCAGAATACAAACAGAATTAAATTCAGTGCAGGATGTTTCTGAGACTCGCATAATAGGTGGACATAAACGTCAATTTATTGTGCATTTTGATCCGTCTATGCTTGCAAAATATAGGCTTACTCCACAGTCTTTAGTTGGAATAATAAAAATGTCAAACGCAAGACTAACTGCTGGTCACTATAATAAGGGTCACTTTAGACTACTGGCTGAAACAGATGCTTTTATACATAATGTTAAAGATTTAGAAAATATAATTGTCGGAGTATATAATGGCAGATCAATTAAACTTTCAGATGTAGCTTCTATAAAAGATGGGCCAGATGAAGAAGAACATTCTGTAACTATGTTGCATGGCAATAATTATTCAGTAATAAATTCTACTGGTTTTTTACCAGCGGTAACTCTTTCTATAGCAAAAAGACGGGGTGCTAACGCAACAGCCGTAGTTAAAGCTATTATGTCTAAAATAGAGTTGATGAAAGGGCATGAAATACCAGATGGGGTTAATATTACAGTTACACGAAATTATGGAGAAACTGCTAAAGAAAAATCTGATGAATTAATTTTTCATATGCTTGTTGCTACTATTTCTGTTACTATTCTTATAGCGTTAACTTTAGGAATTAGAGAATCTCTTGTTGTCCTTATCGCCATACCTGTAACACTTGCCTTAACAATGCTTATATATTATCTTTCAGGTTATACACTTAATCGTATAACACTTTTTGCTCTTATATTTTCTATAGGCATATTGGTAGATGATGCTATAGTAGTGGTAGAAAATATAAATCGCCATTGTATAATAAATACTAAAAATCATCCTTTTCAAAATATTATCAATGCAGTAGATGAGGTAGGTAACCCAACTATACTCGCTACCTGGACTGTGATAGCTTCTGTATTTCCTATGGCTTTTGTTAGTGGTATGATGGGGCCATATATGAGACCTATACCAGTAGGAGGCTCAGTTGCAATGCTTTTTTCTCTTTTTGTGGCATTTACATTTACTCCATGGCTTTATTCTATTATTCTTAATCACTGGCCCATAGAACATTGCGCTAAGGGAACTGAAGGAAGGCTAGATATATTATATAGAAAGGTCATGAAAAAAATAATCTATAACTCTGAAAATAGTAAAAAATTTATTATTTTTACTACAATTCTTTTCCTTTCTGTATTACTTTTGCTTGTTTTCAGAAAAGTTATATTTAAAACACTTCCTTTTGATAATAAAAATGAGTTTCAGGTAATAATAAATATGCCTGAAGATTCTTCTATAGCAAGAACTGAGTTAGTTGCTAAAGAAATAGCATCCTATTTAGCAACTATCCCTGAGGTTAGGGATTTACAAATTTACTGTGGAACAAGTTCTCCTTATAACTTTAATGGCCTTGTTAGACATTATTTTTTGCGTAAAGAACCATATCAGGCTGATATACAGGTTAATCTTATAGATAAATCTAAAAGGAAACGTCAAAGTCATGAAATAGCTTCTTCTGTACGGGGGCAGATAAAAAAGATAGCTGATCCTTATGGAGCTAGAATACAAGTAGCTGAAGTACCCCCTGGACCTCCGGTGTTAGCTACAATTGTAATAGAGGTTTTTGATCCTAATCCGGAAAAACAAATGCAACTTGCTGAGGAAATAAAAAAATTACTTAAAAGGACTGAAGGAATAGTAGATGTTGATTCATATACACCAGACGATCAACCTATAACTAGATTAATTGTAGATAGAGAAAAAGCAACATTAAATGGAATTTCTGCTTCAGATATTGTTCAAACTGCTGCTATCTCACTTTCAGGGGTAAATATTGGTTCCGCGCATGTAGAGGATGAAAACGAGGTAGTTGATATACGCTTAAGGCTTTCTCCAGAAAAACGAATAAAACTTTCTACTCTTAAAGAAATAAAGTTCTTCTCTCCATATAATGGAGTAGCAATTCCAATGGATAATCTTGTAAAAGTAGTAAATGGTCTGGAAAATAAACCAATATATCATAAAAACTTACAAAGGGTTGTTTATGTAACTGCAGATATATCCGGCGGAACGGAAAGTCCAGTTTATGCAGTGCTTGATTTAAAAAAGGAGATAGATGAACTTTCTAAAACACGAGGAGTAAAAATAAAGCAGTATTTTACCAGACAACCAGATAGTTCATCACAGACAGCTATAAAGTGGGATGGAGAATGGCATATAACTTATGAGGTTTTTCGAGATTTAGGACTGTCTTTTGTGATGGTGCTTATATTGATTTATATATTGGTAGTAGCATGGTTTGAAGATTTTCTTACACCACTAATAATAATGGCAGCTATACCAATGGCGCTTGTTGGAATAATACCAGCACATTGGGCAATGAAATCTTTCTTTACTGCTACTTCTATGATAGGTTTTATAGCCTCAGCAGGAATAGTAGTAAGAAACTCTATAATACTTGTGGACTTTATAAATCTTAAAGTAAAAAGTGGAATGCAATTAAGGGATGCAGTTATAGAGGCGGGTGTTGTAAGATTTAGACCGATGCTTCTTACGTCTTTAGCCGTTATAGTTGGAGCTGGTGTTATATTGTTCGATCCAATTTTTCAAGGGTTGGCTATATCTCTAATATCTGGACAGTTATCTGCAACCCTGCTTTCTAGATTAATAGTACCGGTTCTTTATTACTTAGCTTTTAGAAATAAAGAACACAAACTAAGATCTTTGTAAAAGTTTAGTTTTTGAAAATTATTGAGCTTTATATATCAAAGTTTTATTGACATATTTTAACCATTAAGTAAATAGAAATTAAAATTTATTTAAAATTTTTAAGTTGCTCTTTTAGCATTTTTCTGGCTCTGTGAAGTCTACTTTTTAATGCTCCTATGGATATTTTTAATTTATCGGCTGATTCAGCATCAGAAAGCCCCTCTATATCGCTTAGCATTATTGCTATTCGGTAATTTGATGGAAGTTTTGTCAATGCACTAATAACAGCTTTTGAAAGTTCGGCTTTTATAATGTTTTCAGTAACACATGAGTGATTAATATGTTCTTTTTTTATGTTATTTTCCTCAGTTACGAGGCGAATTTCATTTTTAAGTTTTCTAAATTTCTGCCAACAATTATTAACTGCTATACGATAAAGCCATGTCCCGAAAGTAGAATTGTATTTGAAAGAAGTTATATTTTTCATTGCTGAAATAAAAGTTTCTTGAACTACATCCTGAGCTTCTGATGGTATTTTAAGACATACACTAGAAGCTATGTTGTAAAGACGATCTTTGTATCGTAGTACTAAGACTTCAAAAGCATTTTTATCACCAGCTTGTGAAAGTTTTATTAATTCTTTTTCGTCTTTTGTCTTATAATTCATATCTTCTAATAAAAATATTTTAGCATAAAAGAGTAATAATTTTTATTTACTAAAAAATTTATATAAAAATAATTTGTTTAAAAAATTTTGTAAGTCATCTATACCGTAATTGCTTCTTAAGACTCATATATAGCTTGATTATATTATATATTATTTAATATTACCTTCCGGGACGGTTTAACTGCTTTCATATGTTTATATTTGCATTCTACCCATTTTAATATATCCCCTCTCCTTTTTTGGAGAGGGTTAGGGTGAGGAAATTTTATTTTTCACCCTCATCCTTCACCTTCCCCCATCAAGGGGGAAGGTATTTTAATATTTCAAAGGGATTCTCCCACAAATAAATTTTCTCACCGCTCATTTTTTCTCAAACCCTTCCTCCTCGCAAAACTGTATTGCCCAAGTTTTGCTGCGGGCTTTTAAGTCACGCATAAGCCTAGCGGGCTTTGCGCGACCCCGCCTCGTTCGCCTGAATAGCCCAGAGCGAACTGCGGCCTTGCGGCGTGGACGCGAAACCGTTTAGGTTTCGCTCTAAAGCCACGCCTCACCCACGCAACAGCTTACCGCTGTTGCTTAGTAAAGCACGGAAGGGGAGGGATTCGAACCCTCGATACGCTTTTGGCGTATACAGACTCTCCAGGTCTGCGCCTTAAACCGCTCGGCCACCCTTCCATTAGAATAAATATTTTATGGAACTTTAACTTATTAATTAATAGACCTTTAATATGCCTTTTAAAAAATTTATGTTTGCTTATGGCAGCTTTATTAAGCCAAACTACATTTAAGCAGAAAATTTGTAATAAATCAAATTTGGCTAAGATTTAGTTTTATTTTGGTTGGGGTAGGATTCGCCTGCAAATAACTTTTGCTCACCGCAAAATTTTTCGCGGGCCGCCCCTCGCAAAACTGTATGCCCATGTTTTGCTGCGGGTTTTCAAATCCTAACATAAAGCCAAAAAGTTGGCTTTATCCCCTCCAACAAAACCAAATGGTTGGGGTAGGATTCGAACCTACGTAGGGCGAAGCCCGACGGTTTTACAGACCGTTGCATTTGACCGCTCTGCCACCCAACCACTGTAGAAACAACAAATAATAGTATATCAAATTAAGTATATTTTTAACAAGAGTTACCTGTCAACTCATCTAAGAATGTAACCATATTAGTTATCCACATGAATAGTTTTTGTGTGTGCCAATAATCTCATAATTCTGTGGATAATTACTAATATTTTTTATATTAGAAAGATCTTTTAA
>JAINCQ010000014.1:0-69847 GCA_036574205.1 Elusimicrobiota bacterium | reverse complement strand
GGGTTTAGATGATGAATTTGATAAGGAACTGAGGCGTAAGACGCTGACAGGGTTAAAGAAGCTAATAGAAACTAGTCTTGATGTGGAGGTTGTGGATTTAATAGGTAGTGATAGATGGGAGCACAATCCCAATAGGAAGACATATGGAACTACATCTGAAATAAAGGGAACATCTGCTTATCTTGTTCCGACATATGTGTTTAAACAGGATAAAGTATATCCATATGTTGGATTGATATTTGGTATGGAGAAAGTTGATGTTGGTGGATCTGAAACAAAAACTACAGATTATGGAGTAAGGGGTGGTGTTAAGGTAAAAGTTGGTGAAAGTGGACTTCTTAATATTGGAGTTGAATATATTAAGTCTAAAGATAAAGATACTGATGTTAAAACTAATACAATTAACCTTGCTTTAGGCTTTTCAATCTACCTTTAATCCATAAATCTGAATCTGGAAAATTTTACCCCGCTAATTGAAATTAGCGGGGTAATTTTTTTTGTTTTAAAAAATTTATTAAAATTTAATTATCTTAGTTTTCTTATACTTGCCTTAAAATTTATTTTTCGGAGGTAGGCATGTCTTATTTCATAGGAAGAAACAGGGAAGCAAGATATAGTTATGGTTTTGATGATGTGGCTCTCGTCCCCGGAAATATAACCATAGATCCTGATGATGTTGATATTTCAATGGAGATCGCCAATATAAAGCTTAAGATACCATTTCTTGCATCTGCGATGGATGGGGTTGTTGATGTTAAAATGGCTGTCGCTTTTAATAAAACTGGGGGGCTGGCAGTGTTAAATTTAGATGGGGTTAATACAAGATATGAAAATCCACAGGAAGTTATAAGTGAAATTGTTAACGCTTCAAACGAAAAAGCCACAGAGGTTTTTCAAAAGATTTATAAAGAGCCGGTAAAACCAAAGCTTATAGCTAAAAGAGTTGAAGAGATAAAAAAGCATAAGGTTTATTGTGCTGTAAGTTCTATACCTCATACAGCTGAGAAATTTGGCCCGATAGCTTGCGAAGCAGGGGCTGATATATATTTTGTTCAGTCAACCGTTTTAACAGTAAATTATTATTCTTCCAGAATAAAACCGCTTGATTTAAGAAAGTTCATAAAAGATATGAAAATACCGGTTGTCCTTGGAAATTGTGTGACTTATAAGGTGGCTCTTGAGCTTATGGAAACAGGCGCAAGCGCAATATTAGTTGGTGTTGGACCAGGGGCGGCATGCACAACAAGAGGTGTATTAGGTATAGGTGTTCCTCAGGTTACCGCTACAGTTGATTGTGCGGCGGCAAGAGATGTTTATTTCAAAAAAACAGGAAGATATGTCCCGATAATTACAGATGGAGGGATGATAACAGGGGGGGATGTTTGTAAAGCAATTGCAAGCGGTGCTGATGCTGTTATGATAGGATCTCCTTTTGCAAAAGCCGTTGAAGCGCCTGGCAAGGGTTATCACTGGGGAATGGCAACCCCTCACGCAAATCTACCAAGAGGCACAAGGGTTCATGTTGGAACCACCGGCACAATTGAAGAGATTTTACTTGGTCCTGCAAGAACCGATGATGGAACACAAAATTTAGCAGGAGCGTTGAAAACATCTATGGGAGCTGTTGGCGCAAGGAATATAAAAGAGATGCAGATGACACAGATAATAATAGCTCCATCAATAAAGGCTGAAGGAAAATTGCTTCAAAAAACACAGATTGTTGGAATGGGAAGGCAAAAATAAATGTAGTTAGGTAAGAGAAGTTAAAAAATAATGAGTGATTTGATTTTAATTTTGGATTTTGGAAGTCAATATACACAGCTTATTGCAAAAGCTTTAAGAAAGCAAAAGGTTTATTGTGAAATTCTCCCATATAGTGTAGATCTTGGGGAGATAAAAAATAAAAAGCCGTTAGGTATTATATTATCAGGTGGTCCACAGAGTGTTTACAAATCTAATTCTCCTAAATTGAATTATAACATTGTTGATTTAAATATTCCTTTGCTTGGAATATGTTATGGTATGCAACTTATAGCACATAATCTTAATGGTAAAACTGTAAGTGGGGTTAAGAGGGAATATGGTCATACAAAGATAAAGATTGTAAAGGAATCTAAATTGTTTGATAAAGTTAGCAGAGATACAACTGTATGGATGAGTCATGGCGATGAGGTAAAGGTAGTTCCCAATGGTTTTAAAGTTAATTCAATTACAGAAAATGGGGTCATAAGTGGTTTTGAAAACGAAGAGAAAAATATATATGCTATCCAGTTTCATCCTGAAGTGGAGCATACTGTTGAAGGTAAAAAGATACTTTATAATTTTGCTTTTAATATATGTAAAATAAAAAGTCTTTTTAATTCTGAGGATTTTATAACGCAAAGTATAGATAAAATAAAAGAAACAATTGGAAACTCTAATGCTATATGCGCTTTAAGTGGAGGGGTTGATTCCTCCGTTGCGGCATTTTTGGTTAATAAAGCAATAGGGAAAAGACTTAAATGTATATTTGTAGATACAGGGCTTTTGAGAATTGGTGATAGAGAAAGAATTAAAGATGTTTTTGGAAAGCAGTTTGATTTTGATATAAAGATAGTTGACGCTTCAAAAATTTTTTTAAGAAGGCTTAAAGGGGTAAAAGATCCGGAGAAAAAAAGAAAAATAATTGGTAAAACATTTATAGATGTTTTTAAAAAAGAAGCCAAAAAAATGAGAAATGTAAAATTTCTGGTTCAGGGAACGCTTTATCCTGATATAATTGAGTCGGTCTCAGTTAAAGGCCCTTCATCGGTTATAAAAAGTCATCATAATGTCGGTGGGCTTCCTAAAAAACTTGGGTTTAAATTAATAGAACCATTAAAATTTCTTTTCAAGGATGATGTAAGAGAAGTAGGAGAAAAACTTAATATACCGAAGGATATTCTATATCAGCACCCCTTCCCGGGTCCCGGTCTTGCTATAAGAATAATTGGTGAGGTTAATAAGGATAGACTTGATATTCTAAGGAAAGCTGATAAGATAATGAGAGAGGAAATAATAAAATATGGCTATTATGATAAAATATGGCAGGCATTTTGTGTATTACTTCCAATAAAATCTGTTGGTGTTATGGGAGATGAAAGGAGTTATGAAAATGTATGCGCTATAAGATGTGTTGACAGTGTTGATGGAATGACCGCTGACTGGTCAAAACTACCATATGATTTAATTCAGAAAATGTCTTCAAGAATAGTTGGAGAGGTTAAAGGAATAAATAGAGTAGTTTATGATGTAACCTCAAAACCTCCGGCGACAATTGAGTGGGAATGAGAGATGATTGGAAATATAAAGGAGTGAATAATGGTAAAAACGCTTAATGATTTAAAGTTTTATAAAGGGAAAGTGAGGAATGTCTATTTTATAAATAATGATAAACTTCTAATAGTCTCAACTGATAGAATTTCTGCTTTTGATTATGTTTTACCAAATGAAATACCCGGAAAAGGAAAGATATTAAATAAGATTTCACTTTTCTGGTTTGAAAAAACAAAACATATAATAAAGAATCATATAATTTCATCAGATTTGGATGAGATAAACAGGCTTTCAGGTTTAAATCTCGGGGAATATTATAAAGATAGGACAGTTCTTGTTTATAAGGCTAAAAGAATTGATTTTGAATGTATAGTAAGAGGTTATATTGTGGGTAATGCCTGGAAGGAGTATGAAAAAAATAGAACTATCTGTAATATAAAACTTTCAGAAGATCTAAAGTATGCTCAAAAGTTAAATGAACCTATTTTTACTCCGACAACTAAGTCTGATTTGGGGCATGATGAAAATGTTGATTTTGAGTATATGGCTAATCAAATAGGCGTTGAAATTGCAAGTAAAATAAAAAATATTTCGCTTAAGATTTATAAGGTTGCTTATGATTATCTATTGGAGAAAGGAATTATACTTGCGGATACTAAATTTGAGTTTGGTTTTTTAGATGATGAGTTAATATTAATAGATGAGATTATTACTCCTGATAGTTCAAGGTTCTGGGATAAAAAAACATATGAGATTGGTAAAGAGCCACATAGTTTTGATAAACAATATGTTAGAAACTGGCTTCTTTCAAGTGGATGGGATAAAAAATCAAATCCGCCATTATTGCCAGAAGAGATAGTAGTTGGAACTCAAAAAAAATACAATGAGATAATGAAACTTATAATTAATAAGGACTGACCGCCCCGGTCAGTCCGAGGTGGAGAGGATATGAGGATAGAAGTATTTACGAAAGATGAGTTCGATAGGGAAAGTAAGAATATTTCTGAATCATTTTTTTCTTTTTCTCAGATAAAGGGAAATATTAAATTTTCAAAGATATATGATATAAAAGCAGAGGAAAAAGAAGAGTATTTTAAAAAGATAGCAGAGGATATTCTTGTTGATCCTGTAGTTGAGTATTATATCCTTGGAGAAAAAACTCCAAGACCTTTTAATTTCAATGTTTCTATTGAAGTATGGTTTAAAAAAGGAGTTACAGATGTTGTTGGAGAAAGTGTGAAAAATATAATAGGTGTTTATGGAATGAGAATGCCTGATGATGCTCAAAGCGCTAGATGTTACTATTTTTCCTTAAAAGCAGATAAAAACATTTTAAAAGAATTTATATATGAAAACTTTGCAAATGAATTGATTAATGATATAAGACTAAGATTGAAGAAGGATTAAAATATAACTTGCTTTTAAAAAAGTAAAATATTTTTATGGAATTAAATAGCAAAATTAAAGATGAAATTGATTTTATAAATACTGGAATTAGTGAAATAACCAGACTTAATCAAATTTATGGTTGGTCTTTAAATAATAATGAGCTTTTAATGATTAAGGAATATTTTTCTAAATTGAAAAGAAATCCTACCAGATGTGAAATAGAGACTATCGCGCAAACCTGGTCAGAGCATTGTAAGCATAAAACCTTTTCAGGTCCGGTTGAGTTTTTATGGAAGGATTGTAATGGGAAAATCAAGAAGAAGGAAAAGATAGAAAATCTTTTTAAGCAAACTATCGTTTATGCTACTAAAAAACTTAATAAAAAATATTGTCTTAGTGTTTTTAAGGATAATGCCGGAATAATAGAGCTTGATGAAAAATCTAAATGGGGTATTTGTTTTAAGGTTGAAACCCATAATCATCCGTGCGCTCTTGAGCCTTATGGCGGGGCTGAAACTGGGGTTGGAGGGGTTATAAGGGATATACTTGGAGTTGGGCTTGGAGCTAAACCAGTTTTAAATACAGATGTTTTCTGTTTCGCATTCCCTGATAAAACCTATGGGTTGTCAAAAGGATTTCTTACCCCACATAAAATAATCTCCGGGGTTGTTAAAGGGGTAAGGGATTATGGTAATAAAATGGGTATTCCTACCGCATCTGGAAGCATTTTTTTTGATGATGATTATCTTTATAATCCATTGGTTTATGTGGGATGCACGGGGATTATACCTAAAGATAAGATAAATAAAAAAGTTTTGCCAGGAAATCTCATATTTGTTTTAGGTGGCGCTACTGGAAGAGATGGAATAGGCGGAGCGACCTTTTCATCTTCTGATATAGATGAAAAGACTTCTTCTTCTCATGTTCAAATAGGTCATGCTATAAATGAAAAAAAATTGCTTGATGTCTTACTAAAAGCAAGAGATTTAGGGCTTTATAATGCAGTAACTGATTGTGGAGCAGGAGGATTTTCTTCAGCTGTTGGAGAACTTGCTTCAAATTGCGGAGCTGAAGTAAGGCTTGAGAATGTTATACTTAAAGATAAAAACATTCAGCCATGGGAGATATGGCTAAGTGAATCTCAGGAAAGAATGGTACTTGCGGTACCAGAGGAAAAGGTAGAGACGCTTATTGAAATTTGTAAAATTGAAGAATGCCAATATTATATAATAGGAAGATTTACAAATGATAAAAAACTCAAGGTTTACTATAAAAACCAGAGTATTGCTGAATTGGATATGGATTTTTTACATGCTGGCCTTCCTAAAATCCCAAAAAGGGCCGTTTACAAAGAAAGAAAAATGGTAAATAACTTTAGAAGGATTGAATATTCAGATTTTTCATATAGATTTAAAAAGGTTATTTCTGATTTAAATGTTTGTTCAAGGAAATGGGTGGTAGAACAATATGATCATGAAGTTATGGGACAAACTGTTTTAAAATCTTTTTGTTCTTTGACGCAGTCTGTACCATCAGACGCTACTGTTATATGGCCTGCTAATGTAATAAATGATTTTAATTCTTATAGGGGTTTTGCTGTTTCCTGCGGGATAGCGCCATCTTTTTCTAAAATATCGCCTTATGATATGTCCTTTTATGCGGTTGATGAAGCTGTAAGAAACCTTGTTTGTGTTGGAGCTGATATAACGCATGGTGCAATACTTGATAATTTTTGTTCGGCAAATCCTAATATAGAAGAAGTGATGGGAGATTTTACAGCGTCGGCTATTGGAGCAAAAGAAGCTGCTATTTTAATGGAACTCCCTTTCATTTCTGGAAAAGATAGTTTTTATAATCAGACTGTTATAGGTAATAAAAACTATAAGATCCCTGTGACACTTTTAATCTCAGCAGTAGCGCCTGTTAAGGATGTAAGAAAGATAGTAACTCAGGATTTTAAAAAGGCAGATAATCCCGTATATGTTATTGGTAAATTCTTGCCAGGACTTGGTGGTTCTGTATATCAACGTCTTTTTGAACCTGAAAATAACTATATATCTCCAATAAATCTTAAAGAAAACAAAAAGATATATTTAAGACTAATTTCAGCTATGCAAAAAGGGCTTATTCATAGCGCTCATGATGTATCAGACGGCGGATTTATTTCCTGTGTTTTTGAGATGTGTCTTGGTGGTATTGGAGTTGAAGTAAATATATATAAGATTTTAGAGAAATTTAAAATTTCAGATGTGGAAACTTTTTTTGGGGAATGTGGCTCTAAGATAGTTGTGGAGGTAGATAAAAATAAAGAGAAAGAATTTGTAAAGCTTATGGGAAACTTAAGTTATGTAAAGCTTGGATATACTCTTAAAAATCCTTCTTTTATTGTAAGGAATAATGGAAATATAGTTTTTAGCGAAGATATATATAAATTTAAAAAATTGTGGGAACGAAATATATTATGAAACCTAAGGTTATAATTTTAAGGGCTTGCGGAACTAACTGCGATATAGAAACAAAAAATGCTTTTAATCTGGTAGGCGCAGATGCTGAGCTTGTTCATATAAATGAACTTATAACTGGTATGAAAAAACTTTGTGACTATGATATTATGGCTTTGCCGGGGGGTTTTTCTTTTGGGGATGATATATCAGCTGGTAAAATATTTGCTCTTAGAATTAAAAGTTTAAGAAAAGATTTTGATGATTTTATAAGATCAAAAAAACCAGTTATTGGTATATGTAATGGGTTTCAGGTACTTGTTAAGACTGGTTTTCTGCCTTATCATTCTTCTTTAAAGCAAACAGCCACGTTATATCTGAATGATGTAGGGCATTTCGTTTGTAAATGGGTCAGGGTTAGGGTAAACCCCAAAAGCCCGTGTTTGTGGACTAAAGGGATATCAAGTGAGTTTTATCTTCCAGTAGCCCATGGGGAGGGAAAGTTTATTGCTGATGAAAAAACTATTCGGGAAATTAAGTCTAAAAACCTAAACGCTTTATCTTATATTGATAACCCTAATGGTTCTTTTTCTGATATAGCTGGTCTTACTAATGAAAATGGAAATCTTTTTGGGCTTATGCCACATCCGGAAAGAACTTTCTTCAAAATTCAGCTGCCATGGAAAGAAACTGGACAGTTTTCAATAGGATATGAGTTTTTTAAAAATGCTGTGGAATATGTGAAATAGATTATGTGTGGTATATTTGGAGTAACAAACAATAAAAATTCAGTTTTTCTTACCTATGTTGCTTTATACTCACTTCAACACAGAGGACAGGAGTCCTGCGGTATAGTAAGTTTTGGTAAAAATGGTTATAAATATTATAATGGGATGGGGCTTGTTCAGGAAGTTTTTGATAAGGAACTTATAAACGAATTATCTGGAACTACTGCTATAGGACATGTAAGATATTCAACGACAGGATCTTCAACTATAACAAATGCTCAACCTCTTTTCTTTAATACAAAGTTTGGAGAATTTGCCGTAGCCCATAATGGTAATATAGTTAATTCAAAAGAGTTGAAAACAAAGCTTTCATCATCAGGGGCTATATTTCAGACAACCACGGATAGCGAGATAATAGCTCATCTTATTTCAAAATCTAAACGCGCAAATTTTATAGATGCTCTTGTTGAAAGTCTTAAAGAGCTTAAAGGCGCTTATTCGTTTGTTTTTCTCTATAAGGATATGGTAATAGCTGCAAGAGATCCATGGGGATTCAGGCCTCTTGTTGTAGGGAAATTGGGTAATTCTTTTGCTTTTGCTTCAGAAACCTGTGCCTTTGATGTTACCGGGTATGATTTCTACTGCGAGGTTATGCCAGGTGAGATTTTTATAGCAAAAAATTCAGAAATTAATAAAATAGTTTTTCAACATATCAATAAATATTACAGATGTATATTTGAGCAGGTTTATTTTGCTCGTCCTGATTCTTTTGTTCTTGGCAGGAGTATTTTTATGGCAAGATATGAGACTGGAAGAAATCTTGCAAGGGAAGTAAAGGGGATTAATGCGGATATAGTAAGCGGAGTTCCAGATTCAGGAACTGCCTATGCACTTGGTTTTTCAAAAGAATCAAAAATTCCATATTACCCTGTTTTTATGAAAAATCATTATGCCCCTCGCTCTTTTCTTGCTCCTCAGCAATCTTTAAGAGAGTTTATTGCAGACTTAAAACTTGCTCCGATAAAAGATAATATAGAAGGCAAAAAGATAATTCTAATTGACGATTCTCTTGTTCGTGGAACTACTTCAAAAAAGATAGTTTCCAAACTTAAAAATTCGGGAGCAAAAAAAGTTATTTTTCTTTCTGCATCTCCACCTATTAAAGGTCCCTGTTATTATGGAATAGACACTCCAACTGAGCAGGAGCTTATAGCTAACAGAATGGAAATAAATGAAATAGAAAAATTTATAGGGGTTGATAAACTTCATTATATCAAACTTGAAAATTTAATAAAATCATGTGGCAGAGGGGATAGAAATTTTTGTACAGCCTGTTTTGACAGGAAATATCCAGTGCTATAATTTTCAGGAGGCAGGATGAATGTTTTAGTGATTGGCAGCGGTGGTAGAGAACATGCTATTTGCTGGAAGATCAAAGAAAGCACTAAGTTAAACAAGCTATATACTCTGCCTGATAATTCAGTTTTTAAAACGTTTAGTGAAAATATTGATGTAAAAATAGATGATTTTGATGGGATAAGGAAATTGTGTGTGGATAAGAAAATAGATCTTGTAGTTGTTGGTCCTGAGTATCCACTTTCTAAGGGGATAGCTGACTATCTTTTGTCAGCAAATATCAAAGTCTTTGGTCCAAAACTAAAAGGGGCTGTGCTTGAGTCTTCAAAGCAGGTAGCAAAAGAGTTTATGTATAGAAATTATATACCTACTGCGGATTTTAAAATTTTTTATGATTCTAATTATGCTAAAGAGTATTTGAATAAAATTGACAGATTTCCAGTTGTTGTAAAGGCTGATGGTTTATGTGCTGGAAAGGGAGTGAGGATATGTTCAAATCTTCAAGAGGCTGTTAATGCAGTAGAAGATTTTATGGAAAAAAGAATTTTCGGTAGTTCCGGGATGAAAATAATAATAGAAGAATATCTTAGTGGAAGGGAATGTTCTGTTCTTGCTTTTATAGATGGAAAGAGATATCTTATGCTTCCCATCTCGCGTGATCATAAAAGGCTTAATGATAATAACGAAGGTCCAAATACAGGTGGAATGGGGGCGGTGGCACCAATTGATCTTTCAAAAGATGAGATTTGCGCTATAGAAGAAGAAATTATCTGGCGGTTTATGGAAGCTCAGCTGAAGGAAAAAATAGATTATCGTGGAGTGATTTATTTTGGTTTAATGCTTACAAATTCTGGACCAAAAGTTCTTGAGTTTAATGTCAGATTTGGCGACCCGGAAACTCAGGCTATTTTACCTTTAATTGAAGATGATATACTTGATATTTTTGAACAGGTTTCAGTTGGAGAGCTTAAAACAGAAAAGCTCAAAATAAAAAAAGGAAAATCAATTTGTGTAGTGCTTAGTGCTTTGGGATATCCTCAAAATCCAGTTAAAGGGGATGAAATAAGTGGATTAGATGAATGTAATGATGTTATAGTATTTCATGCTGGAACTATGTTAAAGGAAAACAGGTATTTTACAAATGGGGGAAGGGTTTTAAATATTGTTGCTCTTGGAAAGGATATTAACCAAGCCAGAGATAAGGCATATAAAGCTATAAGCAAGATAAATTATAGAGGAATACATTATAGAAAAGATATAGGAGTATGATTTTTTTCCTTTTTTTTTTATCTTTAAATCTCTCGCATTATCAGACGAAACAGAGAAACTTTTCTTAAATTATGCGCCTTTACCTCAAAAAAGATGGAGTTTTTATATAGGGGCGTATGAAAATAATCTTTTATATACAAAGGATTATATAGATCCAAAAAAAGAAAAAAGAATAATGGAGTTATATAAAAAAATTGGATCAGATGTTGTTTATGTGAGAGTTTTTATAACCCCAAAGCCATCTCAAATGATAAAGGATACTAATGGTTGCTATAATTATTATCTTCAAAAAATAAAAGAATCGGAAGAATATTTAAATCTTTTAGAAAGCTAATATAAAACGATGAAAGTTGTCTGGCGTGATGTGATGATTTCTCCACAGGATAAGTCAAAAATAAGCAAACAGGCAAATGCTTATGTTTTTTTTGATGATTATTGTATAGATGTTCATATTTCTAAAACTTTCTATAAAAAAGGTGACGGCTGGATTTTAAATAAAATAATAAATTCTATTAAGATAGTTTCACCTTATAATTTAACTATATATGACTATTTTAACTTTGCAAATTCTTTTTTTTATAATAAAAACTATAGAGAATCTATAAATTATTATGAAAAAACTCTGGAGTTGCAAAGAAAAGAAAACAAGCTTGACAGATACCATCATATCTCTGTCATAGATAATTTAGGTATGAGTTATTTTATAATGAGGGATTATAAAGCAGCTATTCTAAAATTTGATATGGGGCTTGAAAAGTTCAGGGATTACCCGACATTTTATTATAATAAAGCGCGCGTCTATTCGAAAATGGGGAATTATGAATTAGCGATTTTAAATCTTAAGTTAGCTATTAAAAACAGAGATAAACTTATAAATAATGAAAAATTACCTGATCCATTTAAAGATCCTGTATTTTCCAAAATAAAAAATGAAAAAAGATTTCTTGATATTGTAAAAAATTTATCCCGGTAAGTTTCTTTTAGTTATTTAGTTACTTTTTTATTTTGATATAATTTACTTATGCACATACAAAATTTTCTCACAGCCATAGCGATTTCAATAATAGCAAGCGGAGTTATGGCTTTTTTTATGAGAATTATAAAACAACCCCTTATGATAGGCTATATAATAGCTGGAATAATACTTGGACCGGGGATTGGTTTTTCAGTCATAGGAGAGATGGAAAGTATTGAGCTTATATCTGAGATCGGGCTTATATTTTTGCTTTTTATAATCGGGCTTGAAATTAATCTCAAGGAGATGATTTCAAGCGGCAAAAATATTTTGATACTTGCGCTTTCTCAGGTTATGATTGGTTGCATTTTAACATATATAATGTTAAATTTTTTAGTTGGGAATTCTTTTACCTTCCTTGAAATGGTATATCTAAGCTTTTGCTTTAATCTTACCTCTACATTGATAGTTGTAAAAATACTCAATGATAAATTTGAGACCCAAACAATTGCTGCAAAACTTACTGTAGGAATATCAATATTTCAGGATTTTTTTGCAATAATATTTCTGGCTTTTCAAAAGGATTTTTTAAGCCCACAATATTCTTTATTTATTAAATCTTTTGTTTATACCTTATTATTGCTTTTTTTATCTTTTAATTTTTCAAGGTATTTTCTTTCAAAAGTTATTCATGCAAACTCAAAAAATGTGGAGTTTGTAATAATAACCTCAATAGCATATTGTTTTGTTGTCTCTGTTGCAGCAAATTACCTTGGGCTTTCAAAAGAAATGGGGGCTTTAATTGCAGGGCTGTCAATTGCTAATTCTCCTTATAGCGAAGAGATAGTCATAAGAATTTCTTCAGTAAGGGATTTTTTTGTCACTCTTTTCTTTGTGTCTCTGGGATTAAAGATGCCGGCTATAAAGGGTGGGTATATTCTTTTAGTGCTTGGAATTATGATTATTATATTGGTGGCAAGATTTTTATCAATAATTTTTTACCACAGAATACTCAAAATAGGAATGCGTCCGCTTTTTGTAACAGCCTTAAATCTTTTTCCTGTAAGCGAGTTCGCTCTTGTTATATCAGCTCTTGGAGTGGGGTATAAACATATTTCAAATGACGTTTCAGTTATTATATTGATAACGATGATATTATCATCAGTGGCAGCAACCTATATAATAAACTATAATCATGAGATATACTCATTCTTTGCTAAAAAGTTTAATCTTCAGAATTTTGATGAATCCCTCTCTTCTTACAATGATATAAATGATATACTTATTCTTGGATATAATAGAATAACCTATGAATTGGTGAGAATGATAAAAGAGAAAAATCCTTCTCTTTCCATAGAAGTGGCTGATTTTAATGCGGCAAACTCAAAGATACTTACACAACTTGATGCAAAGTGGACATATGTTGACCTTTCAAATTATGAATCTATAAAACGATTGGAAAAACTTAATCCCAAGATAATAATATCTCCAATGTCAAATCTTATACTTAAAGGGACAGATACCTACCAGCTTCTTATGAATATTCGTTCAATATTTCCAAAATCAAAAGTTATTTTTATAGCTGAAACCGAAGAGGAGAATCAGAAACTATCCAATTTAGGAGCAAAAGTTATAAATATTTCAAAACTTTCATCTCAAAAAATAGTCAGAGATGTTCTCTATTATATAGGAAGGGGTTTTAAAAAAACAGGGGAAGTAAGCAGCAAAAATCCTTGAGTTATTCTACAAAACACCATATCGCTTTAAGATACTCACCTTCTGGATAGTTTATGGTAAAAGGGTGATCAGGACCTGCCCCTGATTTTTTAAAGACTTTTACAGTTCTTTTTGCTATAGAAGCTGATTTTTTTATTATTTCAATAAATTCATCTATATAGAGCATTCCACTACATGAGCAGGTTAAAAAAATCCCATTTTTTTTAACAAGCTTTAAGGCAAGTTTATTTAAATCTATGTATTCTATTATTCCTTCTTCCTTATTTTCTCTTGAAGTTATAATCTTATTTGGATCTAAAACTACTATATCATATTCGTTTTTATTTTCAATCATCTGACGCATATATGTAAATACATCTGACCTTACAACATTAATCTTTAATTTATTTAGATTTGCATTTCTTTTAAGTTGCTCTATAGCATATTCGTCTAAATCAACAGAGGTAACCTCTTTTGCTCCATTTTTTTTGGAATAAAGGCCAAAGCCTCCTGTATATGAAAAAAGATCAAGCATGGTCTTACCTTCAGCAAAATTAGATAAATATTTTCTGTTTTCTCGCTGGTCCAGAAAAAAACCACTCTTATACCCTTCTCCTAACCTTATTTCAAATATTATTCCGTTTTCTTTTATCCTCACAGTTTTACTTTGGCTTTCAAAATTCATTTTAAACCCTTCCATTGTTTGAGTATATGATGTAGCCTTAAAATATACATATATATCGTTATATATTTCTTTTAAAATTCTCTCTATCTCTTCTCTTAAAAGATAATATCCATATGAATATATTTCTACCACAGCGCAGTTAGAAAACATATCTATCGTAAGTCCACAAAGTCCATCTCCCCAATCGTGGATAAGACGGTATGCATTAGTTTCATTATTTGGAAGATTAAATTTTTTTCTAAACTCTGCGGCGCTTAAAATTTTTTCTTTTATATAAGCTTTTATATCAAAATTATCAATATATTCTCTTGTTATCGTTCTAAACACTATTGCACTTTTTGGATTATAAAATGCATATCCAAAAAACTCTCCATTTTTATTCAATATTCTGACTATTTCACCTTTCATTATTTGAGGTGGGATATTTTTTATCATCCTTTTAAATATCAAAGGCCCTTTTGGAGGATGTTTTAGAATAACTTCTTTCATATAGTTTTTTTGAATTTTGATTTTATTTTTTGTCTTTCAATCGCAAGTAAAGATATCTGTTTTAATTGTTCTTTTAAATTAACTCCAGCTTTTTGCCATAATTTTGGAAAAAGGCTATGAGAAGTAAATCCAGGTATAGTATTTATCTCACAAAAATATATTTTGCCGTTCTTTAGGTCCATAAGGAAATCTACTCTTGCAAAACCATAACATCCAATAGATTTAAACACTTTTTTGGAATATTCCTGAATTTTTTCATGGGTCTTGATGTCAATATTTGCGGGGATATCAAGCTCCATTGCATTATTGTCTATATATTTTGCAGAATAATCGTAAAATTCATGCTTTCCCTTAATTCTGATCTCTCCACATGGTGATGTTTTCATATCATCTTGAGATCCCAGTATCCCGCAGACAATTTCTCTTGCTCTTTCTATCCCTTTTTCAACCATAATAGTATCTTCATATTTAAAAGCATTTAAAATAGCTTTTTCCATTTCGCCTTGTTTACTGACTTTTGACACTCCCACGGATGAACCTAAAGAAACTGGTTTAACAAAAATAGGTAATTTTATTTTTTTTATTTTTTTAAGAATTTCTTGTTTGTTTTTAAGAAAATTATTTTTTGTTACAATCATATCATCAAGGACTGGAACACCTTCACGAGCTGCCAGTATCTTGGATAATTTTTTATTCATTGCTATAGCTGAAGAAGTAAGATCTGATCCGGTATAAGCTACATTCATAATTTCAAAAAGCCCCTGAATTTTGCCATCTTCTCCAATGTTTCCGTGAATAAGTGAAAAAGCGATATCAATTTCAGCTTTTTTGCCGTTTAATTGAAGTTCTTTTTTAGAAAAGTTGTATGATACCTCTCCAATTTTTTTTATATTTTCAATATCAGATTCAACATTATGCCATTTTCCTTCCTTATCAACAAAAATAGGTATAAGATTTATTTCATTTTTATTTTTCAACTCATTTATTATATTTTTTGCGGATTGTATTGAAACCTCATGTTCAACCGACTCTCCGCCAAAAAACACAGCAACATTTATTTTTTTCCTTTTTATTATTTCTTCCATTCTTCCTCCATTGATTATCGTATTACTTCTTCTATAATCCCGCCGCCAATAACACGATCATTTTCATAAAAAACGCAGGATTGTCCTTTAGTAACAGCAAATTCCCTTTCATTAAACATAAATTCTATATTATTTTCGCCCTTTTTAATTAGTTTTCCGGGTTTTGGGATATGCCTGTATCTTATTTGTGCATATATTTTCTTGTTTTGTAAATCTATGGGGTCTACAAACCAGTTAAGATTTTTTATAATCATTCCTTTTGAAAATGCCTCTGAGTGTTTTCCAACAATCACTGTATTTTCACCTGGAATTGTGTCTATTACATAAAGTCTTTCCGTAGAACTGACTCCAATTTTTTTTCTTTGTCCTATTGTAAAGTTATATAAACCATTATGTTTTTTTAATATTTTCCCGCCCGTATCTTTAATATATCCATCAGATGAATTAGCATAACCATTTTTTTTAAGCCATAGAGAGTAATTACCACCTTCTATAAAACATATATCTTTACTTTCTATATTAATATTAACAGGGATATTATTTTCCTGAGCTATTTTTTTAACATTTTCTTTCAAAAGATTTCCTAGTGGAAAAATTATATATGGAAGAATTTCCTTTTTTATTGGATAGAGAAAATAGCTCTGATCTTTTTCTTTATCTATTCCTCTTTTTAGAAAGTATTCCCCATTTGTTGATTTTTCTACTATTGCATAATGTCCGGTTGCAAAAAAATCAGCGCCCAGTGATTTAGCTATATTAAAAAGATACTCAAATTTCAATTTTCTATTACATTCAACACATGGATTTGGAGTTTTTCCTGAGATATAATCTTTAACAAATTCTTCAACCACTTCTTTTTCAAAAATGTTTATAGCATTTTTTATATAATATTTTATACCTATTTTATGGCATATTTTCTTAAATTTCTCTATGGATTCATCTCCACCGCAGCATTTAGAGTTTTTTTTGAAAAGTCTTAATGTTATCCCGATTACCTCAAATCCAGCTTTTTTGAGCAGAAATGCGGTTACGCTTGAATCTATCCCGCCACTCATAGCAACTATAACCTTTGCCATAATAAGTATATTTTATAAATAAAACGAATGTATTGTAAAAGCATAAAAAGTCTAAAAAAAAGAGGTTTATAAGTAAGATTTAATAAATGATATAATATTTAAAAAGGAGGATTGATGGATGAAAATAATAACATAAAAAGTGATGGATCTATTAATATTCAGAAATCGCCGTCAAAATGGACTCCGCTTACAGTTTTTTTTATTCTATTTTCAATGCTTTATTTAATTTCTATTTTTATTTCCTTAAAGTTTATCTCAAAAAACAGAAAAATAAGGCTTGATAATGATGTTATTTCAACCGTAGAAAAGAAAAATTTAAAAAATAAGGTTGCTATTATACCCATTTATGGCGCTATATATAAAAAGGATTCTTCTATAAACGAGAAAGGAAGCGATTTTATAGTTAGTATGATAAAAAGATATGGAGAAGACAGGAATATAAAAGCAATAGTTCTTGATATCAATTCTGGCGGTGGAAGCGTTGGAGCGGTTCAGGAGATTTATTCAGCTATAAAAAAAATAAAGGAGCAGACAAGAAAACCTATTATTGCTCATTTTGGAGATGTGGCGGCAAGCGGCGCTTATTATATATCTGTTGCCTGTGATAAAATAATTTCAAATCCAGGGACAATAACTGGCTCAATAGGCGTGATTTTTTCAACAATGCAGGGAGAGGAGCTTTTCAAGAAAATAGGTGTAAAATCTAATATTATTAAATCAGGAAAATTTAAGGATATAGGATCGTTTTCAAGGGAGATGACAAAAGAAGAAAAAGCACTATTACAGGAAATGATAGATGATACATATAATACTTTTGTTGAGGTTGTTTCTTCAGGCAGGAAAATACCTAAAGAAAAAGTTAAAGAGATAGCTGATGGAAGGGTTTTTACCGGTAATCAAGCGGTTCAAAATGGACTTGTAGACAAATTGGGAGATCTTTATGACGCAATAGATGAGGCTGGTATTATGGCTGGCATAGGAAAAAATCCTGCTGTGGTTAGAGCTAAAGCTGGTTTTTTTAGCAGTATTTTTGATATGATTGATTCAAAAATTTCTTTTATAAATAAAGTTGAAACCCCTTTGCTTGAATATAAAATGGTTTTTTAGAGGTTAAATGGAATCTTTTCTTTCTGAAATTGAAAGGTTTTATGGTAAAAAATATTCTTTTATATCTACAATGGGATATTTCATTGCGGCTTTAAACTCATATATTTGTTTCGCCATTGTGGCTCATACAGGATTTAGTGTCGTGGTTTTTATAGCGCTTTTTAGTTTTTTCTTTGTATTTAATTTCGTTTTTTGCGGGATAACATCGCTTTATATTGATATGCAAACTGATAAGCATATAAGGGCAAAAGAATTGTTTTTTTTATATGGAATAACTGAATATTTAACTCTTTTATTTATCCCTCTTGCTTATCTTAGTATCGCTTTCAATAAAAAAAGCTTTATTCCTTTGGTTTTTATTATTTTTTCTCTTATCTGGATTTTAAGAATATGGGTTATAAAAAGACGCAGCGGATTTGGAATGATTAATGCCATCGCATCGGTTTTCTTCCCTCATATATTAATATTTCTTCTTATATTTGTGATAGCTGTTTCAGGATTTTTCCTTTCACTTTTTTATGGTTATGGGCAGGTCTAACGGCGAGATAGCTTCTATCCTTGAAAAAATGGCCGTTTTGTGCGAGTTAAACGGCGAAAATATATTTAAAGTCAGAGCCTATGAAAAGGCGGCTGTTGTTGTCTCTTCATTTCCACGTCCTATAAGTGAGATAGATGAAAAAGAACTTATTTCTATAAAAGGGATAGGGAAAAATATAGCAAGCCATATAAAAGAAATTTCTGAAAGGGGGAGTTTTTCGGAATTTGACATGTTACTGTCAAAATATCCCGCCGGTTTGCTTGAATTAGTAGGGGTTCCGGGTCTTGGCGCAAAACGTGTTAAAATACTTTATGAGAAACTTAATATAGACTCAAAGAATAAGCTTTTTGAATTTGCTAAACTTGGGAAGATACGTCAGCTTGATGGATTTGGAGAAAAAATAGAAAAAAGTATAATTGAATGGTTTGAAAAAGGAGCAAATACAAATAAAAGATTTTTGTATAATTATGCAGAGGGAGTTGCTATTGGTATTATAAAATATCTAAAAGGATTTGGATATAAAAAAATTGAATATGCTGGAAGCCTTAGAAGGAAAAAAGAAACTATTGGAGATATAGACATAATTGCAGTTGGTAAATCTGATATAGCGGAAAAATTTATTAATTACCCTCTTGTTGAAAAAGTTCTTTCAAAAGGCGATCGCAAGGCTTCTGTTATGCTTAAAAATAATATGCAGTGTGATTTAAGGATCGTTGATGAAGATTCTTATGGCGCTGCGCTTTGCTATTTTACAGGTTCAAAGCAACATAATATAAGATTAAGGGAGATTGCCAATAAACTTGGATATACTTTAAATGAGTACGGACTTTTCAAAAACTATGGATCTAAGGAAAAAATTGCCGGCAAAGATGAACAGGAGATATATAAGAAGCTTGGACTTTTTTATGTGCCACCTGAGTTAAGAGAAGATAATGGAGAAATAGAACTTGCATTGGAAGGGAGATTGCCAGTTCTTGTTGAATTAAAGGATATAAAAGGGGAGATACACTGTCATACATCATATACCGATGGTACAAACACAATCGAGGAGATAGTGAATTTCCTTTCAAAAAAATATAGCTGGTTTTTTGTTTCTGATCATTCTTCTCCTTTAAATTTTGTTCATGGTCTTGATTTTAATGAATATGAAAAAACTAAAAAAGAGTTACTAAATCTTTCTAAAAAATACAAAAATGTATCTTTTGAGAGGTCAATAGAACTTGAAATTTTAAAAAACGGAGAACTTGCTTATACTGAGGAAGAACTTAGAAAAGTAGATCTTGTTATTGGTGCGGTTCATACCTCGATAAAAATGGATAGACAACAGCTAACAGAAAGAATAATAAAGGCTATTAAAAATCCTTATTGTGATGTTGTAGCTCATCTTTCACAAAGACTATTGCTTGAAAGAGACGAGATTAATGTTGATTATGATAGAATATTTGATATTGCAGTCAAAAATAACACAGTTTTTGAAATTAATGGTCAGCCTCAGAGACTTGATTTAAGCGATATTAATGCAAAGAGAGTTAAATCGTTGGGTTTAAAAGTTGTGCTTTCTTCAGACGCTCATTCCATAGACCAGTTTGATTATATGGAATATGCTGTAAATAATGCAAGAAGGGCAGGACTTGAAAAAAATGATATTTTAAATTGTTTGGATTTTAAGGATTTTAAAGAATTTATAAAAAACAATAGAATAATGAGAGGCGGAAAATGAAAATTCCAAATATAAAAGAATATAATGGCTTGCCTGTTGTCACTTCCGAAAAAATGAAATACATAGACAGACTTGCAACACTTGATTATTCAATATCGTCACAGACCCTGATGGAAAATGCTGGTAAAGCTTGCGCAAATGAGGTCGCAAATTATGTAAAAGAAAAATTTAATAATTTTGAGATAAATATATCTGTATTATGCGGAAGGGGGCATAATGGGGGGGATGGTCTTGTATGCGCAAGATATTTAAAGGATTTAGGTTTTAATAATGTGAAAATTTTCATAATAAACCCTTCTGATAGAGGGTATCCAGAACTTGTGGTAAAGAATCTTAATAAAGCAAAAGAAAAGTCAATTGATATAAATTTATGCACTCTTAGAAATATAACTGAGATTGAAAGCAAGTTAAATGAAGCTGATATAATAATTGACGCTTTGCTGGGGATAAGTGCTGTTGGAAAGCCAGTGGCAGTAGTAAAAAAAATGATTCAAATTGCAAATAGGACTAAAAAAGACATAATTGCAATAGATATACCATCTGGATTAAATCCAGATACAGGTCATCATACCGGAGTTTTTATAAAAGCGGTTTTAACTCTTACAATGGGACTCCCAAAATCCGGGCTTATGGCTGCTTGTGCACAGAAAAACATAGGCATTCTTAAAGTTATTGATATTGGATATCCACAAGCTCTTATAGAAAGAATCAAAAAAAACTAATTTTGTTTTGATGTTGATATTAAATAATAATTAAGAAGCTTGTTGGTTGAATCCATTATCTTTTGCCAGTTATTGAGCCTTGAATTATAAGAGTTTTGAGATTTTCTTTCGTTTGCTCTTTTTTTTATTAATTCTTTATATAGCATCATAATCCCCCCTTAAAGTCCTTATATATTTTAAAAGAAATTATATCATTTTATAAGTGAAAAAAAGGCAATAATTAATAGTAAATTGGACCTATATTGTGTATAATTACAGATTAAAGTTTTGGATTTTAGAAAAAACTAACAATAGAGATGTTTATTATAAAACAAAACTATTGACATATTTAGCAGTTAAGTATAAACTATAAATATATATAAAAAAAATTATGAAGATTAAGAAAGGATTTACAATAACAGAATTGATGATAAGCGTGGTAATTCTTTCGGTTGTTATTGTGGTTATAGTTGAGTCTTTTAAAGGGATTCAAAAAGCCATTCAGTTTTCAAAGGATAGAACAATAGCTGTAAATCTTGCTCAGGAAAAAATGCAAATTTTAAAACAAAAACTTTATTATAGGGTTGTTCCATCAACACAGATAGCTTATATAAGTGATTTTTCTCCCGCAATTGCTTATGATACATATTTTTTTCCGCCTGAGACTATACTTGAAGCGGGGGTTTATTATACAAGATACACATATATAGTTCCCGTGTTGGAAACTGCTGGAATTATTCAGGAACTGCCGCCAGAATCCCCGGATACAGGGATGAAAAAAATAACAGTTACAGTTGTGTGGACATACCATGGAGAAAAGAAAAAAGTTCAGATTTCAAGTATATACACAAACAAAGAAACAGTTATGTCAAATGCTGCCATTACCGGACGGATTAAAGATTCATCCACATTGGCTCCTATCCAGGGAGCTTTTATCAATATAGCAGAATATATGGGGATGCAGGATGTGAGCGATATTAATGGAGATTATACAGTTAATCTTACACCGGGGAATTATACTCTTTATGTTGAAGCAAGAGGATATTTCCCATATCTTGGTTTTTTTACAATAGCTCCAAACCAGACTCTTTCTAAAGATGTTTTACTTACAAGGATGGGATATGGTAAAATGACTGGCTATCCGTGGTTAAAAGACCATCTTGTAATATCTCAGATAGTTGGCTCTACCATAAACCCCGAAGGTTTTGATCAGGAGTATATTGAGATATACAATCCAACAACATATTCCTGGCTTGTCAATGGAGATATTGGGTTAAAATTTCAAAGAATTTATGACGAGAATAAGAAAAATATTCAAATAAATTATATTACTGATTATATCCCTGGTGGTGGTTTTTATTTATTTGCTAATACAACGCCTATTACGATAAACGGGGAATCTATAGAAGCAGATGCTGTCTGGTCTAACTCAAATTCATCATTGGATTTTCCATATTTTAATCCTTCGCTTTCTCAATATAACATAATACCTGTTTCTGTAGATGGTCCTGATGAAGGGGGGGGAGCAATTGAGTTATATAAAATTTCTGATAATACTATCCTGGATAAGGTAGGATGGAACAGAAATAATGGTGCAAGTGGGAAAAAGACTGCACCTTTTTATGAGACATCTGCTATACCGCAAAATATTGGGCTCCAGCAGGGTGAGCAGTATGTCAGATATTCATCAACAGCTGGAGTAAATTCATCTTACGGTCCGGCTTATGATTCAAATAATAATAGTCTTGATTTTCATGATTACTCATCAGGAATATCAATCTCGCCAAAAAATTCAGTGACAGTTTTACCAGTTATATCTGGAACCCCTGCAAATGGAGCATTTGTTGGATGTTCAGATGGTCTTTCCATTTCAACAATAGCATATGTAAGAGGCTTACCTCCATATCCTTATTTTGAGCTAAATGAAATAGCTACTGGTACCTGGAGCTGTTCTATTTCAAGCGCAAATTACGCTGTTATAATAGACTCGCTTACTGTAACAAATGGATCTACTTCAACATTAAACTCAATTTTTCTTTCTTCTATGATAACATGGGGATATATAAGCGGTATGGTAACTGATGTTTTCGGTAATCCCATAAGCCCGGCGATTAAGGTTGTGTCAAATGACGGGGGATACACATATGTACAATCAAATAAAAGGTATTTACTTGCGGTTTCAACCGGTTTTGTTGAGGTTACAGCCAATCCAAACAATCTTGACAATAGATATGTTTCAATATCCTCTGCTGGAATATATGTGTCAGCCGGAGAGATTAAATCAAGCGTTGATTTCGTCCTATATCAGGGTGGAAGGATAAGTGGATATGTTACAATTGCCGGGAGTACGATTCCAATTGGCGGGATTTCAGTTGTTGTATATGACGCGTATGATGTTCCAAGAGATCAGCAGATAACATCAAACAATGGAAGGTTTATAACAAATGTTTTAAGCACAGGAAATTATGTGGTTTCGCCTATAGTGGATTCGAAAGAAACAGTCTCGCCATCTACAAAAGCCGTCAGTATAACTACAGCCGGAAGTACCATTTTTTCAACAACTTTTACCATATCAAATGCTCTTGGCTATGTAAGGGGGAGTGTTAAATATGGGGGTTCTCCTATTAGAAGCGGAGCTTTGATTGTGGTAACAACAGTAAGCCTTACTGGCTCTCCTCCCTCACTTCCAACTTTAAGCTCGCAAAGCATAACTGGCGCGCCTTATTATATGGCTTCTTCAGATGAGGAAGGAAATTATTTGATTGAGGTAAGGCAATCTACAAATCCGACTTATAATGTTTATTCATATTATCCATATCTTAATGTTTCATCATTTACCATATACTGGAGTTCAAGAACCAATATTAGCGTACTGGCAGGGCAAACCACAGGAGGAATAGATTTCTTATGGTGAAAAGAAAGGCTTTTACATTGACAGAATTAATGGGGGTAGTTGCAATAATAGGAATATTAATAGCCACAGGTGTTCCAGTTTTAAATACAATCAATCAAAATATAATGATGTCTAAAACAAGATTATCTCTTCAACAGGATGCAAGGAATATAATGTTTTTGATAACCAGAGTTTTAAGAGAGGCACAAGCAAGTTCTATTTCAATATCAAGACAGAGTTCTAATGAACCATTTTATTCAAAGATAACTTTTTCAACAATTGACGGAAGAAACTATCAGTTTTATCAAAGTGGAAGAGATCTTATGATGATTGAGGGAACAAAGACCATGAGGTTAACATCAGATTTAAGATATCTTGCTTTTGTTTTTCCAGAGTCAAGCAATATGGAAATTTTATCTGTTTCAATTACACTTGAAAAGGATTTGTTTAGCGCAAAGAAAAAGGCATTGCATATGGCGTCTGAGAAAGTAAGAATTATGAACGATTAGAGGTTTTATGAAAAGAAAAGCTTTCATTCTTCCAATGCTTGTTACGGCAATAGTTATTTTTTTTATAATTGTCCCTGTAATCCTTAATTGGGTTACAACAGATACAAAGTCAACCATAAGAGAGCAGAAAAAATCTATAGCGCTTAATCTGGCGGAGGCTGCAGTTGAAAGGGGTTACTGGAAGATTAAAAGCTCAACTAAAACATTTGAAAGTATTATGATGGGAAACAATATAAGTGGTTATGTTTTTGATACAGTTTATACAGATATTTCTGGGGGAAGTTACAGAGTTCTGGTTGCCAGTGGAAGTGTTGCCAGAGAGGTTATTATAATAGGAGAGGGAAGAGATGACTCAACTCAGGAGATAAGAGCAATAAAAGCGGTTTATCAAAACCAGAGTATATCAGGAGCTATGCTGAGCGGTTCAAAAATAAACCCAAGTGGAAAAACTACTATTCATTGGGGTTCTATAATGAGTTGGGGGGAGATAAATCTTTCTGCTGGAGCAGCTAATGTTTATTTCCCGAGAAAATTTTCAAAGCAGCTTGTTAAACCAAGAGATCATAGCTTAAACCCACCAAATACCGATAATTTAGAGTGGTGGTCAGCTTATGATGTCCCCGAACTTCCGATGTTTGATTTTGCAACGATAAGGGCATCTGCGGCTGCAAATGGAACTTTAAATTGTGGAAGCGCAAAAAACTTAAAACCACTAACCCCATCCTCTTCCAATAATTATTTAATGGTTTGTAACTGCAGTGGCAATACTAATAAATGCTGTGCAGACCAGAATAAATGTTATGTTAGACACATATATGCTGACAGAAGATATAATCAGGGTCTTTTGTGGTACTGGGATGAAGGAAAAACTGTTTACTTAAAACATACCGGGGTTAAAGGTTCTTTTTTTGTAAGAGGTAATTTAAGAATAGATGGTGATGATTGCTATGGGCCCTGGTATAAAACTTATGGTTATGATCCTTACGGTGGATATCATCTTTGTGGTAAAGGTCCTGCATCAGAAGATGGTCCTGGAGCATTAAATGTTTCAGTTCCACCAAACGCCTGGAGAGAGTATGCTAAAATTGATACTTCAGCCACAAACCAGTATCCGGGTGACCTTGGTTTAAGTTCATCTTCTATAGTATATCAAATAGGAGCCTGTAATAAGGCTTATTATTATCAATGTAATGATGGAAGCTGTGAGCAGGGGTGTGAAAGAGGCGCTACCGGCGATGATATAGGACTTTATGGGTTCCTTTATGTTGGGGGGAGGCTTGAGATATATGGTGCTTTTGATATATATGGGGCGATATGGGTTGTTGGCGATATTAATACAGGATCAGGAAATAATGCGTCAATATTTTTTGATGAAAACCTTGACCTTCCTACTTTAAATGTGGTTCTTATAAAAAAATCCTGGGAAGAAATAACACCATCAAAGTTAGCGTGGTAACTTAGATATAATATTTTTAAAATTAATTATCAGCTATTGACCTGGCAAGTGTCTTTATTCCTTATTGTCAATAGGGCTAAAAATCTTGAATAAATAGGCATTTCTTCTTATAATAATTTTATTGATGTGTATCAATATAAAGGAGGATAAAATGAGAAAGATTATATTTATTATAACGATGTTGTTTATTTCAATAAGTGTTTACTCATCTCAGAAGATTATAATGCTCAATGATTCAAAAGCTCTTTCAATGTCAAAATTAGATATTGAGAAACTTGGTGGAAAAGTAATTAAAGAATTTGAGTTTATAAATGCCGTGGTAGCTCAATTTCCAGATTATATTAAAGACTCTGAGATTTATTCTATAGAAGCGGTAAAAAGCGTTGAAGATGATAAATATATTAAATGGATAGAAGAAATAACTTTGCCAGATTTACCATCAGTTGAGAGCGTAAAAGCAGATATAAAAGAAAATAATTATGATTATTTTTTAAAAGATGTTACTTTTACTGCTGGAAAATTGACCGATGAAGAATTAAAAGAAATTCCGTGGGGGGTTAAGAGAGTAAATGCTTATAAAGTGTAGGATTATACTAGCGGCAGAAATGTTAAGGTTGCTGTAATAGACACCGGGATAGATTATAATCATCTGGATTTATCTAAAAATTATGTTGGGGGGTATAACGCAGTTGATACTTCAAAACCACCTCTTGATGATCATGGCCACGGTACGCATGTTGCCGGGACAATTGGAGCAATCAAGGATTTAAAAGGAGTTGTTGGTCTGGCTCCCTATGTTAGTTTATATGCTGTAAAGGTTCTTGATAAGTATGGTTCAGGACAGTATTCATGGATAATAGATGGTATTCAGTGGGCTGTGAAAAACAAAATGAATGTTATTAATATGAGCCTTGGGGGACCATCTGGAAGCGAAGCCTTAAAATCTGCAGTTGAAGCAGCATATAAAGCCGGGGTTGTAGTAGTATGTGCCGCAGGTAATGATGGAGGAGCGGTTAATTATCCTGCAAAATATCCCGGCGCAATTGCGGTTTCAGCGCTTGACTCATCAGATAAAATAGCTTCATTTTCATCAAGGGGTCCAGAGATTGCTTTTATTGCTCCAGGGGTAAGTATATATTCTACCTATAAAGGAAATACATATAAAACTTTAAGCGGAACCTCTATGGCAAGCCCGCATGTTGCTGGTCTTGCTGCTTTAGTTGTTGGGCTTGGGGTCACAAATCCAGATGATGTAAGGGCAGCTATGATTAAAGCGGCTATAAAACTTCCCAATCTTAAAGATACAGAGCAGGGCAACGGGCTTATTGACGCTTCTAAGTTTTTAGATAACATAAGATAAAAATGTGTTAAATGGGCAGGCTTTATTTAAGTAGCCTGCCCATTTTCTATTTACTACCAGTTAAGCTCTTTTCCGCCAATTATCTGATTTAATCTTTGTTCAACTATCTTATCTTTATTGGCTTTTCTCTTTGTTATTGTGGATTTTAGTTCGCTTACTTCAGCTTCAAGTCTTTTAATTTTTAGCTCATGCGCTTTTGTCCTTATATCAAAAAGCTCATTAAGTTTGGATTTTATCTCGGTTTTTATCCTGTCTTTGTCTGAAACAGATGCCTTTTCATATTTTAGTGCAAGTTCTCTTACGTCATATTCAAGAGAGATTCCCCTGACAATATCCTTCTCTATTGTTTTATCTTCCGCATTTCTTTCAAAATTTATAAGATTGAAGGATATTTTTATAACCTGTCTGTATTTAAATGGATCGTCTTTTTTTAGTTGCTCAAGTTTTTTGGCAAACTCAGGATCATTTTTCTTTATAATTTCAATTACTTTCCCTTCAATTTCCTGAAGATCTGCTCTTCCTATGTTCATTTTTGGACCAACTCCGGGCTTTTTCATCATTTTCCTTTCACCCAACCCGCCCATCATTCCTCTTTCTCCAGGTTGAAAACCCATCTGGGCTTGAGGGCCAAAACCAGGGTTTTCGGGACGAACATCTTCTTCCCCAGGCTCTTCATCTATTTGAGCGGCAAGCGTGTTTACAAACGCTGGCGCCATTATGCTTACAGCAATGAGCGTAACAATTATTTTTTTCATAACTCCTCCTTTTTAAAAATCTAAATCTTGGTCTGAAAACTTAATATCATAATTTAATGACTCAATAGTTTTTTCTATGTTTGAAATTTTTGAGTTGAAATTCTTTTCATCCTCAAAAAAAGTATGTTTCTGTGGTAGTATAAATATAATTAAGACAGCAAATGAGAGAGCAAAAGAATATGTTAACTTTCTAAAATATGAGTTTAATCTTAAGTTCTTTTCTTTTAAGTAGTTTATAATAGCTTTTTTTGAATTTGGATCCACTTCCTCAATAGTTCTTATTTTGTTTAAATAATTTAGTGAGGAGTAAAAATTTAAACATTCAGCGCAGTCTTTTATATGAGATAAAACTTTTTCTTTCTCTTCTTCTTTAAGTTCGTTATAGAAGGCCAGAATAATTTTTTCTTTATCACACATTTCTTCTCCTCAAATATAAATAACGATTTTTTAGAAAAATTATTGCATCTTTAAAAGAATTTCGGATAACTTATCAATGGCTCTTTTAAATCTTGAAAGAAGCGTCCCAATGGGAATGTTAAGCATTTTTGATATTTCCTGAAAGCTAAGTTGAGAAAAATGTTTTAGATATATTATTTCTCTGTATTCTTCTTTTAGTGTGTCAATAGCTTTGTAGAGGACTTCGTTTTCAATTTTTTCTAAAAGTATTTTTTGGGGGGTATCTTCTGATTCCAATATGTCTTTATAACTTACTCCGTTAACCTCTTCATCAATGGAAATATTTGACTGTTCAAATTTTGTTTTATTGCTTTTAAAATAATCATAAATTTTATTCCTTGCTATGAGAAAAATCCAGGCTTTAAAATTTTCGTTACGGTACTCTGAGATATTATCTATAACCTTTATAAAAACTTCCTGAAGCAGGTCATTCGCCAATTCTTTATCTCTAACCATGTAAAATATAAAATTAAACAGGGCGATTTTATATTTTTCGTAGAGTTTTTCAAAAGATTTTTCATCTCCGTTTAAGTATTCTTCTATTAGCTCATTATCCTCCATAATTATATGTTACAAAGTTAATATAAGACTATTTTTTTAAGATTTAAGATTAAAACAGGATTTTAAATAAATATTTTTATAAATTTAATAAAATAATCTTATGATTTTAAAACTAATTTTCTTTTTTTCTTTTTTTCTAAATTCTCAAAAATACGATTTGAAGGAGTTTGCATATAAAAGTTATCTTAATGGAGATCTTAATAAGTCCGCTGAATATTATCTCGCTTTTTATGAAACAACAAAAGATTATAGCGCGCTATTGGATCTTGCAATGATTTATAAGAATATGGATAATTATAAAAAAGCCATTGAGTATCTTGAAAAATATATACAATTAAATGAAAACGACGATGTTTTAACTGAAATCGGCTGGCTTTATTTTCATATGAGTGATCTTGAAAGAGCCAGGATATATTTTGAAAGAGCTTTTAAAATAAATAACCAGAACTATAATGCTGTTTTGGGTATAGCAACGGTCTATTCACATTTAAACGATATAATAAAAACAATGGATTATTTAAATATATACAAAAGCCTGAGGGGGGATTACGCTGGAGTGGATTATATATTTGCCTGGAATTATGTTAATTTTAAGATGTATGAAAATGCAAAGGAGTATCTCATAAATACTTTAAGAAAAGATCCATCCTTTGTGGAAGCAAGGCTTCCTCTTGCTCAGTTATATTTGAAAGAGGGGGATTATAATCAGGCCTGGAATCAGTATTACAGGGTACTTGACTACGTCCCTGACCATCCACTTGCTTTAAAAATGACAAAGATAATAGAAGGAAAACTTACAAAGCAGCCGGAGGAGATAAGGCCGCCGTTTAAAATAAAAAACCCGACCATTATAACCGGAAAATATGATATAAATACTCTAAAGAGAAGTATAAAGATAAGAATAGGTATAGGGACAAACTCTGAGGGAAAACATAGAAAAAACAAGGAGCTAGTTTTTAGAAGCTTTGATAACTTAAAGGTTTATGGGAAGGAAAGTGGGAAGCATTATTTGACTATTAAATCCGGAGAAAAATGGAAGATAAGATATGAAAATGGCACAGTTTTAATTTATTCCCAGAATGGAGTTTTAATAAATAAGTTCGCAAAGCCTTTTATCCTTCGTCCAACTGATATCAGGAATGGGACAATTATTATAGAATCTGATTTGAGAAACTCAAATCCTTATTTTAGATATTCTGACAGAGAATATAGAGGTGAGATAGAGATAGTTCCTTTAAATAATGGCTTTGGGATTGTGAATATTGTAGAACTTGAGGTATATCTTCTTGGAGTAGTTGGTGCAGAAATGGAGCCAAAATGGCCTATAGAAGCTCTTAAGGCTCAAGCTGTAGTGGCAAGAACCGAGGCTGTTAGAAGAATAAAAGAAAGTCCTCATAGAAATGAGGGTTATCATCTATGCGACACTGAACATTGTCAGGTATATCGTGGCGTTTCTTATGAAAGTAATTCAACAACTAAGGCTGTTTTTGACACAGAAGGGGAAGTCCTTACATATGGAGGGAAGTTAGCGTATGCTTTTTATCACTCAAACTGTGGTGGGTATATACAATCTTCTTCAGAGGTGAAAGGATGGGGAAATGTAAAATATCTTGTTTCTCATCCTGACAGCAACTTAAAAGATGAAAATGGTTTAAGACCATGGGATTTTAATATATGGATAAAAAGCACACCACAATCTTATTGTAACTATCCAGGTGTTGTTAAAGATACAGAGTTTAGATGGCTTAGAATAATAAAAAAATCTGATATAAATTTCAAACTTGATAAAAAATATGGTATAGGCGAGTTAAAAAGCATAATGGTTTTAAAAAGAAGCAAAAGCGGAAATGTAAATTCCATTAAAATAGTTGGTTCTAAAAGAACTGTTCTTATTGAAAAGGAGCATATTATAAGAAACAGCTTTGGTTTGAATTCTTTAAAATCCACTTTGTTCACTCTTGAGATAAATAGATTTGCCGATGGAAAGATAAGAAATATATGGTTTTATGGTGGTGGATGGGGGCATTCAATAGGAATGTGCCAGGGTGGGGCGGCTGGAATGGCTGGAAAAGAAAATAAAAATTACAGGGAAATACTTGAGTTCTATTTTCCTGGTACTAAAATAAAAAAGTTAAAATATGTAAAAAAAATGTAAAATTTAAACTTTATTTAATTCCTTTTATCTGTTATTTGAGTTTATTTGTTACCCACGCCCGAAAGGATTTTTGAACCCTGAGGATTTGTAGCAAGGGCTGATATGACATTTGGATTTGCAAGGAGTTGTGAGATTTGTGGATTTTGAGTCAAAAGATTATTGACCTTATTTTGATCGTTAAGAAGGGTTGTTACGGCGTTTGAATTCATTATTTCGTTCATCATTTTGCTTTGCGCTATAACGTTTATTATCTGTGGATTATTTAGAGCTTGTTTAACCACATCATTATTTAAAAAATTGGACACAATGGATTGATTTGAAAGATATGATTCAAGGGCTTTTGGATCAGATAAGTTTCTTTTCACTACATCCCTTGAAAGAAAACCCTTAACCACAAAATCATTATTGAATAAAGCCTGTACAGCTTTTGGATTGTTTAGCAACTTTCCCACTGCCTGAGTCAAAAACCCTTTCTTGTATCCCACTGAACTCATCTCTTTCTGTTTTATCTCATTTACAGAAGGTATTTCAGTTTGTTCTTCAGCTGGTCTTATCTCTTCCTTCTTTTTTTTGTCCTTTTTTTCCTCAATTTGGCTTTGTTTTTTTTCTTCTATTTCTTTCAAGTCGCTTGTATTTCGGTATGTTATTGTGTATGAAAGATCTTCAAGATTTGGCTCATAGAATTTATAGTCTTCATCTTTTTTTATGTCAGATTTTCCGCTAAAAGCTTTCATATCTTCTTCAGAAAGATTAATGTCTGATGAAGATATTTTTAGCGTCCACTTTATTAATGGTATGGCTATTATTATGTAAATCGGGATAAGATAGATCCAAAACTTAGATTTTTTTTTCTCAGTTTCCATAATTATTTGATAAAATAATTATATTAATTAAGTTAGCCTGAAATCAAGGATATGGATATAGTGTTAACACTGTTTTTTGTTATTAGTGGGAACATTATACAAATTTATTTTTTTGTAACAATGTTTCTTTATCTTTTTATTTCTTTTACTGGAATAGTTTTTTATAAAAAAAACAGTGTCTTTTTGCCCGAAACAAACAAAAAATTTGCTATTTTAATCCCGGCTCATAATGAGGAAAATGTTATAGCAAATCTTCTTGAAAGCATAAATTTACTGGATTATCCAAAATCTCTTTATGATGTTTATGTTATATGTGATCACTGCCAGGATAAAACAAAGGAGATTGCAGAAAAATATTCTCCAAAGATAATAGAATACAATGATTCTTTCCCTTCCAGCAAGGCAAAAGCTTTAAATAAAGCCACGCAGGAGATCCTTGATGGAGAGGTTAAATATGATGCTTTCTGTTATTTTGATGCGGATTCCCTCATTCATCCTGACTTTTTAAAAGCTATGTCTTTTTATCTTTCAAACGGATTTCTGGCAATTCAAGGACAACAGTTACCTAAAAATCCGAGAGAATCATTGATCTCTATTATAATATCAAGTGGACAGTTTATAACTAATAATTTTTTTCAAAAACCCAAAAACCTTTTAGGTTTTTCTGCTACATTGCATGGTAAAGGGATGTGTTTTGATATTGAGTTGGTAAGAAAATTTAAGTGGGATGAAAACTGCCTTACTGAGGACCTTGAGATGCAGATGAGGTTGGTAGCAGGCGGAGTGAGGATATTGTGGGGTGAACATGCCATAGTATATGATGAGGAGCCTGTTCTAATGCGACAGTATTTTGTAAGGTCCATAAGATGGACAAGAGGTTCTTTAGATACTGCTAAAAAACATGCAAAAAATCTATTTTTTATTTTTTTGAAAACATTTGATTTCAGGGTTCTTGAAGCTTTTATTTATTGTTTTGGAGTCTACAGAGTATTGCTTCTATCCTTTGGGGGATTGGCTATGTATGTAACGAGAGACAGGTTTAATCTTCTTGTTTATCTTTTTCATCTTATTCCCTATGACAGTTTTATCGCTAAACTTATTTTTATATTGGGCCCTTTCATTATATTTCCCTTTCTAATACTTTTTGACAAAAAGATTGGTGTAGATATGTTTTTTGGATACTTTCTTCAACCAGCGCTTGGTTTTTTTAGAATACCTATTTTTCTGCTTGGAGTTGTCAAAAATAAAGAGGAATGGGATAGGACTGAACATACAAGTAGTGTAAAAATAAATGATATACTTGGCAATAATCGGAGGTTGTTATGAATATTATATTAATTTTAGTTTCAGGTTTGTTATATTGCCAGAATATGCCTGTTCAAAGACCTGAGCCGCAGAAGGTTTTGAAAGTTATAGAGACGTTAAACTTAAGCGATGAACAGCAAAAAAAGATAGAAAAAGAATTAAAGAAAAATCTTAAGAAATTTGATTTAAAGAAAGAAGAATATGATAAAAAAGAGCAAGAAAAAAAAGAAATAGAACAAGAGATAAAAAGAATAAAAGAAGAACTTATTGAATTCAATAAAAATGTTACAAATATAATAAAGAGTTATATTAACTCAGAGCAACTAAAAAAATTTGAAGAGATAATAAAAAAACAAAAAGAAAAAAATAAGTCAGAAACAAAAGGTGAAGATGTTAAACAGAAAACAGAAACTCAGAAAGACAAATATATAGAAACTCAGTCTCCATTTAATATATATTTTCAATGAAGAGGAAGTTTTTTAATTATATTGCTTATCCTTTTTCTTGAAGGCTTTATTCCATCAGTTTTATGTATAGAAAAATAATCTATTCTTATTCCCGGGCATAGTTTTTTGAGAGAACATTTTTTGCATATTTTTGCTTTAATATAGCCTTTGTTCCAGTTTGCAAAGTTTTTGGCTATCCTATAAGCTTCTATTGAATGTACTTTAAATCCGTTTAAAAAACATAATGGAAATCCTTCTGTTATAATATTAAAATTAGCTTTTTTTGCTATTGTAAAAGCAGATTGAAGGTATTCTTTCATATTTGAAAAAGGTGGAAGTAGCCATGGCCTTTTTTTTGCTGCGCCTTTTAGCCTTACAAGGTTCATCTCAATATAAAATAATCCTTTAAGATTATCTGATAAAAATTGGATATACCCGGGGAGGTATTTATAATTAATTGAGTTTATTACACATGTTATTCTTAACTTTTCTGGTGATATCTTTGATATTTTTTTTATAGCTGAAACTGTTTTTTTTATACTGACCTTTTGTTTGAGTGAGTATGTTAAACAATTTTTCAATATGAGATGGGAAATTTATGCTAAAAATGTCTACTCCGTTGTTGATTATCCTTTTTATTTTCAGATAGTTATCTAAAAGATAAGCATTTGTCATCAAAATAACTTCTCTTGCTCCAGAACTTTTTGCAAGTTTTATTATATATTCCAGTCTTTTTGAAAGAGTTGGCTCTCCTCCTTCTATCGTTATGGTGTCTTTGTATCTATTTAATATGTTCTTTATATCAGTAATACTGTGAGGAGGATCTGAATCATCCGATCTGAGACAAAATATACATTTTCTATTGCATTTTAGCGTAGCAAGTATTACAGGAGTGTATTTTTCATTTTTCATACAATATATTTTAACATTGTTTTTTTTCATTAAAAAATTATAAAATAAGAGTAAGGGAGCATATATGGCCAAGATATTAGTAGTGGATGATGATCCTGAAATTTTAAACTTGCTTCAATATACCCTTGAAAGTATGGGGCATATTATTAAAGTATGCGATAATGGTCGTGATGTTATAGATTCATTAAAAGAATTTAAACCTGAACTCATGATTCTTGATGTAATGTTGCCCGGAATAGATGGCTATTCAATAGCCAACACAATAAGCGCAGATAATGAGCTTTCCAAACTGCCGGTGATAGTGCTTTCTGCGTTAGAGCCGTCAAGAAGCCTTTTTTTGAAATTCAGTCAGGTCGTTGCTTTTTTAACCAAGCCTTTTAACACTGACGACTTGCTTGAGGCAGTAAAAAGCGCGCTTGAGAAAAAAATAGAGTGAATATTTATATGAAAAGAACTTGGCTTATAACAGGTGGCGCGGGTTTTATAGGATCTAATATAGCAGAAGAGCTAATAAAAAGTGGGGAGAAGGTCATTATTTTTGATAATTTCTCTACCGGGAAATACTCAAATATAAAAGGTTTTATTGATAAGATTAAACTGATAAAGGGTGATATTAGAGACTTTGCTTCCCTTAAAAGAGCTTTTAAAGGCGTTACTTATGTTTTACATCAGGCGGCTATGAGATCTGTTCCAAAATCTGTTGATGATCCTCGTGGAGCTAATGACAATAATATAACTGGAACTTTAAATGTTCTTATGGCTGCAAAAGAGAGCAAAGTTGAGAAGGTGGTATATGCTTCATCAAGCTCAGTTTATGGAGATTCAAAAGTTTTTCCTCAGAAAGAGAGTTTCTGCCCATCCCCTATATCTCCATATGCGGTTTCAAAACTTGCAGCTGAGCATTATTGTGTTATGTATTATAAGACTTTTGGTTTGAGAACTACATCTTTAAGATATTTTAATGTTTTTGGTCCAAGGCAATCTCCTGAGTCTATATATTCGGCAGTAATTCCAAAATTCATAGAGCTTGCTTTAAATAAAAAACCTATAGAGATACACTGGGATGGGAAACAATCAAGAGATTTCACATATGTATATAATGTTGTGGAAGCTAATATAAAAGCGGCTTTGTCAAAAGTTTCTGATGGGAAATTTTATAACGTGGCTTGTGGCACTACAACATCACTTCTGGAAATAGTTACGCTTTTAGAAAAGTTTCTGGGATATAAACTTGAAAAAAAATTTTTGCCAAAAAGAGCGGGTGATGTTAGAAAAACCTGGGCTGATATATCTTTAATAAAGAAAGATTTAAATTATAAGCCGTCTGTTAATTTTGAAACGGGGCTTTTAAAAACGCTTGAGTGGTTTAGAAATAAATAATGAAGTTTTTATGATTCATATAACAAACATAAATAATAAGGGTTCAATAGAAGTTATATGCGGAAGTATGTTTTCTGGTAAGACTCAGGAGTTAATTAGAAGACTTAAGCTTGCTATAATAGCAAAACAGAAGGTTCAGGTTTTTAATTCATATCTTGATACAAGGTATGCAAAGGAGCATATAGTTTCTCATGATAAAAATATGTTAAAAGCTGTTCCCATAAAAAATGCTAAAGAAATATTAAGAAAGGTTAAATCTGATACCATGGTTGTAGGAATAGATGAGGCTCATTTTTTTGATGACACTATAGTGGATGTGGCAAATAAACTTGCCAATGATGGCAAAAGAGTGATAATTGCCGGTCTTGATATGGATTGGAGAGGCAAGCCTTTTATGAATATGGCTAAACTTATGGCAATAGCAGAATATGTTACTAAAAATCTGGCTATATGCATGGTTTGTGGTAATCCTGCTCATTATTCACAAAAACTTGTAGAAAGCAATTCAAGAATAGAAGTTGGGGCAAGTGATAAATATGAGGCAAGGTGTAGAAAATGCTTTAATCCTGAACTTGCTATTTCAAATAAAAAATAAATTTTTTTATACTTCCCTTATCTATTAGGATCCATAATAATTACATAATTATCTGATTTTGCAATCTAAAATCAATAATTTGTGATTATTTATCTACTCCATATTGGAGTGTATGAGTTGCCTTTGATTTTTTCTGATAATAATCTTGGGGATGAGCCATCTCTATCCATTATGAAAATCTGTCGTTTCTTATTCCTTGTTGATGTAAAAGCAATAAATCTTGAATCAGGAGAGAAAGAAGGGTCTTCATTATTTCCCTCGTTTCTTGTCAGCCTTTTTATAACGCTTGTCGTCGGGTCCATTATAAATATATTTAGATTTTCTTTTGACGTACTTCTACCTGAAAAGACTATCCACATTCCATCAACAGACCAGTTAGGAGAGTCTACCCAGTTGAAGTTTGTAAGCTTTCTATATTTTTTCGTTTCAAGATTATAAATGTATAATTGTGGATTTCCAGCCCTGTCGCTTATAAAAGCTATTTCTTTTCCGTCTGGAGAAAATGTTGGAGATGAGCACACCCCGAAATTATCAAGAAGTTTTTTTATATCTTTTGAAACAAGATTGGCAATATATATAGATGGGTCTTTTCCTCTTGAAAGTGTTAAAACCATTTGGCTTCCGTCTGGTGAAAATCCCCCGGCTATGTTTAATCCCTGATATTTTGAAAATGCTCTTATCTTGCCTTCAATTAAGTCTATAATAAATAAATCTGGATTGCCATATCGATATGAGGTATAGTATATTCTGTTTGAATCATTACTCCACTTTGGTACTATGGATATACTTCTATGATTTGTCAGCTGAAATAGATTTTCTCCATCATAATCAATCATATATATTTCTTTATACCCTGTAGAATCGTTTGAGAAAACCAATCTGCTTGTTGCTATCCCTTTCCTTTTTATCGTTTTTTCAACTATATCATCACTAAACATATGGGCAATTTTCCTTAGCCCCTCTAATTCTGAAGAGTATATTTTTTCAAATATTTTGTTTCTGGATTTAGTTTCATAAAGTATGCCGTTAAGTTGTAAATTATTTTCAGATATATTTATATTAGCTGTTACTACGAATTTAGATAAGGTAGAAAAAAAATCAGGGAGTTCGTTACTTATTTCTTTGTCATCTTCTATCTCTATCACCTTGAAATATCTTGAAAGCATTAAGTCTGTTCTTACTATTTCCTTTATATCACTGGTAGCATTAATGTTTATCTGAGCAGTGGTTTGAGATTTAAAATTATAAAGAATTATCTTTTCTTCTTCAATGTTTTTTTCTATGCCTATATAAACCTCTGTGTTCTGTGAGAAAGAGTTATTTGCAAGAAAAAATGTCAATAGAAAAATATTAAGCATTTAATCTATTTTTTTTCAGAAGATTTTAACTTAGGCAGATTTTTTTTAGGATATATATCTGCAATCAGTTTTTTCGCCATTTCTGCTTCAGGTGATTTTGGAAAGTCAGATTCTATAGACTTTAGGTAAACAATAGCCTCATCTATCTTGGCTTTGTCTTTTAGCTCTATCAAAGACATAGCGTATTTTAACCTTACATAAGCCATTTTATTAAAAGACGGGAAACTTGCTATAATCCTTGCATAAAATATAGATGCTTCTTTGTAATTTTTAATCTCAAATAGTGCTTCACCGCTATAAAAATATGCTGAATCCAGATTTTCGCCTTTTGGATATCTGAGTATGTACTCCTTAAAAGATTCAATAGCCTGATCCAATTTTTTGGATGAGTAAAGCGAAAGAGACTTATAAAAAAGAGTTGTCTCCTTAGTATATTGTTCGTCTCTTTCATTTTTCTCAGAGACTGCCTTTCCTATCTGATTTATTTTTTTATCCGTTAGATTACCATATTCATCTATTTTTTTTGATAGCGCTGACATCTCAGATGATAGATCTTTTGTATTTTCAGAAAAAGCCGTTAAAGTTCTATTTAGTTCATCTATTTTGAGTGATAAGTCCGCCTGATTTTTCTTTAAAGTATATATGTTTGCATTGAGATCATCTATCTGGCTTTGCAATATTAACATATCCTTTTGCGTAGCCATGCAGGATGATAGGGAAAAAAACAGTGGTATAATAAGTTTTTTATTCATTTTATTTTGTTGTTTTTGTTTCAGCTCTTCTGTTTTTTGCCCAGCATTCCTCTGTTGATTCAAAACATACTGGATTTTCTTCACCATAGGAGATTGTAGCTATATTTCTTTCCGGCACACCGAGCATTATATAATATTCCTTCACTACATTCGCTCTCTTTTGTCCCAAAGAAAGATTATACTGGTTTGTTCCTCTTTCATCGCAATGTCCTTCCACAGTAACTGTATATGAATTTTCTATTATTGTTTTTGCGTTGTCTGAAAGTATTTTTTTTGCTTCTGTGGTAAGTTCATATTTGTCAAAATCAAAATTTATAGTTTGAAGAGAAATATCTGTTTGTTTTCTGATATTACCTTCAGTCGTTTCATCTTCAAAAACTTCAGGTGTTTTTACGGTTGTTGTTTCAACCTTTATTGTGGGGATTGTGGACTCTTCGCTTTGCTCTTTTTTTATTTGTTTTTTGACGCAAGAGCTAAATGGGATCATTGAGGCGAATATAAACATAAAAAAAATCTTCTTTAATGTAGCATTCATTTTAAAACCTCCATGAAAAATATATATAAAATATTATACCAAATTTTATAAAATTGGTTATATGAAATATGCAACGCTTTTTTATAGTGGGGGAAAAGATAGTCATTATCTTCTCTTTGATATTTTAAAAAAAGGTTATAAAGTTCCTTTTCTTATCAATTTTGAGCCAGTGCCACATTCAGATGGCTTTAAATATTTTAATGTGGTTTATAACAAGAAAATAATAGAAAAACATTCTTTGTTAATGAAAATACCTGTTTTTTATTATAAATTTGGCGGAAAAAATGGAAAAATATTTAAAGATGATAGAGGAGTATTTATAGAAAACATTTTACAGTTCCTTTCTCAAAAAAAGGATAAACTTGAATTAAAATCTAATATTAAACTTTTTGTGCCCTGGATTTTAAACGATCTTATAGATAGTCAAAAAGCTTTCAAAAGATATAACATTATTAAGGATATTTTAATTAAAAAAAATATATCCTTTGAGTTTTCAATAATAAAAGAAACTTCTTTTTCTATAATAAAAAAATCTATAGAAAATGGAATAAAAAGCGTTTGTTATTCTCTTCCAAAACCCCATTTAAAGAAAGGAAAAGGTATTGAAGAATATATAAAAAAAATGGTTGGTAGAGAAATAGATTTGAATTTTTATAGAGAGCTCTTATATTTAAAAAATAAAATATCTGAAATTGGCAGTGTGTTTCCAATAGCCGATTTACATTCTATAGTCTTTTCAAGCCCTTTGTTTGAAAAGGATATTTGTCTGAAAAACTCAAAAGTATTGGAGGATGAGAATAGTTTCTTTTTGAATTTAAGCTAATTTTTGTTTTGTTTTTATCTTTTGTATAATAAATTTAAAACTTGTTTTAAAGGAGGAAGAATGAAAACTCTTTTAAGAGGAAAAGACTGGATAGAGACGGTAGATTGGAGTAAAGAGGAATTAGAGACAGTTCTTGAAGTTTCTAAATATTTGAAACTTAAATTTGCTTTAGGAGAGGAACATAGGTTATTACAGGATAAAACTTTGTTTATGATGTTTTTTGAGCAGTCTACAAGGACAAGAAATTCTACTGAAGCAGCAATGACTCAGCTTGGCGGACATGCTCATGATCTTACACCGGATAAAATGCAGATATCTCACGGTGAAACACCAAAAGATACCGGGAAGGTTTTAACAAGATATGGTCATGGAATAGCCATAAGAAACTGCTTTTATGGAATTGGTAATAAGTATATAAGAGAAGTTGCAAAAGAAGCTGATATCCCTGTTATAAATCTTCAATGCGATGTTGACCATCCCTGCCAATCAATAGCTGATTTAATGACAATTCAAGAGAAATATTCAACAAATAGTTTAAAAGGTCTTAAGGTTACAGTGGCATGGACTTACGCGCCCGCTTATGCAAGACCTTTATCAGTTCCTCAGGGATTAATTACCTTGCTACCAAGATTTGGCGCAGATGTTACACTTGCATATCCAAAAGAATTTAAACTTATTCCAAGAACAGTTGAAGATGCTAAGAGATTTGCAAAGGAAAGCGGCGCTAAATTTGAAATAGTCCACAATATGGATGAGGCATTTAAGGGAGCCCATGTTGTTTATCCCAAGTCATGGGGTTGTCATCAGTTTTTAGCGGAGCAGAATATTCCAGAAGAGGAAAAAAAGAAAGTTGGGATGGAGTATTTGAACAAATATAAAAATTGGGTTTGCACCGAAAAAAGAATGAAGCTTGCCAGAAAAGAAGCTATTTATATGCATCCTCTTCCAGCTGATAGAGGAGCTGAGGTTGAAGATGCTGTGATAGATGGTCCACAAAGTGTGGTATTTGATCAGGCTGAAAACAGGCTCCATACTGTAAAAGCTATACTTTCGCTTGTTATGGGAGGAAGACCATAACACTGATATTAGATTCTATAAATAAATATGATTTTTTGGATGTTTTATTCCTATTAACAAGTTAAGGAGTATTTATGAAAAAGACGATAAGAATATTTGCTTTTGGAGGAAATGAAGTTTCTCCAGTTGGGCTTAAGGATTCAACTGGTAAAACTGTAAATCCGGATATACCAATGCAATGGCGAAGAACCGCCCAGACTGTTAAAAATGTAGCTGATATATTTGAAAAGCATCCTGAGGATTATTATGTTTTAACCCATGGGAATGGTCCTCAGGTTGGTAACGTCCTTTTGCGTTCTGAATATGCAAGAAATTTTTTATTTCCTCTCCCGCTTGATGTCTGTGTCGCTGATACTCAGGGTGCAATGGCATACATGATAGCACAGCTAAATAATGAGTTGAATATAAGGGGTATAGACAATATTGTCAGTGGTATTGTAACGCAGATTGTGGTTTCAGCGGATGATCCGGATTTTAAAAATCCTTCAAAGTATATTGGACCTTCCTATTCCAGAGAAGAAGCTGAGGAAAGAATGATAAAAGAAGGCTGGATAATGAAACTTTACAAAAAAGATGAAAATGGAAATGAGATATGGAGAAGGGTAGTCCCATCTCCAAAACCACAGGATATAGTTGAGATAGATGCAATAGAGGCAATGATAGAAAAAAGAATAATTCCTATAACTGTTGGCGGTGGAGGAATCCCAGTGAGAGAAGTTAAACCAGAGATTAAAGATGGTTTTGAGGTTTATTTATGCAACTACGGAGTGGAATATAAACGGCCTTATAAAAAAGGTGAAAAACCGCTAAAAATGTATAGCGGAGTTGAGGCAGTTGTAGACAAAGATCTTGCAAGCGCTCTTCTTGGAACCATGCTTTATAAAAGAGCAAAAGCGCGTGGCGAGGATATAGATGTTACACTGACCATATTTACTGGAGAAGATGGTATAAAAATCAATTATCAAAAACCAGATCAAAAAGACATAAGAAATATAAAATTAAGCGATCTTGAAAAAATGTATGAAACTATGCCTGAGCAATTTCCAGCTGGAAGCATGGGACCCAAGGTTAAAGCATGTATTGAATTTATGAAAAATGGTGGGACTCGAGCTTATATAACCAGAACTGAACTTTTTGAAGAGACATTAAAAGGTAATGCTGGTACAACTATAATACAAGGATAGAAATTTATGAAAAAAATAAAAACTCTTAGATGTATATCCTGTGGCAAGGAACATACCCTTGCCGAAGCAAAATATGTCTGCGATTCCTGCTCTGGCAATTTAGAGGTTATTTATGATTATAATCTTATAAAGAAAAGGTTGAAACCTGAGGAACTATTAGAAAATAGATTTTATGATATATGGAGGTATGTAGATTTACTTCCTATTGAAGATTTAAAAGAAATATCATACATTAAAGTTGGATATACTCCACTTTATAAGATGGAAAAACTTGCCGATGAACTTGGTTTGCAATCGCTGTATATAAAAGATGATACAAGAAATCCAAGCGCGTCATTTAAAGATAGAGCAACTGCTGTTGTTCTTAAAAGGCTTATTGATACATATGACCCGGACAAAAGAATAATAGCTACCGCCTCTACCGGAAATGCTGCCTCCTCACTTTCCTGTATCTGCGCTTCTTATGGAATTAAAAATTTTATCTTCGTTCCTGAAAATGCTCCTGCTCCAAAGATTGCTCAACTTCTTGTATTTGGTTCAAATGTTATAATGATAAAAGGAACTTATGATGACGCATTTGATTTATGCGTTAAAGCATGTCTGGAATTTGGATGGTATAATAGAAATACAGGGTATAACCCCTTTACCCGTGAGGGAAAGAAAACTGTTTCTTTTGAAATATGCGAACAACTTGAATGGGAAGTGCCAGATAAAGTTTTTGTTCCTGTTGGAGATGGTAATATAATAAGCGGGGTTTGGAAAGGTTTTCTTGAATTTAAAAAAATAGGGTTTATTGATAAACTACCTAAACTTGTTGCAGTTCAAGCAGGCGGTTCTAACTCTATACATAACGCTTTTGTTAAAAATCTTAAGGTTCCTGAAATTTCAAATGGGAACACGATATGTGATAGTATTTCCGTTAAGATGCCGAGGGATGGGATGGCTGCTTTGATAGCTTTAAGAGAATCAGGAGGTTTTTCAATAAATGTGAGTGATAAAGAAATTCTTGTCTCAATGAGTGAGTTTGCCTCAAAAACCGGAGTTTTTGCAGAGCCATCTGCTGCTGCAACATATGCGGCGCTAAAAAAAGCGATTATTGAAAAGAAAATAGAAAAAAATGATAGTGTTTTGCTTTTAATTACGGGGAGTGGCTTAAAAGATATAAAAACAGCCCAGGAATCAGTATCCAAAAAAGCATATAAAAAAATAGATCCGGATATTAATGAGGTTAGAAAAATAATCAACTCCATGGATTTTTAATAATGGAACATTTATTCTAACCAGGGCACAGTTTTTGTGTGAAAAATTGATTTTTTTAATATCTTTTAAATCTGAAGGCTTTTTCAAAATGATTAAATAATATGATAAGTCAGTTCAACATAAAATATCTTAAAGGTGTTGGACCAAAAAGAGCGGATATACTTAGTAAACTTGAGATATTTACACTTAAAGATATTTTATTTTATTTTCCACGCGGATATGAAGACAGAAGAATATTTAAGAAAGAATCTGATTTTGAATTTATAGATGTAGATATCGTTTATGGTGAGGTTGTTGATTTTTTTGAGGTTTATACCTCCACTTCTTTGAGAATTTTTAAAATAATACTGAAAACTTTAAATTCTCAGGTTGAATGTAATGTTTTTAAAAAAGCCAATAGGAATTATGATGTTTTTTTAAATATCAAAAAAAACCTTATTAAAGGAACTAAGATATTTGTTGTAGGAAAGGCTGAGGACGAATTTTTTAAAAGAAAAATTTCTGTTGAAGAAATATATTTTCCAGATGATCCGGATTTTAATATTCATGCAGATAGGATAGTGCCGGTTTATTCTCTTACATCTGGTATTAACCCAAAGGTTTTTAGAAAATTAGTTTTTAATGCCTGTTCACAGAGCGAATATGTTAATGAAATAATAGATTCTGATATACTTGTTTCAAGAGGTCTTATTTCAAGATCAAGCGCTATAAAGAACATTCATTTTCCGCAAAATGTTTTTTCTCTTAAAAATGCAATGAAAAGACTTATATATGAAGAACTTTTTCTAATGTCAATGGCATGGAATTTAAAAAAAAGTCAGACGAAAAACATAAATAAACAGAGAAGATATGAGATTAAAAAAAAGCTGCTTACCCCATTTAAAAATAATTTAGGATTTGAGTTTACTGATTCTCAAAAAAAAGCCATAAATGATATTTTTTCTGATATGCGAAACCCTTATCCTATGACAAGGCTTTTACAGGGGGATGTTGGAAGCGGTAAAACCGTTGTTGCAATAAGTGCATGCCTTTTAGCTGTGGAAAATTCAGGACAATGCTGCTTCTTAGCGCCTACTGAAATTTTAGCTGAACAACATTATATGACTTTTAAAAAATTTTTAGATGGACTTCCAGTAAGGTTTGAAATTTTAACTTCTTCAACCCCTAAAAAAAAGAAACATGAGATAATATCAAAACTTGCTTCTGGGGATATAGATATAATTATAGGAACACATGCTCTTATAGAAAAAGAGGTAAGGTTTAAAAATCTTGTTCTTGCAGTAATAGATGAACAGCATAAATTTGGAGTAAGACAGCGTGCCACTTTAAGACAAAAGGGCGAAAATATAGATATGCTAATAATGACTGCAACCCCAATTCCAAGAACCCTTTTTCTTGCTTTATATGGAGATCTGGATGTATCATTTCTTAAAGATATGCCAAAAGGAAGAATGCCTGTAAAAACTTTTCATCTTAGCCGTCAACAAGCACTTGATAAGACTTTAGAATTTCTAAAAAAAGGGGTTCAGGCATATATTGTTTTTCCGATAATAGACGAATCAGATAAACTTGAAATTAAATCTTTATTAAGCGAATATGGAAGGTTAAAAGAATTTTTTAAGGGATATAATACTCAAATGATATATGGTAGAATGAAAGGATCAGAGAAACAAAAAATAATGTCTGAGTTTGCTGAAGGCAAAATTCATGTTCTTTGTGCAACAAGTGTAATAGAGGTTGGGATAGATGTTCCAAACGCCAATGTTATGGTAATAGAAAATGCCGAAAGATTTGGTCTTGCCAGTCTTCATCAATTAAGAGGCAGAATAGGAAGGGGAAAAGATGAAGCTTATTGTTTTCTGGTTAGCGAATCAAAGGATCACCAGGCAATGGAAAGGATAAATGCAATATGTCAGAGCACCAATGGTTTTGAACTTTCAGAAAAAGATGCTTATTTAAGGGGTATAGGTGAGATTATGGGAACAATGCAGCATGGTGATATGGAGTTTAAGATTGCATCTCTTTCAAGGGACAGAGAGATATTTGAAATGGTGATTGAGGATGTGAATAAAATTCTTAAAGAAGATCCATATCTGACTAAAAAAGAGCATCTTGCATTAAGAAAAGAGCTTAACGAGATTTATGGTAAGAAATGGAATATAATTGATTTAAACTGATTTATGGAAAATATAACACTTAAACTATGGAATAGGGTAAAAAAATTTATAAAAGATAACTCCCTGTTTAAAAAAGATGATAAGATTCTTATTGCAGTTTCAGGTGGTCCTGATTCAATGGCTTTGCTTCATTTTTTTCATAAGGCGGTTAAGAATGAGATATTTGTATTTCATCTAAATCATGGGATAAGAAAAGATGCAATAAAAGATGAAAAGATAGTTGAAGATTATTGTAAAGAGAATAACATACCTTTTTTTAAAGAGCAACTTAATATCCCAAAACTTGCCGGAAAGCAAAATCTTGAACATATAGCAAGAAAAAAAAGGTATGAGCTTTTTCTAAAATACGCTTTAAAATGTAGAGCAAATGTTGTAGTGACAGCTCATAATGGAGATGAGAATATAGAAACTTTTATTTTAAACCTTTTAAGAAGTAACAAACTATCAGCTTTAACTGGAATTCCTGTAAAACGCAAACTATCTAAAAAGGTGTATGTTATAAGGCCATTTTTATGTGTTAAAAAGAGCAAGATTATTTCATATCTTAAAGCAAATCATATAAAATATGCCATAGATAAAACCAATTTTAACACAAACTACACACGAAACTGGATAAGACACAAACTCCTTCCCCTCTTAGAAAAAAAACAACCAAACTTTAGAGAACATATAATAGAGATAACAAAACAAATACAGCAAATTATAAAAACAAAAAAACACTGAAAACTTTCAAATGACAAAAATATTATTTAATTCTGGAAAATAAAATTCCTAAAATATGTGTAAATCATACATCAGTTTGTCCTTTTGGAGTTAATTTAATAAAATAGTTTAGTATGTGAGTTTTTTTAAATTATGTTTTTTATCGCTTAGTTTATAAAGTAATTAAGGAGTAATTTATGGAATCAAGGCAGATTAGAAGCAGATTTATAGATTATTTTAAATCAAAAGGGCATCTTTATTTTCCTTCAAGTCCGCTTATCCCAGAAGGAGATACTACACTCCTTTTTACAAGCGCCGGGATGGTCCAGTTTAAGCCTTATTATCTTGGGATTAAAGATGATATAAAACGGGCTACAAGTTGTCAGAAGTGTTTTAGAACAACTGATATAGATAATGTTGGCAGAACCATAAGACATCTCACTTTTTTTGAGATGCTTGGAAATTTTTCTTTTGGAGATTACTTTAAGGAAGAGTCTTTAAAATGGGGTTATGATTTTTTGACTAAGGAAATGGGGATTTCTCCTGAAAGATTGTATTTTTCGTATTATAAAGGTGGAAATGCTCCTAAGGATGAAGAAGCAGCTCGAATATGGGAAAAAATTTTACCTTCCAATTTACATTCACATATATTTGAAATGGGGGAAGAAAATTTTTGGTCTATGGGTGATACCGGCCCAAGTGGACCATGCTCTGAAATATATTTTGATAGAGGAGAGGAGTTCTCTCATAATGGTTGTGTTGGACCCTGGTGTGGTTGCGATAGATACATAGAGATATGGAATCATGTTTTTACTCAATTTGACAGACAATTAGATGGCTCTTTTAAACCGCTTCCTAAAAAGAACATAGATACTGGAATGGGGCTTGAAAGATTAAGCTTTATAATTGAAAATAAATATTCACCATTTGAAACAACTCTATTTTATCCGGTAATAGAAAGTTTTATACATAATAACTATAAGTTTGTTGATGCTGAAATAAAAAAGTATTTTGATATTATTTCTAAAAATTATTCCGATCCAGTTGCTTATAATGAAAATGTTATAAAAGCTGAGGTTTTTTCTATTATTCCAAACTTGAGAATAATATCAGATCATATCCGAGGAGCTTCATTTTTAATATCTGAGGGGGTTATCCCATCTAATGAAGGTAGGGGATATGTTTTGAGAAGACTTATAAGAAGAGCAATGAGATATGCTATGCTTATGGGGATTAATCAGCCGTCACTTTATAAACTTGTTGATTCTGTGGAAAATATTTTTTCCGGCGTGTATCCGCAAATATCTGATAATAAAGAACATATAAAATCAATAATAATCTCTGAGGAAAATGGATTTTTGTCCACACTTGAAAATGGCGAGAAATATATAAACGAGTTAGTAAATAAAAATAAGGAAACTAAAAAAATAAGTGGAGAAGAAGCCTTTAAGGTTTATGAGACTTATGGATTCCCTTACGAACTAATTAAGGAGATAGCCTTTAGAAATGGAATTTCAGTTAACGATGATGAATTTAAAAGAGCAAAAGAGGCTGCGCAAAATATATCAAGAAAGTGGAAAGGTTTAGAAAAAGACAGTTCTATCTTCAGTAAGGTTGAAGGGCTGATTAAGCCAACTATTTTTAGCGGGTATGAAAATTATATTGAGGATTCTAAATTGCTTGCAATAATTGATGAAAACGGTAAGGATATAAATGAAATAGAAAATGGATCTTGCTGGCTTGTTTTTGATAAAACACCTTTTTATGCTGAAGCTGGTGGTCAGATGCCGGATTATGGGGCTATTTTTGACAATAAAGATAAAATTATTGCGGAAATTTCGGATGTTCAGAAAAATTTTAAAAATATCTTCTTTCATAAAGCTGAGATAAAATCGCTTATAAAAAAAGGCATTGTTTATAGACTTAAAATAGATATCTTAAGAAGAAAAAAGATTGCGGCAAATCATACAGCTACTCATCTTATAAACGCTGCTTTAAAGAAAGTTTTTGGAATGACAACATCTCAGGCAGGATCTATGGTGGATGATGAAAAGTTCAGGTTTGATTATACTATATCAAAATCACCATCTGAATCTGAAATTAAACTTGTAGAGGAGATAGCTAATGACGCTATTATGGAGGGATATAAGGTTTATAAGGAGGAAAGAGCGCTTCAAGATGCAAAGAAATTAGGCGCTGTTATGTTGCCCGGGGAAAAATATAGTGATCCAGCAAGATTTGTTTTAATAAATAAAGATGGTTTTGCTCAGGTAAATAACCGATATAGCCTTGAATTATGTGGTGGAACGCATGTGGATGATTTAAAAGAGGTTTTTAAGATTAAAATTCTCAGAGAATATTCACTATCAAGAGGAATAAGAAGAATTGAAGGGACAAGCGGTTATGCCCTTATTAGTTATTTTGAAGAAGGCCAGAAAATTCTTGAGAAAATCTCTTATGAGTTAGGTTCAAACAGGCAAGAGATAGTAGAAAAAATAGTGAAACTTAAAGAAGATATTAAGGATATGAAAACTAAAATTTCAAATATTGTAAATGTTAGTGGCTATGATGAGGTTGTAGATTTGGATAATGGGCTAAGCCTTGTTTTTGTGAAGATTAACCTTGGAGATTTGAAAATAATAAGGAATATAGCTGATAGGAAAAAAGTGGAGCATAAAAAATCATTTTTGTTCATATATTCCGTTGACAGTGAAAAGAAAAAAATGAGCTTTGTTTTAACTCAGGGTTTAGAAAATAAAACTCCGGTAAAAATAATTTATGAAAAAATAAAAGATGAACTTGGGCTTAAAGCGGGTGGAAGGGATGATTTTATGCAGGGTGGGGGGAATCTTGAAAGTGAAGATGAGTTTAAGAAAAAAATGGTAAAATTAATAAAATGAATATCGATAAAAAAATAGATGAGCTTGAAAAATATATATATAAAATGGGTTCAAAAATAGAAGAACTTATGAGTGAGAATCTTAAATTAAAAAATAGATTAAGGGTTATTGAAGAAAGAGAAAAATTTCTTACAGCTGAACTTTCAAAAACAAGAGATAATAATAATATTAAACAAATAGTTTCAAAAAGGCTTTTGAAAATATCAAAAATGATAGAAAAGGAAATAGAGAGATAATGAAACATGTCTTAAAAATAAAAAATAGAGAAATAGTCTTAGATGTTAAAGATCTTACGCCTATTGAAATAAGTGAGATAGAATCAAAAATAGCAAATGAATTTGAGAAACTTGAAGAGCAGAAGATAATAGATACTATAACACAGTTTACCACTATTATAGCCAAATATGCAGTTGAAAATTATATAAGAGAGAAAGAGAACAAGATAAAAAATGAACATATAAGTTTAAAAATTGATAGTTTAACAAAATATCTGAAGGAAACGATTCAAAAAGAGACTTTATTTTAATGAGTGGACTTACAATAAAATTAATACCAAAAAATATTGAAGAATTTGTCGGGCAAAAGCATCTTGTCGGTAAGGGTAAATTTTTGAGGAAAGCCTTAGAAAAGGGAATTATAAAGTCCTGTCTTTTTTATGGACCAAGTGGTTCAGGGAAAACAGTTCTTGCTAATATCATAGCAAAAACACTAAATGCAAAGGTTTTTATGCTTAATGCTACTACTTCCAGTGTTTCAGATTTTAAAAAGATTGTTGATTATTCAAGATCTATGTTTGAAAAACAACCTGTTCTTGTTATACTGGATGAGATACATCACTTTAATAAAACCCAGCAGGATGTTCTTTTGCCTTCTATTGAGAAAGAGGAGATAATACTGATAGGGATAACAACTGAAAATCCATTTTTTTATATAAACAAAGCACTTCTTTCAAGATTTCTAATATTTGAGTTTAAAAAACATAGCAGGGAAGATTTATTGAATATTATAAAAATAGCGATTCAAAAGGGTTATGAAGGAAAACTTAGCATAACAGAAAGAGCTAAGGAAGTCTTGGTAAATTTTGCTGATGGAGATGCCAGAAAGTTATTAAATTTTATTGAAGCACTTGAGGTAATTTCAAAAAATGGAGTGATAGATGAAGATTGCATTAAAGATCTTCTTTCAAATAGGTATTCAGAGTATGATAAAAAAGATGATAAGCATTACGATACTATCTCAGCTTTTATAAAATCCATGAGAGGATCTGACCCTGATGCAACTATTTACTGGCTTGCAAAGATGATATATAGTGGCGAAGATCCACTTTTTATAGCAAGAAGGATAGTAATAGCTGCATCTGAGGATGTTGGGCTTGCTAATCCATCGGCTTTACTTGTTGCTCAATCAGCTTTTGAGGCTGTAAAAAATATAGGGATGCCGGAGGCAAGGATAATACTTTCTGAAGCAGCTTTATATGTAGCCCTGTCTCCAAAATCTAATTCTGCATATATTGCAATAGATTCAGCTCTTGATGAGGTTAAAAATGGGAAAGCAAGAGAAGTTCCTATTCATTTAAGGGATGCTCACCTTGATGGAGATGTCTTTGGTGATGGTAAAGGATATAAGTATCCTCATGATTATCCCCAGCATTTTGTAAAACAGGAATATATGCCAGACCATAAGAAATTTTATAATCCAACTGATCAGGGATATGAAAAAGAAATAAAAAACAGGATTGAAAGACTCTGGGGAAAAAAATAATAAATTATTATATGATAAAAAAAAGGCTTGATGTTAGATGTGTTGAAATTGGGCTTTTTGATAGCCGCCAAAAAGCTAAAGCAGCGATTATGGCTGGCGATGTGATGGTAAATGGGGTTAGAGTATATGATGCAAGTTATAGTGTTAAAGAAACTGATAAGATTGAAATATATCAAAACTTATGTCCATATGTTTCACGAGGTGGGTTAAAGCTTAAAGCAGCAATTGATTTCTTTAAGATAGATTTGAAAGGTAAAATATGCCTTGATGTTGGGGTGGCAACAGGCGGGTTTTCAGATTGTATGATTAAGGAGGGCGCTAAGTTAGTCTATGGCGTAGATGTGGGGAAGGGGCAGGTTCATGAAAGAATATTAAAAGATCCTTTATTTGTTTTTATGCCGGATACAAATGCAAGGTATTTAAAGCCTGATATGTTTAATCCAAAACCAGAATTTGCAGCTGTGGATGTTAGTTTTATATCATTAAAACTTATTTTACCTCCACTTAAAAATTGTATGGAAAAAAAATTTGAATGGGTTTTGCTCATAAAGCCGCAGTTTGAATTATCTCCAAAAGATTTGAGAAAAGGGATAGTTAAAACTGAGGAGTTAAGATTAAAGGCTTTAAAGGATATAGAAAATTTTGTTATTGGGCTTGGTTTGAAAATAATCGGTGTAATAGATTGCCCTGTTAAAGGCGCCAAAGGGAATAAAGAGTTTTTGATGAAGGTTGAAAATTGATACCTATTTGAGTTTTTATTTAATAATTGACTCTATTTTTTCAAGAAGTTCATTGTTGTTTTCAAAAACTTCAAAACAACGGCCATTATCAAGTTTTTCCATAACGGAAGTATAATATGGAATTTTTATAATTTTTAAGTCCTTTAATTTTTCATAAATATCTTCTTTTGAATGAAATAATTTGAAAGACTTATTGCAATGAGGACATATAACCTCACTCATATTCTCAACGATTGAAATTATTTTTATATTTATTTTATTTAAAAAATCAATTGCTTTTTGCGCATCAAGCATTGAAATCTTCTGGCCTGTTGTTACTATAACAGCGCCTTTTATATCATCAATTTCCTGACATATAGAAAGTGGCTCATCACCCGTGCCCGGTGGCAGATCTATTATTAAATAATCAAGTTCTCCCCAATCAAAATCAGATAAAAATTGTCTTATAACGCTTATCTTAATAGGACCTCTCCATATAAGAGCCTTATTGGTTTCTTTTATTATGCTTCCCATAGAAACAATTTTAAGATTTTCTTTAACTATTGGTCTGGCTATTCCTTTTTCGTCAACCTCATGTTCTAAATTTTCAATCCCTGTCATTTTAGCAATAGATGGTCCGTGAATATCTGCATCAAGAATTCCTGTTTTAAATCCTTTTTTAACAAGCGCGGTTGCAATAAGCGTTGAAATCGTGCTTTTTCCTACCCCGCCTTTATTGCTCATTATAATTATTTTGTTTTTTATCTTTGACATTCTTTCCTTTATTATGGATTTTGTGTGGTCAATATGAACGTTATGCATATCTCCTCCAATTGTTATTATATAATTAATTCTTATTTTTGTAAAATTTAATAGTGAAACTTAGAATTTGGTTTAAAGAGAAATTTTATATTTTCATTCTATTCCTTTTAATCAATTTTATCTTAACTCTAACTTTAAGTTTTTCATATGTTTTTATATCAAAAAGAACATTGATAGAGTTTTTATTTTTGATTTTTGCGCTTTTTTCAAATACCTTTATGATATATTTCGCATTATTTTTAATTTCATCTTTATTTCTTTTTTTACCTTTTTTTCAATATCTTTTAATTTCTTTATTTTCAATTTATCATATGGCTTTTGTTATAGATATTATTCTTTATAGGTTTTGGGGATTTCATATAAACTCAATGGTTATTAATCTTTTAACAACACCCGGCGGGATAGATACACTAAATCAGAGCTGGAATGTAAAATTGTATTTCTGGATGATTTTTCTTGGTTTAATTTTAGCAGAGTATTTTATATTTAGATTTTCAGTTATGATTTGCCAGAAAAATAATTTTTTAAAATTTTTAAAAAGAGCAGTATTATTTTTATTTTTTTGTGTTTTTATAGATAAGTTTTCTTTTGCTATTTCAAATCTCTATGATTATACTCCTGTTATTAAAAACAGGGATTTATTTCCTTTATATCAACCTTTAACTATAAGAAGTTTTGCAAACAAATATTTAGGGTTTAATTTAAATAAGCCTGTTGAAAAATTTATAGATAGCAGTTATTCTAATCTGATTTATCCAAAATCTGAGATTAGACTAAAAAAAACAGATAGAGATTATAATTTCCTGATAATTGTGGCTGATTCAATGAGATATGATATGCTGGATGAAGAAGTAGTTCCCAATATATTTGAGCTTTCAAAAAAATCTATAGTTTTTAAAAATCATTATAGCGGTGGGAATGCAACTCGTTTTGGTATATTTTCAATTTTTTATGGACTTTATGGAAACTACTGGTTTAATATGGTAGGTGAAAAAAGGGCGCCTGTTATGATGGAAGCGCTTAGAAAGAAAGGGTATGATATGAGGGTCTTTGCAAGCTCAAAGGTTACATTCCCTGAGTTTAATAAGACCTGCTTTGTGAATATTCCAGATGGAAATATTTTTGATGAGCCTAAAAAAGGTAATGGCGCTCAGAGGGATTTTGAAGTAACAGAGAAGTTTATTGATTATATTCAAAAAAGAGAAAAAAACAACCCTTTTTTTGGTTTTATATTTTTTGACGCTCCGCATGGAAGCTATGATTATTTTCCTGAGTTTGAAAAATTTAAGCCTTCTTATGGGGTAAATCTATTAAGGCTAAATAAAGAAAATGTTAAACCGCTTTTTAATAAGTACAAAAACTCAATACATTTTGACGATTTTTTAATAGGTAAAATATTAAAATTACTTAAAGAAAAGAAATATTTAAAAGATACTATCATAATTATAACAGCAGACCACGGCGAACCATTTTTAGAAAGAGGGTATTTTGGGCATAATCATTCATATTCTAAGGAAGAGGTATCCGTTCCTTTTGTGTTTTATCACCCTGATCTAAAACCTCAAGCTTTAGAGCATAAAACATCTCATTTTGATATTGTCCCGACAATTATGGAGATAATTGGCGCTGAAAATCCAAAGTATGATTATTCCCATGGTTTTGGACTTTTTGAAAAAAATAAATGGAAGTATATCCCTGTTTTTAGCTGGAATGATTGTGCAATTATCTTTGATGATTATAGCTATGTTTTGCCATTGACCTCTTATGGCGGGAGAATTAAAAAAATTAGAAATGAAGATTGGCAGGAGGTAGAGTTTAAAAAAGAAGAAATACCACCTTTGATTGTAAATTTTAATAAGGATTTAACAAGGTTTTTGAAAAGATGAATAAATATAATCTTTTATCATGTGTATGGGAGTTAACATTAAGATGTAATTTAAACTGTATACATTGTGGTTCTACTGCCGGTAAAGAAAGGGAAAATGAACTTATAATTGATGAGTCTATAAGGTTGTGTTATGATTTAAAAAAGACTGGATGCAGGTCAGTTGCATTAATGGGAGGAGAACCTCTTTTGTCTAAAAACTTCTGGCAAGTAGCTAAAAAAATAAAAGAACTTGATATGGATTTGTGCGTTATTACTAATGGAACTATTTATAATGATGAGATGATGGATAAATTAAAAGAACTTAAACTCCAGGCTCTTGCAACAAGTCTTGATGGAGCAAATCCAGATACTCATGATAAAATAAGAGGTTTTAAAGGAGCTTTTAAAAAAACGCTTGGATTTATAGATAAGGCATTAGAAAGAGATATCCCTGTAAGCGTAATTACAACTGTTTCAAAGCTAAATATTCTGGAGTTAAATGATTTAAAGGAGATTATAAAAGGCAGAAATATAGCCTGGCAAATTCAAATGGCTGGTAGTGAAGGGGAAAGATTTAGCAAAGATTATCTCCTTAATGAGGATGAGTTTTATTCGGTTGGGCTTTTTATTGAGACTATGAGAAGAAGATATTCTGTAGAAGAATTACCTGTTATAGGCGCGCATGATATGGGATATAATTCATGCTTGATTAAAAATATATGGCTTTATGATAAATGGGAGGGGTGTCAGGCTGGAATAAGTGTTATCGGGATTAGAAGTAATGGTGATGTTTTAGGATGTTTATCATTAAATAATGATAGTTTTATTGAGGGAAATGTGAGGGAAAAATCACTTTATGATATATGGAATAGCAAAGATTCTTTTTCATATACAAGAAAATTTAGGAAAGAAGATGCGGGGGAAAATTGCAAAGGCTGTAAATATCTTGAAAGCTGTAAGGGAGGGTGTTCAGAAATAAGCCTTTCTAAAACAGGAAAACTTCATAACGATCCTTATTGTTTTTATAGGTTTGAAAAGAAAAATTTTAATTATTTTAAAAGATTGTGGTATAGTATGACATCTAAGGCAAATAAGAATGAGTTTGCAGGATTAAATAAATTTTTTTCGGGGAAAAGAAAATGAAGCTTAATATTGGATGTGGATATAATAAGCTAAGCGGTTATATAAATATAGATATAAACTTGCATGTAAAACCAGATTTTGTTATGCCGGCATGGAATTTAGATTTTCCTGATGAAGAGTTTATAGAAATTCTTGCATCACAGCTTATAGAACATTTAGGTTTTTTCAGGACGAAGTATTTTTTATCTGAGGCTAATAGAACGCTCAAAAAAGAAAAGTTTATTATAATAGAAACGCCAGATATAGAAAAAAGTTTTTCAAATTTTTTAGAAGCAAAGAATCCTGAGGATAGAGAAAGGGTTTTAAACTGGATTTATGGAAGTGAGACAAAAGGAATGAATCATCTTTACTGCTTTCCTGATGAACTACTTGAAAATCTTTTAAGTGAGTTTGGTTTTGAAATATATAAGAAAGAGTTTTTTGATTATGATTATTTAAGACCATGCATAAGGTATAGGGCTTTTAAAAAAAAAGATTATGAAAAAAGCAAATTGAGAAAAAATCTTGCTTTAGCTGGTGTTCTGGATTTTAATGAGGAGTTGTGGCTTAGCGAGACAGAGAAGTTTATAAAGGATGTTGAGCTTGAAAAAATAAATAAAGAAAGCGTGTTTGAGGCTTGTTTTCTTTCTCCGGTAATTGCTATAGCTATTAATGATCTTATTGATAAACAAAAGCAAATGGATAAAAGCGTTTTAAATGAACTAAAAGAAAATAATTTTTCTGGATGGCTTTTTGAACTTGTGCTTAAATATTTTGAAATTTACAGGGATTTTGATAAAGCATATGAGAAGGTAAAAAAAGATTTCTTTGACAACCCCAAGAATTTTATATATAATTTTATAGACAGTAGGAAAAAAGCCAGATTTGAAGTTTGCTTTTTTAATAAAGAATCTGCTTATTATGAGTTTAAGAGAAGGAGAATTATATGAGTTTATCAAATCTTCTTAAAAAGACCGGAATAAAAGATCATGAGAATCAAAATTTATTTAAGTTAGGATTATTTGGGTTTTTGAGTATAATATTTTCTTTTTTAATCTCATGCAATAAGAATGGGGTTAAACAAGAGGAGTCAAGCAATAACCTTGATGCTAATGTTTCTACATCTACCTATAAAATAGAAAAAGCCACAACTTCGTTAAAGCCATTAATAGATAATGAAGATACATTTGGCAAAAAGAACTGTGGACCCATCCCCGGATATCCTTGCGGGACTAAATATTATACTGTAAGTATAAGAGATTTTAGTAAAGCCTAATTAACTTTACTAATATATATAAGGAGGCGAAATGAAATTCATTGGTATATTATTGTTTTCTTTTTCTGGCTTTTTATATTGTGAAACTGAGTTTCATATGAGTAATGATTTTAATATTTATTATAATGATATAACTGGTGAGGGGAAGGGGTCATCTTCTTTAACAGAGGGATGGAATTATATAGATGTTTTAAATATAAATGGCTCTGGTAGAAAAGACAATATTTCTTATAACTATAACCTTGGAGTTAAATTTACAGATGATAAAAGAAACGATGTTAAGAATATATCTCTTATGAATATAACTGGATCTTTTAAAAAAGGTTATAACTTGATAACAGCCGGTGATATATTTGAAAGCTTTTCACAGTACAGCCTGGCTTCATCGCTTAAAGGAGCAAGTTATAAGTTTTTAAAGGAAGAATCAAAACTTCCTGAAATAACAGCGATTTTTGGACATACCTATCCGAGATGGGATTCTTATTTCAAAGATCCCGATACAAGAGTTTTAAAAAGACAGGCGTATGGTTTAAAGTTAAAAGAAAATTTAGGAGATTTTAATCTTGGGGTTAACTATTTAAATACAAAAGATATAGAGCTTATGAGTGAAAGCGAGAAGTATGATTCATCAAATTATTCTCTTGATTTAAAATATAATCCATTTGCCGGACTTGAGTTAACTGGAGAATATGCCAGATCAGATACAGATGAAAAGATTTCAAATAAATCATTTAAGGGAGATGCCTACAGGTTTGAGTTTGTTGGAGATGCTGATCCTTCAAGGATTACTATAGAGTATGAAAATGTTGAGCCTGATTACCTATCACTTTTAGGTTCAGCAGTTAGCGATAGGAGGAAAGTTAAAGCCAGGTGGAGATATAAGTATTCAAAGATGACCACCATAAATGCTGGAGTTCTGTGGTATAGAGATAATTTAGAAAACCAGAAAACAGACACAACATACACTATAAGACCGGATATTTCTATAGGTATTAAAAAGATATTTGCCAGAAGGCAATATTCATATGTAAATTTTTCTTATAAATTTGATAGAAAATATGGGCCAATTCTCAAAAAGATCATTTCTTTAACTTAAACTATAAAGACAAATATGGTGGAATTGAGAATGATACAAACTTAGGCTATACAATTTACAAAACAGATACAGATATAAGAAATTCAAGCGAAATAAACTTTAATACCTCTTTTAATAAATATATAGAAAGTGAAAATACCATTATAAAGCCGCAGTTTACAGTTGGAAGCTGGTATTTAAATGATGATCTTTCAAATGAGACAGATAAAATATATGAATATTCTTTTGCTTTTGGCTTTGAGAAACCTAAAAAGAAGATAAGCGGAGATATAAGATTAGGACAGAATTTTTTGAGAAAAGAAATTGGTGATGATTCAGATAAGCTTTTTGCCTCTTTTAATTTGTATTACAAAACTATCTTAATGAAAAAAGATATAACCTTTTCTTTAAGAGGAGTTTATAATAAATATAATTTTTCAACAGATACAAACGATTTTAGAGAGAAAAGTGTTAGTTTTCAGATATCAAGTTCGTTTTAGGAGGAGATATGAAAAAAATAACATTATTACTTGCTATATTTTTTATAACTTCTGGTTTTGTAAGCGCAAAGTGGTGGATATTTGGCAAATCAAAGGATGAGGTTTCAATAAAGTATATGACTATAAATTCTATATCTTTTGATGAAACTACCAGAAAGATAAAATTTTTTAAAGAAAGTTTAAAAGATGGGAAGGTAATTATAAGGGGAAAAGCTTCAGCTGGCAAAGGGGCTGTTGTGGGAAGCGTTAGGGTAAGTGTGGATTCAAAAAATAGCTGGCAGGATGCAAAATTTTCTGAAAACGGGGATTTTGAATTTTCTTTTACCCCCGAGTTAAACAAGAGTTACAAGTTTTATATTGAAATAACAAATACAGCTGGTAAGACGAATAATATTGAAGAGACTTATAGAGAGATAGAGGTTACAGCGGAAAATATTAATCTTAAAGTCAAGGAAATTTTAGATCAAATATTTGAGGCATATTCAAATAAAAGTCTATCTAAATTTATGTCTTATGTCTCAGATGATTTTGCGGGAGACAAGGACTTTTTAGAGCTTGCTGTTAAAAGAGACTTCACTGCTTTAAATAATATAAAGATTAACTACTCAATAAATAATATCACTTCTGGTTTGAAAGGGATTGGCGTTTCAATTACTTATAATAGGAGTGTTGTAAGCTCAAAATCAGGTCAGATCATAGTAGATAAAAGAATGACTGAGATGGTTTTTAAATATGATGAGGATAAATTAAAACTCTATAGTATGAAAAAACCTCTCTTATTTGGGCTTTCAGATGCCGACAATGTGGCAACAGGTCAGACCCCCGGTGAAGGCGAGGGTATGGTAATAATAGATGACGATATTGGCGGAAGTGTTGGCATAGTAAATATAAGTTGTTCAGGGGTTGATCCATATCTACATCCTTTATATTACTTTACAACCGGAGAAAAAGGATGTCATTATTATGATGATATGACTATAAATGGAGAAATTGGAGAATTTATAGTTTATCACGATCAGGTCGAACTTCAACATAACGGCAAGATGAAAGAGTTTAATAAAAATATAGAAAGCCTGACTCAGGCTGAGGTGTCTAATTTAACAGGTTATACCCAGCCTGTGTTTTTTACTCCAGCTCTTTCTAAATCTTATGGTATCTATATGCCTGAGACAGGGGAGTTTTTCGCATTTCAGATGATTACAATGCCTGCCTCAAGCGGTGTTCAGAATACCAGTTTTAAGGTTAGAAAATTTTGATTAAATTATTCATTATAATATTTTTAGTCTTATAATTCCGGGAGGAGTTTTATGAAGGTTATTTCTTTGTCAATTTTTATGTTTCTGTCTTTTAATTTGAATCTTAAATCCGAAAATGTTACTGCTGAGTTTGTTAAAGAAGTAATACTTGAAAATTTAACTAATAGAGTTCCCGGGGTTGCTGATCCAAAGGTTTATGGGCAGATAGCTTATGAAATTTCTATGGGTAAGGGCGGGAGAATAGTGGAGCAGGTTTTTGAGGGTTTGAAACCTGAGAATATAAAAAATGATATGATTCAATCAGCTCAGTTCTTTGTTTTGAAAAGATTAGCTCCTGTCGTTGGGGTTTATGCTGAAACTGCCATGAGTGTTTATTCTATGGTTGAGACCTATGTAAATGACTGGCAGGATTGGGCAGTTCAAAATAGATTGACAGAATTTAAAGAGGATGTGCTTTCTAAAACCACTGTTAAAGAGCTTGATGAGGCATATACAAATTATATTTATGGAACCGGAGATTCGATAGGTGTTGAAAATAGAATGGGAGGGATACTTTATCATAAAAGACCTGAGGTTTTAGCTAAAATGAAAGAAGGCTATGAGTTAAGAAGAAAGGAACTTGAAATAAAAGAAAGAAAACAAAAACTTATAAGAAATCAAATATGGGCTAAGATAAGAGCTGAGGAAGAAATTGAGATTGTAAGAAAAGAAGCTGAAAGGAAAACATCTGAGATAATAAATATGATGAAGGTGGCAAAGATCCCGATTACAAAGGAAAATTTTACAAAGTATTTAAAAAACAAGGATGAATATATTAAACTTAAAGGTTTATATCAGGAAGATGTAGGTAAAAAAATTAAAGCAGGTGAAAAAGTTTCAACGGGAGATGAAAAGATAGATAATTTAATTTTAGTTGTGGCAAATCAAAAAACATCTCTTGAGAAAAATGACCTGTCTTCATTTTCAGTTCCTGATTACTCAGGGCTTATTAGGGAATATGGACTTAATTCGGACAGACTCCTTACAAATAATATCAGCGCTGGTGAATATGTAAGTGTTAAAAATTTTATACTCCAATCTGCAAATATCCTTGACTTTTCCTGTAAAACTCCGTTAATGAATAAAATAACATATTCTTCATCAGATATAGCTTTAAGTGCTAAAGAAAAAATAAATCTTTGTTCAAAATCTTACGAAAATTTTTATAAGGCTATAGATGAAATAGAACAGAAATTAAATGGATATGGCAAAAAACTTAAAGAGGATTTGATATCACTTGAATTAAGAGATTATTTGTTGGGTAATAATTTTGAGGATTCTTATTACAATAATTTAAAACAGGATTTTTTTTCTATTTCTCAGGCAAAGAAGTTAGACTATTATAACGGTATTATGGATGGGATTGAGAATACTTTGGGGGTAGAAGAGGATTATGACCACTGGGTTCAGTATAGCTGGGAGGGGAAAAAAAATCCAACAATAGAAAAGATGAAAAAAATAAGGGATTCTATTGCTTCCATTGCTGGCGCCTATGAGACTCTTGCCAATATAGCTGAGGAAAAATCTAAAATTTATAAAAGCAGATTTGAAGAAATAGAAAAGAAATATAACGACAATTTAACAAAATATGATGAGATATACTCTAAAAACGCTTCTATGGCTGAGTATTTTTCAATACCAAGGTATGATTTTAAAAAAACAGCTGATTTGCTTTTATTTATGAATAAAAAGATTTCGGATCCAATGGAGTTTATAAATAACAATTATATAGAAAAAATGAAGATGCGATCTAAAATAGCGAGAAAGATTCAAGAAAAATGGAATAATGAAATCTCTCTTAATTTAAGATTTGTAAATGAATTTATGCCTGTTGTTGATGAGATTAAGAGAAAGGCTAAAGCTGAATTAAAAAGCGGAAGTCTTGATATGACAAAAGAAAATTATGCCAAAATTTATAACTCAAATTTTAAAAAGATACTTGAAAGAATAAACTGCTCATTGCATGCTTTGGAGGAGAAAAGAGAGGGATTTGTTTATAAAGATATTGCTTTAAATGAAAAATGCTATTTTTCTATTGATGAGCATAAGAAATATCTTCTGGATTTTCAAAAGCTTATTGATGATTATAGTATTGCAGAAGTTTATGAGAAAAGAGATTATGCTTATGCTAAAGTTTCTGAAATTGATAAAGCAGTCAAATCATTTCCTTTAAATATCCCATGTGATGAAGCCCTTAAAATAATAAATGAAGCATCTAAAATTTATGATGATATTGCTTATTTTACCACAATTTCAAAAGAAAACTTATCTGTAATTTTAGAATCTTATAAAAAAGCTATAGATAGAATAGTGGAGATAGAAGGGAATATGAAAAATTTTATCTGCCAGTCTTCCTCCATTGATGAAAATAAAAAATTTATATCATCTTTGCCGTGGGTGGTTTCTCAGGAGCTTGAAAAATACTGTATTGATCCAAATATTAGGCGAAATAATATTACCTCAAACGCTAATTATAAAACAGATGATCAGGAGGAACTTATAAAAAGGCTTTATGAGGAGTTTAAAGACGCATATCAATCAAAAAGTGTTTCTAAATTAATAAATCTTGTGGATGAGGATTGGGTTTCTCCTGAAGGAGAAAACGTATCAGATTTAAGAGATCATTTTTCAAGAATATTTTCCCTTTTTAATGAAATAAAACTTAATATAAGCGATTTCCATATAATAAAAAATAATGACAATACATATACTGTTAATTATCTTATTGATATTACCTCAAAGATATATTCTAAAAATATTAAAAGGGTAGAGAAATCTTCTGTTTCCGAGATTATAATTTTTAAAAACAATAAACCTAAAATCTTTAAAACGCAAAACGGGTCATACTGGCTTATAAAATAAACCTTATAATTAGCAATCAAATATAGCTATTGACAATTTTGAATAATTGTTGTATAATATTATTAGCAGTCTTTTGATTTAATTGCTAATAAAAGTGAGTTATGAGGATATTAAAACCGGAAGTTGCAAAAGAAAGAAAGGAAAAGATACTTAACTGGCTTATTTACCGTTATATTACCACTGGCAATCCAGTCAGTTCTGGCGAGATATTTGAGAATGGAAATTTTTCCATTTCACCTGCGAGTATTAGAAATATATTAAAAGAACTTGATGATGAAGGGTTTCTTGAACAGGTTCATACCTCTGGAGGAAGGATACCTACAGATAAAGCTTACAGATTATACATTGATAATATACTCAAGGCTCAAAACATTGCTGAGGCGGAAAAAGAGAAGATAGAAATTGAATATGATAGAAGGATAGCCGAACTTGATTATTTTTTGAAACATACTACAAAGATATTATCGGACCTTACCAGAAAAGTCGGGTTTTCAATAGTTTCTGATATAAGCAATGAGCATATAAAAAGAATAGATATTGTTCAGGTTTCTGATAGAGGATATATACTTATAATAGTAACTGTTACGGGAATTATAAAACATTATCCATTTGTTGTTTCTAAATCCTCAGAAAAAATTTCAGTTAAAACTGCTATTTCAAAGCTGAATAAAAGCATGAAAGATTTAAGCATACGCGAGGCGAAAGATCGTTTATTGAAAGACTTTCTTCCAAAGGATGAGGGTGGAATTTTCCATGCTGTTTATGATATTTTTTTGGCTATCCTCAAGGAAGAGGATGAACTTTTTATTGACGGAATTACAAGAATGTATGAAGAAACTGATGAGTTTTCTTTAGAAGATATACGAATGATATCAAAGCTTCTTGAAGAAAAAGAAAGATTTACAAAAATATTGAAAGAAAGATTTATGGAGGCAATGAGCAGTCGTAAGGAAATTTCCAGCGGTAGTTCAGAAAATAGACGTGTGATAGATGTAAGGATTGGTTCTGAAAACAAGATAAAAGAGCTGGATAATTTTAGTATGGTTACTTCTTCCTATTGCTTGAAGGATAAAAGCTATGGGTTGATAGGAATAATAGGTCATAGAAGGATGGAATATCCTAAAATTATATCCATCGTTGATGCAATTGGTTCTATGATAGAAGATGTCTTAAAAGAATGGGACAAGGAGTGTGATTTTTGATAAATATGAAGGAAAATAATAATTGTAAAAAGGATTTAAAAGAAGCTAAAGAGAAAATTAATGAGGCTAATGAAGAAATAGTCAGTTGTGAGAAAGAAAAAAGCTCAATTGAGAAAGAACTTCAAGAGTCTAAGAAAAAAGAACAGGAATATTATGACCAGCTTTTAAGATTAAAAGCTGAGTTTGAAAATTATAGAAAAAGGATAGAAAAAGAGAAGCATGAAATTGCAAATTGGGCAAGATATGATTTTATACAACATATTATTCCATTATATGAGATGATGAAAATGGCGAGTGCTCATATTTCAAACTCAAGTTCCCTTGATGATATTAAAAAAGGGCTTGAAATGATTTTCTTGGAATTTGAAAAACTTTTTAAGGCTGAGGGGGTTTCTGAGATAGATATATTGAACAAAAAATGCGATCCTATGCTTTGCGAAACCATTGCTACCGTTGATGGAGATGGGAGTAATGATGATATAGTTGTTGAGGTAGTTCAGCCTGGATATATGGTAAATGGCAGGCTTCTTAAACCTGCAAAAGTTAAAGTTGCAAAGAAAAAAGAAATAAAAGAAAGTAAGGAAAATGTAGAAAAACCTGAAGAGAAAACTCAGGAAGAAAATAAATCTAAATAAAAAGGAGGAATTATGGCAAAAATAATAGGAATAGACCTTGGAACTTCAAATTCAGCCGCCGCAGTTATGGAGGGTGGAAAAGTTACACTTATACCAGCAGCGGAGGGAACATCGATAGGAGGAAAGGCTTTTCCATCTTATGTGGCTTTTACCAAGGACGGACAGCTTCTTGTCGGTGAACCTGCAAGAAGGCAGGCAGTTTCAAATCCTCAAGGAACAGTTACAGCTTTTAAAAGGAAAATGGGAACCACACATAAGTATAAAATATTTGATAAAGAATTTACCCCACAACAACTTTCAGCTTTTATACTTCAAAAAATAAAAAGAGATGCAGAAGCTTTTTTAGGAGATAAGGTTGAGAAGGCTGTTATAACCGTGCCTGCATATTTTAATGATAACCAGAGACAGGCGACAAAAGATGCCGGAACAATAGCGGGGCTTGAGGTTATAAGGCTTGTAAATGAGCCAACTGCTGCAGCTCTGGCATATGGGCTTGACAAACTTGGAAAAGACCAGAAGGTTATGGTTTTTGACTTGGGTGGTGGAACGCTTGACGTTACAATAATGGAGATAGGAAAAGAAGGAACATTTGAGGTTCTTTCAACAAGCGGTGATACTCAGCTTGGCGGTACTGACATGGATAACGCTGTGATAGACTGGATACTTGAGGAGTTTAAAAAACAGCATGGTATAGATTTAAGAAATGATTCTACCGCGATGCAAAGAATAAAAGAAGCTGCTGAAAAAGCAAAAATAGAGCTTTCAACAGTTCTTGAAACAGATATAAATCTTCCTTTTATAACTGCTGATTCATCAGGGCCAAAACATCTTTCAATGAAAATATCCAGAGCCAAACTTGAGTCTCTTGTAAGTTCAATAGTTAATAGATGTAGAACATCTATGGATACCGCGCTTTCTGACGCTAAACTTAAGTCAAGCGATATTGATAAAATTATACTTGTTGGCGGACCGACCAGAATGCCTATAGTCCAGAAGTTTGTTGAAGATTATATAGGCAAAAAAATTGAAAGGGGAATAGATCCTATGGAGTGCGTTGCTCATGGCGCGGCTATTCAAGGAGCAATCCTTACTGGAGATGTTAAGGATATACTTTTACTTGATGTTACTCCGCTTTCTCTTGGTATTGAAACCCTTGGTGGGGTTATGACCAAACTCATAGAAAGAAATACAACAATACCGGTGAAAAAAACTCAGATATTTTCCACAGCCACAGATAATCAACCAGCAGTTACTGTTAATGTTTTGCAGGGTGAAAGACCAATGGCAAAAGACAATGTTCCTCTTGGAAAATTCGATCTTGATGGAATTCCACCGGCGCCACGAGGAGTTCCTCAGATAGAGGTTACTTTTGATATAGATGCAAATGGAATACTTAAAGTTTCCGCAAAAGATCTTGGTACTGGAAAAAGTCAGCATATAACCATATCCGCTCCTAATAAACTGAATAAAGAGGAGATAGAAAAATATGTGAAAGAGGCTGAAAAATTTGCCGAACAGGATAAAAAGATAAAGGAACTTGTTGAGGCTAAAAATGAGGCGGATGCTCTTATATATTCCACTGAAAAAGATCTTAAAGATTATGGGGATAAGATTTCAAATGATGAAAGGCTCAATATTGAAAGGGCAATATCTGATCTAAAAGAGGCTGTAAAAGGCGAGGATCTTGAAAGGATAAAAAAACTTAAAGATGATCTTATAAGACTTTCACAAAAATTGGGTGAAGCGGTTTATAAGGCACAGCAACAGGCTTCGTCTTCATCCGCTCAAACAGAATCTTCACAAAAGAAGCAATCTGATGCTAAAAAAGAGGATGTTGTTGACGCTGAAGTAGTTGATGACGGAAAGAAATAAATCTTTGTGCGATTTAATCGGGGCGGAGTTTTTATTCCGCCCCGGCTATTTAAAAGGATAAATTATGTCTGATAAAGATTATTATAGAATTCTGGGTGTTTCAAGAAATGCAAGTGCGGATGAGATAAAGTCAGCTTTTAGAAAGTTAGCGTTAAAGTATCATCCAGATAGAAATCCGGACAATAAAGAAGCAGAGGCTAAATTTAAAGAAATAAATGAGGCTTATGATGTTCTTTCAAATCCTGAAAAAAGAAAGATCTATGACGAATATGGAGAGGAGGGGCTTAAGGGAGGTTTTGGATCAGGTGGTTTTAGCGAAGGGTTTGAAAGTTTTAACGATATATTTGGAGATGTATTTGAAAGTTTTTTTGGCGATGTATCTTCAAAATCTCGTTCAAGAGCCAGACGAGGCGAGGATTTAAAATTTGATATTGAAATATCTCTTGAAGAGGCTTTTAAGGGATCTAAGGTTGATTTTGAATATGAAAGAATAGATAAATGCTCAAAATGTAATGGTAGCGGGGCAAAAGATTATTCTTCTGTTAAAAGATGTCCTACCTGCAACGGAAGAGGAAGGGTTCAGTATTCTCAAGGTTTTTTTGCGTTTACTCAAACATGTCCTAAATGTCATGGAGAGGGAAAAATCATAACAGATCCTTGTCCTCAATGTCATGGCAATGGAGTTGTTAATTCAAAAAACAAGATTTCAGTTAAAATTCCACCCGGAGTTGATAATGGTAGTATTTTGAGAGTGAGAGAAGGTGGGGATATAAATAAATATGGTGAAGCAGGGGATTTATATCTTGAAGTTAAGATAAAACATCATCATCATTTTGAAAGGGATAGACATGATTTAATATATGCTGCTAATGTTGATTTTTTTGATGCAATATTAGGATGTGAGATTGATGTGCCATTGATAGAGGGGGGTAGCACTAGGATAAAAGTGCCTGCTGGCACTCAACATGGGAAAAATTTCAGGGTTGCTGGAAAAGGGATGCCAATCCCTAATTCAAAGAAAAGAGGTGATATGCTTGTAAATATCAGGATACGAATTCCTGCTCATATAAGCGCTGAACAAGAAGATCTTTTAAAAAAATTAAGGGAAAGTTTTAGAAATGAAAAAGAAAATCAGAATAAAAATGAAGGGGAAGGCGGTTTTTTTAAAAAAATATTTAGTTAATAGTTGTTTGGATTATATGGTTATTACTCAATTTATTATTAAATTTTTAGCAAGCCCCATTTAAAGATGCAATTTATATCATCAAATCCTATAATTGATAATGAATTTTTTCTTGATGAAGAAGAGTCTTTTCATTTAAAAAAAGTTTTAAGAGTTAAAAAGGGTGATGAGATAAAGGTTTTTGACGGAGAAAGACAGGGAATCTGTAAGGTTATTGATTTTATTGAAAATAAAGCTTTAATAAAAACGGTTAAAGTATTTGATAAAAAAACTTTGAAAACAAAAATTAATCTCTATATCCCTTTTATAGAGAGAAAGTTATTTGAAAGTGTTTTAAAAAATTCAGTTGAGGCCGGGATTTTTTCTTTTAATCCTATAATAACCTATTATACTCAAAATCATTTTATCTTTGATATTGAAAAAAAAAGAGAGAGACTTTTAGAAATTATCAAATCAGCAGTAAAACAAAGCGAAAGCTCTTTTTTCCCAATTTTAAATAAACCTCAAAAGATAGACGATATTTTTAAAACTAAAAATAAATTTTTTGTTATGTCAAAAGATAAAATTATGAACAGGCTTTTTTCCTTTAAGGAGATTTTAAATTTCATTGAAGATGAGATTAATATAATTGTAGGACCTGAAGGCGGTTTTTCAGATATTGATTTTTCTAATGCATTATCTGAAAATATATATCCCGTAAAATTATCTGACAATGTATTAAGAGTTGAAACGGCGGCTATATCCGCGGTTTGCGCTTTCAGCGCCTGGATGGCTGAGAGATGAGATTTTCTGTTAAAAGCTTTGGTTGTAAAGTAAATCAAATAGAAATTCAAAGTATATATAATGATCTTTTAGAAAGCGGTCTTTTATATGATGAGAAAAATTATGATATATTGATAATAAACTCCTGCTGCGTTACCGAAAAAGCTGAAAAAGATTTAATAAAATTTATAAAAAAAGCAAGGATACAAAATCCAGATTCAAGAATAATTGTAACTGGCTGTATGGCAACCTTATTTAAAGAAAAAATCAAGAACATAGATTATTCAGTTGAGTTTTTTACAAACAAAAACAAATCAGAAATAGTTAAAATTTTAACTGGTAAGGATGGTGATAGTTTATTTGGCATAAAGGATTTTGGAGAAAAAACAAGAGCTTTTGTTAAAGTTCAGGATGGTTGTAATCTTTTTTGTTCATACTGTATAGTCCCTTTTGCAAGAAATGAGATGATATCCAAACCTTTTTCAAATGTTATAAATGAAATTAAAAATTTAGTTTTGAAAGGTTATAAAGAGATGGTTCTTTCCGGAACAAGGCTTGGAGCTTATTTTTATGATGGGAAAAAACTTTCAGATCTTTTACTTGAGATATCAAAACTTGATGGGGATTTCAGGATAAGGCTTTCTTCGCTTGAACCTATGGAAATAAATGAAAAGCTTATTGATATACTTTCAAATCCCAGGAGGTTTTGTTCCTATTTTCATATCCCTCTTCAAAGCGCAAGCGATAGCGTCTTAAAATCAATGAAAAGGCCTTATAGCATAAGGCATTTTCTGGAAAAATTAAATCTAATAAGAAAAAAAATGGAGAATGTGGGAGTATATTCGGATGTTATAGTTGGATATCCCCAAGAAACTGAAGAAGATTTTAAGAAGACTATTAGATTTGTAGAGGAAAATAAATTAAGCGGACTTCATGTATTTACTTATTCAAAAAGACCCTTAACAGAGGCTTATAATTTAGAGGATATTAACCTGAATCTTAAGAAAGAAAGGTCAGAAATAATGCATGAGATTGACAAAAAATTAAGAAAAGATTTTATTACTTCTATGATTGGAAAAGATCTTGATTCTATCGCTATTAAGCAAAAAAATAATTATACATTAGCTTTGACAACAAATTTTATTGAAGTAAAATTGAAGGAAAAAATACCAAAGAATGAAAGGTTTAATGTTAGAATAGCTGATTTTGTAAATGGTATTGCCTATGGCGAAATTTAAATTATGCCTTGATTGTGGTTATAAAAATGATATCAGTTCTAATAAATGTTTGATATGCTTGAGTAACAATATTGTTATCAAGGAAGAGAAAAGGAAATATTATTTTTTAATTTTATTTACTTTTTTGTTGGTTGTTTCTATTTTTTATTTGTTTAATAACACAAAACCTGAAAACATAGGTAAAATTGAAAAAGAAGTCCCATTGTTTGTTTCAGAAAAAAGACCAATAAATTATTATACTTATCTGAAATCAATTGAGAATATTGGAGAAATAGAACCAGATGAGGATGATGAAAAAGCAGTTTTAAGGGCATTTAAATATAATATCCCCCAGTTAAGCTCAGCTGCTTTAAAAACGCTTAAAAAATGGTATAAAAAGACTGCCAATGAAAAATATAGGCGTATTATTCTGGAATTTGAGAAAAAATGATATATTATTATAGTAAATACCATAAAGGTTAGCTGCTTTTTTAACAAAGGTAACGTCTGGATTAACTTTTAATTAACATTTTCAAGATCACAAAAAGTCCAAGATGTGTAGATATGATATCTGATATCTTACATACTACCTGTCAACTCATCTAAGAATGTAACCATATTAGTTATCCACATGAATAGTTTTTGTGTGTGCCAATAATCTCATAATTCTGTGGATAATTACTAATATTTTTTATATTAGAAAGATCTTTTAAT
>JAINCQ010000013.1:0-6503 GCA_036574205.1 Elusimicrobiota bacterium | reverse complement strand
TAAGTTCTTAAGGCTATATAGCATATTATATGCCCTCCTATAGCCTTTTATTCTACGAAATAAAAAGAAATTTTGCATAACAAAAACATCAACCCTTAATGTCGCATATGTATCGTAACTTTTCCAGATTATTTTTTTTTATAAGTATAAAACCTAAAAAACCGACGATAAAACATATAGTAGAATTTAGAAACATCATAGTTTCAATTTGAACCTTTTCAATTAACGTACCATTAAAAACAAATGAAAGAGGCATTATAGCGTAAACCACAGTGTTTACGAGCGAGAAAAACCTTCCTTTATATTCATTTTCTATATTATACTGGAAATAGCTTACTATGGCAACATTACCTGTTGAGATGGAAAATCCACATAAAAATAGAAGGATAGAGGTTATGTATGGATCTTTTGAAAACGCAGAAAAAAAGAAACAAGCCGCAAATAAAAATATTGTATAGATAAGAATTCTGAGATTTCCCTTAATATCCTTTTTAAAGCTCATAATAAATGAAGCAAGAAAAACCCCAAAAGCAAAAAAAGTTTCAAGTATTGCTAGCCACTTTACATCTTTCATAAGGATGAACTTCACAATCATGGGTATAAATATAAGTACTGGAGATACGAAAAAATTAAGAAAAGCAAAATAAAGAAGAAGATTAAAAATTTCTTTTTTCTCATTTTTAATATATAGAAAACCTTTTTTAAGGTCTTTAATATAGTGTGAATGGTTTGATGTTTCTATTTTAAGTTCTTTTGATATCAAGAAAACAAAAGCAAATGATATCAAATAGCTTAGTATGTTAAAAAAAAGGCTTCCTTTAAAACCAATTGCAGATATAAAAATGCTTCCAAGCATTGCTCCAATAACATTTGATATTCCAATGGAAGAAGAATCTATTGCAACAGCCCTTGAAAGATCTTTTTCAGATGTTAGTATAACGATAGAAGAAGCCGTTGAAGTTTCAAATAATGGAGCAAAGGAATATAAAAGGAATATAAGAACAAGAAGTATTTTTAAACCAAGCAAATCATTAACAAGCAAAAACAGAATAACAAACAAAATTGATGCTCTTGCAAAATCAGCTATCAACATTAAATATTTTTTATTATGCCTGTCAGATAAAGTACCCATAAAAGGTGATAATAAAACAACAGGTAAAAATGTTGCAGCCATTACCAGAGAAACCCCAATTTTGCTTTCTTTTTCTATAACCCACCACAAGACAGCAAGTGTAAAAAACTTATCGCCAATGGCTGAGATTACCCTTGATATAAAAAGATTTCTAAAATCTGGATAAATTAAAAGCGGATGATTTTTCACGAGTTTAATTGTTTGTCTGGCTTAAACGCAAAATATCCTATAAAAGACATAATAATCATAAGCAAAAAATATCTTAAAAAGACATTAAAATTAAGTCTAGAAAATAAAACAGCAAGAATTACAGACACCACCGTCGCAAAAAGAACTTTTACACGATTCTTTTTTACATATTCTTTATATTCAGGTGCACCCCACAATGTCCTGAAATAATCAAAATTAATTTTTTTAACCTTGCCTATAAAATAAAAAAGTAAATGATATAATAAACCAAAAGCAAAAAGTATAATTATTAAGACTAAATAATTTTCAGAGGTTTTCTCCATTATTTCATCTGTCCAAAAAATAGCAGTTGCAAAAATAGTTAATCTTTCTATCCCCAATAAAGTTATTATATTCATAGAAGCTCCTCGGTTACATTATATAAATTTATCCAGTATATTCCAAAAACTTTTTAAATTAATCATTTCCAATACCAAACACTAAAATTCAATACTTTATTCTATAACCAATGCCAATAGAATGGGCTGTGTAATTCATCGGGAGATAAATATCAAAATCATTATTTGAATATGAATTTAGAAAAGTATAGTAAAAAATAATCGATGCAAGTTCATTTATTTTTCTTGAAACATTTAAGTTAAACGAAAAAACTCTATCTTCCTGTTTTTTTGACAAAATATAATTGTTAAATTCGTCACGAGGAGGTCTATCCAGATAAATCCTGCTTTTAAATTCACAAGAAAAATTTACATCCATTGTATTTAATTTAAAATATGTTGGAAGCGCTATTTTAAATTCGCTATAATCATAAGCATTTTTTATAAACTGAGGCGATAGATCTGTAAAAGACTTAAATCTTAAAAAATTCTGATTAGATAAATGAACTAAAAAAGATGTATATGGAAATATATAAAACTCTGAAATCTTCTTCTCAATACCAAGCTTTATAAAAATTTCTCTGTCTTTTTGTTTATCATCGCCATATATTCCATGAGATTCAATGATTTTCTGTGAAATATAATTCTGAATTGTATAATCCAGAGAAATAAAATAATTTTTATGCTTGAATTTCAATCCAATTCTGTAAAGATTGTTATCATAAAGTCCACCGGCGGTTTCGCTCTGAACAGAAGGGTTCTTAAATTCTAAAAGCAAATCAGTATAATTTGGAAATTCTATTTTCCTTATATAAGTATAAAGAGATAAATGATTGAATTCACCTAATTTGTCAAAAGCTATACCAAACCCTTTTGAGTTATTGTTATATAAATTATCATTAAAATCTCCTATCGCGCCTGATTTCTTTAAATCCTTACCATAAAAAAAATGTGTTCTGATTCTTGAAGATTTAGCTATTTTTCTCTGCCACTCAAGCATAACTGAATGATTTATACTCCTTTCCATCAAAAAACTGTTCTTTTCATAGTTTATAGATGGACCGTTATATGAAAGAGAATAATTTAAAAGAAAAGAGTTTTCTGTGTTTAAATCATATAAAAAACCTAATGATGAATTAAGAGATCCTCCCCCATATGAAAAATCTTCCATTAAATTTAATCCCTGAGAAAATGAAATATCAAGATAATTGACAAATTTTTTATTCAAAATACTAACTGATGCATTTAACTGCAAGAAAGACATTAAAATCAAAAAAATAAATTTCATATTAAAAACCAAGTCTTAAAATCCATACTGGATGGATAACGAGCACCCCCTCAGGATAGATATTAAACCCTAACTCAAACCACCTTCCATACCAGCTTAACCTGCCAACAAGAGTATTGTTTCTAAAACCGTAATTTATCTGGATAGCCCAATATTTGTTAATATCTTTTAATGTTTCTATGCCAAATATAATAGAGTCTTCGTTAAAATCGCTTTTAAAACTATTAATATTAACACCTAAAATTTCAAATTCTTTCAAAGGATTTAGTTCAAGATTAGCTTTAAGATATGAATGTTTATAACCATAAAAGGTTCTTATCTTTGAGCTCATTGAATTGGAAATAAGGACTCCAACATGATATCCCCAAAATTTCGCATCATCTATGTATTCACTTTCATTCGCAGCTATTTTTCCGCCAAGCATATATTGAAAACCACCAAAAATATCTATCTGCGGGATATTAACACTTATTTTACCTTCCTTATAAAGGTTATAATTTATGGACGAGTTTATATAAGTAAAAGGTATGAGGGTTGGAAAAAGTTCAACATTATAAATAAATTTTTTTCCAGAATTAACAGGAAGGGTTAATTCAGAATCAGATTTCATTTCATAAAAAAATTTTGCGGGGTCAGCTACTATCTGCGCTATAATCTCTCTTCCTTTGTCTTCAATATTATAAGAAAAAGATAGTTGATACATTCCAAAAATAATAAACAAAAATTTCATATTAATCTTTAAACTTATTAACTCCAGTTGAAATTTTTTCAAAAACATAAAATGGCACATCACCTATAATTACATTATCTATGTTTTGAGCGTCTAAAAAATAGTCATCATTACTTACATTATTATTTGAATCTTTTTTAACATATATAATTGACTGAACAGCAGTTTCTTTTATAATCTCTCCAGCTGTTTTATTTGATGATGTTATATCTGATTTATCCTTAATCTTTCCTGAATTTGAAATTAAATAATTTTCCTGAGTCAACCAGAAATAGTCATTATCAGAAGGATTTTGAATATCTCCCTTTAAGTATTTATCTCCTTTTATTTGATATAGTTTTGTATCCCCATTTATTTCAAAACCCTCCCCGGTTTTAATCCCCCATATAGCATTTATATCTTTCCCATCACTTTTCCTGATCAAATTCCCTGTTGGATCGTTCAAATTCTTTTCTTGAAAATTAAAATTGACTATATCATCAAGAAAAGTTTTTTCTATAACGCCGGTTATAACAACATCGTTATCACGTTCATTGCTATTTTGAGGAACTCCTACAACTTCAGTATTATTTATTAACTCATCACGCAATGTATTATATTTATAAGCCTCGCCAACAAAAAATATTTTATTGGCCGAAGTCATATTGGCTGTTACAAATGTAGCCCAGTTAGCCTTTAATGAAGAATCTGAAAAGAAACCTTGCCAATCATTTATATTCACCGGTAATCTTTTATTGAAATTAAATGTTATGATAAAAGAATCAAGCCTATTTGGAACCGACCCACCATTATATAAAAAACCATTTCTATTTGAAGAATAAGATGTTGCATATTCGTAGTTTTTATAATTTTCTCTTTTAACTATATTAAACATCTGAAGGGTATTAGCATCAGGTCTTATAATTCTTTGATCAACTCTAACTGTATTACCAGAAAGATCTTTCAAAGTTCTTCCCGCTTCAAAATCTGATTCTCTTTCCTTATATGTAAATCTGTTGAATTCATAGTTAATCTCGTTAGAATATGCAATAAAATTTTTTAACCTATTAATCTTCTTTTCTCTTTCGTCAATGCCTTCATAGGCATTCGTTTCTGAGGCAGATGGATCCCAATTAGATAAAATTTCTCTTTCCTTTTCTTTAGTAATTAAACCAAAGTTGTATGGTTTTTCAACATCCTCTATATAAAAAGACATCCCCTGGGTAATAATAAAATTTTTAGGTCCTTTTTTAGGCGGGATGGTATATACAAACTCAACCTCTCCAAAAAGCACATCAATAGCGGATTTACCTTCCATTGATGATTGAATCATTATATCGGTTCCCCTTATCCCAAAAACTGCGGAAACAGTTTTTATTTGAAATCTTGATTTTCTGGCCAGCCCCAAAATACTTGATTTTATTTTTCCATAAACAAGTCCAATAGATGTAAAATATTTTGATGTCACCTCACATTCAATTGCCGTATTTTCTTTAAGCCATATAGTTGATTTATCTATTAAAATTTTAGCTTTTCCGTCAGACCCCGTTTTTACAGCTCCACCATCAGGTATTATAAAACCTTTCTGCGATATATCTTCCCATTTGGAAAAAGAATTTTTCCTATATTTAACATCCCCTACATAATCAGAAACTATAACTTCTGAAAAAAGATTAAAAATAAAAAAAATAGATAGAAAACCAAAAAACAATAAATTAATAAAATATCTCATATCTTTAAATTTTTTTAAAAAAGTACATTTTTTTATTTTATAAAAATAATTTAAAAATAAAAAGCCGTTGGCCGGGCTTGAACCGGCGACCTTCTCCTTACCATGGAGATGCTCTACCAGCTGAGCTACAACGGCAATAGATTTATCTTATATTAAATCCCCTTCGTTAGATTGCAAGTTTTCAGGTTTATATATAAATCTTAAATTTTATATTAAGAACATTATAAATAAATTTAAACAGTAAACTTTTATAATTAGCGAAATGCTTAATCGCATTTCTTAGCAAAGCAAGCGAGCGATGGGAATCTCCTACAAATAAATTTTGCTCACCGCAAAATTTTTCTCAAGGCCACGCCCCTCGGCAAACTGTAAAGCCCAAGTTTGCCTATGGACTTTCGAGTCACGCATAGCCTTGCTGGCTTGCGCGACCCCGCCTCGTTCGCCTACATAGCCCAAGGCGAACTTGTGGCCTTGCGGACTGCACCCAAAACCATTTAGGTTTTGCTCTAAAGGCAGTCCTCACCCGCGCAAAGCCTACCGGCTTTGCTCAGAACCAGCAAGCGGGCGATGGGAATCGGTTGCAAATAAAATTCGCTCACCGCTCATTTTTTCGCAACCCGCTCCTCGCAAAACTGTATTGCAAAATGTTTTGCTGCGGACTTTCGATTCCCGCGCAAAGCCTACCGGCTTTGCTCAGAACCAGCAAGCGGGCGATGGGAATCGAACCCACGTTCTCTGCTTGGAAGGCAGGAGTTCTACCATTGAACTACGCCCGCATAAAATCGCTACTTTAAAAAGATACTTTACCGTTTAAAAGAGATCTTTTCAACATATTAATGTGAAATCATAAATTAACTATTTACTAATAAATTATAATATTTTTTAAATTTATGGTCAAATTAAAATTTCCAGGAAACAGGTAGTGTATAATATTTTGTGTAATTTTATATTGACAAAATAATAAAAAAGGGCTATTCTCCTTATATAGAAACAAAAACTACCAAAAAAAGGAGGAATAGCCTTATGAATAGTATAACAAAAATAGAGGAGATAGAGAAGTGGAAATTAGCGAGGGA
>JAINCQ010000012.1:0-75433 GCA_036574205.1 Elusimicrobiota bacterium | reverse complement strand
ATTTTGAACCTCAACTTCATAATGCAACCCTCCTTTATTGAGGGTTACATTATATAAATTTCAGTTACATTTTAAATGAGTTGACATTTAGCCTTATGGTTACATTTTACATGATTTGATTCGTTTTCTTGATTTATTTCTCAAAAAAATGTTATTATATATTCAATGTATGTTAGGGGGCTTTTGTGCCTTCCTAAAGGAGAGGGAAAATGAGTCAAAGTTCTGGGAAAATAGGACCGGACCAGGAGCCGGATTATACTTCTAAATCATTGCCTGAGGGTTATGGAAGTACCGAGGCAGCGTTGTTGCCAAGAGATCCATACTGGATGTTTGTTTATTGGGAGATATGTGAAAAAACTAAAAATGATGTTATTTCACAGATTGGAAAAGATATCTTTGAGAAATCAAAGAGCGTTATAAGAGTTTATGAGGTTCTTGATGGCGATAAGCTGGGAAAGTATTTTGATATACCGGTTATAATAGAAGCAAAAAACTGGTATATCAATGTAAGCGAATGCGGAAAAACCTATCTTTGTGAAATAGGGATTTTAACACCACAGGGAAGATTTATAGGAATGGTTAAAACTAACAAGGTTTCCTTGCCAAGGGTAGGGGTTTCTGATGTCATAGATGAAAAATGGATGAGTGTAAATCATGAATTTGAAAAACTTCTCCAGATATCTGGTGTGGAATATATAGGTAAAGGCTCGCTTGATATAGCAAAATCTTTAGCGCAGAGATGGGAGATGCTTCGTTCAGTTTTTTCACGGGTTACATCCTTTGGTATTTCGTCTTTTTCATCTCAATATCTTCATAAACAGAAATCTGAGATGTCAAAAAATTTCTGGCTTGTTGCTGATTGTGAACTTGTGGTTTATGGAGCAACTCAACCAGATTCTAAACTTTACATAGGGGATAGGGAAATAAAGTTAAATCCTGATGGAACTTTTGCCACAAGATTTGCTTTGCCAAATGGACAAACAAATATACCGATAAAAGCTGTTTCAAAAGACGGAGATATGAAAAGGGGGATAACCATAAGAGTAAAAAGAGAGACAGAAAAAAATGACGAATAATGAGTTAGGTTATTTCTGCCTTGTCCTTCACGACCACCTTCCATTTGTTAGACATCCCGAATATCCCGATTTTCTGGAAGAAGACTGGTTTTTTGAAGCAATGTCTGAGACATATATCCCTTTGCTTGATGTTTATGAAAGGTTAAGCGAGGAAGGGGTGGATTTCAAGGTTACAATGTCTTTGACACCGCCACTTTGTAATATGATGGCTGATCCCTTGCTTAACTTTAGATTTGAATATTATCTTAATAGCAGAATAGAGCTAATAGAGAAAGAAATAATACGAACTAAAAACACTCCATTTTATAAAGCTGCTTTAATGTATGAAAGCAAGTTTAAGAGAATAAGGCAGTTATATTATGACTATTATCATAAAAATGTTTTATCCGGTTTTAAAAAGTTTCAAGAAATGGGTAAGATTGAAATAATAACCTGTTGCGCCACCCATGGATATTTGCCTCTTCAATTAAGAAAGGAAGCGGTTAATGCTCAGCTTAAAATTGCAACTGACGATTATATGGAAAAATTTGGGAGGATGCCGAAAGGAATATGGCTTGCAGAATGCGCTTATAACCCTGGAGATGATTATTTCTTAAAAGAATATGGAATAAGATTTTTCTTTTTAGAAACCCATGGAATACTTTATGGGACCCCAAGACCAAGATTTGGAGTTTATGCTCCTGTGTATTGTCCAAGTGGGGTTGCGGCATTTGCAAGAGATATGGAAAGTGCTCATCAGGTCTGGAGCGCTGAGATGGGATATCCTGGCGATTACAGATACAGGGAGTTTTACAGGGATGTAGGATATGATTTAGATTATGATTATATAAGGCCATATCTTCATTCAGATGGGGTGAGAAGAAATATCGGGATAAAATATTATAAAATTACTGGAAAAGTTGCTTTGAGTGAAAAACAACCATATGATCCTGATGATGCAAGGGAAATTGCTGCAATTCATGCTGGAAATTTTATGTTTAACAGGGAAAGACAGGTTGAATATCTCAATAGTTTTCTTGGAAGAAAACCAATAGTAGTTTCAATGTATGATGCAGAATTATTTGGTCATTGGTGGTATGAAGGCCCTATGTTTTTAGAGTATTTATTTAAGAAAATTCATTATGATCAAAAGACTATTAAATTGATAACTCCAATGGAATATCTTTCTATCTATCCAGATAATCAAATTGTTCAACCTTCTATGTCCAGCTGGGGGGATAAGGGATATCATGAGGTATGGTTAAATGGTTCAAATGACTGGATATACAGGCATCTTCATAAAGCAACTGAAAGAATGATTGATATTGCAAACAGGTTTTACTCAAATAATGATAATAAAATAAATAGAATTTTAAAGCAATGCGCCAGAGAAATAGTTTTAGCCCAGAGTTCTGACTGGCCATTTTTAATGACTGTTGGAACTGCTAAGACTTATGCTACAAGAAGGTTTGTGACTCATATACAAAGATTTACCAGATTATGGGAGATGCTAAATAAAAACAATATAGATGAGTCTTTTTTAAGCGATGTTGAGTCAAAAGATAATATATTTCCGAATATAGATTGGCGCGCTTTTTCAACCTTTTCCCTTCCTTAGACGGTAAACCCGTCCCTTCCCCCTTAAATCTCCTCACCCTCACCCTCTCCAAGAAAGGAGAGGGGATATATTAAAATGGAGAGAGGATTAAGGTGAGGGTGAAGAGAGGGGAATTTGTGTAGCAGGAAGATAGATGCTCTTTAAAATGGAAAATGGTGTACAAGAGTGTCAAAATCCTTTCCCCTTTGAGGGGGAAAGTGAAGGATGAATATCAAAGTGGCTAGGGCAGTCAGTTGAAGATGTTTGCCTTCAAAAAAACATACACTAATTTTACACGATAGTGGCTAAACTGTGTATAATCATTTTTATATAACTTTTCTATAAATAATATACACTAATTTTATACGATCGTGGTCAAAGTGTGGATGATTTTTTTACCCGAACAAAACTGGTTTTATCTTCCTTAGATGGTAAAACATATTTCTCCTTTATTTTAAGTTTTTCAAGAATAAAAATGTTTTTTCTTGAGTTTGTAAAAAAATTTTTCAAGGAATTATAAGCAAAAAATTTTTCTTCAAATAAGATAAGGAAAGAAATAGAATTATTGGATAAGACTGAAATAGATCCTATTATTTTTAAAAAATATTATAATGATATTCTTGATATTGAAACAAAATCCTCTCGGATAAAGGAGATTTTTAAATTTATTATTTCTATGATTAAATGATATGGCAATATATAGAATTAGAAAAGATGACCTTGAAAACCAATTAAATAAATCCGCTTTATGGGCTGTTACCTATGGTGATTTAATGAGTTATTTGATGATATTTTTTTTACTGCTTTTTTCTTTCTCAATAGCTAAAAACGATAAGACTAAACAAAAAAATATGAAGAGTCTCTTGTGAAAATTCAGCAAACATTTGGTGGAATTTTAAGCAAGGAATATATAGAAAAAAAGACATTAGAGAAAAAGGAAGAAAATTTTGAGACCAAATTAAAAGAGATGCAGCAGGAAAAACTTCAAAATCTGATGGAACTTGAGATGAGTGAAAAAAGAGTGAAACTTATTCTTAAAGAAGCAGTTTTGTTTGATTCTGGAAGCGCAGTTTTAAAAGAAGAAGCTAAAAAAGTTCTTCTGCCGGTTGTTGATGAGTTAAAAAAACTTCCAAATGAGATAATGATAGAAGGACATACTGATAATGTCCCTATAAAAGGGGGGAGATACTCAAATAATTTTGAACTTTCAATGGCAAGAGCTTATTCGGTTATTGAGTTTATGCAATCTCATAATATAGATCCAAAGCGATTAAGCGGTATAGGATACGGCGAGCACAGGCCGATAGCAGAAAATACAACCGCTGAGGGTAGGGCTAAAAATAGAAGAATAGAAATTTCTCTTCTTAAAGGGCAATAAAAGTTAAGATCAACTAAATCCTAGGTATAAATTTAAATTGTAGAGTAAATATATCTAAAATCAAACTTCAAATTTTAATCACGATTGTTTAAAAATAAGGGCTTTTTATTAAATTATGGATTAACAAAGTTTTTTATAAATTATTTAAAGACTTTTTTGCTATTAATTAAAATCTTTTAGCAGTCTTATTTAATAGTTTCCAGAGATGTTAGATTTTCTATATTTTCAATGTGAAAGATAAAAACGTACAACTCAAGTTTTCTAAACACTTGTTTAAGGAAACTAAGGTCATTCGATTTCATTGTTGAAATAAGATTTATAAAATCTGGCATAAGAGATAAAATATCATTTGTTAGCTTGTAATTTGAATTAAATCCTATGTTTTTTAAAGTTTCAATAACATAATCAATTTTTTTAATAAAAGATATTTCTTGAGTTTTAAGAAAATTTAAAAGATAAATATTTATAATTTGATTTGAGATATATTTTATATCTTCTTCCATATTTTCAGTTGCTATTTCTCTATTAAGCATAACAATTTCATAAACTGTTGCGAGTGTCTTTGTAAGCTCCTCAATACTTTTTTCTTTTTTTAGTGTAATTATTAGTTTAAATATTTCAAGCTGCATTTTATGTGTAAATTCTTTAAAGTTTATTTCTTGAAAACCATTTTGTTCATCTGAAAGTAATTTTATCTTTATTTCACTCAAATTACTAAAATCAAATTGTATTTCATAGTTATTTTCAACTTCATATTCATTGTCTGTTATAATAACGTAAATAAAATAGGTATCTTCTCCTGCCTTTTTTTTCTCAATCAATTTTAAATTATAAATAAAATTATGATAATAATTTTTTTCGGTAAAAGCTAATTTAATGGCAAGATACGAGTAAATAATTTCTTTTCGTAACTTATGAGGCTTTATATAGTTTTCATATATATTTTTCCCATCTATAAACTGGCTAAAATTTGACTTTGACATTTCAAGAAGTGATAAAAAGCCTTTTTCTATCCCTCTATATCCAAGATCTTCCGCTATGCTTATAGCTTTTAAAGCATATTTTAGATTTTGCATAGTTTCTATTCTTGATATGTCATTAAAAAACCATCCACAGCTTGTATTTGCAAGCATCTGATATTTTATCATTAATAATATTTTACTTGCTTTTTCTGTGTTGTTTTTTGTTTGCTCTTTAAGATTTTCAGATAAAAAATCTTTTAGACTTACTTTCTTATTTATTAAGTATATGTAATCATTTATTGCCTGACTTGGATTTTTAAATGTATCCTTGCCTGCTTCAATATATATATCACATAAAACCTCAGAAAGCCATTTTATTGCTGAACGCAACCCAAACCTCCAGGAAGTGTCATATCTTCCTTCATCTCCGCAGTTGCATCCGCCTTTCCATCTTCTTATGCCATGCGCGCAGCTCCAGCTTGTGCCATCGCCATCTGGACCTTTTGATAATTCTACCTCAGATTCTGGATCTTTTTCTTTTAGGTATTGTGAAAGAGATATAGTTTTTATATTATGTTTTGGCAGTTCATATCTGAATGCGTGAGCAAGGGTTAAATCTGCAAATTTATGATGATGTCCAAATGTTTCTCCATCAGTGGCTATTAAGATTAAATCTGTTTGAGTTGTTTTAAACCTTTCATCTATTTCTCTTACAAATATTTCTGAATTAAATGTTAGATTATCAAAAGCAACTTTTCTGGATAGTTCCTCGTCGTATAAAAATATATTTATATGACGGGAACATAATTTTCTTCCTTTTTCATCTCTATCAAACCATACATAAAGTTTATTTGGCACTATTTTCTCTTCTTTTTGCGTTTTTATATTAATAGCTTTTGAAATCTGAGATGGAGAAAGTATAATGTATTTTATATTGTGATCTATTAATATTCTTAATACATCTTCATTTACAGCCATCTCAGCTATCCACATCCCTTGAGGTTTGAAGTTGAATCTGCTTTCAAAATCTCTTATTCCCCATTGTATCTGCGTAATTTTATTGAAAAAATTATCAAGAGGAAGTATTGTGTGATTATATGCCTGTGCTATGGCGGGGGAGATTCCCTTTTCTGATTTTATTTTTATTACTGTTTTAATCAATAGATCATAATATTTTGGGTAATAGATCTCAATCCAGTTTAAAAGGGTTGGACCAAAATTAAAGTTTAAATATTCATAATTATTTACAATTTCCAGAATTTCCCCATTTTTGTCAAATATTCTGGCAAAAAGATTTGGAAAATAACATTCCATTGCTATTCTGTGATTCCAGTTATCGTATGGTTTTGATGTAGCATCCAGTTCTATTTCTCCTGTAAATGGATCATATCGCAAAGGCTGGTAAAAATGAGCGTGTATTGCTAAATACCTGTTTGTTTTGTTTTGGTCATCCATAATAATTCCTTTTCGTCAATAATTTCCTTAACAAAGTATTTTACATAATTGTTAGTTTTTTTATAAATTTTACTAACTGGACCTGTTTCAACCGTTGGATTTAAGAAAAATATATAATCGAATATATTTAGTATGTTTTTTTCAGATGAGAAACTTAAATTGAATATTCTTGAGGTGTTTTTAAAAAGGCAGTCTGGCGATATCAAAATTCTTTCATCTTTTTTAACAATTTCAATAAACATTTCAGTTTTTAAAGTAATTAAGTCTGAAAAATCTTCTATGTTAATATAATCAGATATATTTATGGAAGGTTTTCTTATAAAATGTAAGAGAATTTTTTCTATTTCTTTTATCTTAACTTCGCTTTGTCTATCAAAAATAAATCCCCAATCTTTTATTTCTATCTCATTTATCTTTTTGAGAATTGGGAGTTTTATTTCTATTTCCCTTATTATTTTTAATTTAATTTTACGAGTTTTAGCCCTTAAATAGATATTATAAACTTGTGTAAAATTTTGAGATTTTTCTATTATACCAAAATCTGTTTTGAATATTTCTAATTTCCTTTCATCAGATAAAAAAGAAATTATATTTTCTATATTGGAAAAATCAGAAATTATTAATTCATACATTTTAGTTTGAAATTTTATTTTGCATCATCTCTATAATTATTGAATCCACACTCCCCATCCCTATTATAGACAATCTTGCCATGTTTTTTATTGTTTTTAGAGGATCTTCTTCAATAAATCCAGAATTTTTATCTACAATAACTGAATTTATGGCAAGATATGCATTTTTAATAGCGCTTTCAACTGAAGAGGCTACTTTTAGCGAACAACTTTCTTTTGCGCCGTCACATATTAACCCGCCAATATCTGCCAGAACATTGTTTATTGCTCCTGCTATTTTGGAAATATCTTCAGGAAATTGCTGGTATACTATTGCTGCGCTTGCTCCTGTCCCACTTGATATGGCGCATCCACATATTGGCGCAAGTTCACCAGTATATGACTTTATATATGAGTTTATTATGTGTGACAAAGCTATGCTTTTAAGAATTTTTTCTTCTTTTATACCTGCATGTTTGCCATAAAAATATGGTACAAGTATTGCTACAATTCCCTGATTACCACTTTGACCGCTTGACATTACAGTTAATGGGAGCCCCGCCATTCTGGCATCTGTTGCCGAAGCGGCTATACTTTTTATATTATTTATAACATCGTTTTGAGATAATTTTTTAAGCCAATAGCCGGTTTTCTTAAGTTTAAAACCTTCTTTGCTTGCTTTTAAATTCATTTCAATTCCTTTTTTAAGATATTCAAGTTGTTTTGGGGTGGCATTTTTTGCAAGTTCAATTAAATCTTTTAATGTCATGTTTTTTATTATTTCTTTATAATCTGTTTTCTTATCTTTTGTTGTTTGAGATGTAATTATTTTATCATTTAACATAAGAAGCGAAATATTAAAATGCGACTTTGATAGTATACATACTGCTTTATCTTTACTGTTACGGATTATTGCTTCAATATAAATATCTTTTTTGGTATAGTCAACATTTATTTTTATTCTTTTCTCCTCTATTATTTTTTTTGCCTGTTTTATTTTTTCAGTTGTGGCTTTTGAGAATATGTTATACTTCAGTTCAGGGTGTGGAATTAAAGCTCCTACTGCTGCAGCAATAAGATTCCCTTTTTCATTGTTTAATTTTGGTATGTTTACACCATAACCGTTTTTGTATGTTCCTGGATCTATATTAAGGGTTATTGTGATATCCCTATCAATTTTTTTTATAAGTTTGCTTGCATTAGCACAGGCGTAGGCTATTGAGATTGGTTCTGTGCAGCCAAAGGCAGGATATACTTCGTTGTTTAGAATTTCCTGTAAAATATCCATTTTTTACTCCTTATATGGTAATTTTCCTTAATTTTACCCAGAAATAAAAAAACAAAAGTGATATAAATGAAATTATTGATGAAACAAAAAAAGGAGTTTTATCGGAAAATTTATCCCATAATAAACCTGCTATTAAACTTGATAAAAATGTAGCTACTCCTCCAATTCCTTGAAAAACCCCCATAGCTGTAGCCCTATTAAATGGAGTGGACATATTTGAAACTATGGCTTTTGCAATACCTTCATTTAAAGCACCATAGAGGCTATATATTAGAAAAAATACTAAAACTGAATATATATTAACCGATATGGCAAAGCCCAAACATACGATTGAATAGATCAGAAAACTAATCATAAAAACTCTGTTTTTTCCAATTTTATCCGATATTATACCGGCAGGAGTAGCCAGCAAAGCATAAATAATATTATAAGCAAAGTATATCAATATTGTATTTGTGGTTGAAATACCAATAGATTTTACTTTCATTATTAAAAAAGCATCTGAAAATTTTGCAAGAGAAAATAATGTGTATATTCCAACAAAAATTTTAAAGTCAAGTGAAAGAGGTGTTTTTTCTATGAAATTTGGAGTTTCTTTTGAATTTTGAAAATTATTTTCTTGTTCATCAATAACATACTTTTTTAGTATGAAAACCCCAGATATAGCTGGTATAAAAGCTAATATAAATATAATTCTATAAGAATTCGAAGTTTCTGTAAGTAATATTAATAGCAAAAGTGTAAATAATGGTCCTATTGCCGCGCCAAGTGTATCCATTGCTCTATGAAAACCAAAAGCCTTTCCCCAGCTATCTTTATCGCTTGAGGCCGCAATTAAAGCATCACGTGGAGAGGTTCTAATTCCTTTTCCTATCCTGTCAATAAATCTTGCAAATAATACAAAATACCAGCTATAAGCAACTGCCATTACAGGTTTTGATATTGCTGAAAGAAAATATCCAATTATTACCAGAGATTTTCTTTTTTTTATTTTATCGCTTATATGTCCACTCCATATCTTTAATATATTTGCGGTAGACTCGGCTATTCCTTCTATAAGTCCAATTACTGTCATTGGAGCATTTAAGATATTTGAAAGAAATATAGGTACTACTGGATATAACATTTCGCTCGATATATCTGTAAGTCCGCTTACTATTCCAAGAATTATTACGTTTTTAGTTAATCCTTTTTTAAAATTTTTGAATATTTTCATAATTAAATTTTATCAAATTTCAATCTTGTATAATATAAATATGAGATATACAAATGAATATCTTAAAATAGATTTAGATAATTGGTGGTTTAGGTCAAGAAATGATATAATTAGCTATTTACTATTATCCAATTTTAAAGATAAAAAAATAAAAATAATTGATATAGGATGCGCTGGTGGAAGCTTGCTTTTTTATTTAAAGAAAAAAGGATTTGAAAATTTATATGGTATGGATAACAATAAATCCATTATTGGCTCTAAGAATTTTAAAAATATTAATATTGTTTTAGGAGACGCTTTAAAAACAGAGTTTAAAAATGATTTTTTTGATGTTGTTATATCTTCAGATATATTGGAACATATAGAGAATGATGAAAAGGCTATAGAAGAGACTAACAGAATTTTAAAAAAAGGGGGGATATTTATAGTTTTTGTTCCTGCTTTTAAATTTTTATGGTCGTATCATGATGTTATAAATGAGCATAAAAGAAGGTATACTAAAAGGGATCTTGTAAATATAATTGAAAAGCATGGGTTTAAGATTTTGAAGGCTTCATACTGGAATTTTTCTTTTTTTATTCCAGCTCTTTTAATAAGATGGTTTAAAGGTTTTTTCAGGATAAGATCAAATGATTATTATAAATTACCTTATTTAATAAATAAATTTATAATTTTAATTCTTAAATTTGAAAACTTTATTTTGCGATTTATTAATTTTCCTTTTGGAGTTAGTGTTTTTGTAGTAGCAAAAAAAGATTAAAAAAAATTAATTTATAAAAATTGATTTTTTGACTTTTAACTGATTAGTTTCTATTATATAATTATGAACTTCGTCTTGATTGAAGATAATAACCTCAAATATATAATAAAGGAAGCTTTCAATAATAAATATATTTCCATAGATACTGAGTCGAATGGACTTTATTCATATGAAAATAAACTTTGCCTTCTTCAAATAGAGATAGGAGAAAAGGTTTTTATTATAGATACTTTGAAGGTTGATTTGTTTCCTTTGAAAGAAGTTTTTGAATCAAATTTTATAGAAAAAATATTTCATTCAGCATATTCCGATATATCTATGATAAGAAAAAAACTTGATTGTTCTTTCAATAATATATTTGACGTTATGATAGCTTCAAAGTATATTTTTAAAAAAGCAGTTTCGCTTGCAACTCTTGTCAGGCAGTATTTTGGAGTAAACCTTGAAAAGAAGTATCAGAAAATAAATTGGGGAAAAAGGCCTTTTAATCATAATCAGTTGCTTTATGCAGCAATGGATGTTTATTATCTTAAAAAACTGAGAGACATATTAATCAAGGATATTATAAACATTAACCTTTATAACGAGTTTAAGTCCAATTGTGAAAAGATTTCAAACGTCTCAGAGAGAAAAACCGTTTTTAATATAGATAAATATTATCAAATGGCAGTAAATTTTTGCCTTTCAGAAAAAGAAACAGCGATTTTTATAAAAGCTGTTGAAATGAGAGAAGAGATAGCTAAAAAAATAGATATTCCTCCATTTAAAGTAATAACAAATGAGCTTTTAGTGTATGTTGCAAAGCATCATAATGAGTTGATGGATGCTACAGATTTAAAGCTCTATAATAGATCAATTGTAAGAAATATAGAATGGATTAGAAAAGCAATTAAAGATGTTATTGATGGTAAATTTGTATATCGTAAAACTAAAAATAACTTAAATAATCATGATAATTTTTTTGAATTAAAACTTAAATTGCTTAAAAAATGGCGAAGAGAAATAGCCATTAAAAAAAATATTCAATGCGAACTTGTTATAGATATTTCCACCTTGAAACAGATAGCAAAACTAGAGGATTTAAAACTTGAAAAATTAAGAGAGATAGGGGTTGATGAAAAACTGATAGCTGAGTATGGAAATATTTTGTTAGGTTATTTTGATGAGTATTTAAAAAATTAGTGGAGAAAAAATTTTATTAGATTAGTTCTATTTGTAACTTTTAAAGCTTTTATAATTAAAGGAATGTTTTCTTTTTTAAAATATTGTAGCAATGCTCTATGAAGTTTCCTTTCCGATTCTTTTTGGGGAACATATATTTTTTTGCCAGTTTGTAAATCCTTCTGGCATAGATACATTGCTGTAGCATATTCCCCGGGTGCTGGAAGAAAATCGTTTATTTGAAGAGGTTTGATGTTGTTCTTTTTTAAAAAAATTGCCATATCTATAGCATCATTTAAAGTTGTTCCTGGAAAAGCAGAAATAAAATATGTTACTAAATATTGCTCTTTATTTGCGTGCCTAGAAAATTCATTAAAGTTCTTTTTAAATTCAATAAAGGCTTCAATATTTGGTTTTTTCATTAAATCTAAAATGTTTTTTTGAGTATGTTCTGGCGCAACTTTTAATTGTCCACTGGTATGATAATAGGCTATTTCTTTTATATACTCAGGGCATTTTAAAGCAAGGTCCATTCTAATCCCACTTGCAATGAATACTTTTTTTACATTTTTATGATGTTTTACTTTTCTCATCAGGTCTAAAAGTGGTTTAAAATCAAGGTTAAGGTTATTACATATTTTAGGATGAAGACAGGAAGTTTTAGAGCATTTTTTGCATATTTCAAAGTCTTTAGCAGATATTTTATACATATTTGCTGAAGGTCCACCCAGATCCGTTATAGTAATCTTTTTATTTTTAGAGCGTTTTTCTATTTCTTTAATTATTGAATTTTCGCTTCTACTCTGTATAAATTTTCCTTGATGGAAAGCAAGAGAACAAAAACTGCATCCTCCAAAACATCCTCTATGTATTACAATAGAGTTTTTTACTGTCTCATATGCTGGTATTTTTTCTTTATAATATGGATGAGGTTTATATGTAAATGGAAGATCATATATCCTATCAATTTCCTCTGTGGTAAGAGGTAATTGTGGTGGATTTGAAACTATTGCGCGAGTGTCTGAAATCTGAATCAGTGTTTTAGCCAAGTAAGGATTTAAATTTTCATAAACTATTTTTGTCATTTTTAAGAAATTGTCCTTGTCTTTTATTATTTCTTCAAAAGATGGAAGTACTATTATGTCCTGTTGGTTTAAATAGTTAGCTATTTCTTTTTCTCCTAATTTAAAAACAGTCCCTCTTATATCTCTTATTTTTCTTATATCTTCACCGTTTTTTAGCCTTTGGAGTATTTCAATTATTGACTTTTCAGCCATTCCATATACAAGTAAATCTGCTTTTGAGTCAAGGAGTATTGGTTTTTTTATAGTGTCACTCCAGAAGTCATAATGAACAAATCTTCTCATAGTGGCTTCTATACCACCAATTATGATAGGGACATCGTTATAAGCCATTTTAGCTGTGTTGGAATAAACGATAGTTGTTCTATCAGGCCTTTTAGAAGGTTTCCCTCCGGGAGAATAATCATCTTCCGAACGTCGTTTTTTATTGTGTGTATACTTATTTATCATTGAATCCATATTCCCGCCGGATATAGCAAAGCATAGCCTTGGTTTTCCAAATTTTTTAAATTCTTTTATATCTTTATAGTCTGGTTGGGATAAAATAGCTACCCTATATCCATATGATTCTATTACCCTTCCAATAATAGCCATAGAAAAACCTGGATGATCCACATAAGCATCAGGGGTTATTAAAACAACATCAACATAATCCCAATTTAGTCTTTTCACTTCTTCTACAGTTATAGGCAAGAAACTGATCATAATGATATTATAATTAACTTATTAAGATCAAACCAATATAGTTTGGAATTACAAAATTAATCAAACTCTGGCTTGTTAAAAAATGCTAAAATAGTAAATGTTAATAAAAATTAAAAGCACAGGAATATGTTAATAGAAAATTTCTGGAGTTTTTATGAATAAATATTCTAAAGTTTATATTGCTGGTCATAGGGGACTGGTTGGTAGCAATATTTTTGAATTTTTGAAAGAAAAAGGTTATACCAATCTAATTTACTCGACGAGTAAAGATCTTGATCTTACAAGGCAAAAAGATACTGAAGATTTTTTTGAAAAAAACAAACCTGAATATGTTATCTTGGCGGCAGCAAGGGTTGGTGGAATTTTAGCAAATAGTACCTATCCAGCTCAATTTATATATGATAATCTTGCAATTTCACTTAATATAATTCATTCAGCCTATAAATATGGAGTAAAGAAACTTTTAAACTTAGGCTCATCCTGCATTTATCCAAAACTTGCTCCTCAGCCATTAAAAGAGGAGTATTTATTAAGTGGTTATTTAGAGCCAACTAATGAAGCCTACGCCGTTGCTAAGATAGCTGCTATAAAGCTTTGTAGATATTATAATGCGCAGTATGGAACAAATTTTATTTCTGTTATGCCAACAAATCTTTATGGGAAAGGAGATAAATATAATTTAGAAACCTCACACGTTTTGCCAGCCTTGATAAGAAAATTTCATTTAGCTAATCTGCTTTCTAAAAGAGATTTTGATGGGATAGTTAGAGATTTAAAGAAAAATCCAATTGGTTTTGGACTTGATAAGGAGATAAACTATAATAGTGAAAAAAGTATTGTTAAGGTTTTAAATTCTATTGGAGTTTATTCTGATTATGTATTAATATGGGGAACTGGCAAGGTTTATAGAGAGTTTCTTCATGTAAGAGACATGGTGAGGGCTTGTGTGTTTATAATGGAAAATTATGATTATAAAGATATTGGGGAGTTGATAAATATAGGGAGTGGAGAGGATATAATGCTTAAAGATCTGGCTGAGATGATAAGGAGAATAGTTGGTTTTAATGGTGAGATAAGATATGATACAACAAAGCCTGATGGAACACCCAAAAAACTCCTTGATGTAAGCAAATTAAAGGGATTGGGATGGAAGCCAGAGATAACGCTTGAAGAAGGCATAAAACAATCATATAAAGAATATCTTGAATTATTAAATAAATGATTGATGAAATAAAGTTAAGACTCGAAGAAATAATAAGCTATGAAGGTTTTAGAAGATATGCAAAAAATACTATATGGCTTTTTGCAGAAAACATATTAAGGCTTATAGCAGGTTTTTTTGTTGGGGTGTGGGTTGCAAGATATTTAGGTCCTGAAAAATTTGGGATTTTTAGTTATGCTCTTGCTTTTTCATCAATTTTTTTGTCTATCTCAAAATTAGGGCTTGATTCTATAGTAGTACGTGAACTTGTTAAAGAACCTTTAAAGGCTGAGCTATATCTTGGAACATCATTCTGGCTTAAGTTTTTTGGTAGTGGTATTTCATTTTTAATAGTTGTTGTAATTCTTTTTTTTGCCGGCAATGATAAACAGACAAATATCTATATTCTTATAATTTCTTTAGGAATGTTTTTTCAATCATTTGAAGTTATAGATTTTTATTTCCAGAGTAGAGTTCTTGCAAAATTTGTTTCCATATCAAAGATGATTCAACTATTTATTTCTTCAATTATTAAGGTATATTTAATTTTAATTAAAGCAGATTTGTTCTGGTTTGTTTTGGTGACATTGCTGGATATAATTACACTTTCAATATCTTTATTTATTGTTTATAGGAGATATGTGCCTTTTGCTAAAAATTTCTTAAAATACTTTGATAAAAATATAGCTAAAGTTTTTTTGAAGGAAAGCTGGCCATTAATTTTAAGTTCTTTTGCTATAATGGTATATATGAGGATTGACCAGGTAATGATAAAGTATATGCTTGGCGAAAAATCAGTTGGACTTTATTCAGCAGCTGTTAGATTGAGTGAGATCTGGTATTTTATACCTACGATTATAACTACCTCAGTTTTCCCAGCTATTGTAAATGCTAAGAAAGTGGATATTAACTTATATTATCAAAGAATCCTTAACCTTTATGGTTTTATAGGTTGGGCGTTTATAATATTGTCTGTAATAATCACATTCTTAAGTACTTTCGTAATTGTCAAGTTATATGGTATGCCTTATTATGCAGCTAAAGATGTCTTGATGATACTGATATGGAATAGTGTGCTTATAGCTTTTGGAGCAATAACCGGCAGAATAGTGGTGGTTAATAATAAGCAAACTAATTCTCTAATTGCTACATTAATAGGTGCTGGATCAAATATCTTTCTAAACTTTTTATTAATAGATAGGTTTGGTATTAAAGGAGCGGCATTCGCTACTATAATAGCGCAGATTATATCAGGGTTTGTTGTACCAGTATATTTCAAAGTTGATGCGAGATATCCTGCTATAGTTTTTAAGTCACTTTTTTATTTTGATTATTTTAAGAGAACGAAATAGAGAATTAAATGAACATAGGTTTTTATATTAAATGGCCTAAAGATTTAGGATATTTGAAAGGCAATGTAATTGGTGATGAGTTATATGCAAATTCTCTTATTAAAAGTATTTCAAAAAAATTTCCGGACATAAAAGTTGATTTGTATGCCCCTAATTATTTACCTTCTAAAAGACTGGATGTTTTAATATATTTAAACGATACCTTGCCTATCGAGAAACTTGCTAAAAGGCATGTGCTTTATATGCAAAATGCTTATGCAGAAGGTTCGGATAATGCCTTAATTAGATTTGAAAAGATAGGGTATGATGGGTATGCTTTTATTTCAAAAAAGATATGTGATATGCATATAAACAAGGGCTATAAAGGGATATATCTTCCTTTTGGGGTAGATACTGAATTCTTTTATCCAAGACCTGTAAGAAAAGAGTTTGAATTTGAGGTGTGTTATGTTGGAAATGATATTAAGGGGGAATATAGAACTAGGAAATATATTATGCCAGCCTTAAATTTTAATTTTGGATTGTTTGGAAATTGGAAGCCTTCTAAATATCGTTTTAGATTCTGGAGAAATTTTAAAAAGGTTCCAGAATATAAAAAAATCCTTTCTCAAGTTTCAAGAGGTAAAATTCCTCAAGAAGATTTACCATTTCTTTACTCAAGTACTAAGATTAATATAAATTGCACTACGCAAGATTGTGTTGATTGGGATGTAATAACGTTAAGGACCTATGAGGTCATTGCATGTAAAGGTTTTCTAATTACGGATAAAACTGAAACTGCAATGAAACTTATGGGCGATTGTATGGTTTTTACGGATGGAGATGATGATATGGTGGAAAAAATAAAATACTACTTAAACAACGAGAAAGAAAGAAAAGAAATAGCTGAAAGGGGATATGCATATGTTATTAAAAACAATACTATTGATGTTATAAGCGAAAGGTTGGTTAATTATATTATGGAGATTTATTAATGAAAGTGCTTTTTATAAATCCGCCGGTTATTAGAGATGATAATTCTTCACCTGAAAATGATTTTAAGATAAAGGGTTTTGTTTTTAAATCTTTTTATAGAAAGATTCCTGGTGTATATAGGCTATTTAAATTCTTGAATAAGTATTATGGGCTTGGAAAAGGAGTGAGATATGGTGTAAGGGCTGGTTCAAGATGGCCATGGACTATGGAAATACCTCCTGGTGCACTTCATTACCCATTTATCATGGCTTATGCTGCTTCTTATTTACGTTCAAAGGGATTTGAGGTTAATATATTGGATGCTGTAGCAGAGGAAGAATACGATTATGATAAGTTTTTAGATAAAATTAAAAAAGAAGCTCCTGATATAGTGATTGCTGAGTGTTCAACTCCAACAATAGATATAGATGTATGGTTTGCAAAAAAAGTTGCTAAATTTTTCAAGGTTGCGCTTGCAGGTAGCCATTTAAATGAAGAGACTATTAAAGAAATACAGCATAATGCTCCTGAAATAAAATATTTCCTTTGTGGGGAGTACATACTGAACACGTATGAGCTTGTAAAGAGCAGGAAGGAAGGGGTTTATCCTTCAAAAGTTGTAGAAGATCTTGATAGTATTCCTTTTCCTTTCAGAGATTATAAATCAGCCACTAAATACTATGACCCTACTATGCCAACAAAAAGACCACAACTTCAGATATATTCAAGTAAAGGATGTCCTTTTAGATGTGTTTTTTGTATGTGGCCACAGATTATGTATCATGGGGTAGTTTCTTTAAGAAGGCCTCAAAAGGTATATGAAGAGATTAATGAATGTATTAGAAAATATGGTTTTAAAAGCATATTTTTTGACGATGATACATTTAATATTGGTACAGAAAGAATATCTTTGTTGTGTGATTATCTTAAGAAAATAGGTTTACCATGGACTATGATGGGTAGAATTGATATTTCTCCTGATTGGCTTTTTGATAAGATGGTAGATAGCGGATGTGTGGGAATGAGGTTTGGAGTAGAAACTTTTAATTTGGATGTATTGAGGAGAATTAATAAGGGAATAGAAAGAATTGACTTTAAATCTACATTAAACCGTATTTCTAAAAAATATCCAGGATTAATGATTCATTTGACGATGATGAAGGATTTACCGGGTCAAAGCGAAGAGATTCATAATGAGGATATGAAAATATTGAAAGCTATGGGTTTTTCAGAAAGCAATATTTTTAGAAGTTATCAGATAGCCAGCTGCGCTCCTTTTCCAGGCACAAGACTTTATGAAGAGTTAAAATCTAAAGTGGATGTGGAAATTTTAAAAGATTATAAATCATATGATGGATCAAAGGATACTGTTATGAAAAGGATAGGGTGATGAAAATTTTAATTGTTGGGGCCTCGGGTTTTATAGGTAATGCTTTGTTTAATTTTTTAAAGAGTAGATTGAATTATGAAATATTTGGAACGTATTATAGTCAAAAGAAGGATAATAAAATGTTGTATCTTGATATTACCAGCCCTGAAGAAATTGAAAGGTTATTAATAGAAATTTCACCAGATTTTATAATCTGGGCTGCAGGGTTTAAGGATGTTTCTGGATGTGAAAAAAATTTTGAATTTGCGAAAAAAATAAATTTTTATCCTATGGAGAACTTGTTAAAAATTTATAAAAAACTTGGTTTTAATTCTCATATAATATATATATCTACTGACTATGTTTTCGATGGTAAAAGAGGATTTTATAAAGATACCGATTTGCCTTGTCCAACAACATTCTATGGAGTTTCTAAATTTATGGCAGAGAATATATTATTTGATTTTAAAGTAGATAAATTTACGATATTGAGAACATCTGCTGTTATGGGGAGAGATGGGGTATTTTGGGGATGGCTTTTAGATAAGATAAAAAATAATGAAAAGATTGAGCTTTACACTAATAACTTTTTTACTCCAACGCCTTTAAATTTTTTTAATGAAATTGTTTTAAAGGTTGTTGAAGAGAAAAGATATGGCATAATTCATGCATGTGGTGATAGAAGAATTTCTAGATATGAGTTTGGCTTACTGTTAAAGACTATGGTCAAATCAAGCATAGCAGATATTATCCCGGTTGAAAACAAGACATTCTTTGATTATTCTCTTATTCAGTCTGATTTTTGTAAGGATAAATGGATCTTTCCCCTTGAAGAATGGTTGAGGAAGGAGATGGTATGATAAGAATATTAAAAAGTTATTTTGAATTTAGCGATAAAAGGGGGAAATTTAGTGGATTAATAAATAAGGGTAGATGGGAGGAGATTAATATTATAACATCAAAAAAAGGCAGTGTAAGGGGGAATCATTATCATAGACGTATAAGAGAAATTTTTATAATTCTTGAAGGAGAAATAGATGTTGTGGTGGAAAAGGTTTTGAAAAATGGCAAATTGTCTGGAAAGATTGAAAAATATAGATTTAAAAAAGGTGATGTTTTTTTAATAGACAAATATATAAATCATATTTTTTATGTTAAAAAAAATGCAAAGTGGTTGAATGTTTTATCTCATAGAATAACGAAAAATAAAATTGACATATGGAGAGTTAAATAGAATGGAATCTTATAGTAATATTAGTATTCCGGTGCTCTTTTTAGTTTTTAACAGAATCACTACTACTAAAAAGGTTTTTTGGCAAATAAAAAAGGTCAAGCCACCGAGATTGTATATTGCAGCAGATGGTCCAAGAGAAAATATTTTAGATGAGGTAAAAGAAGTAAGAGAAGTAAGGGAATTTGTTTTAAATAACATTGATTGGAAATGCGAAGTAAAGACACTTTTTAGAGAAAAGAATTTGGGATGTGGAAAAGCTGTAAGTAGCGCTATTACCTGGTTTTTTGAAAATGAGGAAGAGGGGATTATACTTGAGGATGATACATTTCCGAGTTTGAGTTTTTTTAGATTTTGTGAAGATCTTTTAAAGAGATATAGAAATGATATGAGAGTTGGGCAGATTAGTGGTTGTAATTTTCAAAAAGGTAATTGGAGGGGTGAAGGGGATTATTATTTTTCCATTTACAATCATATATGGGGGTGGGCTACCTGGAGAAATAGATGGGAAAAATATGACTTTGAGCTAAAAAATATAAATGATGATAATTTTCTTGAAAAACTTCATAAAGGCACAGAATTAAGGTATTGGAGGAAAATTTTCTGGAGGATGAAAAGAATGGAAATAGATACTTGGGATTATCAATGGACATTTACATTTTGGTTTAATAAATGGCTCTGTGTGTTACCTAATGTTAATATGGTTTCAAATATAGGATTTAATTTTGGAGGGACACATACGCAGTTAGAGAAGTGGTATTCAAATTTACCCATTAAAGAACTTGTGGTACAAAAACATCCTCAAAAACTTGAAAGAGATTTTGAGGCGGATAAATTTACTTTTAAGTATGTTTTTGCTTCAGAATGTGTTATAAAAAGGGTTATAAATAAAATAAGAAAATTTTTATGAATTGTATCTTATGTCATTCTAAAAAAATAATAAAAGTTGATTTTATTGATCGCAAAGATCTTATAAGACTTTGGTTTAAACTAATAAAAAAAGATTTATCATATCTTATCTCAGACGATATAATTTTATATGAATGTATGGATTGCAGACTTAGATTTTATTATCCGGTGGTTGGAGGTGATGAAGAGTTTTATAATTCCTTACAAAGGTTTGAATGGTATTATATGGATGATAAAGAAGAATATAGATACTCAGCAAAATATGTAAATCTTCAAGATACAGTACTTGAGATTGGTTGTGGAAGAGGAGCTTTTATACAATATATTAGACCCAAGAAATATATAGGTATTGAATTAAATAAAAAAGCAATTAACACCGGAAGAGAAAAAGGGATTGATATAAGGGAAGAATCAATTGAAGAATTTTCTAAAAAGAACGTGGAAAATTTTAATATTGTTGTTTGTTTTCAAGTTTTAGAGCATGTTTTTAATCCAAGGTCTTTTTTAGAATCAGCATTGAAAACACTTAAACAAAATGGTCTACTAATAATTAGTGTGCCTTCTGAAGATTCATTTTTAAAATTTTCCACCAATGAAATTATGAATCTTCCACCTCATCATATAACTAGATGGAGTGTTCACTCTTTAAAGAGTATTGCCAGTAATTTTAACTTAGAACTTAAAGATATATATCATGAAAATCTTCAAGCTATACATAAAAATCTTTACTTACAGACTCTTGTAACCAATTCAATTTTAACCCCAAAATTGTTAGATATAAACTTTAAAAGAAGTATTGTAACTAAATTGGCTTCTCTTGTGGCAAAGGTTTTAGCTAAGGGTTTAGTTAAGGAGATGCTTCCTAAGGGTCATACGATTGTTGCTGTATATAAGAAAGGATAAAATTATGAGACTTCTTAATCTTGCTTGTGGAGATAGATTTCACAAAGATTGGATAAATATAGATTTTCATAGTAATTCTTCATCTGTGATTAGAGTTAATATTTTAAAAGGGTTAGATTTTGAATCAAATACCTTTGATGCAGTTTACACAAGCCATTTTCTGGAGCATTTGCCAAAAAATAAAGCAGTTTTTGTATTAAAAGAAATTTATAGAGTTTTAAAACCTGGTGGTATTTTAAGAGTTGTAGTACCTGATTTGGAAAATATAGCGAGAGAGTATTTAAAAATATTAGAAAATATTAATAATGAAGATTATAAAGAAAGGTATGAATGGATAATTCTTGAACTCCTTGACCAGATGGTGCGAAATAAGCCTGGTGGTGAAATGATTGATATTTATAATAATGTGAAAAAGGAGAAAAATCTTGTATTAGCCAGGTATATACAGGATAGAGTTGGAGAAAGGCTATTAGAAAACAATTTTAAAAAGGACTTAATGAATTTTTCCTTTGATAAAGTCAAGAATAAAATATTATATTTGTATTTGAAGTTGATTAAATATTTGATACCATCTGATATTAGAGATTTGATTTTTGTAAATACCTCAATAGGTGAAAAACACTGCTGGATGTATGATACCTATTCTCTCTCCAAAATATTAACTGAGTGTGGATACTTAGATATCAAGAGAATGGCTTATAATCAAAGCCAGATTCAAAATTTTAATTCTTATTTTCTTGACTCAGATACAAATGGATTTCCATATAAAGGTTGTAGTTCGTTATATATAGAAGGGCGAAAATGAAAATTCTTATTTTAAATGCTTCAGATGTTTATGGTGGAGCAGCAATAGCAGCATATAGATTGCATAGATCTTTGATTGAAGAAGGGGCTGATAGTTTAATGTTAGTTCAAAATAAGTATTCTGATGATTCTACTGTTATGGGACCACTTACTAACCTTGATAAAGTAATTGCCAGAGCAAGATATTTTTTTGATCAGTTCCCTGTTAAAAAATATAAAAATAGGACAAAAACCCTTTTTAGTCCTTCATGGTTTCCATTTAATAGTATCTTAAAAAAAATAAACCAAATAAAACCTGATATAGTTCATTTGCATTGGATATGTGATGGAATGTTACGTATAGAAGATATATTAAAAATAAATCAGCCAATTGTATGGAGTTTACATGATATGTGGCCTTTTACAGGAGGTTGTCATTATAATGAGGGATGTGAAAGATATAATGAAAAATGTGGTAAATGTAAGGTTTTAGGTAGTAACATAGAAAAAGATTTAAGTAGAAGAGTGTGGTTAAGGAAAGAAAAAGTATTTTCTCAGAAAAATAATCTTTACATAGTAAGTCTTAGTAACTGGTTGAGAACTCTGGCAGAAAAAAGTTATCTTTTTAGTGGAAGAAAACATATTGTTATTCATAATCCAATTGATACTAATTTGTTTAAACCATTTGATAAAAAAAGATCTAGAGAGTTATGGAATTTACCAGAAAATAAAAGTATTCTTCTATTTGGGGCTATGTCTGCAACCACTGATCCGAGAAAAGGATTTAAAGAACTTATAGAAGCTTTATATAAGTTGCCAGACAAAGAGAAGGTAGAAGTCGTTATCTTTGGTAATGAAACTTTAAAAGGTAATTTAGGATTTGGAATTAAGACTCATTGTTTAGGACGGTTAAGTGATAATGTAAGTTTAAGAACAATTTATAGTGCTTGTGATGTAGTAGTAGTTCCAAGCTTACAAGAAAATTTATCTAATACTATTATGGAAAGCCTTGCTTGTGGAACTCCTGTAGTTGCTTTTGATGTTGGTGGAAATAGGGATATGATAGATCATAAAGAAAATGGATATCTGGCAGTCCCTTTTGATACAACTGACTTGAAAAATGGGATAGAATGGGTTTTAAACTCACAGAATTATGAAGAGATTTCCAGGAAAGCGAGGGATAAAATAGTTAACGAATTTAATAGTAAAATAATTGTGAAAAAATATATAGAACTTTATAAAGAAATTTTGAACGAGGCGAAATGAGTAATTATACAGAAACAAAAAAAGATAAATTTTTAGAGGATAAAAATATAACTAACCTTCCAATGATTAGTGTTGTTACTGTTGTATTTAATGGAAAGGATTTTTTACAAAAAACTATTGAAAGCGTTATCTCTCAAACTTATCCTCATATAGAATACATAGTCATAGATGGTGGATCTACGGATGGTACGGTGGATATTATTAAAAAATATGAAGATAAAATCACTTATTGGGTAAGCGAGAAAGATAATGGGATATATGATGCTATGAATAAGGCTATTAAAGTTTCAAAGGGAAGCTGGCTTATTTTTATGAATGCCGGAGATATGTTTGTTGATAAAAATGTTTTAAAAAAAATATTTATTGAGGATAAACTTCACCTCAATGCTGATGTTATATACTCAGATACTATAATAAATGGGAATTACCTTTATAAATGTGACATAATAAAAAATAATGTTATTCATCAGTCCGTTATATATAAAAAAAGTTTACATGATGAAGTAGGATATTATCTCGTAAAACAGGGGCTAATGATTTCTGATTATATATTTTTTATGATGATAAAAGATAAGAAATGGGTTAAAGCAAACTATCCTATTTCAATATATAATACAAGGGGAGTTTCAAATAATAAGCTAAAAAAACATATTTATCAAAAAACGGGTGTTGACTTAGTATTTGGAAATATTGGAATAACTAACACAGTTATAAAATTATTTTTATTCCCTTTATATAGAACTTTTAAAAAAATAATTCTGGGAAGATAAATGAAATTGCCAACTATTTCCATAATGATACCAGCCTATAATCAGGAAAAATATATATCTAAAGCAATTATTTCGGCAATTGAAATAGAATATGAAAATATTGAAATAGTAGTCTTAGATGATTGCTCAACTGATAAAACTTACTTTATTGCAAAAGAATTGCAACAAAAATACTCAAAACTAAAGGTTTTCAGGAATGAGAAAAACATTGGACGAAATGGCACTTACAGAAGATTATTATACGAACTTGCTCAAGGTGATTGGGTTATTATGCTTGATGGAGATGATTACTTTTTTAAAAGTAATTTTTTAAGCAAAGCTATTGAGGTAATTAAAAAAAACAATAATATAGTTGCAGTTTTAGGTGGTTATTTTAAAGATGAGGAAGGAAAACTTTTTTTAAGGTTGCCAGAAGAGAAAATTATGACTGGAATAGAAGTGTTTTTTAAGTTTCCAGATATAGTTTACTCTCATGGAGCAGTCCTATATAACAGAAAAATTGCGATTGATATAAATTCCTATAGATTAAATATAATGAGTGATGATCTGGAATCGCACTTAAGGCTTTTTTTAAAAGGTAAGGTGGCATTCATCAATGAACCTGTTTATGTATGGAGAATACATAAGTTTAATGAGACGGTGTTAAGTGGATATGATAAATATCTTGATAACTTGAAAAAAATGATAGATTCAGTTTTTCATTATGGAATAGAATTAATGCCTGAAAAAAAAGCTGAGATTGAGAAGTGGCGAAAAAAAGTTTTTTTAAAATTATATGTTATAGCGCTTTCAGTCTATGCTAAAAATGAGGGGGTTCCTGTTTCAAAAATTTTAAGTGAGATAAAAGAATATTTTAATTTTAGGTATTTTTTTTTAAGTGGACTTATTTGGGCAGTTTTCGCTTATGTCTTTTTACCTAAAAAGATCTTTGAAGTTTTAAGAGATTGGTTTAGATATGGAAGAATTAAAAATTTATTTTAGAATATTTTATAAATCGTTCATAAATAAAATAGGATGAATAGAATAATATTATAAACTCCGCTGGCAGGCGATATCTGTCATATCCAACTGTAAAAGAGCTAAATACTATTGTGTAAAAAAGCAAAACTACTGGATAAAGATTTGTATCTTTTTTCCCTATACGATTATAAAGGATTATCCCAGCTATGGCTGTAATAAAAATAAGAAGATTTAACAGCCTGAAAAACAAGTTTGGCAATATATAATTAATAAAATTTTTGAAATTTTCTGTATTAAAGTTATTGTTTATGAAATTTAAAAATATACTATGTTGCTTTTCAAAATAACCTGGGTTGAAAATATCAATCAACATAAGATATGAGCTTGATGAGGTTATAGTATTTAAAATGCTTTTTATATATATCTTAAAATATTTTATTGGATGTTTAATTGCAGTATGAATAGCTATTAAAGTAAGGTATTTAGCCATCTCTGATTGTGAAAGTTTGAATTTAAGTCTTAAGTCTTTTTCTGGTGGTATTTCATAATCTTTATCTTTAATGAAATTTATTATCTGTTGGGTTCGTGGATATTTTTTAAAAAGTGATGAATAATCTGTTACCTTAATTAGAGGCATAACTGGCCAGATGGAGGCTATTCCCTGATGAAGTTCAAGAGGGGAAAAAACTCCAAGTTTTGTAAAGTTTCTAAATTGATATGGCAAAACTATAATAGCATAACCGAAAATAAAAAGAAATATATATTTTAGTTTTTGTTTTATTTCTTTTTTTATATAGAATAGAATAAATAAACTTATAAAAATCCAAAAAAATTTAAGAAGAGATCTTGTCAATACAGTTATTCCTAAAAACATTCCTAAAACTAAAAATAAGTGAGATTTTTTTTCTTTTAAAGTATATAAGCCTATGAACGTAAATATAATTATTACTAAACTATAGTATGTATCAGGCATTAATAAAAAAGAATTAAAAATTAAATTTGGATTAAGTGTCATCATCCATCCAACCATTAAAGAAATAACTTTATTTGATGAAAGAATAAGAGAAAATTTTATTGAAAGTAATATAATTAAAATGGAAGAAATAATGTTTAAGATGAAAATTCCATTTTCAAAGTTAGTTGTAATATATTTGGTTAATGCTACAGTATAAAAGAATAATGGAGGTTTGTTGGCATACGGTAATATCTTATTTGTTACAATATCAATTTGAGAAAATCCTTTTTCCTCTGAAATATTCCTAATTACTTCTAAATATTCTATGCTATCACCAAAATATATCATTCCATTGGTTTGAAAAACATATATCCTTATGCAAAGAGAAAATAGTAACATAGCCGCTATGTTTATTATAAAGACTTTTCTATCCATTTTTTGCGTTTTCCTTTTTAAGTAATTTTATAATCATGTATGAAAATAAAAAATTTAATATAACTTCGTATGGAAGACGATATCTGTCGTAGCTTGCAACAGCGGAAGTTAGTAATATAAGATAGGATATAAATGAAAATAAAAAAATAGCTGAATTTTTATTTTCTTTAAATAAAAAACATAAAGCGATTAAAGAAACACAAAATATTAAAAGATGAATTATCCTAAATATAAGATTTGGTGCAATTATTATAAAATCTTCAGGTTTGATTTTCTTTTCTACATTCCTGTTTTCTATATTTTCAAAATTTGTCATTATCTTATGTTGTTTTTCATAATAATTATTACCTATCAAAAAGTCAATAATCTTTAGCTCTGCAGTTGCGGAGGTAATATTATTTGCTATATTTCTTAAAAATATTTTTATAAAGTCAAATGGTGAAGAAATAATAGTATCTACTCCTATTTTCTGAAGATATTTACAAGCTTCCACTTCTGATAAATTTAATTTTTTTCTTGCCTCAATTTCTGCTTTCATAGGCCATGATTCGGTTTTCATCGTTTCAATTATAATTTTTTTCATTTCATAGATAATTTTGTCTTTTTTGTCTTCTTCCGCTTTTATTTTTATTAATCTTGCTGTTGACCATAAGGTATTTAATCCCTGATTTGTTTCAAGCCCTAAAAAATTAAGTCTATAATAATTTCTAAATATCCATGGAGAAACAATAATTAAGCAGGATAAGGAAAAAATTATAATTTTTTTTATTTTATTTTTGTAACTATCTTTTAGAATAAAAAATAGCAAAAAAATATGGAAAAGAAAATAGAATTTTGTTATAGGTCTTGTTAAAACTGAGAGTCCAAGAATAATTCCTGATAGACATAAATATCTTTTAGAATTATTTTCCAAAGAAATTACACTTACAAAAATGAAGACTGCTATTATAAAACTAAAAGTTGTGTCTGTTAAGACAAGGACTGAATTATATATTAAATTTGGGTTTATAGATGATAAATATCCTGTTAAAATAGCTATTTCTTGATTTTTAGTTATTATGAGGGCAATTAAAACTCCTATTAAAGCTATACCTGTGGAAAATAGTATATTAAGTATTGCCACCAGTAATGGTATTTTTTCTTTTTTTATATTTAATATTTTTGCAGAATATGCACTAATAGTTTGAAATAATGGCATTCTGTATGCTGTTGGTTTTAATTTATTATCAACATAATCGGTAATAGAAAAACATTTTCCATCGTAGATATTATAGATTTGTGCTAAATAAAGCGGCGTATCATTTTCTATCCTTGGTCCTACATATAATAACAATATAATTCTTAAAAATATAGAAATCACTGAGATAGAAATTAAATGATAGTAAAATTTTTTATTTATTTTTTTGAACATTGAAATATTAAATCAAAAAACCAGTTTCTTTGGATTTTATTTATTCTGAAATGTTTCAATATTATTTTTTCCCATTCGCTTTTATTAAAATTTGATATATGTTGATGCTTCCAGATTTTTCCAAATGTTCTGGACCATTTATCCCAAATAAAATCCCATATATAATTATTATCAGGGGTAGCAATAATAAGAACCCCATCTTCTTTAATAATTCGTTTTGCTTCTAACAAAGTTGAGTTTATGTCTTCTATATGTTCTATGAGTTCCATCATTACAATATTGTCAAATTTTTCATTTTCAAAAGGTATTGGTGGAATTTCTGTTTGTATAAAGTTATATTTAGGTTTTTCTATGTTTTTTAGGTCAAGCCCAACTGCATTTTCATTTTTTAAAAATATTAAAAAAGATTGATCCTTCATAAATTCTGCTGGTCTTCCGCACCCAAGATCCAATATATTTCCTTTTTTTAGCATTGATGCTACTTTTTTGTATCTTGAAATATGGAATCTCAGCCTTATATAATTAATAATACTTAGATTTGTAAATTTTTTATCTAAAAGTTCAATAGCATTGTCTTTAGAAAATATTTTTATAAAAAACAAAGTAAATATAGTTTTTATTGCTTTAAATATTTCTTTTTTCGATATTTTTGATTTTCCAGCCTTCCTGTCAACAAATCTTATCGGTATTTCTTTAATTTTAACATCGTTTAAAATAGATAGTCTATATACAAGTTCAACCAAAAATGAATATCCGTCTGAAAAAATGTTGTTATAATCTATTTTCTTTAAAGCCTCTATCTTGTATCCCCTGAATCCACTTGTGGCATCTTTTACTTTTAATCCTAAAAGATATGTTGTAAGAAAATTTGCTGTTTTGGAAATTAGTCTTCTTACAAAAGGGGAGTCAATAACTTCTCCGCCTTCTGTATATCTTGAACCCACAACAACATCATTTTCTTTTAACGTTCTTATTATTTCCGGAATGATTGAAGGATTGTGAGAAAAATCCGAGTCCATTGTAATTACATAATCTGTTTTTAAGTCTTTTTCAGCATATAGAAAACCTGCTATATGAGCAGTCCCAAGACCTAATTTTTTTTCTCTTTTGATGAGATGAATGTTTTTGTTTTTAGCTGAAATATCTAAAACTATATTTGAAGTGCCGTCAGGCGAGTTATCGTCAACAACTACTATTTGTAATTCTGAATTAACCTTTATTATTTCATTTATAAGTTTTTCTATATTATCTTTTTCATTATATGTTGGAATTATTAGTGCTGTTTTCATTTCCATTTTATTTTATAATCTTATTATACAAAATAATGTATAATAGATTTTAGGAGGTATATATGATTAAAATATTTTTATTAACTATATTTCTACTCATCGGTAAGGGTTATTCTGCACCTTTCTATGATGATTTTAGAGATAATTTTTTAAAGGATTATTTAGAACCATTTGTAAAAGATTTTGGAGGAGTTTTAGGCGCTAATGATTTTAATACTGCAAGAAATCTGGGTTTTCCCGGTTTTGATGTTGGCTTTGATTTTGCAATTCAAAAAGAGCCATCATCAGATAACAGAATACTTAAAAAATCAGATGTTAAAAGTTTTGGTATGCCGCTTGTTCATGCCTCTGTAGGTGTTCCATTAACTGGAATGGATGCTACTTTGAGAGGGTTTAGTTATTCGGGGCTTAACATAATAGGTGGTGGATTGAGGTATAAAATATTTAAATCTGGAATGTTTACAAAATTTATGCCGGATCTTTCTGTAATGGCTTTCTATGATAATATAACTTTTGATTATTTTGAAGGAAGTCATATTTCTTTTGACTTAGTTGGCTCATGGGATTTACCTATAGTAAAGCCTTTTGTTGGGGCAGGGCTTGATAGAACTAAATTAGAGGTTAAAGATATAGATAATTTTGATGGAGAGTCGGAAACTGTCTCTAAAACAAGATATACTTTTGGTGTTAAATTTTGCCCTATTCCGCTTATTTATTTATATGGCGCCTATAGCAGATTGCATGGAGAAAGTGGTTATAATTTTGGACTTGGCGTTAGATTTTAATTTTGATTAATAACTGATAGTAATTAAATTTATTAAGGAGGATAGATGAACATTACTGGAAAATCAGAAAACTTAATAAATCTTGCCGAAACATACGGGGCCCATAATTATCATCCCCTACCTGTTGTTATAAGTAAAGCAAAAGGAGTATGGGTTAAAGATGTTGATGGAAATAGGTATATGGATATGTTAAGTGCCTACTCTGCTTTAAATCATGGACATAGACATCAAAAAATAATAAGAGCGTTAATAAAACAGGCAAAAAAATTAACATTAACTTCAAGGGCATTTAATAATGATCAGTTAGGTCTTTTTTTAAAAGAATTATGTGAGTTTACAGGTTATGAAATGGCATTACCAATGAATACAGGAGCAGAAGCTGTAGAAACAGCTATAAAAGCAGCGAGAAAATGGGGATATAAGGTAAAAGGGGTAGCGGAAGATAAAGCTGAAATTATTGCTTGCACAGATAACTTTCATGGAAGAACCGTAACAATAGTCTCTTTCTCAACCGAACCTCAATATAGAGATGGTTTTGGCCCCTTCACTCCTGGATTTAAGATTGTTAGATATGGAGATATAGAAGAACTGGAAAAAGCTATAAATCCTAATACTGTTGCTTTTTTAGTTGAGCCTATTCAGGGAGAATCCGGAATAAGAATTCCACCTGAAGGATATTTGAAAAAAGCTTATGATTTATGCAAAAAAAATAATGTTCTTTTTATAGCTGATGAAATTCAAACTGGATTTGGAAGAACCGGTAAGAAATTTTGTTGCGAGTGGGAAGGAGTTAAACCTGATATGATGTGTCTTGGAAAGGCTCTTGGTGGAGGTGTGTTGCCGGTATCCGCTGTCGTTTCTTCAAAAGATGTGCTTGGAGTTTTTAAACCGGGGGATCATGGTTCAACTTTTGGCGGAAATCCTTTAGCATGCGCCGTTGCAAGAGAGGCTTTAAAGGTTTTAGAAGAGGAGAAACTGGTTGAAAAATCTCTTGAAATGGGAGAATATTTTATTTCTAAATTAAAAGCAATAAATGGTCCTCATATAAAAGAAATAAGAGGAAAGGGACTTTTTGTTGGTGTCGAGTTAGATACTAAAGCAAGACCTTATTGTGAACAGCTTATGAAGTTAGGGATTCTTGCGAAAGAAACTCATGATATGGTTATAAGATTTGCCCCACCGCTTATAATTACTAAAAAAGAGATAGATTGGGCAGTTAAAAGAATAGCTAAGGTGCTTTCTAAATAAATTTTATTATAGCGATCCTTTTATTAATCAGAGCAGTCATGCTGCCTGATGGAATCGATTTTTATATAATAATGAACAAAAAAAGTTTATATTTTCAAATTTTAACAGCTACATTAATATGGGGTGCGGCGTATCCTTTTACAAAACATGTTGTTTCTATTATTTCACCACTTTCTCTTGTTTTTATACGAAGTATAATTGGTAGTTTTTTGCTTTTGATTTTCATAAAACCTGATTTTAAAAAATTTTTAAAGATTAGTATATTGCTGAAGCTTTTAGTAATGTCTATTTTAGGTGTTTCTGTTCAGCAGTTTTCACAGTGCTACGCTTTAAAATATACAACTTCTACAAATGCTGGTTTTATAATAGCTTTAACGCCAATAGTTGTTGTTTTTATTGAGTTATTTTTGGGTTCAAAGATAGATTTTAATAAATTTATTGGGTTTCTTTTTGGATTTAGTGGTTGTTTGATAGTTATGTATTCTATTGGAAAGCTTGATTTATCAATGCCTTCTACACAAGGTGATTTAATTTTTCTTACAAGCGCTTTTACCTGGGCGGGATATGTTGTTCTTACTAAAAGGTGGTTTAAGGAATATTCTCAAAAAGAGGTTACAGCCTTAACAATGTTTATTGCCTTTTTAACTATTATACCATTTGAGTTTAAATATAATTTAATTTCTGAAGTAAAAAATCTTGATAAACTTGGATGGATATCTTTGTTATATTTAAGTTTTTTGTCTTCTTTTATTGGATATATGTTCTGGAATAATGCTGTTGAGGGACTTGGTCCTGTTAAATCATCTTACTTTATATATGATGAGCCTTTTGCAACAATAATAAGTGCTTATTTTGTTTTAGATGAAAAAATTCTTCCGCTTACTTTTCTCGGGGGGGTGTTAATACTTATTGGTGTGTTTTTCGTTTTAAAAAGAGAAAATAATAAAAAAATTTCTTATGAATGTTTATAGTATAATAAAAGAAAAGTTTAAAGATGATGCTGTTTTGAATCTTAACGCAAAGGAAATAACAAGTTATAAAACTGGTGGTAAAATAGAGGTAGTGGTTTATCCAAGGAATGTAGAAGATTTAGTCTGGCTTTTTGAATTTATAAAAAAAGAGAACATTAATTATTTTATCTGCGGAAATTGTTCAAATATACTTTTAAGCGATGAGGGATTTAAAGGTGTTTTTATAAAAACGGATAAGTTTAAAAATATTTTTAAAAATAAAAATAAAATCTTTGTTAGTTGCGGCTATGACTGGGATAGATTTATTGAATTTAGTGTTTTAAATTCTTTAAAAGGTCTTGAAAAAACATCTTATATCCCCGGGACAGTCGGTGGAGCTGTTAGAATGAATGCCGGGGCTTTTGGAGAGGAGACTTTTGACAGGTTGATAAATGTTCTTGTTTTAGATATTCAAAAAGGTGCTGTTAAGAGGATAGAGAAAAAAGAAATAAAATATGGTTATAGAAGGGTTGATAATTTTGAAAATTATTTTATTATAGAAGCAGGATTTGAGTTTGAATATGGGAATAAAGAAAACCTTTTTGAAATCAGGAATGATGTTATAAAAAGGAGAAAAGAAAAACAACCTCTTGAATACCCATCAGCTGGGAGTGTTTTTAAAAGACCGGAGGGTAATTATGCCTCAAAACTTATAGATGACTGTGGCCTTAAAGGATTTAGAATTGGCGGGGCCATGGTTTCAACAAAACATGCTGGATTTATAATAAACTATGATAATGCAACTTCAACAGATATATATAGTTTAATTATGAAGGTGAGAGAAGAGGTTTATAAAAAAACAGGAATTAAACTTGAACTTGAACAAATAATTGTTGGAGAATTTAATTAAATCAAAATTCCTGCAATTGTAGCGGTCATAAAGCAAGCAAGCGATCCTGCTAATACCGCATAAAGGCCAAGTTTTGCAAGGTCATGACGTCTATTTGGCGCAATACCACCTATACCACCAATTTGTATTGCAATGGATAAAAAATTAGAAAAACCACATAAAGCATAAGATGCTATTATAATTGTTCTTTCCGATATCACTCCTGGATTATCTTTTAGAAATGTTGCCATATTAACATATGCGACAAATTCATTTAATATAGTTTTTTGTCCCATCCATTCAGCAAGTTTCATTATATCATCAGATGGAGTTCCCATAATCCATGCAATAGGATAGAATATCCAGCCCATAATTTTTTCAAGCGTTAATTGTGGGTAGTTAAAAAAATTGCCAATAAGTCCTGTTATATAATTTCCAAAAGCTAAAAGAGCCATGAATGCTATAAGACATGCTGCTACATTTAATGCAAGGGTAAGACCTGTGGTCGCGCCATTTGCAGCCGCATCTATTATATTTGCGTCGGTTATCTCAACGTTTAACTTTACCACTCCTTTTGTTTTAGGTTCTTCTGTTTCAGGGATAATTATTTTTGACATAACAAGAGCTGCTGGGGCGCTCATAATTGATGCGGCAAGCAAATGACCTGCTATATTTGGAAGGTAGTCCTTTAATATTCCAACATATACTGCCATAACACCGCCTGCGATTGTAGCCATACCACCGGTCATAACCGCCATAAGTTCACTTTGTGTCATTTCGCTTACGTATGGCCTTACTACAAGTGGCGCTTCGGTTTGTCCAACAAATATATTTGCGCTTGCAGATAAAGATTCTGCTCCGCTTGTTCCCATAAATTTAGCCATTATTTTTGCAAAGAGTAAAACTATTTTTTGCATTATTCCAAGATAATACAAAACAGACATAAGGGATGAAAAAAATATAATCGTAGGCAGAACCTGAAAAGCAAATATAAAACCTAAGTTCTGGTTGTCTATTAAAGAGCCAAAAATAAATTTTGCTCCATCATTTGAAAAAGAAATAACTTTTATTATAATGTCATTCATAATTTCAAAAAATTTTCTTCCAGGCGGAAATTTTAAAACTAAAAAAGCAAATATTAATTGAATTAATGTCCCCATAAAAACTGTTTTATAGTTTATTGCTTTTTTGTTTTTGCTAAAAATCCAGGCAATAAAAAGCAAAACAAATATTCCAAGAAAACTTATTAACTTTAGCATAATTTACCTCCAGAAAACTTTAATATATTTATTATTTTATCAATTTTGACTTAAACTCTCACCTAAAAGTTTTAAAGCCAATGCCTTCATTGAAAATTCATTTATGCCATATGTTTCTATTATGGCATCGTATTCCTCCGCAAATAATTCTGAGTTTACAGGATTGATAAGATTTACAAATATTTTTTTCTTATAATCTTTTGATAGCTCATCTATTATTTTTTTTCTTCTTTCAGTCATCTTTGGCCATGAATAGTCTGCTATTAATAAAATACTATAGTTTTTTGCATCTTTTTTCAATTTTTCAATATTTATTTTGCTGTCAAAATTTACCAGAGTCAATTTGATATTATATTTTTGGGATTTTAAAATACGATATGGCAGGATTGCTTCCTGTGAAAACCTTTGTGGGGCAAAGAAAATCATATTTATTTTTGAATCGTGATTTAATGGAATAAGTTTATTTTCATTTTTTGATATGTTTATGGATTTATAAGAAATATTTGTGGCTATATCTTTGTATGCCATGTCAAATTTATCGTTATTCAATTGAAACTCATCAAGCTTTTTGTTCTTTTTAAATTCTACAATTCTTTGATAAGCATTTTCTATATCTTTGATATCGATTTCTTTGTTTTTTATTGCTTTAAGAATTCTATCTCTTACTTTTTTATAACTGTATTTTCCTATTAAAACCATATCGCAACCGTTTTTAAGAGCTAAAACTGCAGCGTCTTCTATAGAATATTTTTTAGTTATAGCTTTCATATCAAGACTATCTGTTATTATAATACCTTTAAAATTCAATTGTTGTTTTAATATGTTTTTTATTATTATTTCAGAAAGACTTGCTGGAAATTTATCATCTATACTTTTGTATACGATATGAGAGAGCATAACAATATCACCTTTTCCTTTTTCTATAAGAGTTTTAAATGGATAAATGTGAGTTTCATATAATATTATCGGAGAAATATCGGTTACGGGAAGAGTTAGATGGGAATCTGACGAACTCATTCCATGTCCTGGAAAATGTTTAAGTGTTGTTATAATCTGTGATGAGGAAAAACCATCTACTACCGCTTCTCCCATTTCAGTTACAATATCTTTATTTTCAGAAAAAGATCTCACATTTATTATAGGATTGTATTTTTCAGTATTTACATCAACTATGGGGGAAAAAGCTGTGTTTATCCCTAGTTTTCTCAACTCAAGACCAAGGAGATAGAAAAGGGTTATAGTATCGTCTTTTTCTCTGGCTTTTCCAATCGCCATATTTGATGGGAGATTGAATAATCCATGGGTTTGATGAAGATAAACGCTTCCTCCTTCATAGTCTATGGCAATAAGAGGTGGAAGGTAGGGGGATTTTTCATAGATTTTTTTTGTTGTTTTTCTTGTGAATTCAGGTGAATAATTTCCCCATTGAAGTTGTATCCCTCCGATATTATTTTCAACCGCTTCAATAATCTGAGTTGACTGTTCTATATCGTAAGATGCAAATATGAGCCCTGATATTTTTTGAGAAATATCCTGCGCGTAGTTGTTTTTAAGAAAAAGAAGAATAATCGAAAAGGTAAAAAATATATAATTTTTTGTTGCAAAAAAAAAATTATTTTTTATCATTTTTGAAGCTAAATAATTTTATTTAATTTTTCTTTTCTTTTGTTTTATATCCTTTTTTTGCCGCTTGATTCCTGACAGTTTCAATTATTGCTTTTCCTAAATCTTTTGGACCATCTTTTTGTTTGAGCTCTATGTATTTCTCCCTTTCAACCCTGTTTTTTTCTATTTCTTTTCTAAGATTTTCCCTTTCCTTAATTTTTGATAGTATATAAGATTGAAGTTCTTGTTTTGTCATTTTTTTAAGTTCATCTGAAAGCATTTCTTCTTTAATTTCACTTATTTTTAACTCTCCATTTTCAACTGCTGTTATTAAATCCCAGCTTGAGTATGATGCTCTTGCTGCATCAGATGCCGCAAAATTAGCTCTTTCTGCCATAACCGCTTTTGATTGTCCAAGTGTTTGTTTGTCCAGCTGGATTTTTTGTTCCATCTTATTTCTTGCTGAAGCGCCACCATATGGGATATATGTTTGGTTAAGTTTGTCATTTAATTCTACCAATTTATCATCATATGGGGTTTCAATAGAAGCAATGTAATTGGGGTCTATGCTGTTATAATCTCCGTCAGTCAAATTTGCCGCATCTTTCCATCTTTGCGCTATTCCCTGTTGTCTTGGTCCGCAAAATATAGTATTAACAAATATGCCTTTTGATTTAGCAAGATTTGCTGCTTCTTCAAAGTTGATAGGACCTTGAGTGAATGGTTCATTGCCTGCTATAAATATTGCTTTATAGACATCGTCTTTTTTGTTCCATTTTAATTTTTCTACAGCGTCCTTTATAACCCATCCACAGTATTCATTTCCTCCATTTGTTTTTAGTGAAAATAATTCTTTAGCTACAGCGTCCATATCTTTTGTAAAGTCAAGAACTTTTCTTATATATCCCGACTCTCTTGGTAGTTTGTCATTTCCATATTCATAAAGCGCTACTTCAACTACATTCCCATTTCCATCTTTTTCATATTTTGAAAGCTCGTTTATTATAGACCATAAATATCTTTTTGCCTGCTCTATAAGTCCATCCATAGAACCGGAAGTGTCAAGCAATATCGCTATTTGTGTAATAGCTTTGCCTGAATAAGACGGCGGTGTTGTAGATATGGATATACTTTCCCAATCTTTTTCTATAATTGCATTTGCTCCCGTTATTATTTTCCCTGTGGCTACTTCCACTATTCTGGAGTTTATTTCAAGTTTGTTATCTTTTAAGTCGTTTATCGTTCCAGTAAGAACATAGTTTGCCCCTGTTATTTCGCCTATTTTTGTTATATCTTTTTCGGCTATTGTTCCGCTTTGTTGCAGTTTAATTTCTCCAAGAACTTTGTCAAGAAGGGACCTTTCTATAAGCGTTATTTCTTTTATGGCTGAAAAATATGTTGTTATCCTTTGTTGTATTATCTTTGAATCTGCGTTTTTTTGATTAATGCTGTAAAAATCTATTACAGCCAGTTTTATCTCTTTTTTATCTTTTATAGAATCACGCAGCCTGCTGCACATTGAATCAATTGTTTGAGAATGAATATTGACAGAGGTCAAAATAAAAAATACTAAAACAGCGATTTTCATATATCCTCCACTTCAAATATTATATAATATTTAATCTTATGGAAAATACTTATGAAAAAATATATGAGGATAAAAATATTATTGTAGTTTCAAAAAAAGAAAGTGTTTTAGTAATTAAAGGAAGGGGAAGCTTATCAGCAGAAGAAAACCTTTATGAAAAACTAAATAAGGAATATGGAAAAATTTTTGTTGTTCATAGGATAGACAGGGATACAAGTGGCGTTTTGGTTTTTGCAAAAGATAAACAGACACATAGAGAGTTGTCTATTATGTTTGAAAAAAGGCTCATAGATAAACGATATTTAGCGGTGGTATATGGTAATTTCAAAGAAAAATTTTTATCAGTAGATTTACCTATAAGGGAATATGGATCTCAAAGGATGGGGGTTTCTCAAAATGGCAAGCCAGCTACAACTGAGTTTAGACTTATTAAAAATCTGGATAACAATTTATCCCTTATAGAAGCAAAACCTATAACTGGAAGGAGACATCAAATAAGGGTTCATCTTTATCATATAGGATATCCCATAGTAGGAGATAAACTTTATGGTAGGGTGAAAGATAGAGAGAATAAATATGGAAGAATGATGCTCCATTGTTTTAAGTTAGAATTTACTCTTTTCGGTAAAAAGTATTCATTTGAGGAAAAAGAAAGTTTTTTAAAGATTTGTTTTTCTTCATTATGATATAATAGATAGTGATGGAATCTAAAAAAATAGTAACATATTGGTTTAAAGACAAAAAAGATAGTAATACAAAAGAAGTAGAAGCAGAGATAGTTGATGATTATATTTACTCAGATAATAAAAATACTGATCAGTCTTTTTTATTAAGAAGTATATATAAATTTAGAAATTTTCTATCTATTACTTTTATTTTTTTAGCTGTTATCTTTATAATAATCGGGGCTTTTTTGTCGGCTACTATTTTAGCTTTTATAGGAATACCTATTATTATAGTAGGCATAGGACTTATGATTATTGGAATTAAAGTTGCGCGATTTTTAAAATAAAAAGTATTATAATGTATATTAAGGAGGAATAATGCAAACAAAAACTAAAAAAATAAATAATAAAGGAATTTCTTATGAAAGAGTTAATGGATGGGATGTTGTTTCTTCAAAAGAAGTAGAGTCTATAGAATCATTTTCAAAAGATTATATGGCTTTTATTTCTATTTCAAAAACCGAAAGAGAATTTCATGATAATTCAATTAAAATTTTGAAAGAAAACGGTTTTAAAGATATATCAGAATTTGAAAGTTTAAAACAGGGGGATAAAGTTTATATTTCAAATTATGGAAAAACTCTTTTTGCTTTTATAATAGGTAAAAAAGACCTATCGGATGGCATGCAGATAGTTGGAGCTCATGTGGATTCTCCAAGAATTGATATAAAACAAAATCCTCTTTATGAAAATTCTGAGATAGCATATTTTGATACACACTATTATGGCGGAATAAAAAAATATCAGTGGCTTACAATACCTCTTGCTATCCATGGTGTTGTTGTAAAGAAAACCGGGGAGAAAGTAAATATAAGAATAGGGGAAAATGAAAATGATCCTGTTTTTTGTATAACTGATTTGCTTCCACATCTTGCTCAAAACCAGATGAAAAAAACTCTTTCAGAGGCTGTTGAAGGAGAAAATCTTGATTTATTGATAGGCTCTATCCCTGTTAAGGATAAAAAAGCTAAAGAAAGAGTGAGAAAAAATATATTAAATATTTTAAATGAGAAATACAATATAACTGAAAGTGATTTCCTTTCAGCTGAACTTGAGATCGTTCCAGCATATAATCCAAAAGAAGTTGGATTTGATAAGTCTATGATACTTGCTTATGGTCATGACGATAGGGTTTGCGCTTATACGGCTATGATGGGATTTATTAGAGCTGGCAGTGGCAATACTCCCGAATATACCTCCTCGCTTATACTTGCCGATAAGGAAGAGATAGGTTCTTATGGAGCAACAGGTATGGGGTCAAATTCTTTTGAAAATGCCTGTTCAGAAATTATTAATCTTTATTATGGCTCATATAATGAAATAAATCTAAAAAGAATGCTTAAAAATTCGTGGATGCTTTCTGCCGATGTAAATGCTGTTTTAGATCCATTATTCCCATCAGTGTCGGAGAAAAAAAATTCGGCTTTTATAAACTATGGTATATGCATTACCAAATATACTGGATCAAAGGGCAAAGCAGGGGCTTCGGATGCAAACGCTGAATTTGTAGCTCAGATAAGAAGAATCTTTGACTCAAATAAGGTGGTATGGCAGACTGGCGAACTTGGAAAGGTTGATGAAGGGGGAGGGGGAACAATCGCTCATTATATGGCAAGATATGGAATGCAGGTTTTAGATTGCGGGGTTGGGCTTATGTCAATGCATGCTCCAATGGAACTTGCATCAAAACTTGATATATACATGGCTTATAAAGCGTATTTTTCTTTTTATAAAGATAGGAGAATTGGTTAAGGTTTTTGAGGGGAAGGAGATGACTATCAAGATAATAGTTACAGGTGGAACTTTTGATAAAGAATATAATGAGATAAAAGGAGAGCTTTTTTTTAGGGATACTCATATAAATGAAATGCTTGAACTTGGAAGGTGCAGGGTTAAATATAAAGTAAAAAAGCTTATGATGATAGACAGCCTTTTTATGAAAAATGATCATAGAATTAAAATTCTTAAAGAATGTTTAAAATCAAAAGAAAAAAATATTGTTATAACTCATGGAACTGATACTATGGCTGAGACAGCCAGGGTTTTGGGCAGAAAAATAAAAAACAAAACGGTAGTTCTTACCGGAGCTATGATTCCTTATAAATTTGGTTCATCTGATGGAATGTTCAATTTAGGAAGCGCAATCTCATTTGCTCAGGTCCTTCCTCCCGGAGTTTATATCGCAATGAATGGAAGATACTTTAACTGGTATAATGTGAGGAAAAATCTCAAAAAGGGAGAATTTGAAGAGATAAGCGATAAAAAATAATTTGTTTTTTAAAACTTTTCATCTGATAAAACCAAAACTAAAAAATTAATATCCACAGTTTAACCACAACATTACCTTCCTTAGACGGTTTAACTGCTTTCATATGTTTATATTTGCCCTCTTCCCATTTTAATATATTCCCTCTCCTTTTTTCACCCTCACCTTAATCCTCTCCCATCCAAGGGAGAGGAAAATAAATGGGTGAGGAGATTAATTTTTGATTATAAAAACTTAACTTAGAATACTATTATCTGGTTTTTTAATGGAGATGTTTTTGGTCTGGATGGTCTGTCTGTCTTTTTTTCCTCTTTTTCTATAAATTTTTTTAATTCTTTTGATTGTTTTTCTTCTTCAACTTGTTTTCCAAATTTAAATTTTATTGAGACAGAACTGTATTTGTAAACATCATAAAAAACTGTAGCAATATCTATAGAAAATCCTCCTGCAAAAAGCCCAACCCCTATTGATAATCCCTTATTATCTTCTAAAAATCTATATCCCGTTCTTATACTCATTATTTTTTCAAATGTATATTCAAGACCAATTCTTAGAGAATTTTGTTTATCGTTTATGTATCTATCAAATTCACAGGATATTTTAGTCCTCTGGTCCATTATAGTGGGTTTTGAGTATGAAGCAGCAACTCTCAAAATAGTCGGGAGATTATATTTTTCCTCTATATATTTTATGCTTCCAATAGCATTTGAGACAGATATCCCAAAATCAAATCCGATATCAACAAAGTTTCCATAATATCCCGCGTCCACCGCGACTGTATTTGCGGAATATTTATCAAGAAGTTTTGAATCTATAAATTTAACACCTATACCAATATTGCTTTCAAATTTTGATTTTATAGTGGGGGAGATTATAACTGTTTCCTTCGTTATTTTTTCTGCATATGAAAACGAGACAATTGTGTTTTTCTCAGCATTTATTTTTTTCTCTGAAATTGTTCCATCGGGATTTATTCTTCTGTCAATAAAATCTCCAAGGCTGGTCATATATATTGACATTGCTATATATGGTTTTGATATATTTGATATTATATTTGTTGGAAAAGGCATGCCAAGTGCGGCATAAGAATAGGTCGCATCCTCAAATCCATTTGAATAAGAGATTGCAGTTTGATAGCTTTTTATCTCTCCCAATGTTGCAGGATTATAGTTTACAGAAAAAATATCAAGGTTTAATGCGGCATTTGATCCAGCCATTGCAAGAACTGATGCGCTTACATCGTTTTTTAGCACATCAATAGCAGAATTTGAATATAAATTTTTGGATAAAATAATTATTATAGTTATTATTTTAAAAACTGTTTTAATCTTTTTATTTTTTATTAATTCCATCTTTTTCCTTTTTTATACATTTTACCTTGCTATACCAACTTTTTCCACTTTATTTATTCCGCCAGTTGTTTTTATGTAATATATCCCGCTTGCCAGTTTATTCCCACTTTCATCCGTTCCATCCCAGTTAAAGCTTACCTTGCCGTATATTGGTCCACTGTATATTTTTTTTACAAATTTTCCGGTTGCAGTGTAGACGGATATGTTTACATTAGATAAGCTTTTTGCTTCATATTTTATTGTCATACTTGAGTTGTTCTTGTCTATTATGTTATTATATGTAACAAATTTATCTTCATTTGCGGTTAGATAGATCGGGTTTGACAGTCCAAGAGGTATATAAGTATTTTTAACATCAAACATGTGGTTTTTTACGTAAATTTTTATATATATCGTTCCAGCTCCAGGATATCTTTGTGAAAATGTTTTTCCGTTATATTGCTGGAATGTTATTTTCCCTTTAATTACTGGATTGCCAAGACTATCAATAGTGTTATAGGAAGTTTCTCCCAAAGCATATGAAATGGAAATATAATTTGTTGAAAGTTCATTAAGATTATTGTCCAATATTTTTATACAATCATATTCACAGAATTCAAACTCCTGACCTTCTGTCCAAGTGAGATGAGTTAAATCTTCCAAATATTCAAACTTTGGGACTGTAGCGGTAAATTCTATTTCATCTTCATCTACTTTTCTTGTTTTTATTTGAGCTGAAACAATGGATTTTGAATTTGCTGAATAAGTTAGAATATATGGAGTTGTATTGTTAAAGTCTATTCCATTCCCATAGTTACTATTTATCCCAGCGGTTATAGCTAAATAATAAACTTGAGGTTTTGAAACTGTATAATAAAGGTCTATATATGAGTCTTTTGTATAACAACTATTGGGAACAGGAGAATCTTTATTATAGCATAAAGAAGGAACTATATTAGGAGAAGCACCGGTTATATAGTTTCTGTAACTGTCAAAAAGAAACATATTATATGCGTGATAAAAACCCGAACCGCTTGAATAGCCTTCTGGTAGATAAAGCCTTGCCTGGAAAATTCCTTCTCCCAAAGGGATTGCGTAATAATCTTCATCTCCCTGATAATCTATATAACCGTAAACGGTTGAAAAAGTAGATATGTTTGTTGCATATTCAGGACCATTGTTTGGCTCATATAGGTCTACAACAGATTGAGCTCCTATTCCATGAGCATTAAAGGCATCTTCTATTTTAGATTTTTCACAACTTGTTCCTTCTATTCTTTTACATATATCAATAACCGCTTCTCTAAAATTTTCAAAATTATCTGGAAAATAAAATAAAGCGCCAAATATATATAAATCAGCTTTATTAAGTCCAGCATATGATCCAGATGAGAAAATCCCAAGAGAATAAGAGGAATCTTTTCTTATTTTATATAAAGCTCCAGAAAGTATTTCTCCATCCTCATGCACTTCTCCTACCCAGTCTTGTGGCATTCTTTTAGGATAATCTGATAATTGTTTCAAATCTCTTCTTGCGCCTTCACCTATTCCAATAAAATTGCCAAGCACAGTTATTGTTTTACCTTCATCCCAGAAAGATGAGATTGAAAAATAATCAGCTATAGCTTCAGTTATTGCGCCAAACTCACCAAAATAAATTATTGGATATATTCTATTCATAACAAGATGTCCATATTCATGCCTTATAACCGTCCCATCAAGTCCAAAATTCTTATAGTAAGAACCCATATTTATCCCTTTTCCCATAAATATTGCATCATGATCTAAATCATAAAAAGCATTAAGCATTGTATTTTCTTGAGGGCAGTCAGGTGTTAATTTATCGCCATAAACATCAATCATTACAGGAACTTTTTTGTCTAAATTTATACAGCCAGTTCCACCACATTTTGAATTAAATTTCATCATAAAATTTCTTATTTTATTTAAATGATAAAATGTATTTATTGAAGATCCATCTGGATCCGTAAGGTAATTAGCTGTTGACCAAATTACAGAACCTGTGGCATAATTTTTACCCTGATAATTAGTAATTACCATATAGCTTGAATTGATTATATTGAAACTGCCTGTGCCTGATGAGTCTGACTTTATTTTTATAATATATTTATTATCAGGGACAAGCCCACCAAAAAGATTGCTTTTGTTTTTTCCAAACCATATAGCCACAGAATTTTTATTTGAGTCCATCACATATACCATATCATTATCAATTCCACTGCCACAGTTGTCAACTTCTCCTATATTAAAGCTTGAAAACATAGGACCGACAAACGCCAGCGATTCCCCAGAATTTATTGTTAGATTTGGAGATATTGAGTATAAGGTTTCAGAATCATTATTATAAGATGAGATATTTAGAGAAGGGGAAGCCGTTTTCCATGTTATATTTCCATTGGTAAATATTGATGGTTTCCCATTGAAATTCATAACTGAAAAATAAGGACCCATAAGAGTCATAAAAACTTTTGCGCCATTGTTTGAGGTATCATAGTCTATACAATATTCCCCATTTTCTTTTGTTGTTGTGGAAACAGAAGTGCTTCCAGCAAAAACATATTGATTTGCTATTGGAGTTGTTATTTTGGGAACCCAGGAGTCAGGTCCATTTTCTTGGTCTGTTGGAGCTGGTGAGATTTCATACACCTCTCCCATAACATATCCTGAGGTTTCTTCCTGAAGAGTACATGAATATTGTCTTTCATCATATTTAAATATTATTTTTGGTTCTTTTGCATTTATATAATAAATCCATTTTCCATTTAAATTTCCGCTTCCTCCTTCAGTTTTTATTTTCCAGCTTAAATAATAAGAATTATTTAATTCATCTGGGAAAATTACCAGAGAATATGTGGATATGCTGAAAAACCCGAGTTCCTGGGCTATTATTGATTTTGCCTGTTCAATAGAGACATTCGGGTTTATATCAATATTTATATCTGGATAATATTTTGCATTATACTGACTGACTTCATTGTCTTGAGTAATATGGAGTTTTACATATGAAAATTCAACAGGTAAATGCTTATAATATTGCTGATAATATATATGTTTTGTACCTAAAAATTCTGATTTTGTCACTAATCTTAAATTTTTCATTTCAATTCCAAGCATATCCTTATTTTCTAAAACAAATGTTTCAAATATTTGTTCTATATTTCCATAGTATTTTTTCTTCGTTTTATCTCCGCTTAAAAGCTTTGGAATACCATAGGAATTAAATTTTATTTTCCATTTTTTTGAACTTGAATTGTTATTGTTAAAGGTTTTAAAAAAATTTTTTTTAAAAGCCATTGTTGATATAGCTGAATGTGTTTTTTTTGTCTTTTGGGTTTCTATCTCTATTATTGTATCAGCTAAGGGGGAAATCTTATTGGTTCTAAATTCCTTGAAGGATTTTGCGTTTAAATTTGAAAGAATAAATAATAGTAATAAACTGGTTTTAATCATTTTTCTTCTCCATTTCTATAATCTTTACAGCTGCATCTATCTGAACATATGGGTCTTTGTCTTCTAAATAACTCAATAAGTATTTTCCTGAAAGAGATGGAATATATTCAGCTATTTCTATAAACTTCCTCTTAACTTCAGAGTTATCAAGTGAATTGAAATAAGCTACATCTGATTCAGTAACTTCTATCTTCTGGTTTTGTAAGAGTTTTTTTAAGATTGTTAGTTTAGTAATTATATCAGGAGTATCAGTATATATTTTTTTTAATTCTTCTATAATTTTGGGATTTTGAGAGTTTAAAAGAGCTTTTATTGATTTATATCTTATAGTTTGATTATCGTCATTTGTATATTTTAATATTTCTTCTTCGTCCTTTTTAGAAAGAACCGCACATTTAAGCGACTCAAGCAATAGTATCTTAACCCTTATTGATTTTTCTTTTTTAATGGCTGAAATAATCTTGTTAGATTCTGTCGGGCATATGCGGATTAAATTTTCTGCAGCCTGGTTTCTTATCTCTTCATCTGAAGAATTAAGGGCTGTATAAAAATTTTCCAGTTCATTCTTATATCCTATTTTAGCAAGCTCTCTTGAAGCTGCATCCCTTATCTGGGAATAATTGTCGTTATTTTTTAATTCAATAAGAATCTTATTTGCTTTTATTCCATAAAGATCAACAAGAGTTTCAATAGCTTTTTCTCTTATTTTGTTTTGGGATATTATTTTTAACTGGGTCAGAGGATCGTTTTTAGAGTTATCTGATGCCGGAACCTCGGATATTATATCATATATTTTAGTTATGGATTTTATATCTCCTAAGTTCCACAACGATTTAACTGTAGATATTATTACATATTTGCTTGTATCATTGAGATATTTTTGTATTATTGGTATGAGCCTGGAATTATTAGTCCTTGAAAGAGCTTCTATAGCATATGCCTTAATATCTGAATCTGAGTTTTTTAAGTTTAAAACTATTACTTCAAGCGCTTTTTTAGCAATAGAAATTTCTGTTTTTACTGTTTGAGTTGAGACTTTCTCATTGGTTTTGTCTTTTTTTGTTTTTGATAATAAAAAATTTAAAGGTAAAACAATAAAAATTATTAAAACACACAACTTTCTCATAATTAAATTATAAAATTATTATGTTAAACATTAATTAAATAATTATTACAAATTTAATTTTTCTAATTGATCCTTAACTAATTTGCTGTAAGGTTTTTCAAGTTCAAAAAACTGCGCCAATATATTCCCTATATCACATAACCCTGGCATAACTTGTGTTTTAATGTTTTTTAATTCAGGATATAGAATTGCAAAAAGCTTTTCCTTGTTATGATATCCATAATCCTGACGGTGTTGCATACCATGATCGGCAGTTATTATGAGAAGGTCATCTTTTGTTATCATTTTAATAAATTTACCTATAAAACGATCTATTTCTTCAATAGCACAAACCGCGCCTTTAATATCCCTGGTATGTCCATAAAGACTATCAGTATCAACAAGGTTTGCAAAAATAAAACTACCATTAGGTCTATAAATTATTTTTGATGATTTGAAAGCATTTATAATTCCTTGCATATTAAAAGGATTTGTATCTTTATGGGCTGGATGGACAAATTTTATATTTAATGATGGATCTATGAGTGCTTTGTTTGTTATTTTTATTTTTTCATAATAATTTGTATTTACTAAATCACTGGTTTTTCCTACAGCAATTGTCCAGACAAAATTTTCATTCATTATATCTATAAGAGTTTTTCCTGATAATGGTAAAACAGCATCGTATCTATTAGCTGTTCTTATTATCTCGTTATTTCGTCTTATATAACTTCTTGCAATTGCCCTGGTAATTCCCAATTTTTGCTCAATTGCAAGTTTAAAAGCTGTATCAGCTATATATTTTTGCTCTTTTAGCGGGATTATTTCTTCATTCATTGCTATTTGTATTAATGGATCGCATTTGCTTGCATATATTATGAGATCACCTGTTTTTTCATGGTGTTTATAGTTTAATTCTATTGCTTCCATACCACCAGCCATTTTATTGAAAAAAGTTTTTCTACCTACAGCTTTTTCAAGTTTTAAAAGGTAATCTTTCGGAAAGCCATCTGGAAAGAGATTATATGAATTTCTGTCTATAACCCCGACCATTTCTCTATGACCTATGAGGCTATCTGCGGTGGTTGATATCTGATCTATTTGAATCAATTTTCCTTTTTTACTATTCTTTTTATTTCTGCTGTAAGTATTTTCTATAAGGGTTGAAAGTCCAAGATCTAAAAGATTGGGAATTTTTATTTTACCTGGATAATTTTCTATTAAAAATTTTAATGTGTCTATCCCAACTGCGTCTATTACTATTAATATCGCTGTTTTATTCATAACTTCTCCTTTTAAAAAAAAGCTTTAGCGAATAGTGTATAATATAATTATATAATTTATTGCTTTAAATTAGTTTTTATAGGGAGAGGATTTATGTTTTATTTTCTTATTTTTTCACTTTTTTTAAACTCTAAGGTTTTTTATGATATTAAAGCAGATATAAATCCTCAAGAAAGTTTTTTAAATGTTAATGTAGAATTAAAATTTGATAGGAAACTTGATAAAGTTGATTTTTATCTTAATAAAGATTTTAATATAGATTGGAAGGGATTTACTATTGTTTATGGTAAAGAAGAGGGAATTTACAGAAAATATACCGCTTATTATAAAAATGGAAGAAAATTTGACAGGCTTTCATTTAATTACTCTGGTATTATAAATTATCCTATCAAAAGTGTTTCAGAAGAATATCAGAGGAGTTTTAGAGAAACAGAAGGAATTATTTCTCTGGATGGATGTTATCTGACAAAACAGAGTTACTGGTATCCGGTTATGGAGAAAAAAGAGGCTTTTGGTTTTTCTATAAAAGTTTCTATTGAAAAGGATTATAAAGTAGTACTTGCTGGAAAGAGGATAGAAGAGAAAATAGAAAATGACAAAAATATTTCTCTATGGAAATCTTCTTTAAAAAATCTGGATATTCCGCTTGTTTGTGGAAAATTTATCGAATATAACAAAAAAGATGATATAGATCTTTATGTTTTTTTAAGGAATGAAGATAAGACTCTTGCTGATAAGTATCTGGATTATGCCTTAAAATACATAAAAATGTATTCATCACTTATTGGAAAATATCCTTATGAAAAATTTGCAGTTGTGGAAAATTTCTGGGAAACAGGATATGCTTTCCCTTCCTTTACCTTAATAGGTCCTACTGTTATACGCTTTCCTTTTATATTCATAACATCTTATCCTCATGAGATACTTCATAACTGGTGGGGGAATGGGGTTTTTGTTGATTATAAAAAAGGTAACTGGTGTGAAGGACTTACTGCATATATGGCGGATTATGCCATTCAAGAGCAAAAGGGAAAGGATCTTGATTATAGAATAAGTGTTATCAAAAAATATAACGATTCTGTTTTAGATAATAATGACTTTCCTCTTTCACAGTTTATTGAGCGGCATAGTGGTTTGAGTGAATCCATAGGTTATGGAAAAGCATTAATGTTTTTTCATATGTTAAGGAAAAAACTTGGGGATGAGGTTTTTATTCGCTCATTAAGAAATTTTTACAGAAAGAATTTGTTTAAAGAGGCAAGCTGGGATGATATAAGGGTTGAATTTGAAAAAGAAGGAAAAGTAGATTTAAAGGAAGCTTTTGATAGATATGTTAACCAAAAAGGCCTTGAAAGTATAAGTATTTCTTCTGCTGAGTTAAAAGAAACTTCTACCGGTTATCTTCTTTCTTTTGTTTTATCACAGACCGGCAATTTTTTTATGGATATCCCTGTTTTTCTTATTTATAAGGATTATTCTTATGAAATATTAAATTTTGATTTAAAAGGTTTTGATTCCAAAAAAATTGATGTTTTTCTATCCTCTAGACCTCGTGCTTTAGGGATTGATTTAATGTATGATATGCCAAGAAAATTAAATAACAGAGAGTTACCTTCAACTTTATCCAGAGTAAATGGCGCAATGAAGGTTAGTTTTTTATTGGATGATGAATATTCTGGTTTTCTTAAACCATATCAATATAAAGATTATAAAATTTTGAGAAAAGAAGATTTGGACTTATCTAAAATAAATACTGATCTATGGATAGTTGGAAAAGAAACTGGTATTTTAAATGAAGTCTTAAAAGAAAATGATTATAATATCAGGATAGATTCTTCAGGGATCTGGATTGATAATATAAAGTATGAGTTTGATAAAAATAGTTTTGTATTTTCTTTTCTAAATCCTGAAAATCCTGATTATACTGTTAATTTCTTTTTTCCAAGAGATAAGATTTCATCAGAGTTGATATCTTTTAAAATTCCACATTATTCAAAGTATTCTTATCTTGTTTTTGATTCGGAAAATAATAATATTTTATCCGGTGTCTGGAAATTAAAAAGTTCCCCAAATATATTTTTATTTGATGAATTTGATTATTCTAATTTGAAGTTAACTTCTAGTCCCTTAGTAGTAAATGCTGAATATTCTATTAATAAGTTTAAATTAAAAAAAGATGTCTATTTTTTATCAAAAAAGCTTAAGACAAGACATCCTGGATCAAATGAGATTGAAAAGGCAGCTAATTACATAGAGAAAAGATTAAAGAAAAATCATTTTTTACCATTTTTTGGTGGTTCATATAAACAGGAATTTGAAGTTGATTTTAATGGGAAAAAATATAAAACAAAAAATATTTGTGGATATCTTAAAGGAAAATCTGATTTATATATTTTTTTAACAGCGCATTATGATCACCTTTTCCCAAAAGATAATTCTTTTTTTCCGGGAGCAAATGATAATGCGAGTGGTGTTTCTGTTTTGCTTGGGTTAAGTGATTTGTTATCAAAAGTTAAAAGCCAAAAAAATAATCTTGCGTTCTGTTTTTTTTCTGGAGAAGAGGAGCAAAGATCTGGATCAAAATATTTTTTAGAAAGTCTTTCGAAAGATATAATTTCAAAGATTCTTGCTAATGTAAATTTGGATACTATTGGAAAAATTAATAAAGAGATATACATTTTAAATTCTAATTCATCTTCAAAATGGCAGAGTATAATAAAAAATGCTTCGCTTGCTACAATGATTAATTATAAAATTTCAACATTGCCACTTGATTCATCCGATCAGATGAGTTTTATAGAAAAACAGATCCCTGCAATTCAGATTTTTGATGGGGGGGATCCTGACTATCATACACCAAAAGATGTTTATGAAAATATAAATTTTGATGGGCTTTTGGTGGCTGGTGATTTTGTTTTAAGTTTAATAGATGAGATTTCAAAATACCCAAGACTTGATTTTCTTGATATAAAAATACAAAAGCCGATTAAGAAAAGAAAAATTTCTTTGGGGTTTATGCCAGATTTTGGTTATAGCGGCAAGGGTGTTAGAATTGCAAGACTTTCTGAAAATTCTCTTTTGCTAAATACAGAGATAAAAGAAGGAGACATAATAACGAAATTAAATGATATTGAGATAGATAATCTTATAACATATAATAATGCTTTGTCTGAGATAGAAGGAGATGTTTATATAGAGTATATTTCTGGCAATCAGACAAAAAAAGTAAAGATTGCTGTAAAATAATTCTATAAATTTCAGGATTATTTTTTTGTGGAAATATCTTTTTTTAGTTCATCAATAAAGCTTTCAATTTTCTTAGAGTATGAATCCTCAATCGTTAATTCATAGTCGTTTTTAAATATAATATAATTTTTCCCTTTTTTATATATTGATAAACGCTCATCATTGTTTTGAGATTTTAACGTTATCTCTGCCAGTATTTTCTCTTTTTCCTTTTCTACCTTTTCTATTTTGTTAAATCTTATTTCTTTAAGTTTTTCAATTATTCTTTGAGAGTTTTCTTTTAGCCATTTATCACCAGATTTTGAATCATATATCTTACTTTTATTGTATATTATTTCATATGAGTTTATCTCTGAAATATCTGATTCAACTATATTTTTATATAAAAGATCCTGGGAGTTTTTTTTGAAATCAAATGGGTATATACCTTTTAGCTCATATATCTCATCAGATTCTTTGAATTTGATAAAAGTTCCATTATAATCCTGAGTTGCTTTTCCAATCAAAAGAGAAAGGGTTTTATTTGATTTTAAAGTTACTAATGTTGATGAGTCTGGATATATTTCAAATCTATAATATTCTGTTTTTTTGTCAGTCAGAGGTCCATATAATTTTGCCTTAGAAATTTTTTCAATTAAGCTTTCTATTTCCTGGTTATCTGCTTTATAATGATATGGTTTCGTCATTAGCCATATTTTCTCTTTTTTGCTTAGACTAACCTCATGAGTTAGGTTTGTTATTGTGATTTCTGTTATTTTATTTGTATCTATTTTTTTGGAAAAAGGGGTATTTGAATAAATTTTTGGTTGGTTGAGAGTTAAAACAGCGATATATATCAATATAATTAAGGATAAAACTATGAGAAGATTTTTAATATTCATATCCCTCCCTTATAAAAAGAAAACTCAGCTTGTATAAACCTTTTTAGCTTTTTCTCTTTCTAATTCAAGTTTTTTCCATCTGTAAAGACCGATAGCTATCAAAATTATTGATGGCAGAAAAATATTCATATATTTTATTAATACCTTCAACCTGTCATTTATCTCTTTTAAAGGTATAAAGCCTGCTTTTTTAGACCTTATAGTAATAATATCCTCATCCTGTGTAAGGAAATTTATTATATTTGTAAAATATTGAGCATTTTCCTGATTAAGTTCTTCATTAGTTATAAATTTAGACGATGATATTAAGTATAAAATTGAATCTTTTTCTCCTTGCTTTATATGAGATATTTTCCCTTTACTCTCTTTCTCAATTTCTTTTGGCACAGTTTCAAAATATGAATCAAATCTGCCTTTTGCTAATATGGATATTGTAAATGGTCCATTATAATCATCCTGCGATAAAGTGTATTCCTGAAAAGGGTTTATATTTATATATGAATTCTCTTTTTTTGCCCAGCTGTATCTTGATGTTTTAACAAGTGGTGTTATTAGAAGCTTTGAAGTTGTTGAATATTCTATTGGAGAGGCAAATGGAATTGTTAAAGAATAAACATCTTTTGTTGTTGAATGATTCCTGTCTAAATTGTCAGTTATTATAAAGTATGGATATTTTACGATATTTGAAATGATAAAAGGTCCTTGCCTGAAGCCAATTTGAATAGCCTGTGAGTTTCTGTCAAGTATAAGTGTATTTTTTAATCTTATCCCATTTTTAGAAAGTATCTTTTCTATCCCTATATTATTATCCCTTGAAAAAAAGCTGTCCATTGTTGTGTATTTCATATCATAGGCTATAAAAATTCTGTTTCCTTTTGCAAGTATCTGGTCAAAATAAAAAAGTTCCTTTTCATTCAAAGGGGTTGTTGGTCCTACAAGACATGCTGCAAAACTTTCTGTTGAATTATATAAATCTTTTAATTGAAAATCTTTTATCTCATAATTATTTAAAAGTTTTTCTTTTATCTGAGGATTTATTCTGTAAGATGATAAAGAATTTGAATCTGTTATAAAATATACCTTTTCCTTATTTTCATTTATTAAGTTTTTAATTCTTGAAGTAAGATCGTATTCAAAGTTTGATATATCAGAGATAAAACCGATTACATCCTTTTTTTCTCTGTATCTTATAGTTAATCCCAGAAACCCTTCTCTCTGTTCAAATTTCTCTTTTGATACTATATCAAATCTGACTGGTATAACTCCTTCTTCTCGAGCATGTCTTTTTAAATCCTCATTTTCTGCTATTTCTATGGTTGATAATTTAATTTTTTTTGAATAAGATGCGTAATCTTTTATCATTGAGATTGCATATTCTTTATTTGTATTTATCTGAGGGGGTAGTTCCTTTGAATAATAAAGGTCTATAAAGAGATTGTCGTTTATCTTTTTTATGATATTTTTGCTTCCCTTTGAAAGGGTATATATCTTATCTCTTGTAGCATCAAATCTGACATTTAATTTTGAAACTATCAGATTTAAGATTACCAATATTAAGATAAATATTAATATTTCTATCTTTTTCATAGTTATTTTATCCTCATTGTTTTTAATCTATAAACTGAAAGGTATAAAAAAGCAGAAATTATACTGAAAAAATATATAAGATCTTTTAGATCTATAACTCCTCTTGATATATTTGAAATATGGATGTCTGTCCCAAGGTAATTGAATATATTTTGAAGATAAATTGGAAGAAAAAAAGTTGTTTTACCACTTATGTAAAAGAAAAATGAAATTGCAAAACCTATTATAAAAGCATTAATCTGGCTTGATGAAAGGGTTGAAGAAAATATTCCAATTGCTATAAATGAGATAGATAGTAAAAACAACCCCAGATAAGTTCCTATAATATGTCCTATGTCTGGTTTTGAAAGCATGATTATGGTAATCGCATAAAAAGACATTAATAAAAAAGCGAGAAACATTACAATTACTGAAGATATATATTTTGATATTATTATCTCTTCTTCTGAGAAAGGAAGTGTTAAAAGAATTTCTATTGTTTGAGTTTTCTTTTCCTCGGCAATTAGTTTCATGGTTAATGCTGGAATAAAGAAAGTCAATATTAAAGGCATAATATCTACAATTGAATTAAGGTTAGCCTGGGCTATTAAAAACATCGGTTGAGCAAAAAAATACCCGATTAAAAGAAGAAATACTGTTGTTAAAACATATAATGGAGGTGTGTTAAAATAATGTTTTAGTTCCTTTATTATAAGAAGTTTTATATTATTATAATTCATAAATTAATTCTCCTTAGTAATTTTTGTAAAAATTTCCTCAAGAGTAATTCTATTTTTATAAAATTCTAATAACGAAATTTTCTTTGAAATTAAATATTCAAGTATTTCTTTTCTCATATCTTTTTCATTATTAAATTCTATTATATATTGAACTTCATTTTCATAATATGTTTTGGCAATTTCTTTTATTTCTTTTAACCCTGAAAAATCTATTTCTATTTTGCCTTCTATTTTCAGTGTATATGAATTTCTGGAGTATTGTTTTATAATCTCATCTATTTTCCCGGATGCCTGTATCTCTCCTTTGTTTATTATAAGTATATTATCACATATGCTTTCAGCTTCAGATAAAATGTGTGTGGAAATTATTACGGTTTTTTCTCCTTTTAAATCTTTTATCAATTCTTTTGTCTGGTTTGCCTGATTGGGATCAAGCCCTGAGGTCGGTTCATCTAAAAGAAGAATTGGAGGGTTATGTATTATAGCTTTGGCAAGAGATACTCTTTGTTTGTATCCTTTTGATAAACTTCCTATTTTTTTCCCTATCACATCTTTAAGGGAGCATTTGTCTATTACTGTTTTTACGTTTGATGAATCAACTCCATATATTTTTGAAATCCAGTTAAGATATTCGCTTACTTCTAAATCCTCATAAATAGGATTATTTTCAGGCACATAACCAATCAGATTTTTAAAATCAGAGTTTTTGTAATTTTTTCCGAAATATTCTATATCGCCATCGTCTGGAAATAAATATCCTGAAAGTATTCTAAGCGTTGTAGTTTTTCCAGCGCCATTTGGTCCTAAAAGCGCTGTTATTGTGTTTTTTTGAGCTTCAAAAGATACTCCTTTTAAAGCCCTGAAATTTCCATAATTTTTAATAACATTTTTAACTTTTATCATATTTTTCCTGGTTTTAAAAAAGATAAGGTAAAAGCCTAAATTCAATTAAAATTAAATTCAAGCTTTTAAAGATCTGCATTTAAATAGATGATACAAAAAAACAAATTGACTGTCAATATACTTAAATGTTAAAATTATTAATAGGATAAGAGGAGGTAATATGAAAAAAATCTGCTTAATAGCAATGGGCTTCTTATTAATGGCAGGCTGTAAATCAAGTCCTGATAAAGGAATGGTTTCAAAAAGTGGAGAAATAGAAAGGGAATGGGTTGAAGAAGGAGTAACTAAAAACTATATATTTGCCAGAGGAATTGGCGCGGCAGATCAGACTCTTGAAAATAAAACGCAAAAAATGGCTACCTCAAGAAACGCCGCAATAGTAAACGGACAGTATAATATGCTTAGTGTAATAAAAGGTATTCAGCTTGAAGGTGGAATAACAGTTGAAAAGGCAATTGAAACAGATTCACTGCTTGCCACCAAAATAGATGCTCTTATAAAAGGAGCTCAGATAGTAAGGACAGAATGGACGGCTGATGATGGATGCGTTGTTGTGCTTAGATTGGATAAAAAATATCTAAAAGATATGGGTTTGAAGATAATTGAATAATTATCTTTAAAAAGTATTATTTAAGTCAGTAAATATATCAGAATATTTACAGCGTTAAGAAGTTATTACTGACAATTATAAGCAACATTTTATTAGAGAGGTTTTATGAAGCAAGTTATTTATATTGGAATTTCTGGGGTTTGTTTGCTTTTAAATTCCTGTGGAAAAAACATAATTAAATCTGAATTAAATAAAGATTATAACGTTGAGATTGTTGAAGCTGAGGGGAGTGGTCCAATAGTTGATAATAATATTGATAATGCAAAGAAGACATCTTTATCAGATGCCCTTAAAAATGCTCTTCATCTTGTAGTGGGTGTTTATATAAGTGGGGAAACCCTTGTTTCAAAATCTGTTCTTATAGACGATGAAATAACCTCAAGGTCTGAGGGATATATAGAAAAGTATGAAGTTTTGAAAGAGTATATCGATGGTAATTTCTATAAAACTAAAGTAAGGGCTTATGTTAGAAAAGAAGATCTTGCCAGTAAATTGAAAAGATTTGAGAACGAGGTTGAGAAAATAGGAAGCCCAGTTATCTATGCTAATATTATTGATGAGCAAACACAGGCGGTAAGCTTTGCTTTAGATGCTCTTATTTCAGATCTTAGAAATGATAGTTTTAGAGTTTTTGGAGATATAAAAGATTCAGACGTAATTATTGATGGTAAAATACAAACTAAATTTAATACATCGGAGGGACTTGGAGGTTTTATATCATATGTTTGTACAATTAGCGGAAATATAAAAACAAAAAATGATGAGATTATAAGTGGATTTAATGCTTCAAATGGTGGAATAGGTTTGACTGAACAGGACGCTAAAAATAATGCATCTGTAAACTGTGTTAAAAAGGTATATCCTAATATCAAGGATTCTATATTGAATTACTATAATCAAAAGAAAATAGTTAAATTTGAAGTAGATGGAGTTTCTTCGTTAAATTCAGTCAATGATCTTATTAAATATTTCAGGAATATCCCTATAATAAGAACTGCTGTTGTTAAAAATTACGATAAGGAAACTGCGGTTTTTGAGCTTTTGCTTCACAAAGGAAAAGCATCTGATATAATTGGTATAATTTCAAAGAACACCGATATTGAGGTTGTAAAAGTTAGGGATTTTTATATAATGGCTAAATATAAAAAATAATAAGGAGGAAATTATGTATTTTGTTCTTTGTTTGTTATTATTGATGGGAGTTCCTGTTGTTAATTCGCAGGATATAATATATAAAACAAGCGGAACAGTGGAGTTTTATAATGATAAAAACGAAAAGATTAATTTAAAGGAAGGAGATGTTATTGGGAGTGGATATTCAATTATTACATCATCTAATTCAGAGGCACAGTTACTTCTTGAGAACAAAAGTATGGTTTTTTTATTTGAGAACACTAAATTTATTTTAAAACGGGAAGAAAAAATTAAGGATAATAGCTCTTTCCTTGATTTTATTTTTGGAGTAAAAAATTTAAACGCCGAGGAAAACTCTTTATTAGAAAAGAGTTATAATTATCTTATAGGTAAAGCTACTTTTTTTATTAATAAAATGAGTAAGGAATATAAAGTTAAAACACCGCAGGCTGTTTGTGGAGTAAGAGGAACTAATTTTTCGATTATTTCAGATGAAGAACATTCAGAGATTGGCCTTTTTAAAGGGTTAGTTGATATAGAAAAGGATGGGGAGGTTAAAACTTTAAAGCCAGGACAAAGCGCTTACATAACCAAAATTGAGATAAAAATTCAGCATAGGCTTTCAACTATAATGATGAGAGAAAAACAAAGAGCTAAAAAACTTGAAAAATATTTTGAAAATGTTAGGAAGAAACTTGAAGAAAGGGACAAAAAAATAAAAGAAAAGATTGAAAAAAGGCAAAGTTAAAGCTTAAAGTAAAAATAGAGAAGAGAAATTTAACAATTTATTAATTTTTTAGTTATATCCTATTTTATATAATTTTATTATGAACTTTTATAAACTTAGATTTATAAATACTATTTTTTTCATTATAATCGGAATTTTAATGGGTATTTATATTTCATTAAAATGGGGTAACTTTAAAGGGCTTTTTTCATTTTCAAATGATTATAAGCCAGTTTATTATGGAAAATCCCAACAAACTGTTTCATACACTCCTGTTTATATTAAAAAGGAATATTCATCAAATTCTTCCGTTTCTGTCAGCGCGGATAAAAAAGATCTTGATTTTCTTGATAAAATTTCTGATCAGCAAAATCCAATAGAAGATGAATATGACTTTGTTGTTGATTCAAAAGATATGAAATCTTCAAATGCTATTGATTGTGAGGAGATAGATAAATTTTTGAAAAACCCAAAGGAATTTAAGAATAAAAATATATCAGGGAAACTTGCTCTTTTAAAAGGTGAAAAAACTAACCAGACAAAACTTTATTTTCTCTATAATACAGATAACACGGCTTATTATATTACAATATTAGATGAAAACAAAATTATATCTAATTACGATAGCTATAAAATAGGCTATTTTTATGATGTTGTTTTCCTTTCAAAAACTGGAGATTTTGATTTAAATAATGTGCTTATTTCTATATCTCAGACTAATGAAAAGCTTGATTGGGCTAGTGGAGTAAATGCTTTTTGATGAATAGATATCTTTTTATTATTAATCCAAAATCCGGCGTTAAGTTTAATAAAAGCATTGAGAAGAAGATAAAGGAAAAATTTTCAAAAAAAGATGCTTTATTTTCAATAGAATACACCAGATATAAAAATCATTCTAAGGAGATAGTTCTTAGATATGTAAACAATGGTTATCCCAATATTATTGTTGCAGGAGGGGATGGAACAATAAAAGAGGTAGCTGAAATTATTGTCGGAAAAGAAAATATAAATTTAGGAATACTTCCAGCAGGTTCAGGTAACGGCCTGGCAAGAAACCTTTTTTTGCCACTTGATATATCAAAAGCAGTTGATGTTATCTTTAAAAACAAAATAAGGAAAATAGATTGTGGTCTGGCAAATGGGAATATATTTATTTCAACATGTGGAATGGGGTTTGATGCTGAGGTCGCATATCTTTTTAATCATAAAACTAATTTAAGAGGTTTGTTGCCTTATTTTATTCATGGCGTTTTTTCCTATTTCAGGTTTAAACCCAAAAAAACCAAGGTTTTTATAGATGGGAAAAGATATGTTTTTCAGCCAATCATAGCAACTGTAGCTAATGGGATGCAATATGGTGGCGGAGCTATTATAAGCCCAAATTCGATAATTGATGATGGTTTTTTGGAGTTTGTAGTAATTGAAAACCCGGGATTTTTTAAAACACTTTTAAAAATTAATTCTCTTTTTAATTCAAAGATTCTGGAAAATGAGTTTGTAAAATCTTTTAGAGCAAAAAACTTTAAGATAATAATTCCAAAAGGGACTGTTTATCATCTTGATGGTGAGGATTATCTATCAGAGGGTGAGATTGAAATAAGCATTTTGCATAAATGTCTTAATGTATTTGCGATATGAATTTTCATAGCATGACAATTAAATCTCCACTTTTTATAAATAAAGGTGATAAAATAAAATGTTTAGCCTGTAGACATGGATGCATCATAGATAAAGGCAAAACTGGTTTTTGTGGGGTTAGAGTAAATGACGGTGGTGTTGGAGTAGTTCCTTATGGGTATGTTTCATCTCTTAATATTGATCCGATAGAAAAAAAACCTCTCTATCATTTTCTGCCGGGGCATTTTACTCTTTCCTTTGGAATGTTGGGGTGTAATTTTAGATGTTTGTATTGTCAAAATTATGAGATATCACAGATTTTAAATCTAAAAGAAAAAATAATATATATAAAAGAGATCTCACCCCCGGATTTCTTAAATATCCTTTCCAGCAATAATCTTGATATTATTGTTTCTACATATAATGAACCTACTATAACAGTTGAATGGGCAAAAGATATATTTGAATTAGCTAAAAAGAAAAATCCAAAGATCAAGACTGGTTTTGTTTCTAATGGTTATATAACCAAACAGGCTTTTGATTATATAAAAAATTTTCTTGATTTTATAAAGATAGATTTTAAAAGTTTTAATAAAGAAAAGTTTAATCATCTTTGTGGCGCAAATCTTGATTTTTTAATAGATTCTATAGAGATGATTTGTAAGAATAAAATTCATGTTGAGTTTGTTACTCTTATAGTTGAGGGGTTTAATGATTCTATAGATGAGATTGAAAAAATGGCAGATTTCATAAAGAAACTTTCACCTGATATCCCCTGGCATCTGACAAAATTTCATCCTGATTATAAAATGAACGAGATAAAAGAAACAAATCCAGTTTTAATTGAAAAACTTATAGAAAAAGCGAAAGAAAAAGGGCTTAATTATGTTTATGGAGGAAATTATAACACAAAAAATTCTTCTACTTTTTGTCCAAAATGTAAAGCAATTCTTATTAAAAGAGGTTATATGAGTCTTATTGAAAATAATCTTTTTATAAAAGATGGAAAGGGTTTTTGCCCAGAATGTGGCTTTGAAATATATGGGGTATGGGAAAAGTAAATTTAGCTTATAATTTTAATTTTTAATAGATTTATTTTTTATCAATAATTTTAATTCAGTTGAGTATGGAAGCATAAAACATAAAAATATTCCGATATATATTAGTGAGTATTTTGCCAGCATAGTTTTTCCGATAATTCTTTGAATTAGAAAAAGAGATAGCCACGAAGAATTTATAATAAAAAAAAGCAGTTTAATATTTATTTTCCAAAATCTCATAAGAATTTTTTTGTAAAGAATTTGCAATAAACTTATTAAAATAAAAAGGATAGATATTCTTATTGCCTCATAAAGTGTAAAATTATTATATTTTTCTATTATTAAACTTGAAAAAGGCTTTATTATATATAAGGAAACTATAAGAGAAACTACGAATATTATAACCTCCATCCAGACCATAAACAAAAAAATATTTATTTTGTTTATGGTTACGTTTTTCATTTGTAATCCCTTATAAGATTGTTTATGAATGTTAAATCATTTTGCCAGTCTTCTCTTATTTTTACAAAAAGTTCAAGTCGTACCTTTTTCCCAAGAAAAGATTCTATTTTACGCAGAGATGTTTCCCTGAGTTTTTTTATTGCTTTTCCCTGTTGTCCTAATAATATAGGTTTGTGACTCTTTTTTGAAACATATATATTAGCAAGTATATCCAGAGGTGTTTGATTTTCTCTAAAATATTCTATTCCTACTTCTGTTGAGTATGGAATTTCATCGCGATATAAATTGAATATTTGTTCTCTTATTATCTCGCATACGAAATATCTTTCCCACTTATCAGAAAGGATATCATCATAATAATATGGAGGGGAAAAAGGAAGATTTTCCGCTATCTTTTTTTTTAATTCATCAAGACCTATTCTTTTAAGAGCGGATATTTCAATTATTTGAATATTGCCATAAATTTCTATTATTGCCTTTTTTATTTCATTTATTTCCTGTATAGAGTGTGCATCTATTTTGTTTATTGCTGCAATGATTTGTTTTTTAAATTTAGATATTAATATAAAAAAATCTTTATTCTTTTCAAAATATTTAGTATCAGGTTCTATAACCAAAAGAATTATATCCGCATCATCTTTTATGGCTCTATCAGTTTCAGTTTTCATTATTTTTTCAATCTTTGTTTTTGGGGTAAGAAAACCTGGGGTGTCTATAAAGACCATTTGATAGTTTTCTTCAGTTATTATTCCCTTAATATGATATCTTGTAGTCTGTGGTTTAGGAGAAACTGCTGAAAGATTTGTCTTACATATGGCATTTAATAGTGTGGATTTCCCTGAATTTGGCAAGCCAGATATGGATATAAATCCCGCCTTATAATTTGAATAAAAATTCATTTTTGAGAAAGCGGATTTGGCCACAGAAGAAGTTCTACGGATTTATCTGATTTTCTGGTTTTAGGTTCGCTTCCTGTTAATTCCTGTATCATAATCTCGCAGGAGAATACAATTGTTGGGGACATGAGATGCCCTCCAAAAGAATTTCCGGATGAATCTGAAAGAGTAATATGAGCATGAATCATAGGTTTATGTTCGTAAATGCTTATATTTCCTTGAAGTGAAAGTATTTCAAGTTCTTTTTCCATAGTTATCTTATTGTATTTTTTGTTTTTCTGATCATAAATGCCAAATGTCGCTTTATTAACTGCTCCAATAGCAGCAGTGATGATTCCGAATTTTATCTGATTTTCTTTACAAAAATCGGTAAGCAGTGGAAGAAGATCTTCTCCTTTTGTAATTGAAAATACAAAACTCCTTCCAAGAAGATAAGGTTTTTCTATTAAAGACATATTGCCTCCCCAAATTTATAATTTTTTTCTATAAAATTAGCATATTCTTTTATAGTTAGAAGTTGTGACTTAGCATCAAGCCCCGCTTCTTTCAAAACAATTTCTCCTTTGCCGCTTCCAAGATATTTCCCTTTTTTAAATGGATGAAGTGAGTTTTTTATTCCATATTCTGATCTTATCCAGAAATACATTGTTGGAATGGTAAAATCAGTTATACCTATGGCATGGCTAGCCAACTCATTGGGATATATTCTCTTTTTTTCTTCTTCATCAAGATAATCAAATAACTCTTTACTTGTAACATACAAGACATTTATGTTATATTTTAACCTTTTTAATTCAGGCATTACCTCATTTATAAATATAGTTGCAACACCATTACCCTGCAAGACAACAGTCCCGTGATATGGTTTTGATTTTTCATCAGCTTTCATAAAATAATATATTCCCTTTATGGCTTCCTTCGCCGGAGGAAGTCCATATTCCTGTCTGTTTATTACTTTTTCAGCAGGTCTTGTCACAAAAGGAGCTATTATTGCCGGTCTTAACTTTAATGAATAGGCAATAAGTGGCCATATCTCTGTCGGTTCCCATGGGGTTAATGTTATCATTGTTCCTTTTGGAAAGTTATCGCATAGAAGTTGAAGCGCCTGAGGGTCGGCATGAGTAGGACCGTCTTCCCCGGTTTTTGGTCCGGCATGAGCATTTATCATTATAAATGGGTTATATGGTTTGCCTGTAAGTTCGTGCTTTGCCTGCTGTCCTATTGCATGTAGCCTTGCAGATATATGTTCAAGTGGAGCTATAAAAGCGGCATATGATGAAGTTACCCCAATATGATTTCCAAAAGCGCTAATTCCGCTTGCAATAGCTCCCATTGCATCTTCGCATATTCCACCGGCTGTAATCAATCTTGAGTCTGGATTTGAAATAGCATTATAGAAACCTTGAGGAAAGTCTTTATTTATAAGATTGACACTTGTGGACCCATAAAGGTCTGCTGCTGAAGCAAGTATCCCTCCTTCTGTGATTTTGTTTATATAATTCAGGGAATTTGCAAGAGCTTCTCTAAGTGTTATCTCCGTCTGAGGTTTTATAACTAATTCTTTCGGAGTATCTATTTCAAGTTTATATGCTTTTTCTATTTTTGGTGATTTTTCACTTTTTTGCCTTTTTAAATCATCAAGCTTTTTTTTGAGTCTTTCAATTTTACAAGCGGCCATTTCTGAAATTTTTTTGTTTTCTTTTATAGTTTCCCGTATAATCATAAGCGTATCATAGAAACACTTTTCTATTGACTCAGGCGTTGGTTTTGAAGCGCAATACCTTGGTAGTTTTTTGTTGAAAGTTGTTTCAAATTCTGAAAGAGTTTGATAATAACCATCTGAAGCAAATTTATGCCCTGCTCCATGTGATGCCCTACCTTCTATTCCATATTTCCATCCTTTTATTGTTCTATAAATTATGGCTGTTGGCTGGTTTGTTTCTATTAATGATGAATATTTTTGAGCTGAAAGTATTTGAAAGAAATCAAGCCCGTTTGCAACATTTATAACATTCCAATCATTTATAAAAAGCAGTTCATCTGGAGACCACTGAACATAATCTCCATTTTTATCTTCTAAACACACAGAGTTTGAATCAATGGATGCTTGGTTGAAATCAAGATGAAGTATTACGTTATAAAGTCTTGAAGTTGCAGCTGAAGCTATTGCCTCACTGACTCTGCCAGGGGTAAATCCTCCTTCTCCCTCTATGATATTTATTTTTGGAGGGTTTTTTCTAAAAGAATCCATTGCTCCATAAGCAAGGCCTATTGAGGATCCCATTCCAACTCCACTTGCGCCCGTTGAAAGTTTTATAAAAGGTGTTAATGGGGAAGGGTGTCCATCCAGAGCTTTTGATTTAAATTTTTTAAAAAGTGGAGTATCATTTACAGGATTTCTTCTAAAACCAAGAAGATCTTCAAGCCTTAACTGAAATCTTTCATCTTGAGGTAGAAGATTTTCATTAGAAGATTTAATAAGTTCGTTTCTTAATGCCCACATAGCATAAAGTCCCATTGCTTTATGTCCTGCTGCATAAGATATTATATCGTTGTCTTCCCTTTGTGGATTAGATAGATCATAAAGCATATTCTCAAATAAAAGCGATTCAACTATCCTGCCGCTGGATATACTTCCTCCGGGATGGCCTGAGGTGGGCGCAAAGTTATATAATATCGCGCACAGTGTCCTGTATATTAGATCTGTTTTTTCAAAAAAGTCTATTTCATCATTATCAGGTCTATATTTTGAGTTTGATATAATATCCGAAATATCAAAATATTTTGCTCTTTTATTTTTTAAACTAAATTTTGATGGTTTAACATTTTCAAATAATTCTTTTTCCATCCTGCCTCCTTAAATCCTTATATATTGGGTTATTATTAAATCTTATTCTATTTGGCATAATTTAGCATAAAATTTTTATATTAATTTATTATGTTAATCATCATGAAAACAATCTTTTTAGTCTATCTTTCACCATCAATTTGCCTTGATGTTTTTTAGGAATTATATACAATTAATTAAAGAGCTAAATAAATAGAAACACAAAAATATTAATCTAAACTCTATTAGCTGAACCCAGAACTTTTTCATTTTTATTAATATACATTTTTATTAATTCATCTCTTGCTGGCCCAAGATATTTTCTTGGATCAAATTCCTGAGGTTTTTCAGCAAAAATTTTCCTTATTATTGCAGTCATTACAAGTCTGCCATCTGAGTCTATGTTTATTTTACAAACTGCGCTTTTTGCTGCTCTTCTAAGTTGTTCTTCAGGTATTCCAACTGCATTTTCCATTTTGCCACCATATTTATTTATTATCTCAATATATTCCTGTAATACGCTTGAAGCTCCGTGTAATACTATTGGAAAACCTGGTATTCTTTTTTCTATTTCTTCAAGTATATCAAATCTTAAAGGTGGTATAGTCTGGCCAGGTTTAACCTTAAATTTATAAGCTCCATGGCTTGTTCCAATTGATATGGCAAGAGAATCCACACCTGTTTTCTTAACAAAATCTTCTACATCATCGGGGTTGGTATAATGAGATTTTTCGCTTGAAACATGTTCTTCTATCCCAGCTAAAACTCCAAGCTCTCCTTCAACTGTTACATCATATTTATGAGCATATTCAACTACTTTTCTCGTTATTTCTACATTTTGCTCATATGGTAGGTGAGATCCATCTATCATAACTGAAGAAAAACCATTGTCTATACAAGCTTTACAGAGTTCAAATGAGTCTCCATGATCTAAATGAAGGGCAATAGGTATGGGTTTATCTGTCATTTCTTTCATCATCTCTATCGCTCCTTTTCCCATCCATCTTAAAAGTGTGGAATTAGCATAATCTCTTGCGCCTTTTGAAACCTGTAAAATCACTGGAGAACGGGATTTCACACATGCGGTTATAATAGCTTGAAGTTGCTCCATATTATTGAAGTTATAGGCTGGAACAGCATAGCCATTTTTCATAGCGTCTATGAACATCTGTTTTGTATTAACAAAACCAAGTTCTTTGTATGAAACCATAATTCCTCCTTAAATTAATTTATAGCTCTGGAAATATAATATGAAATACTTGCAATTAACGCGCTTCCCGGTATTGTAAGTGCCCATGCCCAGATTATTCTTTTTGATACTCCCCATCTAACAGAATGCATTCTTTTAATAGCTCCGACTCCCATAATTGAGCCTGTTATGGTATGGGTTGTGCTTACAGGTATTCCTAAAAAGGTAACGGTATGTAAGGTAATTGCTGCCCCAAATTCTGCTGCAAAACCATCCACAGGTCTTAATTTTGTTAATTTATGACCTAAAGTATTTACTACTTTCCACCCACCCGACAGTGTCCCCAACGCAATAGTTGCATATGATATTAAAGCTACCCAAATAGGTACATAGAAAGTCTCACCTAAATATCCGTTTGCAAATAATAAAGTTGAAATAATTCCAGCTGTTTTTTGAGCATCATTTCCACCATGACCTATTGAGTATAATGCTGAGGATAATAATTGTCCTTTTTTAAAAATTCCTTCAATCTTATATGGTTTTGTTCGTTTAAAAATATTTAATAAAAGAATCATTATTATACTGCCGAGTATTAGTCCTATAAGGGGGGAAAGAATTATAAATAATCCAACCGTATATAAGCCTGATTTAATAATTGCGCCAAAACCTGCTTTTGCTATCGCTGACCCTATTAGTCCACCGACAAGAGCATGAGACGCGCTTATAGGAAGTCCTAACTTTGTGCATAACATTGTCCATAAAGATGCTCCAATCATAGCTGAAGCAATTAGATAGTTATCCACTATGTTTATATCTATTATTCCTTTCCCAACAGTTTTTGCAACTGCCGTTCCTACTATTAAGAAAGAAATAAAATTAAAAAACATTGCCCAGAGAACTGCATAAAATGGTTTTAAAACTTTTGTAGCTACTATAGTTGATATTGAATTAGCCGCATCATTTGCTCCATTATAAAAGTCAAAAACTAAAGCTATAAATATTATAAAAGTTATTGTTAATGTATTATTATCCATTTTTTACCAGGACCTCTTCTATTGTTCTTGCAACTTTTTCGCATGCATCAAGTATTGTTTCTGAAACCTCATATATTTCTTTCCATTTAATTATATTTACCGGATCTTTTTCTTTTTCAAATAAATCCATTATGGCTTTTTCCCTTATAGAATCTCCTCCGTTTTCAAGACGGTTTATTTCTATACAGTATTCTAAAATTCTTCTTGTCTTCTTTATTTCTTTTAAATTTATTATGGCATTTTTAACAGCAATTATAGCTTCTGAAATATTTTCAATGAACTCTGGAAGATAAGTATTTTTTACGCTTTTTATTTTATATATATATAGCCTGTTTGCCACAACATTTAAAAGATCCATTATATCGTCAATTTCATTTACAATTTTATGTATATCCTCTCTATCTATCGGTGTTATAAAAGTTTCATTTAAAATATCTATTATCTCATGAGATATGGTATCGCATTTCTGTTCCATTTCTTTTATCTTTTTTATGCTATCTTCTGAAAAATCTTCTTTTTTAATTATTGCTTTAAGGTATTTTACCGCTTCTTCTATCTGGTTAATTTGTTCGACGGTCATATCAAAAAATTTTGTCTCTTTTGGAATTAAGCCCATTTCATTCCTCCTTGTAATTTAGTTGGTATATTAATAAAATTATATATAATTTTTAAAAAATAAAAAAATTTAGATATATAACGACTGTATGAAAACCTAATTTTAATATAACCTGTAACATATCCTTATCTTTTTTGTATAAAATTATAAGCATATTTTAAATTTGATTTTTAATGAATTAAATTATAGAATTAAATTATCATTTTGATAATAAATGAAATGGAGGAATTATTATGAATAAAGAGATTTTAAAGAGGAAATTATTTGATAGATTAAAAAAATATTGTGAAATTGAGACTACCTCAGATCCAAAATCTTTAACATATCCTTCTACAGCTTCTCAAACTAAATTTGCAAAAATTCTTTTAAAAGAATTGAAAGAAATTGGAGTAAAAAAAAGTTTTATGGATAAATATTCATATATTTTTGGGAAAATAGATTCAAATTGTAATTCACAAAAGAAAATAGCATTTATAGCTCATATGGATACCTCCCCCGCATATACTGCTAAAAGGGTTAAAGTAAAACTTTATCAAGATTATAAAGGTAATAGAGTCGATATAGGGGAAGGGTTATACCTTGATACTAAAAATTGCCCTGTTTTAAAAGAACATATCGGTCATGATATTGTAACTGCAAGTGGTAATACATTGTTAGGAGCGGATGATAAGGCTGGCATAGCGATAATAATGACATTGGTAGAGTATCTTCTTTCAAGCAAGGATATTAAATATCCAAATATTAGAATATTGTTTACTCCTGATGAAGAGATAGGGAGAGGGGTGGATAAGCTTGATTTAAAAAAACTTGATGCTGATTTTGGATACACCTTTGATGGTGATTTACTTGGGACGGTTGAAAAAGAGAATTTTAATGCAGATGGAGTAAAAATAAAAGTTTATGGAAAAAGTGTTCATCCCGGAAGTGCTAAAAATCAGATGGCAAATGCTGTAAGGATTTTGAGTGATATAATCTCATCATGGCCTGAGAATATGACGCCTGAAAATACAGAAGGGTATGATGGATTTATAATGTTTGATGAAATAAAGGGTGATATTAGCTATGCTGAGGCGGGTGGGATAGTAAGGGAACACAATATTGAGAAATTAAAATATATGGAGAAACTTCTTTTAAAAATTGTAGAAGAAAAAAAAGAAAAATATTCACTTGCAAAAATAGAAATAGATTTTATTAAACAATACAGAAATATGAAAAATATAATTGACAAATATCCAGAGGTTATGTCTAAATTATTTTCCGCGATGAAAAATGCAGGGGTTGAACCAAGGTTAAAACCAATAAGAGGTGGTACTGATGGCTCAAGATTGTCTTTTATGGGTTTGCCAACGCCAAATGTTTTTACAGGCGGATATAATTATCATGGACCTTATGAATGGATAAGCCTTGATTCTATGCTTAAATCATTTGAAGTCGCAGTTAATCTTTGTAAGGAATGGAGTAAGTAATAGATCATAAAATTTTGCATAAATCTTTTAATAAAGTTGAGATCGTTTTCAAAATTTCATAAAAATGCTAAAATATATTTAATTAAATACAAGGAGGAAGAATGACAAAAAGCAAAAATATGGTAGCAATGGACGGAAATACAGCTACTGCTTATGTAGCTCATGCTACAAATGAGGTTATTGCAATTTATCCTATAACTCCATCAAGCGTCATGGGAGAACTTTCAGATTTAAAATCTGCAAAGGGTGAAAAGAATATATGGGGATATATTCCGAATGTTATAGAGATGCAGTCTGAGGGTGGGGCTTCTGGCGCAGTACATGGTGCTTTAACAACCGGGGCTTTAACTACGACTTTTACTGCCTCTCAAGGGCTTTTATTGATGATACCGAATATGTATAAAATAGCTGGTGAGCTTACCTCAACAGTTTTTCATGTTTCAGCAAGAGCGGTGGCAACTCATGCTCTTTCAATATTTGGAGACCATAGCGATGTTATGGCTACAAGGCAAACTGGTTGGGCTTTACTTGCAAGTGCAAATTCTCAGGAAGCTATGGATTTTGCTTTAATAGCTCAAAAGGCTACTTTAAGAGGACGGGTGCCAATTCTTCATTTTTTTGATGGATTCAGAACTTCACATGAACTTAATATGGTTGAGTTGATTTCTTTTGATGATATGAGAAAATTTTTGGATGAAGAGTTGATATTAGCACACAGGAAAAGAGGATTAAATCCTGAAAATCCCTTTATGAGAGGAACGGCTCAAAATCCAGATGTTTTCTTTCAAGGAAGAGAGGCTGTAAATAAGTTTTATAACAAAATGCCAGAGATATTCGAACAAACTTTTAATGAATTTGAAAAACTTACTGGTAGAAGATATAACCTTTTTGAGTATATTGGAGATAAAAATGCTGAAAGAGTGATTGTTATAATGGCAAGCGGTTGTGATGTGGTTGAAGAGACAGTAAAATATTTAAATAAAAACAATAATGGAAAGGTTGGTGTAATAAAGGTAAGGGTTTATAGACCTTTTTCAGTTAAGCATTTTATAAATGTCTTGCCGAAAAGTGTTAAAAAAATTGCAGTAATGGATAGGACAAAAGAGCCGGGAGCTGGCGGAGAGCCTCTTTATCTTGATGTTGTCGATGCGATAACAAAAGCTTATAAAGATGGAAAGATTAAATCATTGCCGCTTATTATTGGTGGTAGATATGGTCTTGGCTCAAAAGAGTTTAATCCGGCAATGGCAAAAGCTGTTTTTGATAACCTAAAACTGGAAAATCCAAAGAATAATTTTACTGTTGGAATAATTGATGATGTTACAAATACAAGTCTCAAATGGGATAATAACTTTAATGTTGAGTCAAAAGATACGTTTAAAGCATTGTTTTTTGGTCTTGGCTCTGATGGAACCGTCGGGGCGAATAAAAATACAATAAAGATAATAAGTGAGGAAACTGATAATTATGCTCAGGGATACTTTGTTTATGATTCAAAAAAAGCAGGTTCTTTAACTGTTTCCCATGTCAGATTTGGGAAAAATTATATAAGAGCTCCTTATCTTATAACAAGAGCAAATTTTGTGGGATGTCATCAGTTTTCTTTTCTTGAAAAATATGAGATGGCAAATAAACTTGAAAAAGGAGGAGTCTTCTTATTAAATAGTCCATACAAAGCATCAGAGGTATGGGATAAAATACCAGCTGAAGTACAAAAACAAATTATAGATAAGAAAGCAAAGTTTTATGTAATAAATGCTTCGGAAATAGCCAAAAAAGTCGGTATGGGCTCAAGAATAAATGTGGTTATGCAAACAGCATTTTTTGCTATATCTGGAGTTTTACCAAAAGATAATGCTATAAAAGCCATAAAAGAGGCAATCAAGAAAACATATATTAAAAAAGGAATGGATGTAGTTGAGAAAAACTGGAAGGCGGTAGATGAGACTGTAAATTCTATTGAAGAAGTAAAATATCCAGATAAGATTACCTCTAAAATTAGTTTTAATGCATGTGTAATCTCCGATGATATGTCTGAATTTGTAAAAGAGGTTACGTGTAATATGATTGCTTATCATGGAGATGATATCCCGGTTTCAAAATTTCCAGTAGATGGCACATATCCCACAGCGACAACACAGTATGAGAAAAGAAACATAGCTTTAGAATGCCCGGTGTGGGAACCACAATTGTGTATACAATGTGGTATATGTTCTTTAGTTTGCCCACATGCGGTTATAAGGCTTAAAGCCTATGATGAACAAGAGTTAAAAGATGCACCTCCAACTTTTAAATTTACCGATGGCAAAGCTGATCTTAAAGGGCTTAAATTCACAGTTCAGGTCTCAGTAGAAGATTGTACAGGATGCGGGGCTTGCGTTTACAACTGTCCTGCAAAAGAAAAAGTTGATGGAAAAGAGACTGGCAGGAAGGCAATAAATATGCATCCTCAAATTCCTCTTAGAAAAACTGAGAAAGATAACTGGGAATTTTTCTTAAAACTCAAGGATAAAGGGAGTGAAAGGATAAATAGATTTACAATTAAAGGTTCGCAGCTTGTAAGGCCTTTATTTGAGTTTTCAGGGGCTTGCGCTGGTTGCGGGGAAACTCCTTATGTTAAATTATTATCTCAACTTTATGGAGACCATTTAACAATAGCAAATGCTACGGGATGCTCCTCTATATACGGAGGAAATCTTCCGACAACGCCCTATTGCGTAAGAGAAGATGGAAAAGGTCCAGCATGGTCAAACTCTTTATTTGAAGATAATGCAGAATTTGGTCTTGGAATGAGACTTGCTTATGATAGCTTATATGAATATGCTATTAACCTTTTAAATGAACTTAAGACTTCTATAAATAATCCCGTGGTAGATGAAATAATTAATTCAAAACAGGATAGCTGGGTTGAGATAGAGAAACAAAGAGGAAGGGTTAATGAACTTAAAAAGATTCTTGCTACAATGAATAATGAAAAAACAAAATCTTTATTAGGAGTGGTTGATTATTTAATTAAAAAGTCAGTGTGGATTGTAGGCGGTGATGGGTGGGCTTATGATATAGGATATGGTGGACTTGATCATGTTATGGCAAGCGGAAAAAACGTAAAAGCCCTTGTTCTTGATACTGAGGTATATTCAAACACTGGCGGACAGATGTCTAAATCAACCCCACTTGGAGCTATAGCTCAGTTTGCAGCTGGTGGGAAACCGCTTCCTAAAAAAGATCTTGGAATGATGATGATGACACATGGTAATGTCTATGTGGCTCAGATAGCTATAGGCGCAAATATGCAGCAGGCGATAACAGCTTTTAAAGAGGCTGAAGAGTATAACGGTCCTGCTATAATAATAGCATATTCTCATTGTATTGCTCATGGGATACCAATGAATGAAGGAATGAATGAACAGAAAAAAGCGGTTGCAAGTGGAAGATGGATCCTTTATAGGTTCAATCCAAAACTCAGGAAAGAAAATAAAAATCCCCTTATTATAGATTCTACAGTTAAACCAACATTAGCGCTTAAAGACTATTTTATGGGTGAGATAAGATTCAAATCGCTATTTCAATCAAAACCAGAAGTTGCTGAAAGACTTGCCAGACTTGCTGAAGAAGAATACAAATGGAGACTTTCGGTTTATGAACAAATAGCGAAGATGAATTGCGATACTCGTGAAAAGGTTGAGATTACAAAATAAATAGAGATTAGGTTGTTTGTAAGATAAGCCCGCATTAATAATGCGGGCTTTTTATTTGATAAAGATATTTTTTATAGTTAAATACTACACTACTAAATACTTAATTTAGATTAATTGCTATTTAGTTTTTTATATATTTCTTTCTGGATAGGTGTTATTGAATGTGGAATATCAATTATTACTTTTGCGTATAAGTCCCCACGTGTTCCATCAGGTTTATATAAACCTTTGTTTTTTATTCTGAGCTTTGTGTTTGTATAAGTCATTGGTGGAACTTTTATTTTTACAAAACTACCTTCTGGGGTTGGAACTTCAATCTCATCTCCTAAAACTGCTTGCTGAGGGTATATTTTTAATTCAGTTATTACATCAAATCCTTCAATTTTAAATTTTTCATCTTTTACTATATTTATCTTTATATAAAGATCTCCAGATTTGTTTTTTGATTTTAATCCCTCACCTTTTAATTTTATTGTTGAGCCGTCAGTTACTCCTTTGGGTATTTTAACTTTTATTTCTTTTGTTTGATTATCAATTCTAAGGGTCAAATTTTTTATTGTTGGATTTAATAAATCATATAGTGTTAAATTTAACTCAGCCCTTATATCAAGATTTTTTTTTGAAGCAAAGCTTTGAAATATATTATCTTCATCAAAGATATTTGAATATGAGGATGTTTTTTCTTCATCAAATATAGACCCAAAATTGCCAAATATAGTTTTAAAAAAATCACTGAAATCCTCAAAATTTGAGGTTTTATAATATTTATAATTTTGCCTGTAATTTCTAAAATCTGGAGGTGGTTCAAAATTTTGTCCATTTTGCCAATTTGAACCAAGACTATCATATAATCTTCTTTTTTCTGAATCCGATAGTACTTCGTAAGCCTCATTTATTTCTTTAAATTTAGCTTCTGCTTCTTTATTACCCGGATTTTTATCAGGATGATATTTCATTGCAAGTTTTCTATATGCTGATTTAATTTCATCCTGAGATGCGTTTCTTGTAACACCTAAAATAGAATAATAGTCCTTATATTCTGGCATATTATTTTTGTTCGTTGGCGTTTTTTTCTATTTTTTTAATCATAAGAAGAAAAACAATAAGTGATAAAATAAAATAGACCAGTATTACCCTTTCAACCTTGCGTTCTTGAGTATGTAAAATATAAGGAAGTAGTTTTGAAGTTATAACTACTACCACTATGTTCAATATAAAAAATAAAAGATGTTTTCTATTTATCATATTTTCCGACTAAATTTAAATCCTGAAAGATTATGGTATAACCCAAAAGTTCTCCATTTTCATCTTTTACCTGCATTGTGCTGTATCCTATTTTAAGTAAAATACTTGCATGTGTTATAACTATTTCTCCTCTTCTTACAGTTTTGTTTTCCTTAATCATATTATATATTAAATCGCACAGTTCAGTATAATTTTTAAAAGCATCCATATAATTTTTGCTAATTATGTCGGTCGAAAGATGAAGTATTTTACCTGCCATTGAATTTATATAGACAATATTTCCATTTTTATCAACAGTTGTTATTCCGCTTGTAAGATTATCAAGAATAATCTTGTATCTATCTTTGTTAAACATATTATTCCTTTTTACAAAAGTTTATAGATAAACCATCCTTATATTATTATTTTATCATTTTTTGTAAAATAAATTTATGAATTTCAGATTTTCAAATATTTCAAATGTTTTTAAAGAAAAAAATTACTCATATTATTTTACAGGTCAAATCCTTTCTCTTACTGGCACATGGATGCAATCAACTGCTTTGGGATGGCTTGTTTATAGACTTACTGGTTCATCAAAAATTTTAGGTTTTATGGGTTTTATTAATATGCTTCCACCTATTCTATTTTCATACATAGCGGGTGTTATAGCTGATAAAATCTATTTAAAAAAAGGGCTTTACATTACTCAATCTATTGCTATGTTTTTTGCTTTTTTACTTGGTTTATTAACTTTAACCGGTTATGTTAAGGTATATCATATATTTTTAATTGGATTTATAATGGGAATAGTTGGCGCTTTTGATATGCCTTTCAGGCAGAGTTTTGTTGTAAGTATAATTCCCAAAACTATTCTTCATAATGCAATTGCTTTAAACTCAATGATGTTTAATATTTCGAGAATAATTGGTCCGGCAATTGCTGGTTTTATAATAAAGTATCTGAATGAGGGGTGGTGTTTTCTAATTAACAGTTTTTCATATTTTTTTATAATAATTGCGTTTTATTTTATATTACCATACGATACTAAAAAAGAAGAAACAAATATTAAAGATTCTTTTAAAAATGGTTTGAAATATATTTATAGAACAAAATATATAAAATATCCTATATCTTTTATGTTTTTGCTCAGTTTTGTTATAATGCCTGTTATAGTTTTACTTCCTGTTTATGTAAAAAGGGTAGGGGGAGATTCTCAGAGTTTTGGCTTTTTAATAGCTTCTCTTGGTCTTGGAGCTACTCTTAGTGGTTTTGAGATGGCTTCTAAAAGCAAAGCTAAAAATTATGTTAATATGGTAAGTTTTTTTTCTATACTATATGGAATTAGTTTGATTTCGCTTTCTTTAAATAGATATAAATTGCTTTCCTTTTTTTTGCTATTTATTGCGGGTATAGGAACATCCCGTCAGGCAGTTGGGCTTAATACTATTATTCAAACACTTGTAAAAGATGAAATGAGGGGGAGAGTAATAAGCGTATATTCACTAAGTTTTATGGGGCTTGCGCCTTTGGGAAATTTGTTATGGGGTTATCTTGCTGATAAAATTGGAATTTTAAATGTTTTATTTTTATGTGGATTATGGGTTTTATCTATTAATTACTGGTTTTACAGTAATATGAATAGATTAAAAAAAGAGCTAATAATAATGAAAGAATATAGTGAAGGGTTTCAAGTTTTATAGGTAATCTAAATATGTAGCTCATACATAAGTTTGCTTTTTTTTAAAAAATTTGATAAATAAATATTATAGCTTTATTTGTAATAAGTTCCCCGGTAGCTCAATGGTGGAGCGGTCGGCTGTTAACCGATAGGTTGCAGGTTCGAGTCCTGCCCGGGGAGCTTCCTGCTTTTCTATCCGGGAGCAACTCAATGTTTTGAGTTGCGTCTGGTGAGAACAGCCTTTAGAGCAAAACCTAAATGGTTTTGCGTGCTGTTCGCAAGGCCGCAGTTCGCCTTGGACAATGCAGGCGA
>JAINCQ010000011.1:0-39583 GCA_036574205.1 Elusimicrobiota bacterium | reverse complement strand
TTTAAGCTGTCGCGCGGGTGAGAACAGCCTTTAGAGCGAAACCTAAACGGTTTCGCGTGCTGTTCGCAAGGCCGGAGTTCGCCCTGGGCAATGCAGGCGAACGAGGCGGGGTCGCGCAAGCCGACAGAGCTATGCGTGACAGAACAGCCTTTAGAGCGAAACCTAAACGGTTTCGCGTGCTGTTCGCAAGGCCGGAGTTCGCCCTGGGCAATGCAGGCGAACGAGGCGGGGTCGCGCAAAGCCCGCCAGGCTTATGCGTGACTTCGAAAGCCCGCAGCAAAACTTGAGCATACAGTTTTGCGACGGATTGGACTTTTCGAAAAATTAATCTTTACATAGTATTGACTTATTTTTAAAATAATTATTTAATAATATTATATACAGTGCTTAAGGCTCTTGATTTAAAAGAGTCTTTTGTTTTTTATGAAAAAATTTTTGAAAAGCCTATTAAGACATAAAATTTATATAAGTTTTAATCCCACATCTTATATACCATCTTTTACCATAAATTTTTCCTTTTTAAGTTTTATTATTATAGCGATTTTTGTGATTATTTTTATAAGTTTTTCAATGTTTAATCATTTCAAGGATATAGATTATTATGCTCTGAAAATAGAAAATAGCATATTAAGAAATAAAATAAATAAAATAATGGTTGTAGCAGAAGAAAGCCTTGATTATCTTGAATTTGTAAAGAAAACTGAATCTCAAATATCCAGGATAATAGGGAATAAAAATAATAGTGAAAATTTTTCTTATTATAAAAGTGTTGGAGGTCCATCATATCAGCAATCTTTGAAGTTGAGAGAAGCTCTTGAAAATATAGATTATTCTAAACTTAATGAAAAAGAGGTTATAGATGTTTACAAAACAATTAAGTCAGAGTCTGAAGAAAGGCTAAGTGGTTATGAAGAAATAATAAATTATATAACGACAAAATTTAGTCGTCAAAAATCAATCCCAAAAGGTTGGCCAGTAGAAGGTAATATAACTTCAGGTTATGGATATAGGGTTCATCCTTTTACACTTTCCTATGATTTTCATAGTGGGGTTGATATAGCAAATCAGCCTGGTGTAAATATTAAGGCTACTGCTGATGGTGTGGTTAGATATACTGGCTGGGCTATGGGTTATGGTTTATGTGTTATTATTGACCATGGTTTTGGATATTCCACCCTTTATGGACATCTGAGCCAATCATTGGTTAAAGATGGAGATATAGTTAAAAGAGGTCAGATTATTGCTTTATTAGGATCTACAGGAACATCTACTGGTCCTCATCTTCATTACGAAGTCTGGGAATATGGTGTTCCAAGGAATCCCATCAAGTTTATGAATATAAATGATAGAACTATAGTTGGGGGGTTATAAATGGCATTGATAAAGGAAAAGCTTTCTGAGTTTACTGCTTCTGAAACTATTATATCTTCTGATTGTGTCTTTACAGGGAATATTATTACAAAGGGTTCTATTAAGATAGAAGGTTCGGTTGAAGGGAATATAAGCGAGGCAAAGGAAGTTTTTATAGGTAAAACTGCCAGGGTCAATGGAGATGTATCTTCGGAAAAGTGCATAATATACGGAAATCTTAAAGGAAATATTTTTGTTAAAGAGATTGTTGAGATTATGTCAAGCGCTTCAGTTGAGGGTGGCATAACAGCTTCAAGAATTATGATTGAAGAAGGCGCTAATATAAATGGAAAAGTTGAAATGAAAAAATAGGAGAATATATGGTTGCTTTTTTAAATAAACATAAAAAGACGATATTCACAATTACTGTTGGGGTTTTTGTATTGGGAATATTCTTTGGACTTGGCGCATATATAGGTAATATATCTATAGCTAATGCGGTTGCAAAAGTAGGTAATGCTAAAATACCATATGATAGGTATGAAATGCAGGTAAGAGTTGCTATGGAAAATCTTGCTAGAAGAGGAGATATATCTGAGGCAAATGATGTGCTTGATAAAATGGTCAGGCAGGAGGTTTTTAAGGATATGGTGGTAAGTGAATTGCTTTGTCAGGAGGCAAAAAAATTTAAAATAGGAGTTTCTGGATTTGAGGTTGCTTTAGAGATAGAAAATACACCTTTATTTGCAAGCGAAGGCAGATTTGATCCAAGACTTTATGTTTCAAATATATGGTCAACATACAGGATGACCCCAAAAGAATATGAAGATTGGAGAAGAAAGGAAAGATCAGCTATGCATCTCAAACAATTTTTATATTCTTCTATCAAATTGACAAAGGATGACATAGATTTTTATTCCGGAATATTTGGAAAAAAAGCTAGAGAATTGTTGAAAGATAAAGACAAATTTGAATCCCAGTTAAGGCAGGAGAAATTTCTTGAGGTAGCAAATTATTATCTAAGGCAGATTAGCTCAAAAGTTGAAATAAAGGACTACAGAAAAAAATTTGAAAAATCTTCTTAGACGAAACTTAAAGTGCTTAAAGTAGAAAATCTTACTAAAAAATTTTCTAACACCATTGTAGTTGATTCAGTTTCTTTTAATGTTTTTGATGGTGAGGTTTTCGGTTTTCTTGGTCCAAATGGCGCGGGGAAAACAACCACAGTGAAGATAATAAGTGGAATATTAAAACCAACCTCCGGAAAAGTTTTTATTAACGAAATTAATGTGGAAAAATTTCCAATAGAGGCAAAAAAACGGATATCTTACATCCCTGATGAACCTTTTATTTATCCCTATCTAACAGCAAGGGAGTTTTTAAAATTTATAGCTGAAATTTACTCTATAAAAAACGCCGATTCTAAAATAGATGAATTGCTAAGCTTTTTTTCGCTTTTACAATATGCTGATAATATACTTTCTTCTTACTCTCATGGAATGAAACAAAAACTTTTGATAGCAAGCTCAGTTTTGAGAAAGCCAGATATTATGCTTTTTGACGAGCCGACTGTTGGACTTGACCCTTTAAGTGTTAAGAAGTTCAGGGAATTGATAAAAAAGCTTACCGCTGAGGGTATAAGTGTATTTTTATGCACTCATATTCTTGAGCTTGCGGAAAAAATATGTGATAGGGTGGCTGTAATAGACAGGGGTAAGATTGTCGCTATGGGAAAGGTTGAAGAATTGCTATCTAAAAGCGGGAAAAAACTTGAAGACGTTTTCTTTGAAATCACTTCATAGTTCTTATGTTTATTATATTGAAATATCGGTTTAAAAGCCTTTTTAACAGGATAAAAAATCTTGATAAATGGAAAAAAGCAAAAAACGTCATATTTACGTCTGTGGGCTTTTTTCTCCTATCAATTTTATATTTTTCCTTTCTTAGAATTTTAAGATATTTAAATGGTGTTGAGTTTATAGGAGAACTACTTATATGGAAGCTTTCTGCGATGGTTTTTGTAATAAGTTTTTCCATGATAGCTGTTTCTTCCCTTATAATATCCATGACCACACTTTTTTACTCATATGACTTAAAATTTCTTTTTTCCATGCCTTTAAAAGAAACTGTTATATTTTTGGATAAAATGATAAGTACGATTTTTTATTCTTCATGGAGTCTTATTATAATATTATTCCCTTATGTTTTTGCGCTTATGAAGGTAAAAAATCTTGGTTTAGATTTTTTATGTATTTTTTGTATTCTTATAATACCTTATGCTGTTGTGGCTTGTTCAATTGGAATAGCTTTAAGTCTGTGTTTAATGAGTCTGTTCCCAAACTCAAAAACGCGAGATATTGTGTGGATAGTTTCAAGCCTTTCATTTGCGTTTGTATATGTGGCTATAAGATTTTCAAAGCCGGAGAGGCTTTTAAGACCTGATATGCTTGGAGTAATAGCCAATTACTTAAGCTATCTTCAAGCACCTACCGCTTCTTATCTTCCGAGCTGGTGGTTTACAAAAGCCCTTATTTCTTATCAAAGTTCTAATTATCTTTCTTTTTGGGGTAACTTTACTTTGTTATATGCTATTTTTTTTATTATTTGTTTCATTCTTATAGTAATAAGTAGAAAGTTATATCTTTCAGCTTTTAGCGGCGCGCAGAGCGGTGGGGATAAACAGTATAAATACAAAAAAACAATTGAGTTTATTATTTCAAATATCTTTTCAAGTTTAAAAAATATTATAGTTCTTATATATAAAGAAAGACTTAATGTGCAAAGAGATGTAAGATATTATTCTCAGATTATTTTAATAATTGCGCTTAGCTTTGTTTATATTTTTAGTGTAAAAAGTCTTCCATTAGATAATTATGATGCGAAAAATTTTGTTTCTTTTTTAAATATGCTTATTGTTGGTTTTGTTGTATCGGCTATATCCCTTAGATTTGTTTTTACTTCAATAAGTTCAGAAAGCAGGGCTATATGGATTCTTAAATCTATACCTGTAAGTGGGAGAGAAATCCTTTTTTCTAAACTTATTTTTTATTATATTCCAGTTTTTTTATTTTCACTGATTTTAGTCGTAATTTCTAATTATTATCTTGAGGTTGATTTTTTTATGTTCAGGTTATCTGTGTTTGCTATGTCAATTATGAGTTTTACAATATCAATATTTGCTGTAAGTTTAGGAGCATTATTTCCAGATTTTAGGATAGAAAATATACATCAGGTTGAATCCTCTTTTGGAGGTTTTTTATTTATGGCTATTTCGGCAGTTTATTGCGCTATTGTTGGTGCGGTTTTTTCATATCCTGTAAGAAGCTATTTTTTGAGCTTGTTTAGCCAGAATTTTGTTTTTGAAAAAGAGTTATTTTATATTTCACTTATTATTTTTATTCTTGGTAGTTTTGTTCCTTCTTATTTTTTATTTGAAAAAGCGGCTAAAAATATAGATAATATAGAAGCGTAGGTTTTGTTATAATATAGGTATGAGGATTTCACTATTTTTGGTTTTCATCTTACATTTATTTTGCGCAAAAAATAATTTAGTTGCTGCGGTTAAAAATTCAAATTTTTTATTTTTGACTTATGATGATGGTCCTTCAACTGTTACATTTGAGATATGCGATTTACTTAAAAAATATAATGTTAAAGCGACTTTCTTTGTGCTTGGAGAAAATGTTAAAAAATATCACGGGGAGCTTAAAAGGATATATCAGGATGGGCATCTTATAGGAAATCATACATATTCTCATATGAATTTTTATAAGATAGATAAATCAAGCGATATCGAAAATATAATTATTCAGGAGATAGAAAAAACTGAAAATGAGATATTAAATGTGATCGGAATAGTTCCAAAAGTATTAAGATATCCTTATGGTTATAGTAGAAAACATGGATTGGATGTGGCAATAAAAAAAGGGTATAAGGTTTTTAACTGGACATTTGGGTATGATTGGAATAAAATTAACGATGATGAACTAATAAAAAAATACCTTGAACATATAAAACCAAATGCTATTATATTAATGCATGATACCCCAAAACGGAATAAGCGTGTGCTTAAAATTACCGAAGAGATAATAAAAGAGGCTAAGAAAAAAAAATTTAAATTTGCTACTCTTGATGAGATTATTTCCAGATGAATGTTTATAGGTTGTATGATAATATATCAAAAATTATCAGCTCAAAATATTCGTTTCTTGGTGTCAATAAAAGAAGAGAGATTGAAAGGCTTTGTTTTGAAATAGCTAAACTAAGGGATACTGAGAATCTTGATTTTTTGCCTGAGTATAAAAATTACACTCAGTTTAAAAATTTTCTTCTTAAATTAAGATATGATAAATTCTATAATAGTAAGATTAAAGAATCTCTGTATCTTCCAAAATTGGAGATTGAACAAGAAAAATCTTTTGTGCCTAAAAAGAATTTCAGGGAAGTAAAAGAAATAATTGTTGAAAAAGAATGCTTAAATTCAAAAATATTTGCTAATTTATCTTCGAAATATCCTGCTGCTAAAGTAATTCATATAGATAGTTTTAAAGACGTTAAAAAAAGTTTTGACATAGAAAAATATAATAGGAGGTCTGAAAAAATTTATATATTCAGAGAAGAATTTGATTTTATAAAAAGATGTCCCTGTACAAAAAGATGTGTTAGTTGTGGTTATTATGTTATTAATCTTTCTTTTGGATGTCCACTTGAGTGTGAATATTGTTTTCTTCAGGGATACCAGAATTTTGATGGCATATCTTTTATAGCCAATATAGATGATTTTATAAGAAAAACAATAGAAATTTTTAAATTTTCTAAAACAAAAGTAAGAATAGGAAGTGGAGAGTTTGCGGATTCTTTAGCATATGATGATATTACAGACTATTCAATTGAAATAATTAAAGCATTTAGAGGTATGGAAAATCTCTATTTTGAATTCAAAACTAAAACGGTTAATCTAGAAAATCTTTTTAAAGTTTCTCCATCAAAAAACATAGTCATTGCTTATTCTCTCAATCCTCAGAAAATAATAGACTTAACTGAACACTATACAACTTCCTTTAAGGAAAGGCTTTTAGCAATTAAAAAAATAATTGAATATGGCTATTCAACTGCTTTTCATTTTGATCCCTTAATAAACATTGATGACTGGGAGAGGCTTTACAAAGATACGTTTTCTGAGATATTTTCAGTGATAAATCCAGAAGATGTTAGGTGGATAAGTCTTGGAACTTTTAGATTTAAACCAGAAACAAAAAAAGTTATAGAAAACAGATTCCCTGATAATATTATATTGGATGAGGAGATGTTTCTTGATTTTGATGGCAAGTTAAGATATCCATATGAATTGAGGAAGAAAATGTATAGGGAAATTATTAATATTTTAAAAGGATATAAATTTCCTCTTGAAAAAGTTTATCTATGTATGGAGGATGAAAAAATATGGAGGGATGTAGGGATAAAACCTTATTTTAGATGGTGAGTCCTTTAAAATTTGATATACTAATATAGGAGGCAATATGAGCATAGTTTTATCGACATGCGCTGTGATTATAACCGTTATAATAGTTCTTGTAGCGCTTGAATTTATAGATACATTAAAGCAAATAAAAACATCAGCATCAGCTATTGAAAAACTTGCCAGAGATGCTAATAATAGAGTGGCAGAGGTTGAACCAGTTTTTAAGATAGTCAACTCTATCTCAAGCAGTATAAACAATGCTTTTTCGAGCATTGCCAATAAATTAACTTCTATATTCAAATAATTATGATATTTGACAAATTTTTTAACAAGGCATATGATTCAGAGGTGCTTGCGAGGATAAAATTTCTTTCTGGAATTGCGCTTTTTAAAGGAATAAAGAGGAAGGATTTGTTGTATATACTTGAAAGTATTTATGAAAAAAAATATCTCAAAGGCGAGTCCCTTTTTATTGAAGGAGATATTGGACGAGCCCTTTTTATTGTATATTCTGGCAGGATAGGACTTTATAAACGAAACACTAGTGAAAATATTCTTTTTTCTGAAGTTGGGACCGGGGATTTTATAGGAGAGATGGCTCTTCTTGAAGAGATGCCAAGAACCCTTAGCGCCATTGCAATAGAGGAGAGTATTGTGTTTATGCTTTATAAAACAAATATAGAAAGTATGAATCATACCAAACCAAAGATAGCAAGTCAGATTAATTACAACCTTGCCAAGATACTTTCATCAAGGCTTAGAGGAGTTATTGAAGGGAAATGAAAAAAAATATAAGTTTTAAAGAAATAATTTTTCCAGGAGCGGTTCTTTTTCTAATATTGATTGTCTTTTATTTTGCGAGGAAAACTTTTTTTACCCTGCTTTTAAGTGTTGCGTTTTCATATCTTTTAAATCCTGTTGTAAGATTTTTTGAAGTAAGAGGAATAAAAAGAATTTATACTGTTAGTCTAATGTATGCTGTTGTAGGGCTTTTATTTACAGTTTTTGTGATTATCGTTTTTAACCTTGCAAGTGTTGATGTCGAATCGTTTATTAATAATTGGCCTGTGTATTATTCCAAATTTGAGAACATATTTACATCTATGGTTAAAAAAACAGTGGCTATTTTCCCTTTTCTGGCTCAATTCAAATTAAATGAGAGAATTTTAAATTTTCTTGCTCTTATACCAGGTTATATAATTTCGTTTCTGCCATCTTTAATGATGGCATTTATAATACCTTTTGTTTCTTTTTTTATATTGATAAAAGGTGACAATCTGCTGGATATATTGGTTGATCATATACCGTCAAGATATGTGGAGATAGTTTTTCATATAGTTTCAAGGATTGATGATAGCCTTGGAAATTATTTAAGGGGAATAATGACAGAAGCTTTTATTTTGTTTATAATCTCTTTTTTCGGGCTTTTCTTTATTGGAATAGATTATTTTTCAATAATAGCAATAATAGTTGGTTTATCTTCAATAGTGCCTTATCTTGGAGCTTTTGTCGGCGCGGTAGTGTCTTCTATAATTGCATATCTTCAGTATAATGAGATTTATTCTGTTCTTAAGGTTATTTTATTTTTTATAACAATAAGATTTATAGATGATTGGTTCCTTCAGCCATATATAATGAAAAGAAATGTAAATATAAGCCCTGCAGTTGTTGTTTTAAGCCTTATGGCTGGTGGAGAAATAGCGGGTTTCTGGGGAGTTGTGTTCGCTGTTCCAGTGGTATGCATTCTTAGAGAAGTTATAGCCATAACTATTGAGCTTCATGAGACTGAATTTAGGTGGAAGCCACAGCCTGAGGTTTCAAAGATAAATATACCTTATACCTAAAACATAAACTATATGCTGCATAAAATTGAGATAAGAACAAAATCAAAGCAAGAAATAATTGATATAACTCAGATGATAGAAGAGCTTGTGAAGAAAAATAAATGGATTGATGGAGTATGTTTTATATATTGTCCTCATACCACTTGCGGTGTTGCTATAAATGAAGGAGCTGACCCTTCAGTTAAAGCTGATATAATAAATAAACTTAGTGAACTAATACCCACTGATGGGGATTATCTTCATTTAGAGGGAAATTCTCATTCCCATATAAAATCTATTTTAACTGGAAACAGTATTTCTATTTTTATTGAAAATAATAAGTTGGAATTAGGAAGATGGCAGTCTATATACCTTTTAGAGTTTGACGGCCCAAGAAACAGAAATATCTTGGTTAAATTTTTAAAAAGTACTTTTTAAACTTTTTTAATTTTTTGTTATTATATAATTCTATGGGCAAGTGGCGGAACTGGTAGACGCGCAGGTCTCAAAAACCTGTGACCTTTGCGGTCATGAGGGTTCGAGTCCCTCCTTGCCCATGCTGGTGCTAAGCGAAAGCGCTCAAGCTGTTGCGCGGGTGAGGACAGCCTTTAGAGCGAAACCTAAACGGTTTCGCGTGCTGTCCGCAAGACCGGAGTTTGCCTTGAGCATACAGGCAAACGAGGTGGGGTCGCGCAAGCCGTCAAGGCTATGCGTGACAGGACAGCCTTTAGAGCGAAACCTGAACGGTTTCGCGTGCAGTCCGCAAGGCCGGAGTTTGCCTTGAGCATACAGGCGAACGAGGCGGGGTCGCGCAAGCCGTCAAGGCTATGCGTGACTCGAAAGCCCGCAGCAAAACTTGTGCTTACAGTTTTGCGAGGGGCGTGGACCTGAGAAAAATTTTGCGGTTAGCAAAATTTATTTGCGGGAGAATCCCTTCCCGCGCATTAAAATTCCTTCCCCCTTGATGGGGGAAGGTGCAGGATGAGGGTGAAATAATTAAATCTCCTTGCTGACGCTTATGTTTCCTCTCCATTGATGGGAGAGGAATAAGGTGAGGGTGAAAACTGAAATCTCCTCACCCCAACCCTCTCCAGGAAAGGAGAGGGGATTTGTGTAGCAAGAAGATAGCTTGTGCTAAGCTCTAAGCCTGCTGGGTTATGAGTGGATATGAAGAGGTTATTTAATTGGAGGGGTTTCAGATTGAAAGTTTTAGCTTTTAGATTGGTTGTTAAATATGAAACGATAATTGAAATATGAAAAGAATACTTATTATAGACGATAATGTGCAATTTGTGACTCTTTTGAAAGAATATTTTTCAGAAGATTATCTTGTTTATTCACATACTGATTTTAAAGACTTAAATGATATAATTCTAAAAGTGTCTCAATTATTACCAGATATAATACTTCTTGATGTAAATCTTCTTAAAACAAACGGCATACAGGTTGTTAAATCCTTACAGCAAAATTCTTTACTTAAAAAGATACCTGTTATTATGCTTACAGCAAGTGATTATAATTCTGTGACTGAAAGTTTATTGAAAAAAGAACCAAATGTTTTTGGATTTTATTCCAAATTAAGTCCATTGGAGTCAATAAAAGAAAAAATAGAATCTATAAATAAGAAGGAGTAATTTATGGATAAGAAACCCACTGTTCTTGTTGTTGATGACAATCCTACTATGATTGAAATAGTAAAAATGGCGCTTGAAACCGATTATGATGTTCTTTCTGCTTCAGATGGAAAAGAAGGAATTGATATTGCCAGAAAATCAAAGCCAAGCGTTATTATTATGGATGTTATGATGCCTAATATATCAGGGATAGAGATGCTTAGAATTTTGCTTCAGGATGAAGAAACCAGAGATATCCCTGTAATAGTTTTTACCGCAAGCCATTTTGACCCTTCCACCGAGATGATATTTAAGGTTGAAAAGAATGTTAAATCATTTTTAAGAAAACCATGCACCGTAGATATATTAAAACAACAGGTTCAAATGGCTATCAATTCAAAAACTTAATATTAAGACAGCGTTAATTTCTATTTTTGCTATAATTTTATATATTGAAAGGTTTCAATAATTGAAAAATCTTTCAATAATTTTACGAAAGAAAACGCTTTACTGGAGATTTATATGGAAAAAACAGATAAAAAAAAATATTCAAACACGGTTTTTCTTCCAAAGACATCTTTTTCAATGAAGGCTAATCTTAACCAGAAAGAGCCTGATATATTGAAATTCTGGAATGAAATTAATATATATGGAAAGTTAAGAGAGAAAAATAAAAGATCTCAAAAATTTTTTTTGCATGATGGACCTCCTTACGCAAATGGTCATATACATATAGGACATGCCTTAAATAAAATATTGAAAGATTTTGTTGTAAAGTCTCATTTTTTAATGGGTTATGACTCTCCGTATATTCCAGGATGGGATTGCCATGGACTTCCAATAGAACAACAATTGCTTAAAGAATTGAATATTTCCAAAAGGCATATAAACGATATAACTGAATTTAGAAAAAAGGCCAGGGATTTTGCCCAAAAATTTATAAATATTCAAAGAGAAGAGTTTAAAAGGCTTGGAGTTTTTGGAGAATGGGAAAAACCGTATATTACAATGTCAAATGAATATGAGTCTTCGGTTATCAGATCTTTTTTAGAGTTATTTGAAAAGGGATATATAGAAAGAGACAAGAAAACAATATACTGGTGTCCTGTTTGTGAAACAGCTCTTGCGGATGCTGAGGTTGAATATAAGGATAAAATATCTGATTCAATATTTGTTAAATTTAAGATTAAAAAAGTCTCAGAAAAGTTAAAGGAATTTGATAATATTTATCTGGTCATATGGACCACAACTCCATGGACATTGCCGGCAAATATGGCTGTTGCTGTGGCCAGGGATGAGGATTATTCGGTTATTCTGGCAAATGGAGAGTATATTATAGTTGCTAAAAAGCTTCTTGAAACTTTTGCTAACTCGACAAAAATTAAATATGAGGAGAAGTTGGTAATAAAAGGGGAAAATCTTATAGGTATGGAATATGAACCACCGCTGGTTGATTTGCTTGACGAAAAACATAAATATTTAAGAAAGATTATTTATACTGATTTTGTGGATATGACAACTGGTAGCGGAATGGTTCATATAGCTCCAGGACATGGCGAAGAGGATTATTTTGCTGGAAAAAAGTGGAATATTGAAGTTTTTTGCCCGGTGGATGAAAGCGGAAGGTTTGTTTCTGATATAAAGGAACTTGGTGGAAAATTTGTATTTGAAGCCAATAAAGATGTTATAAAGATTTTAGATGATAAGGGGCTTTTATTGGGTCATTCTGAAATTAATCATAGTTACCCTCATTGCTGGAGGTGCAAAAAACCAATAATATTTAGAGCCACAGAGCAATGGTTTTTAAAAATTGATAAAAATTCCCTTAGAGAAAATCTTTTAAATGCTATAGCGAAGGTTAACTGGATTCCAGAAAGCGGATATGAAAGGATATCATCAATGGTAAAAATAAGACCTGATTGGTGTCTTTCAAGACAGAGACATTGGGGAACACCAATAATAACTTTTTATTGCAAAAAATGTGGAAAAATTCAAAATGATCTTTCTATTTTGTATAAAATTGTAGACAGGATAAAAAAGGAAGGTAGTGATTTCTGGTTTTCCGAACCTATTAGTGAAATAATTGGAAAAGATTATATATGCGAATGTGGGGGAAAGGATTTTGAAAAAGAAAAAGATATACTTGATGTCTGGCTTGATTCTGGCGTTTCCTGGCGTTCTGTTTGTAAGGAGCAGGAAAATATATATCCAGTAGATCTTTATCTTGAAGGATCTGATCAGCATAGGGGCTGGTTTCAGACATCTCTTATCCCTTCTGTTGCTTTAAATTCTGTTGCTCCTTATAAACTTGTTTTAACGCATGGTTTTGTGCTTGATGAAAACGGCAAGGCCATGCATAAATCTCTGGGAAATGTTGTTTTGCCAGAGGAAGTAATAAAGAAATATGGTGCTGAGATATTGCGATTGTGGGTTGCTTTAAGCAACTGGCATGAGGATGTTAGAATATCTGAAAAGTTACTTTCAATTCCTATAGATATGTATAGAAAAATAAGAAATACCTTCAGATATCTTCTTGGTAACCTTAGTGGGTTTAGTGTTAATAACAGTATTAACTATGAGGATATGCTTGATATAGATAAATATATGCTTATTAAACTTACTAAATTAAACGAAAAGGTGGTTGAGAATTACAAAAAATTTGAATATAGTCTGGCTATAAGAAATATAAGTGATTTTTGCATTACTGATCTCTCATCTTTTTATCTTGATGTTCTGAAAGACAGACTTTATACTATGTCATTATTATCATTTGAGAGGAGATCAGCTCAAACGGCTATGTATCAGATATTAAAATCTCTATTATTGCTTTCATCTCCTATATTATCATTTACTGCCGAGGAGGCATGGCAGGTCCTTAGAAAAGACATAGATAATTCTGTTTCGGAAAGCGTTTTTCTTAATGATATAAACGCGTTTAGTTATAACTATGACGATATAATTATAGAAAAATGGGAAAAAATACTTAAGATAAGAGAAAAGGCGCTCAAGGAGATAGAAAATCTTAGAAAAAAAGGAGAGATAGGCTCGTCTCTTGATGTCAGGCTTGTTTTTTATTGTGGCGGAGAAGATTTTGAGTTTATAAATAAACACATAAATGATATTGTATCCGCCTGTATAGTTTCTCAAGGGGAAGTTAGAAAAATAGATAAGGGATTTAAGATAGAAGCTATTAAAGCTTATGGAGAAAAATGTCCAAGATGCTGGCAGTGGAGTGTTGAAATAGGAAAAAAAGAAAAATATCCAGATCTGTGTCCTAAATGTGCGGATGCTCTTGAAGAAAATTCTAAAAATGTTTAATAAAGAATTTTTTAAAGTGGGGATTGTCATTTTTGTGTTTATAGCCGATAGGGTAAGTAAAAATCTGATTCTGAACTTTCCTGAATATAATTTTCATTGGATTATTCCAGGAGTTGTTTCTATCAATTTCATACATAATAGTGGCGTTGCTTTTGGCCTTTTAAAGGGATATAATCTTTTTTTTATTTTTTTTAACACTTTGCTTCTTGGATTTTTATTGCTCATAAGAAAAAAATTTTCAGATTTTTTATCTTCTTTAGCTATACATTTTATTATAGGTGGTGCCCTTGGCAATATATTTGATAGAATAAAATATGGGTATGTAATAGATTTTATAGACCTTAAATATTTCCCTGCGATTTTTAATATTGCCGATTTTTCAATAACCTGTGGCGCTGTTTTGCTTGTCTATTTGAGCATTAAAGAAGCCAGGGAGGTAAAATGCAGCCAATAATTATTATTGTTCTTCTTTTTTTTTCTGGTTGTTTAGAAAATCCAGATTATTATTATAAACGTGGAAATAATTTTTTTATAAATGGAGATTACTATAAAGCGCTTGAAATGTATACAAAAGCTTTACTTATAAAACCTGATTTTGCAGATGCTTTAGTTTCAAGAGCTATGACCTATGAGAAGATGGGAAATAAAAATAAAGCGATAGATGATTATTCAAAAGCTATATCCGTAAATCCAAAATATCTTCCTGCTTATAATAACATAGCTTCAATATATATAGAAAGTTCGCTTTATAAAGAAGCGCTTTATTATATTAATAAAGCGATAGAGATAAATCCAGATTATTATTATGCATATTACAATCGTGGATTGATAAATTATTATACCAAAAACTTTTATCAGGCTATTTTAGATTTTACAAAGGCGATTTCCATTTCTCCAAAGGATATAGCTTTTTATTATAGATCTCTCTGTTATGAAAAGATTAAAGATTATTCAAAAGCTATAAAAGACCTTGATGAAATAAAGGAAAAAAGTAATTCAGATGTTATTTATTATCATAGTGCCAGAATTAAGTTTGAATCGGGCGAATCTTCAGGCTTTGAAGATATATCAAAAGCGATAGAGTTAAAGGAAAAGCATGGTTATTATTATTTAAGGGCAAGAATTAATCTTAAGGCAAATAAGTTAGAGGAAGCACTAGAAGACATAAACAGAGCTATTAAGTTAGCTGGGGTTTCCAATTACAAATATTTTTATTATGCTGGGGATATATATTTTTTAAAAGGAGATAAAGAATCTGCAAAAAAATATTATGATATGGCATTGAATATTGCTCCACAATCCAGTGATGAATATAAATTAAAAATTGAAAAGTTAAAAGATAGATTAAATAAGAAATATGGGCGAAGAAAATAAGCCAAGGTTTCTTGATAGTTTCAGGAAAAAACTTTTTGCCAACAGGATAGCAATAGAAAGTGTTTTGTTTGAAAGAGATAAGCCGAAAGAGGAGAAGAAGAAAGATTACAAACCATATTTTTATCTTACCTTAATTCTTTTATTATTTTTTATTTTAAATTTTTTATATTTTTACCGTAATTCTGGTATTATTTCTTATAATGATCTTAAATCCCTTGAATATGCCAGAGGGTATGCAGATTTGAGCTTTAAAAATATATTATTATATTCAGATATAAGCCATATAAATTTTGATATGCCACTTTATTATTTGCTCTATCTACCTTTTATCAAGTTAATGGGGGAGGAATATGCTTATTCTATATTCTGGGTCAATTTTTTATGCATACTGATTGCTTCTTTTGGTATATATTTTCTTATTAGCGAAAGCAGGAATAAAAATGCTGCATTGTGCGGTGTTGTTGTTTTTTTGTCTATGCCGTTTGTAATTGATCTTTCAAGAAAGTTTTCTCCAACCCTATTAACCCTTTCAATAGTAATATGGAATTATTACCTTTTTATAAAAGTTGAAAATTTTGAGGAAACAAAATATACACCTCTATTTGTAATATTTTTCATATTAGGACTTTTTACTGATAAGCTATTTTTTATATATATTTTGCCTCTTATGAACTTTGTTTCTCTTTTAACAGCAACTTCATATTCTTATCTTATTACAAGATTTGTTATACCAGCATTTTTTATTTCTGCAATTTTTTATGCAAGGTTTATTATGATCGGTTCCTTTGAGTATATTGTTGGGAAAATAAAAATAGAAAGTTTTTGGAATTTTAATTTTTATTTTAAAGAAATTATCAATTCTGTTGGTTTATTATTTTTCTCTGTTTTGATTCTTTTATTTGTCTGGATGTTTTTTGCCAGATATATGCAGTATAAGGGGAGAAAAATTCTTTTTAAATGGCTTTTAATACCTATTTTTTTGTTTTCTCTTTTCCCTTTTACAGATCGCAATTTCATATATCCAGTTTTACCTTCACTTATTATAGGTGGAGTAATAATGATACCGCCGGTTGTAAGAAAATATTTTATTTTTATAACTTTATTTTTAATGCTTGTAATTAATTTCCCATTTTTTAAGCCTGTTTATTTGGAAAATGGCTATAAATTGTTTGGGTTAGATCATCAAGTTATTGAAAAACATTATCTTAAAAATATTATTTATGTTATTAAAGAGGATATTGCAGTTGAGCGAATAATAAGTGAGGCGAAAGGAAAGTTAAACAAGGAAAATATAATTATTGGTGTTGAGGGAAGAAAAAATGAATATCTTAATTATTATGTTTTGAACAATATCAAAGAAAGTTATGGATTATCAGATGTTCGTTTTGTCCACTACCCCAGGAATATGTATTACTTCCTTGATTATTTGATAATTACAGATGAAGATGCAGAGTTTATTGATAAAAATGTTTTTACTGAAAGTTTGAGATTAAAAAATCTGAGACTTTTCAAAAAACGCAGTTTTATCGCTCCGGTTAGTAATATTTCTAACCATAATAAAATTTATAATCTTGAAAAAATTAATATAAATGGATTAGAACTCGAAGGAATCAGTATTTCACTATATGGTTATAATGAGGAAAAAGGTATTGCTGATTATGCTTTAATTAATGCAAATTATGCTAATTATAAGGGAATAGATATTTATAGTTTGAAGTTAAAATTGTTAAATTTTACTTTTTCTGTTGAATCTCCAGTCTTTGTTACGGGCTTTTCCAGAATAGAAGTTATTGATTGTAAAATATCTGATTTTTCGGTTTCAAGATTTATTGAAGATGCTTTAAAATATAAAAATGTTGAGGTGGAATTTTTTGAAAAAATATTAAAGTTTAAGGCTCTGGTTATGAACAGAGATTTCTCTTTTTATAGCACAATAAACATAAAAGACAATAATCTTTATTTAAGTGTTTATTTTGTTAACCTTGGTGGTTTTAAAATTCCGCAATTTTTGTGCAAATTCCTTAATTTTAAATTTGATATTAACAAATTTGAAATACCAGTTAAGTTAAATAAGATTACTATTTCAAAAGGCATTATTCATATCCAATGAAAAAAATTGCATTTCTATTTTTAATTTTTTTATTATCCTGTGCTGGAATAGAAAGAAACTATTCTGAAAATGATTTATATGATTTGAAGTATCCTGATTATAGCTATATGGAGTCTGCTCATTTCATTGTCAATGCGGATGTGTCGGTGGATATAAGGAGGATAAGTGATGAGGCTGAAAAATTTTATTATACAATAATGATGGATACAAATCTTTTTTCATTTGTTCCCGAAAAGCCCTATAGGATAATAGTTCATAAAGATAGAGAAACATTTCTAAATAAAACTGCATCTAGAAAGTGGATTGATGGATTTATTAATGATAAAAGGATTGAGGTTTATTTTTCATCAAATGTTTATTGTGTTCTTGCTCATGAGATTACCCATTTAGTTTTAAGTGAATTTCTTGAAGATGCTTCACAATTTTATCCCTGGATTAGTGAAGGGCTGGCAACATATGAGGAAAGGAAAGCATGCTCAGAGATAGACTTTATTTATAACGATATTTTTGTAAACATTGTAAAAGAATCACCATATTCAGCAACTTCTCTCTCTTTGTATAAACCCTCCACAAATGATCTGGAAAAAGACATCAAAAAATTTTATGTTCAAAGTTCTGATATAGTAAAATTTATGATAGAAAAAGAGGGAAACTTTAAGTTTTATATTTTTCTTGATGGGTTAAGAAAAGGGATGCCGGTTGATGAAGCGCTTAAAAACGCTTATCCTTTAAGCTTTCACTCATTAAAAGCACTATGGGACAGATGGTATGAGGAAAGGGTGATAAGATGACAAACAAGAAGCTTGTGATTTTAGTAGATGATATATCTTGCTCTAACTGCGTTAAAAAAATAGAAGATAATATTTCAAAAATGGGAGGGGTCAGAAAGGTTAATGTTTATCTCGTTTCTAAAATTATTTCCCTTGAGTATGATAATGACTCGACTACTTCTGAAAAGATAATAAATCGTATAAAGAATCTTGGTTATAACCCTTTGCTAAAAATAGAACAGGATTTTTCCAGCAAGGAATTTTACGCTATTGAGCATCAGTCAATAAAAAAGAGACTGTTTGTTAAGTTCTTGCTTTCAATTATTTTAACTTTAACGCTTATTTTTCTGGATTTTTTTAAAATAGAAGGTATAGCGCCTTTTTTGATATCTTTTATAATCTGGCTTTATTGTGGATGGCATTTTCATAAAGGTTTTTTGGGCACTATCAAAAATTTTGAATTTGACATGGATAGTCTTGTGAGTATATCCACAAGTGCTGGTTTTTTCTATAATTCGCTAGTTTTCTTTTTCCCGAGTTTTTTAAACAAGCATAGTTTATCGTGGTATGATATAGGAATCATTATAACTTTTTTAAATCTTGGCAGATACCTTGAAATTCTTATAAAAGATAGATCAGCTATGTCACCTACTTCGATGATTAAGAGTTATCCGGGTTTTGCGAATATTGAGGTAAATGGTGATGTTAGGAAGATAAAGGTTGAAGAAGTAAAAGAAGGTGATCTTTTAATTATAAAAAAAGGGGAGCAAGTGCCTGCAGATTGTATGGTTGTTGAGGGAAATACGTATGTAGATGAATCTAACTTTACGGGAGAAAGCAACCTTATTTATAAAATAAAAGGTGATTTAATGTATGCAACTACTATAAATCTTGGAGAAACTGTAAAGGCTGTTGCGCAAAAAACAGGTGATGATACCTTATTTATGCAAATAGTTTCTCTTGTGGATAGTTCACAGTTAAAAAAGACCAAGATATCTATGATGATAAATAGAATAACTGCTTATTTTGTTCCTTTTGTAATATTAATATCCATAGCTTCGGGCATATTCTGGTCTATCAAAAGTTCAATTGCTGAGGGGATATATGTTTTCTCCTCTGTCCTTGTAGTTGCATGTCCCTGCGCTATGGGTTTAAGCATTCCTATTGCACTTTTTATAGGTTTTACAAGAGCATCAAAAAGTGGATTTATAATAAACAATCCTGATGTTATTGATGACATAAGAAAAGTTAATCTTGTGATACTTGATAAACCAGGGACATTGACCTGTGGAGCATTAGATCCCACTAAAGTGGTATGTTTTCGCTTTAGTGAATATGAATTTATTTCTTTGTTAAAATCTGTTTTCAGCCAATCATCTAATATCCTTGCCAGGAATTTTACTAAATATTATAAAGATTTTAAATTCTCACAGTATTCCGTTGAATCTTTTATCGAAGATCCCGGGAAGGGGATGACGTGTTATTTAGATGGTAAAAAAGTAATTGTTGGAAATATTGAGTTTATGTTAGAAAATGGAGTGGGGGTTCCAGTTGATATAAAAGAAGAAATTTTAAACCTAAACCTTAGCCATTTTTTGCTTTCTATTGATGGAAGATTAGAGGGATATGTAATTTTTTCGGATAGATTAAGAGAAAATACCTGCCAGTTGATAAAGGAATTTGAAAGAAGAGGAATTAAGATAGTTATAGCAAGCGGGGATAGCAAAGAAATTGTTGCAAATATTGCAAAAGATATTGGTGTTAAAGAATATTATGCCCCAGTTTTGCCTCAGGATAAACATAGCATAGTTCTTAAATATAAAATATTAGGTTATAATGTTATGATGGTAGGAAATGGGCTTAATGATACAGCTGCTATTTCAAATGCAGATGTCGGTGTTGCGCTTAAAAGAGGGTCGGATATAGTGGCAACATCAAGTGATATAATACTTATAAAAGAGGATTTATCTCAGATATTCAAGATGATGGACCTTGCTAATGCTATAAGAAAGATTATATCCCAGAATTTAATATGGGCTTTTGCCTATAATATACTTCTTATCCCTGTGGCTATGGGGGCGCTTAAGTTTTTATGTGGTTTTACACTTCCACCTTATCTTTCAGTAATTGCAATGATTTTAAGCAGTATATCAGTAATAATTAACTCTATGAGGCTGTATAAAATAAAAATATAAATTTGTAAAGTAAAGGAGGAAAGATGAAAACAACAAATTATGGATATAGTGAAAAACAGATAAGATCTTTCAAAGAGAAAGAACTTCCTGCAATAGATGTATGGGAAAATCAATATAAGAAAAACAATTACACCATAAAAATAATACATCCTGAGTTTACATCTGTCTGTCCAAAAACAGGACTTCCAGATTTTGGAACAATAATTATAGAGTATGTCCCTAACAAATATTGTATTGAGTTAAAATCCCTTAAGTATTATTTTTTAGCTTATAGAAACCTTGGCATATTTATGGAAAACGCAGTTAATAAAATATTGGAGGATATAGTTAAAGTTACAAAACCAAAAAGTTGTACTGTTACTGGTGAGTTTACTCCAAGAGGTGGAATAAAATCTATTATAACTGCGACATATAAAAGCAATAATTAAGTTATTGCTTAATACTTTACGGTGATATGTCAAATACCGAATGCTTCTTTTATTATTAAAAGATTAGTTGATAACTATATTCTTTTTATCCAGTTTTGATTTGAATATTTTTCCTGCTTTTTTTGTGTTATTTTATGATAGTATAAATCATTTAAGATAAATTCATGAAATGATAAGTTAAATTCTTTTTCAAAAGCTTTTATTATTATCTTAGAATGAAGCATAAGATTTTCTCTTGCGTCTGGCATTTGCAATGATGCCTGATATAGTATGTAATCAGAAAATTTTCTTATTGCTCCACCAAGTATTTTCCTGTTACCTGCCATTATATCTTTTTCGACTGGTTTTTTAAAGCAATTCGTTATATTGTTGTTAATATCATAATTTTGAGTTTTTGAGTTAAGAAGGTTGAGTTCAATCCCATTTTTTAAATATTCTTTTGTTATGGCTGTATGAAGTTTTTCATATGTTTTTAAAGGATTGAATTCTTCAGGGCTATAAAATATAAAGGAAAAGGTTATGTCGTTTTTATGAATAACCAACCCACCTCCGGTAGGTCTTCTGGTTATATCTAAACTCTGTTCAATTTCATTTAATTCTTTTAAGACAACTGAGAATCTCTGTGAAAGGCCAAATGTAATTCCATTTTTAGCCCAGTTGAAAAACCTTAATATATATTTTTCTGGCATTGTCTCACAAAATATCTCATCGCAAGACATATTTTCATAAACGTCAAAAGGATTAGTTTTTATTATCAAAGCTTTATTCATTGGTTAATCTTTTTTCACATAGGTTTTCAATGGGGCATTTATTGCATAATGGTTTTCTGGCAGTACATATTTGCCTTCCTAAAAGAATAAGAGCATTTGATATAAACCCCCATTCTTTTCTATCAAAAATTTCCATTAAATCTTTTTCTATTTTTTCTGGTTGGGTGTTTGATGTAAGTCCTATTCTATAAGAGAGTCTTTTTACATGAGTATCTACAACCACCCCTTCATTTTTACCATAAGCATTTGATAAAACCACATTAGCGGTTTTTCTTGAAACTCCATTTAGTTTTATTAAATCATCCATATTATCCGGTACTTTTGAGTCAAAGATTTCTACCAATTTTTTTGAGGTTTCTATAATATTTTTTGCTTTTGTGTGATAAAAACCTGAAGGTTTTATTAACTCCTCCACCTCCTTTAAATTTGCGTTTGCAAGATCCTTGGGGTTAGGATATTTTTTAAAAAGAGCAGGCGTTATTTTATTTATAGTTTTATCAGTAGTTTGTGCTGAAAGTATGGTCGCTATCAAAAGTTCAAAAGGGTTAGAGTGCAAAAGTTCCGTCTTTGCTTTCGGGTATACTTTTTTAAGTACTGCTGTTATTTTTTTGGCTTTTTCCTTTAAATTCATTTATACCTCACATTATAAAATCAGTGGATATGAATTTTGATTTTCTTCCTTTTAATATTTTTTTTACTATTTTTTTGTTATAGTCAGTATCTTTAAATGCAAATAAACTTCTTATTGAAAAAACTCTTAGAGCATCTGAAACGGATAGAGTCCCTTCGGCGGAGTCTTTCCTCCCTGTAAATGGAAGAATATCTGGCCCCCTCTGACACTGTGAATTTAAGTTTACCCTTGAAACCTGATTTACCAGAATGTCTGTTAATTTTGAGATTCTTTTAGGATCTTTGGAGAATATTGAAACTTGTTGTCCATAATTTGATTTAACAATATATTCAAGAGGCTGTTTTATATCATTAAAATAAGTAAAAGGCACAACAGGGCCAAATTGTTCTTCGTAATATATTCTCATATTTTCTTTAACAGGATATAAAACTGCTGGATAAAAAAAAGTACCAGTAGATAAACCACCATTTTCATTTATGACTTTAGCGCCTTTTGCTTCTGCGTCTTTTACCAGTCCTTTAAGATATTCAACTCTTGATATATCGGGAAGAGGAGTAAGTTTTACATCTTTTTCCCATGGCATTCCAAATTTTAGGTTTTCAATTTCCCTTATAAACTTTTCTATAAAAATATTTTGAAATTTTTCATGAACAAAAATAATCTTTATAGCAGTGCATCTCTGTCCGTTATAAGAAAGGCATCCTGAAATACATTCCTTTAAAGCTATATCTATATCTGCATCTTCCAGAATTATTGCTGCATTCTTGGCATCCAGTCCTAAAACACATTTTAGCCTATGAGGTTTTGGATGAAGATGTTTTAATGTATCCGCAACTACGCTTGAGCCTATAAAAGCAAGAACATCTATTTTTCCACTTTTCATTATAGGAGTTATTATTTCTTTCCCATCCCCATATATAGTATTTACCACACCCGGAGGAAAAGCTTTTTTAAAAGCTTCTAAAAGAGGAAAATGAAGTAGAACGCCAAATTTTGGTGGTTTAAAGATTACAGTGTTACCCATTATAAGCGCCGGGATTAAGGTTGTAAAAGTTTCATTTAGTGGATAATTATAGGGTCCCATACAAAGAGTAACGCCCAGAGGTGATCTTTTTACTATTGAATATACCCCTTCAGATATCAAAAATTTTGAAGAGTTCCTATCCAGTTCTTTTAATGCTTCTACTGTGTCAAGGATATAAGTTACAGTTCTATCAAATTCCTTCTCGCAATCTGAAAGTGTCTTGCCTATTTCCCACATCATTATATTTACTATCTCTTCTCTTTTTTTCTTCATTTCTTCAACAAATTTAAGTACACATCCTATTCTCTCTTCTGGAGTTTTCTGTGGCCATTCTCCTCTGCCCATGTCATAAGCAGTTATTGAGGATTGAAGCGCTTGAAAGGCAAGTTTTTGATCCATAAGAGGATATTCTCCTATATATCTCTGGGATAAATGACTATTTTTGCCTTTAACCATAACAGGAGAGTATACTTTTTGAAATCTCCCATTAAATTTTTCTAATCTTCCATCTAATAAATACCTATCTGATATTACAGGTTTTAAATTATATCTTTCTGGTATATTATCCTCTTTTGGAAATATATCAAAAATTTTTTCTTTATCCATAAGGATACCTCTATTTTTTCGAAAGTTGATAAAAATATATTCCCATATGAATCGGATTTTCTTCAAAATCCATTATGTTTTCTTTCATAGCCATTAAACCATATGGGTGAATTGTGTATATCTGATAAACCTCCTCATTTGCTATATTCATTATTTCAGAGTAGTATTTTTTTCTTTTTTCTAAATTTGTTTCCCTTATTGCTGTTTCAATTAAGTTGTCTATTCTCTTATTTGAAAATCCCTGCGCTTTGGGATATCTACCGTTTGAATGGTAGAATGGAAATATAAAGTTATGGGGATCAGCATAATCTCCGACCCATCCTCTTGTAAAAATTGGCATCTTTCGGTTTTGAGATTTTTCCAGATAAACTGCCCAGTCAAGTCCTCTTATATCTATACTAAATTTAGGATTTATTGATTCAATGTTTTTCTTTAAAATTTCACATGCAAGTTGTCTTATCTCGCTCCCATTATTGAAGGTCATTGTAAGTTTAAATCCATTTTTCCATAATTTTCCATCAAAGGCTTTTTTGAAGTGATCTTCGGCTTTTTTTAGATCAAATTCATATTTTTTGAAGTCTCCTATTTTCATAACTGTTGGTGGAATTGGAGAATAAGCTCTTTCAGCTTTTCCTTTCAAACTTTCGCTTATAAAACGATTATAGTCAAAAGAGTATGCAAACGCCTTTCTTACATCTTTGTCTTGAAAAAAATTACCTGGAATCCCTTTACCATCAAGTTTCCCACTACCTATATCTGAATTGCCTTCAGTATTTATGTTAAAAGTAAAGAAAAAAACAGGATCTGTCATTATTCTTGGTAGATTAGAATATAGTTTTACTCCTTTTATGGTTCTTATTTGTTCCTCATAAATCCTTGGAACTTCTATTATGTCTGCATCTCCTCTTTCAATCATAAGTCTTCTTGTTGAAAATTCCGATACGGTTTTTTCTATTATAGTCTCTATATTTGCTGGTTTTCTCCAGTAATTTTTAAAAGCTTTAAGGATTATTTGTTTTCTATTAGGTTCCCATTTAAGAACTGTATAAGGTCCAGTCCCATTTTCAATATAAATAATTTTTGCTTTTTCTTTTGGCCTGTTTGAAAAATCCTTTATTGTTTCATATTTGCCGTCCCATTCTCCATTATCAATCGCCCATTTTTTAGACATAATATAAGACCATCTTGCCATAATTGAAAGAAAAGGAGCAAAGGGTTTCTTTAGTTTGATTATAATATCATCCCCCTGGACTTTTATTGCATTTTCAAATTCATCTCTTGTTATAATTATTTCACCTTTTTCGTTTCTTATAGATGTTATTCCAAATATTGGTTCAAGAATAAGCGATGATGGTCCCCCTGAAACATCCATAATCATAAATCTCAAGATAGAGTATTTTACATCTTCCGCTGTAAGAGAATATCCATTATGGAATAAAACGCCTTTTCTTATTGGAAAGCGATATTCAGTTCCATCTTTAGATATCAGCCCATTTTCAAAAGATGGAACTTTTTCAGAGATAAGTGGGATATATTTATCAGTTAGGCTTCCGTCAAAGCCTATTAATGTTTCATATATATTTAATAGAGTTCCATGAGTTATAGCATCATATGAATATACAGGATCAAGAGATGTTATCTCTCCGGTATGAGCAAAAAATAGAATGTCTTTCCTATTTTTTTGCGCGCAGGATATGGCAAATAGAAAACAGATAATCAATAACTTTTTCATCTTAACTCCTTTTTTTAGTTTTTTTCTCTGTAAATTGCGTGGCTATAAAAGATAGTTTTAATATATCGTCTGTTATTATATAAGAAGTTCCAAATTTGTTTTTAAGCCAGGCGTTTTCAAATTCTTTTCTCTTGTACACTATCTCCACTTTATTGTTAGTTGATGCCGCCGGATCATTTGTTATAATATCACCATTTTCGTTTATCCCTTTAACGACTACAAGATGTCCTTTTGTTTTTTTGATTGGTGAGTTTTTTAACTCATTAGGTCCGAAAGTCAGGCTTGCTATAACAGGAATCCGGTTTTTAAGATATTCTTCAAGTTCTTTAAACGAATTAATCCTTGCTACAAATGCGTAAAGACCTTTTGTTGAGGCGTAGATTGTATTAAAAAGCCAGTTGCCATATATATTTTCTGACTGATCTATCACATTAGATGCAACCTCTATGGTGCTTATTTTTATTCCATAATAATTCAAAACCATTGTTAGAGATGTGGGGCTGCAAATATCCTGGTTGTAGCTTACCTGCTGATTCATTTGAGAAATTTTTGGAATATTGATTTTTATTTTCTTTGTTTCTTTGGATTTTGCCTGGGTTGAATATGGCTTTTCTATGTCTGTTAAAACCATGTTTATAAGTTTTATGATTGATTGTTTTTTTGAGTTATTGTAAATTTTTATCCTTGCTTTTAAATTGTTTGTTTTTTGATATAGTTTTAATGTGTCAATATTCATTTCTCCAATACTGTTTTTTCTTGAAAAACTTTTTGACTTTGATGGGGAAAAATTTCCAAAGAAAAATTCTTCATTATCTATGACAACAGATAAGCTTAGTATATCTTCTTTTTCTATTTCAGCGGAAACTGAAAAAATTACTTCATTGAAGTAAAAATTTGTGGATATTTCAAATAGAAACTCTGATGGATCTTCAGGATTAAATGTTTTCAATATTCCATTTGGAAAATCAATTTTTTCAAAGTTTTTAATTTCAATAATTTTTACCTGATTTATATCTGTTATAAAGTAATTTATGGATCTGTTATAGTTATCAGCCATAATATTAAAATTTAAAATAGTGGATAAAAAAAATATAGTATTCATTCACAAATATATTATATAAAAAGATGTAAATATATTTTTTTTGATTTTGTATAATAAATTAATGAAATTGTTTAAAATCTTTGGAAAAATAATTTTGTATTTTTTTATTATTTCTTTTATAATTTCTTTATTATTTTTTTATCTTTATTCTCGCCCTAAAAAAACTCAAACCCCAAACACCCCTTTTGATTTTAAATTAAATTATGAAGATATTGAGTTGAATACCATAGATGGGATTAAAATATCTGGATGGTTTATCCCGAACAAAGACTCAAATAAAGCTATTATTATGCTTCATGGTTGGCCTGCTGATAAAGGAGATATACTGGCAAACACTTTTTTTATGTCAAAAAAATATAATCTTCTTTATATAGATTTTAGAGCAATGGGAAAAAGTGGTGGGAAAATTAATTCTGGTGGGTATAAGGAGGTTTTAGATATTAAAGCTGCTATTGAGTATCTTAAAAAAAGAGGTTTAAAGGATATAGCCTTATATGGCTATTCTATGGGTGGGTTCGCGGCAATTTTTTATAGTATTAATTATAATGATATAAAAGTTGTTATTTCAGATTCACCTTATGATAATATTTATGCAATTTTGAAAGATTTTTTTAAGTTTTACTGGATATTAGCCGAACCAATTCTATGGTTTATGAATTTTGAGTATAAAATTTTATACGGCAAATTTATAACTGAACTATCTATATCTAAAAATATAGAGAAAATAAAAACTCCAACCCTTTTTATTTGTGGAGATAAAGACGATATATGCTATTCAAAGAGCATAGAGGGATATAATTCAATAAATGATAAGATAGAGACTGTAATTTTAAAAGATTTTTCGCATAATGAAAGTATATATTACAGGGGATATGAAAAAATAGTAATGGAGTTTCTCCAAAGGAGGTTTGAATGAAACTTTTATTCTCTCTTTTATTTATCATAACCCCTGTGTTCCTATTAGCTTATGAATGCGAGAGAGTAAAGATTTCAACCCCGTGTTATGGAGAGTGCGGGAATTTTATAGATGAAAATGAAAATGGGATATGCGATAGATGGGAAATTTATCAGAGGCAAAAAAAAGAGGAAAGTATTATTAATAAAACCATAGAGACAAAAGATAAAAAGGATACAATTCAAGTAGCGATGCAAGATGGATATAACAAAATTTATTATACGGATAAAAGCAAGGATAATAGAAAGCTAGAGAAAAACAGTTTTTTAAGATACGGTATTTTATGGATAGTAATAATAAATTTATTATTAATAATCATAACTGAGCTTTTTAAAAAAAATTTTCTTTTTTTTGGAGTTAGAAGTTTTTGGAACTGGGTATTGTTTTTGTCATTCACAATGTGTGCCCTGACAGGTTTTTTTATGTATTTTGACTTATTTGTAGAGTTAAGATCGTTATGGTTTGCTCTTCATATTCAAACATCTTTTATTTCATTTATAACGGGATTTTATCACATAATTTTAAGATACAAATGTGTTTGGCCTTTTTCAAAAAATTAATATTATGTTATATGATAAAAAATATTTCTTTTCAGAGTGTGAGGGATATAAAACATTTCTTTCATCAAAAGGGATTAAATTATCAAGAAGACTTTTAAAGATTTATTATAAAATACTTAAGTTAAATCCTAAAAGAGTCCTTGATTTTGGTTGTGGAAGGGGGGAGCTTGCCTTAAATTTAGCTCTGAGCTGGATTGAAACATATGCCTGTGATATATCAGATGATGCTATTCAAATAGCAAATGAAATAAGAAATTACTGGATAAAAACAAATCCTGATATTAAACTAACAATATTCAAGTTTGAAAATGGAAAATTTGATTTTGAAGATAATTTTTTTGATCTTGTGGTCCTTTCGGATGTGATTGAGCATTTAACAGATGGAGAAATAAATAATTATTTTCAGGAAATAAAAAGAATCTTAAAAAAAGGTGGAAAGATAATAATTCATACTTCTCCAAATAAAATATTTTTAAATTTTGGGCTTAAAATTTATTGGTTTTTAGCCAAGATAAATGGGCTTAATCTTGAATTTGATATGAAGAAACAACTTCCTTATGGTATGCAAAAAGAGTATCATAAAAATGAACAAACTGCATCTTCTATAAGGAAACATTTAAAAAAAGCGGGTTTTAATAAAATAGAAATAGAATTCTGGAAAAATCCTCATTATGTCTATTATTTTCTAAAAGAAGACAGATATATAAAGATCTTGAACAAAATATATAGATTTGTTCCAGTAAAACAATTATTTTTCTCAGACCTTTTTGTCTCAGCTGAAAAATAACCAAACTGACAGGGGCACTCAGTCCGGTTTGTTCGTTGTATTTATAGTAAATATAGGTTTGGTGATAAGATCAGGTTTTTAGTCTTATTTTAAGAAAAGTTGGAAGGAGTTGAATCGAATGATATTTTTTCAACGCAGCATTGATAACATACTGGAAGTTTTTTTGAATTAGCAAGATTTTTAATAGTCTCTATTTTATCAATATTTTTTGTAAAAATATCAGTTAAACTTTCTTGATATATATTACCTATATAAAACTCATTTAACATTGGACATATTAAAATCCTGCCATCTGGGGTTATTATAAATTCTTTTTCTATAAACTGGCATCTTTCATTTTTTGCGATTAGTAATTTTTCTATTTCTATTTTGGGTCCTGACTCTGGCAGTGTTTTAATGCTATTTTTAAGCCATTTGAGTTCTGAGTCATCTAAAAATAATTCATTTATGTAAGAGTGTGTTTTTATCGCTTTAAAGCCTAAAACCTGATTTGTAATATTTATTATTTTTTCATCTATTGAACTTATAAGTTGAAGCCTTATTTTATTTGGGTTTAGTTTTATAAGTTCTTTTATAGCTGTTTCAATATTTCTATAGTTTAATTTAGATATGGTTGTATATATAAAAAATTTTGGAAATCGTTTTTTTAGTTTTCTTTTTAACCTGCTTAAGATTAAGGCATTGTTGTAAGCTTTTTGAAAAGTAGTATCTCCTCTTATTTGATTATGAGTTTCTCTGTCTCCATCTATCGAGAAAATTATTGTTTCAAGAAGTTCCTCTTTTAAGATTTTATTAATTATATTTTCATTTAAAAGAGTTGCATTGGTTACAACTGAGGTTTTAAGTTTCTTTTCTTTTGCGTCTTCAAAAGCCTTGATTATGTAGCTTTTTAAAAATGGCTCTCCACCAATATAGGTTATTCTTTCCACTTCATTTTCTTTAAGTTTTTGATGTATATATTTAAGTTCTTCTATTTTTAAAGTTTTGGTTTGGCTTCTAATTTTTCTATAATTATCTTGCCAGAGTATGCATGTTTTACATTTTAGGTTGCAGGTATATTCCGTTTCAATTATAACTCTTTTTGGAAGGTATGTCATATAATATTAAGATAACATATTTTGGGGTATTAAAAAGCATTTCAAGCTGGGCAAAGGTTGCAAGAGAAATTTTATATGCTTTAATGGATATAGGGGTTGATGTGGGGGTTATAGAAAGAAAAGGTTTTTTATATGATAAAAATTTTAAGTTATTAAAAGAAATCCCTTCTCATTATAATGAGAAAAATCTTGAGGTTGTTTTTACTTTTGAGCATCCTAAAAATTATTTTCTTTTGCCAGATTCAAGGTTAAAGGTTGGTTTTTTGGTATATGAGTTTAGCGAGCTTCCTCAGTTATGGGTTGATAATATAAATAAACATCTTGATCTTGTTTTTGTCCCTTCTAAATTTACATATAATATTTTTATTAGATCCGGGGTTATTAAGGAAAAAGTGAGAATTTTAAGATATGGTTTTAACCCGAATTATTATTATCCTCGAAAAAAAGAATCTGGAAAAATAAAAAACTTTTTAACAATATCTTCACCTCATAAAAGGGAGGGGCTATTGTTTGCCCTTGAAAGCTTTTATAAAGCATCACTGCCTTATGATGCAACGCTTACGGTGAAACTTTCTTATCTAAATAAAGCTCCAAAAATTTTTGAAGATGATGTTCTTAAAATAATTGAAGATTATAAAATAAAGATTGGGAAAAGACTTGTTATTATAGATAAGGTTTTAGATGAAAGGGATATGGGAGAGTTATATAGGGAAAATGATGTTTATTTTTCACTTTCAAAAGCTGAATCTTTTGGTTTATGTCCTTTAGAGGCCATTGCTTGCGGACTCTGGAATGTAGCTTTAAATTATGGGGGGCAGTCTGACTTTTTGAATGATAAAAATTCATTTTTTGTCAAATATTATCTTGATAAGACTAAAAATGATGAATATGAAAAAACAGATAAAACTCAATATATAGCATACCCTTATATTGATGATGCGGCAAATAAACTGAAAGAAATTTATAATAAAAAATTTTTAAATCCACAATTTGATTATGAATATTATAAATGGAGTGTGATTGCCATAGAATTTATAAACGAAATTAAAAAGTATATCAAATAGGATCTTTTTCTTACTTTGATAAAGATACTAAAACTTTATACTCATGATTATTTTATTTCCCAGATTCTTATATAAGAATCATTTGATGCTGTTATAATCTTATTTTCATAAGATTCAAGAGCATATACCTCATCTGAGAGAAAATCATTTTGTTCAATAAGATTAAAATCTTTATCATATATTGATATTATATTTGAATTTGCTATTATAATTTTATCTTTAAAGAATAGAATGTCATTTATCCAGCTTGTCATCTTTATCCTTTTTTTCTTTTCAAGAGTTTCTTCACTCCATATTTCAAGGTATTTCTCCATATGTGTTGAGATAAATATATCATTTCCATTTTGTTTTATAAGGTTTATTCCATATATATAATTGTCATCTGATTTTATTTCTTTAAAATCTTTTGAATATATTATCAGTTTTGAACCACCTGCAAATATGTAGTTGTTTGTCACCTTTATTCCATTTATATCTCCAATATTAGGTTTTATTTCTTTATAGGAGTCTTTCCCTGTTTTCCATATTCTTATGGTAGCATCATCAGACGCTGATATAAAAGTGTTTTCATCGATAAAATCAATTATGTTTACATCTGAGTTGTGCGGGGGATATTCTTTTATTAAGTTTAGATCTAAATCCCACTGTTTTATTATTCCATCCCTTGATGAAGAAAAAAGATATTTGTTATCCTTTGAAAGTTTTAAAGATAAAATATCTCTGGAATGAGCTTTAATTGCTTTTATTTCTTTGTAATTAAATAAACTAAAAATTCTTATTATGTTATCTTCTCCCGCGATATATAAAGAATTATCTTTTCTTGTTATTGATAAAATGCCGTCATCTGCGCCCTTAAATTCATAAATTTTGCTAAATCCCATCTTTCCTCCTTTAAAAATTATACTAAATAAATTATTTTGATAAAATATCTATATGAGAAATATTAAGATCTCAAAATTAATATAGCTGGTAATGCTTATTATGCCAAAACATATAATCCAGTTATTTGAAAAAATATGAATAACTCCTATTCTAATAACATCCTTGCAACTTTATGTTATGTGGTGAAAGATGGAAAGGTTTTAATGCTCCATAGAATAAAAAAAGAAAATGATATGCATCGTGGCAAATATAATGGGCTTGGTGGAAAAATGGAAAAAGGGGAAACACCATATGAATGCGTGGCAAGGGAGGTTAGAGAAGAAGCCGGGATTGAGATAAAAGATCCATTGTTGTCGGGGATTATAAATTTCCCTGATTTTGATGGTAAAAATAACTGGCTCGTTTTTGTTTTTTTAGTTGAAAGCTTTCATGGAAATTTGATAGATTCAAAAGAAGGAATTTTAGAATGGATTGATATTGATAAAATAAGTGAACTTAATTTATGGGAAGGAGATTATCTGTTTTTAAAATATGTTTTTGAAAAAAAGTTCTTTTATGCCTCCTTTTATTATTCTGAAAATAAGTTAATTGATTATCGCATACAAATTCCATAGTTATATGTTTTATATCTACTCCTCTAAAATTAATACTGGAAAAACAACTAAGCTTTTTGATTTAGAAAAAAAAATAATTAATAGATATAATGTATGTTCTTTTTTATCTGTAAAGAGATTTAAAAACAATAAGAGGATTTATGATTTATATTTTAACGGCAAGAAAATTAATAAAATTGTTGAGGTGGAGAATAAAAAAATTTATTATTATCAGAAGGTTTTTGATTTTGCGTTTTATATTATTAAAAAATATAATTTTGAGTTTTATATAATTGATGAAGCGGGTCTGTTAGAACTTTCAAAAAAAGGATTTTATAAGACAATTAAATATTTAATTAAAAAAGACAAAAAAAGCATTTTTGTAGTTAGAGATTTTCTGGTTGAAAGTTTTATTGAGTTTTTTAAGATTAAAAACTATAAAGTGATTAATTCGTTAAATAATATATGCTTGAAATAAAAAATTTAAGTTTTTCGTATAATAAAAAAGATTTTATATTTAAAGACTTAAATCTCTCTTTGGAAAAGGGTTTATATGTTATAACCGGACCTAATGGAAGTGGAAAAACCACTCTTGTAAGGATTATTACCAGAATGGCTGAGCTTTTGTATCAGGGTAAGATAGAAGGAAGGATTTCTCTAAATGGGAAAGAAAATTTTAAGCCTTATGTTGTTTTACAAAATAATGATGCCAGTCTTTTTTATGAGACTCTGGTGGATGAGATTTCATTTCTTTCACTCAATAAAGATTTTATTTTTAAGGATCCTCTCGAATTTTTTAAGAGATGGAATCTTGAAAAAATTAAGGATATTAGAAGCGATTTTCTTTCTTATGGGCAAAAGCAGATATACTCAATTGCTGTTTCTTTAAGTTTTAAAGATAGGGATAATTTAATAATTATGGATGAACCGATTGCTTTTCTGGACGAGTTAAATATAGCTTATTTCAGAGATTTAATATCTGAACTAAAAAAAGAAAATGTAATCTTACTTTTTGGACATAGATTTTTGGAGATATCTGATATTGTAGACGGTTTTTTCAATATATCTGGCGGCAAAATAGAGAAAATTCCAAAAATCACATATCAAAGAAAAAAATTAATTTCTGCCAATCACGACAGAAAGGATATCATTTTAAAAATAAGTTCTTTGACCCATAATTTTATAAAAAACAAAGTTGATTTTGAAATTAAGAAATTTGATATGAAGGTGGTATATGGCATTAACGGAAGCGGAAAAACAACACTTGCTAAAATACTTTCAGGGATCGTCAGGGATTTTAAAGGGTATCTTTATATTGAAGAAAAACATGCGGATTCTAGATTCCTATTAGAAAATGTTTATCCTGTCTTTGCCAACCCCGACACTCAGATAATTTCAAGGAGAATATCCAATATATTTGAAAATTTTTGTGAAAAAGCCAACAGTATTTTAAAAAAACTTTGTCTTTTAGAAAAAAAGGACTATTTTATATCTCATTTAAGTTATGGAGAAAAACAAAAATTTTTAATTGCATATGCAATTTTAAAAAACAAGAAAATAATTTTGGTAGATGAACCTTTTATAAGTTTTGATTATGAAAGTGAAAAAGCTATTTTTGAAATTTTAAAAGATTATATAGAAGAAGGTGGAAGTGTTATTTTTTTTACACATAGAAAAGATATTCTGGATTTAGTTGATTGTGATATAATAGAATTATGAAAAATGATATAGATAAAGTAAAATTTTTTGTTTTTTCTGGAGTTTTTGGAGTTTTATGGGGAGTTTTTGAGATGCTTATAGGAAGTTATCTGCATATATTGAATCTTCCCTTAAGAGGCGCTTTTATGTCGGGTTTTGGTTGCGTGTTTATGTGTGTTTTAAGATCTTATGTAAATTATAAAGGGGTTAATCTTTATGCCGCTATTGTGGCTATTTCGATAAAACTTTTATCTTATGGGGGGTTTAAGCTTGGACCTATTGTTGGAATATTTATTGAGGCGGTTATAATAGAAGTCATTTTTGGAGTTTTTAATTTTAATAAGTTTTCAATAATTTTTTCTTCATTGCTTTGCGTTCTGGAGGGAGTTCCTCATTTTTTTATAACAACCTGGATTATGTATGGAGGGGGAATTTTTGAGGTTTATTTAAACGCTATGGCTAATATATCAAAAATTTTTGGCTTTTCAAAGGAAATTTATATTTATGTTTTTTTAATCTGGCTGTTTGCTCATTTTTTAATAGGATTTTTTTCTTCATTTGTTTCAATAAAATTAATAGGATGGCTTAAAAATGAGATTCATTAGTTTCGGTTTATTGTTTCTTTTTTTGCTTTCATCTTTAAACCTTAATCTATATGTTTCTTTCCTGTCTCTTTTTCTAATAATTATAATAGTTTTTTCTGTTTCTCGAAAATCTTTAAGGTTCAGCGGGGGCTTGAGATTCTGGATTTTTCCATTTATTTTTTTCTTTATTTTATCTTTTGATTTTTCAATATTGAGGTTTGATAGACTCAGTTTTTTGAAAAACTTTAAAATGTTTTTTCATCTTTATATTTTTAATGTTTTTGTCAATCTAATAAACGATCTCATAAGATTGAAGGATATTTATATGTTTTTTGAAAAAAAAGGATTTAGATTTATGAAATTTTATATTTTGTTTTCCTTCTCCATTATGAAGAAAATGAAGGTTGAAATCTCAGAGATATTCTTTTTTTATAGATTGAATAATAAAGGTTTTAATTTTATCAAAAACATTCATATGCTTGTATATTCTTGCATTAGAAACGCTTTGAATATCTGCTATTTTATGGTTGAGGTTATGTATCTCAGGGGGCTTTATGAAAACAGATGAGATAAAAGCAATAGGAGTTATGTCTGGAACCAGCGCAGATGGTCTTAGCCTTGCCTATTGCAAAATAAATTTTAATAAAAGAAAACTTGATGTTATGTGTTATAAAACATATAATTATGAAAAAAAACTTACTGAACAAATAATAAATGCAAGGAATCTAACATTAAGTGAGGTAGTTGATTTACATTATAAGCTTGGAAGTTTATGGCTTGATATGCTGAAAAGATTTTTGAAAGAGTTTAATATCAAATCTTCAAATATTGATTTAATAGCAAGTCATGGACAGACAGTTTACCATTCTTCCGCCAAAAAGCAAACATTTCAAATAGGCGAAGTTGAGTTTTTATCAAGAAAGTTAAATATACCTGTTGTTTATGATTTTAGAGTTGGAGATATAATTTTTGGTGGAGAAGGAGCCCCGCTTGTTCCTTTTTTTGATGAGTTTTTATTTGGGAAAAGCCCTTTTGGAGTCGGGCTTTTAAATATTGGAGGAATAAGCAATATATCTGTTGTTGGAAAAGACATAAAAACATATGGCTTTGATACCGGTCCCGGCAATAGTTTAATGGATTGGGCCATTTCATTATATACAGATGGCAAAAAAAGATACGATAAAAATGGTGAAATTGCAGCTAAGGGCAGAGTTGATTTTAAAAAGATTGAAGGATTTATGAAGAATAAATTTTTTTATTTAAGACCGCCTAAGTCTCTTGATAGGGAAGAGTTTGGAAAAGAGTTTGTCCTTAAAAATTTTAATTTTAAGAAAGAAAGAATAGAAGATATTCTTGCTACACTTAATTACTTTACAGCAAAATCAATATCTTACTCTATTGAGAATTTTATAAATGAGAAAATAAGAAAGCTTATAATAAGTGGTGGGGGAGTTTATAATAAAACTCTTTTTGAAAATATTAAAGATCTTGTCAAAGGAATTGAGATTGAAAGCATCGATAAATATGGTATTCATCCTTTATCAAAAGAAGCAGCAGCTTTTGCTTTGCTTGGGGCGGCAAGATTTTTAAAAATTCCCTCAAACTGCATACTTGTAACCGGTGCAAGCAAAAAAGTAGTTCTTGGCAAAATAAGTTTATAGTTATCAATTCATTTTTAAAGGTTTGAAAGTATCGCTTCTGCTGTTTTTTTTGCATCTCCAAATAGCATTCGTGTATTTTCTTTATAAAACAAAGGATTGTCCACTCCGGCATATCCAGCTGCCATACTGCGTTTCATCATAACTGCAGTTTTTGCTTTCCATACCTCAAGAACAGGCATACCATATATCGGGCTTGAAGGATCTTCAAGCGCTTGAGGATTTACTATATCATTTGCGCCTATTATTAAGACAACGTCTGTTTCTGGAAAATCATTGTTTATTTCTTCCATTTCAAAAACTATATCATAGGGCACATTTGCTTCCGCAAGCAGAACATTCATATGCCCCGGCATTCTTCCAGCAACAGGGTGTATCGCAAATCTTACATTGACTCCCCTTGATCTTAGTTTATCGGTTATTCCGTAAATAGCGTGCTGGGCATGAGCTACAGCCATTCCATATCCCGGCACGATTATCACATTTTTTGAATCAAGAAGCATTTTCGCAACTTCTTCCGCTGAAACTGAAACAACGTTTCCGCCTTGAGAAACTGCTGACGATGATTTGCCTTCTCTTGTTCCAAAACCTCCAAATATTACATTTATAAGAGATCTGTTCATTCCCCTGCACATGATATAACTAAGTATTGCGCCGCTTGAACCAACTAAAGCGCCGGTTATTATTAATAAATCGTTTTCAAGCAAAAAACCGGTGGCTGAAGCTGCCCAGCCAGAGTAGCTGTTAAGCATTGATATTACTACTGGCATATCGGCTCCGCCTATAGCCATAACAAGATGCCATCCTAAAATAAAAGCTATTAATGTCATAAACAGAAGCGCTGGCATCCCTTTACCCATTATATCATCTACCCCGAAGAAAATCCACCCGCAGTATATGGTTATAATAACCATTATCAAATTAATTATGTGTCTGGCTGGAAGAAGAAGGGGTTTAGAGGTTATAATTCCCTGTAATTTTCCAAAAGCTACAACAGAGCCGGTAAAAGTTATAGCGCCTATAAAAACTCCAAGAAAAACCTCTGTTTCATGTATTGTTCTTGTCGCTCCAACAAGATGGGCGCTTTCTATATAGCTGTTTATCCCAACAAGGACTGCCGCAAGACCTACAAAACTATGAAATCCTGCTACAAGTTGCGGCATTGCCGTCATTGCTATTTTTGATGCCACTATTGAACCTATGATAGCGCCTATTATAATCATTGAGAAAAACGGGGCATATCCGCCTGTTGTCATTTTTGGATGGAAAAGCGTTGCGATAATTGCTATCGCCATTCCTATCATCCCGAAGATGTTTCCTCTTCTAGCCGTTTCAGGATGGGAAAGTCCTCCAAGGCTTAAAATAAAAAGAACGCTTGCCGCAATATATGATACTGTAAGCATTCCATTTTGCGCGATAATATTTTCCATACTTTCTCCTTTTAATTTTTTTATTTCTTAAACATTTTAAGCATTCTCTGTGTTACCAGAAATCCGCCAAATATGTTTATTGAAGCAAGAAGCGCTGCCCCCGCCGCCACCCATGATGTCCAGTCGTTAGCTGATATTTGAAGCATTGCTCCTATTATTATTATTCCGCTTATAGCATTGGTAACACTCATAAGCGGGGTATGTAGAGAAGGAGTTACATTCCATATAACCATATATCCAACAAATACAGCCAGAACAAAGACAGTGAAATGTGGCAAAAATTCTTTTGGAGCCATAAGACCTATAATTAAAAGTAGCGCTAATGAGATTATAGCTAATATAGTATTACGCAAAATACCAGTTTTTTTTGTTTTGCTTATAGGTTCTTCTTTTGGCTTTTCAACAGGTTTTATCTGAGCTTTTACCACAGCTGAAGGATCTGTTTTTGGCTTTGGAGGAGGATATGTTATTTCTCCATTATGAGTTACAAGCGCGCCCCTGATTATCTCGTCTTCCATATTTATATTAATTCCTTTTTCTATTTGCATATGTTTTAAAAGGTGAGATATGTTGGCGCTATAAAGGCTCGATGCTAAATTTGGCATTCTTGAAGGAAGATCGGTATATCCTATTATTTTAACACCATTTATCTCCGTTATTTTTTTAGGTTGTGTTAATTCACAGTTCCCACCCTGTTCAGCAGCCATATCCACTATTACAGAACCCGGCTTCATTGCATAAACATGCTCTTTGGTCAGAAGGATTGGCGCTTTCGTTCCGGGAACAAGGGCTGTGGTTATTATTATATCAACCTCAGCAGCCTGCTTTTTGAATAATTCCATTTCGGCTTTTATAAACTCAGGACTCATCACTTTAGCGTAACCACCAACCCCGGTACCATCTTCCTTTATATCCACTTCCAGAAACTCTGCGCCCATGCTTTTAACCTGATCCTTTACCTCAGGCCTTGTGTCAAAAGCTCTTACAATTGCGCCAAGACCTTTAGCTACGCCTATTGCTGCAAGTCCGGCAACGCCTGCGCCTATGACCAGAACTTTTGCCGGCGGAATTTTGCCAGCGGCTGTTATCTGTCCAGTAAAAAATCTTCCAAATATATTTGCCGCTTCTATCACCGCTCTATATCCTGCCACATTCGCCATTGAGCTTAGAGCATCCATTTTTTGAGCTCTGGATATCCTTGGCACCATATCCATAGCAATAACTGTGGCTTTGCTTTGGGCAAATTTATTTAAAAGTTCTTTGTTACGAGCAGGGTATATAAAGGAAATAAGAACCCCGCCTTTTTTAAACATATCTATTTCATTAATCCCAAGTTCTGGATTAATCATTGGCGGTTGAACTTTTATGATAATATCCGAATTAGTCCATACAGTTTTTGCGTCAGATGCTATTTCTGCTCCAGCATTTTTATACTCATCATCAGAAAAATTTGCTTTTACTCCAGCTTTTGATTCAACAATAAATTCTATTCCTGATTTTATTAGCTCTTTCACAGTTTCAGGAGCGGCTGCCACTCTTTGTTCACCTTCCGCTATTTCACGTGGTATTCCAATTTTCATATTCCATCCTCCTAAAATAAGAAAACGAGATTGACTTATTACCATTCTATAAAAAACAAAAAAGTTATGTCAATTTTAAATTTTAAATCTTTGTCTATTAAATCCATTTTTAAAAATAAATAACTGAAAATAAGAATTGTCTTTTTATTATGAAATCCATTGATAATTCGATTAATATTAGTTTTAGATTTTATAATTGGAAAAGTTACGATACATATGCGACATTAAGGGTTGATGTTTTTGTTATGCAAAATTTCTTTATATTTCGTAGAATAAAAGGCTATAGGAGGGCATATAATATGCTATATAGCCTTAAGAACTTAAGCGAAAGCGAGGTAGCAAAGAAGAGGATAAAGATAATAAGGTTTTATGAGGAATATGGGGAGAA